>CADAJS010000012.1 GCA_902788315.1 uncultured Bacteroidales bacterium
TGCTGCTTTAGCAAAGTCATCATTCGTGAATTTCTCTATTTTCATTTCTATTATTGCCTCATGCTTTATTAAGTTATGTAATACTCTGAAAATTGGAATTTACTTCAATAAACCATATAAGAATATATCGTAAATAATGCCTCCTTTAATCACCGCTTTGCGCATGACTCCTTCTTGTATAAAACCATTCTTTAGTAAAATGTGCTGAGATGCGAAATTGGGCTGAAAGACATTTGCTGTAATTCGATTGAGACCAAGTTCCTTTATTGCAATCTCACACACTTGTCCCACAGCCTGGCTCATCAGGCCACGATTCCAATAGTCTTTCAATAACATGTAACCTAATTCGCCGTCAAGCCTGTATATATCTGCTTTTCGTTCAACGGAAACACTACCAACAATCTTCCCATCTACGACCATTGCGCGAAAAGTTCCGTCAATGCCTTCGCTTTTGGCAACCATATTCAGCCACCAATTAGCATCATCTTCTGTATAAGGATTCGGCAATCTGTCTGACAAGTATGTTCTATCAACGGCATTGCATAATTCCTTCAGTTCTTTTTTGTCAGCCAAACACCATTTCCGCAATTCTACTTTCATACCGCTAAATTCCGATTTATCTGTCTGTTACTTTATAGGTCATCGCATCCAACGGCCATCATGTCACATTGTGACCCGTATCGAGGTGATGGTTGGATTGCAGGTCATCATCAGAGAGGGTAAAGTCGAAAAGATCGATGTTCTCAATCATCCTTTCTCTATGCGTAGTCTTGGGGATGATGATAATGTCGTTCTGTATCAGGAACTTCAAGGCAATCTGTGCAGCTGTCCTGCCATTCTATTCGCCAATGCCCAATTACGTCATCTTAACTCCGATATTCAACGTCTTGTATTCCATATTGTCCTCACACACGCTTGCCAAGTTCGTAGGCCTCTTGCAGTTTGGGATTGCCTTCAATCTCGCGGGCTGCGTTCACGCCGCCGCAGAAAAGCGTGCCAGCCAAGCGGCTCTTGGGATAACAGTCTATCCAACCCGACAAGCCTGTCTCTGCACGTTTGGGGGTCTCGGCTTCATCCTCTGCTGCCGTTGTCAACAGATAGACATCACGGAACTGGTATTCCTGCTCGTACATCGCATTCATACGGTCTATGAGGGTCTTCATCTGACCGCTCATCTCATAATAGTAGATAGGTGTGGCCCAGCAAATGACATCAGCCTTCAGCACCTTTGCCATGATATCATTCACGTCGTCTTTAATGACGCAACGCCCAAGTTTTTGGCAAGCCATGCAACCCCTGCAGAACTGGATGTTCTTATCCGTCAGGGAAACCTTCTCCACTTCGTTTCCAGCTGCTTTGGCACCTTCTATAAACTTCTCAGCGAGCATATCGCTGTTCGAGCCATGACGAAGGCTCGTGGAAATGACTATTACTTTTTTCATTTTGTCTTTTGATTACTAAATATCCACTCTGGTGCTGACCTTTCCGGTCCCAATTTCAAAATAGAATTTATCGTTACTCTGCTTCACGCCGATGGATGGTGCGCACGGCACGCTGGATCTGGGGAACGGTGCCCAGGATGATGTAGTATTCGTACTCGACCACGCTGCGGGGACCTACGTACTGTGAGCGGACGGGGGCAATATATGAGGTGGCTTCGTCAAGCGCCTGTCCGTCACGGTCGGGCTTGTAACGACCGGCGAGAAACGAAGTGGCCGAGGGGCTATAGACACCCATGCCACGACCGTCGTCGCCCACGAAGGCCATCCACTTCTCGGGTACCGAAGGATAGTGACCCCATCCATGCTTGGGCTCCACGAAGCGCAGTTCCTCAACCTCGACAGTATCGGCAGCCCCACCTGTAAACGGAGCATCACCCTGATAATAATAGAGGTGGTTGAGAGCAGAGATGGGATATACGGCCGGTATCTCCTGGTCATTCTGCGAACTCTCGCCATAGAGGGTGTCGGTTCGGTGGCAAGTGAGACGGCAACGCACATGGAGCATGCGGCCATGCAGGCTGGTCCACTGCTCCATCTCGGCCTCGGCAGGATGGTTTTTCATGTCCCACTGCATGGGGATACACCTGACATAGGTCTCGTGGCGCGACTGGCGCCAGTCCAGTATCTCGGCACGCCCCCGGGCATAGTCACCCACCTGAATCGGATTCCACGGCCACGGGCTCCAGAACTCGCTCTGTCCCTCGGCCACGCGGTTGACGGAACGGCCTGCATAGTACGACTGCTGGATATAGCGCCCTTCGTCATAGATATTCACAAGGCTGCCCTCCTCGCCGTGGCGGAAGATGTGACTGATGGCTCCTCCACGCGAAAGATCCTGCCGCACAGTCATGTGGCGATTCCGAATGGTGAGGAAGGAGGGCACGGACTGTGCCCCGACGCCCGACGCGGCACAGAGAAAAAGGAAGCATAACAATTTACGAAGCATGGCTCACTGGTATTTCTTGTAGAACAGACAGAGACTCCACACACTTAAGAAGCCCAGTATCACAATAGGACACCACACGGTAAGAGGAGTGAGGTCGTACCACTCGGTGAGGGTGAAATCCTCTGCCCCATCCCCAAGAACGCGCATCAAGGCCACGCTGACGCTGTTGTTGAGTATGTGCAGCAGTGAAGTGATCACCACATTGCCCGTCTTCTGATAGATTACGGCCAGCATGAGGCCTACGATGAAGGCAAACGGCACCTGCGCCGGGTTTAGATGGATGATGCCGAAGCAGAGTGCACTGACTACGGCGGCCGTCCATGGTTTTACGCCGCCACGCAGCAAGCAACCCTGGATGCCCTCGCGGAAGACCACTTCCTCGACAATCGGACCGATGACTGCCACTGCCAGAACGCCCCAAAAGGTACCGACAATCTCGGTCATCTCAGCCTCAATGATATTTGGCAGGTTCAGCTGTTCACTCAGCAAATCGGTGGCAATGACGCCCAGGATTACTCCCAGAATGCCGAGTAAGATCTGCGGCCAACGAATCGAGCGACCATCGAAAGCCTCGGGCAGGCGGACCATCCCCTTGCGCCACAGAATGTAACATGTGGCCAGGCCTGCCAGCATAATAGCAATAGCCATCGAAGCGGGTGACACAAAGGCCGAGTGATCGATGGAAGCAAGGCCTTTGGCCACAATATCCTTCATCGCGCTCGGGTGACAGACAAGCATCACAAGAGGAACCAGAAAGCTGAATACGACCTGCATGAGCAGGAACACGAAAGCGGGGAAGAGTGCCTTCCAATAAATTTTGTTCATAATGCGTTAATTGATGAGGTTATACGTCGGTAATGGAGTGGTTCTTTAGGATTTCCACCAGTTTGTCACTCTTGCCGCTGACTACCTTGCGGCAGAACATCTTGCCGCTCTGTCGCAGGCGGGGCAGGTCGGCCTCGGTCATAATCTGGATGACGGGCTCGTAGTCAATGAAATGCAAGGGAGTGAGAGCTGCAAGGCCGGGGTAAGCGCCCTCGGTGAGAATGCAGCGCGAAGCCCAGCGAGGTGAGTTGAAGGCAATGGTCTGAATCAGTGTCTCGGCCGGGCAGAAGCTGTTGCGGAAGTAGCGGGACACCTCGGGTTTGTTATAATACACGTCGAGCAGATGCAGTGCCAGCTCCTGCGAGATGCACCACCACGCGCTCCCCTTGTAGAGCCGCCATTCAGCTCCGTCCACCGTGAAGTGCAACTTCTTGCGATAACCCGTCAGACGGAGTATCTTGCGAGCCAGGATGGAGAGTTTCACGGATTCGAAGAACGGGCGTGCAACCGTGTACATCTCATGCTGCAAGGCATTGATGTCAGGCGAATCCAGGCAGACGCCTTGCAGAATCTCACGTTCGCCCTGCGCCGAGAGCCACGCGACAATCTGCTCCGGCGACCACAGCGGATAGTCCATTCCGCTGAGGAAGAAGATACGATCAAAGTGGCGCGGAAATTCCACTGCGGCACAGAGCAGGCGCATCTGATACTCCACCTCTCGCATCGTGCCCCACCGCACATCGACACGATTCACAAGGAAGTGCACATTATCACTCTTTATCAATAAAGTAAAAGGTGTTATATCACTCTTTGCATCAATATGGACAAAGAAGTCGGCATCGGCAGGAAGTGCTTCGATGAGACGCTTCAGCTGAGGGGCATCCGTATGGGCAGAAATGAGGAATGCGATGTTACAACTCATAGGCAAGGAAGGATTATGAAGTTATCGTAAGCCAAAGCGGCGGAGAATATAAACCATGCTCTCGCGCATAATTCGCGCCCCGCTCGCATACATTATTATAATATATAGGAAGGCGGCAAGCACCACTCGGCACAGCAACAACAGCCACAGCGAGTCAATGCTGCGCGTGGCCCACCAGGTGAATGCCATCACACCAAGTGCAATGACAAAGAAAGGAACCACATCGCGCAGGGCATCCCAGAACGAGAGGCGGATGAGATGCCAGGCAATGCACTGCCACACAAAGAGCCACAGCACATTCACGCTGATGAAATACACGACCATCACATAGAGACCATATCTGTGCAGTGCAACCAGCCCAACCAGGATGAGCATGCTGAGGCAGAGCGTACTCCACATATTGATATTGCTCCGCCCGCGGCTGATAGCCAGCTGGCTGTAGAGTGTCAGCAGTGGGAAGATGGCGCCATAGAGGCTCAGCATGCTGAGCAGCGTGGCACTCTCGATCCACTTCTCCCCCACCACCAGCAGCAGGAACTCGCGGGCTATGAGTCCCATACCAAGCAGGCAGGGGAAGGAGACAAACGACACGAAACGCAGCATCTTGCGGAAAGTGCGTCGATAGCGCTCATCCTCATCGACCACTCGCGAAAGCACAGGCTGTGCCACGCCGGTGAGCATGCCATTAATGGTATTGGAAGACATGTCGGTCCACTTACGTGCAGCGCCGTAGATGCCAGCCTGATAATCCCCATAGTACTTGCCGAGCAGCAGGCCAAAAGCATTACTGCTAAGACTGTTTACGATGTTCGTAAGCAACAGTTTGCTGCTGAACCCGAACATGCGCCATGCGGGACGCAGGTCAATGGAGAGCGAGGGGCGCCACGGCGAATAGCACCAGTTCATCACGGCCACCACAAAGATGAAGAGCACATGCTGCACAGCCAGACTCCAATAGCCACAACCCATCCATGCCATCGTCACGGCAACAATGCTGGAGATGCATTGCGAGACGATGGCAATGATGCAACTCTCACGGTTCATCAGATGGATGAAGAGATAGGCACGCTGCACCGTGCCCAGGCTGCTGAAGAAGAAGCCCAGGAAAAGAAAGCGGCTCAGCCAGAGCAGATCGGGGTCGTGGAAATAGTTTACGATAAGCGGCGCACAGAAGAAGAGGATGACATAGAGCGCCGTCCCGATGCCTGCCTGGCACCAGAAGACGGCGTTATAGTCATTGCGCGTGCGTTCCCTAAGATTACACAGGGCAGCCGTGAAACCACTTTCCTGCAGTACGCTGGCCACTCCGGCAAAGACCATGAGCTTGGTAATCTTGCCCTGAGCCGAAGGGTCCAGCCGTTGCAGGATCAGGATGCCGAAGAGTGCACCCAGCACCTGCACGGTGCCGTTGTTCAGGATTCCCCAAAGGAAGCCCCTCGCTGCGCGGTCTTTCAGTCCATAGTTCATAGTGCACAGTCCATAGTTAAAGTTTGTTTGTCGATTTGACGATGGACATTAACATACGAATCACTTCCCGACAATCGTCCAGCATAGAAACCGACAGCCGTTCATCCAGATAACCTGTTTCTCCAAGCAATTCGAGCCAATATTCTGTCTCGCTCGCCTCTTTTAATGCAATGCTCATTTTTGCCGTAAAGTCGGCAACGCTTTGTCCCCGCAAGGCTTCCTTCACATTCGCCCCAATGCTTGTACCGCTTCGAAGCATCTGCCGAGACAACACGTATTCCTTTCGCGGAGTCATCTCCGTGAGGTACTGATACAGCCGAACGACACGTATCGCGAAATGCTTGCTTTTTTCATTAACGATACTTTGCTTCATTTAACTATGGACTATGCACTATGGACTATGGACTATGGACTATGGACTATGGACTATGGACTATGGACTATGCACTATTCACTACCCCACCTGGCTTCCTCCCTTCACGTCTTCCATTGTCGTGGTTACGCTGAGGTCTCCGTTGTAGTTCACGGCGCTCAGTATCATGCCGCAACTCTCCTCGCCCATCATCTGACGCGGCGCCAGGTTGGCAATGAAGAGCACGCGCTTGCCCACGAGCTGTTCCGGCTCATACCACTGGGCGATGCCGCTCAGGATGGTGCGGTCCTTGCCCGAGCCGTCGTCGAGCGTGAACTTGAGCAGCTTCTTGCTCTTCTTGATTTTCTCACACGCCTTGACGAGGCCCACGCGGATGTCCAGCTTCTCGAAATCCTCGAAGGGGATGGTGGGCTTCACGGGAGCAGCCTTGTAGGCAGCAGCCTCATTGGCCTTGATGATGTCTTCGAGTTTCTTCTTCTGCATGGCAATGACGCCGTCTTCTATCTTTGTGAAGAGCAGCTCGGGCTTGGGCAACTGCTTGCCGGCGGGCAGCAGTGTGGTGCTGCCAAGGTCTTCCCAGGAGAATCCGTCCATAGCTATCATCTCACGCAGGCGCTTGCTGCTGAAGGGCAGGAAGGGCTCAAAGGCAATGGCCAGGTTGGCCGTAATCTGCAGGCTGAGGTAGATGATGGTCTTCACGCGCTCGGGGTCTGTCTTGATCACTTTCCACGGCTCGCAGTCGGCAATATACTTGTTGCCGATGCGTGCCAGATTCATGGCCTCCTTCTGCGCCTCGCGGAACTTGAAGTTCTCAAGCAGGCTTTCCAGCTGACACTTCACGTCGGCAAAGGCAGCCAGAGTCTCTCGGTCGTAGTCGTTGAGCTCGCCACATTCAGGCACTCGGCCTTCATAGTACTTCTGAGTGAGCTGCAGGGCGCGGTTCACAAAATTGCCATAGACGGCCACCAGCTCGTTGTTGCAGCGTGCCTGATAGTCATCCCACGTAAAGTCGTTGTCCTTCGTCTCGGGCGCGTTGGCCGTGAGCACATAGCGCAGCTCGTCCTGGCGGCCAGGCATCTCGTCGAGGTACTCGTTGAGCCAGACGGCATAGTTCTTAGAGGTAGAGATCTTGTTGCCTTCCAAATTGAGGAACTCGTTGCCGGGCACATTGTCGGGGAGGATGTAGCCTCCGTGTGCCTTGAGCATAGCAGGAAACACGATACAGTGGAACACAATGTTGTCCTTGCCAATGAAGTGTACCAGACGCGTCTCGGGGTCCTTCCACCACGTCTCCCACGAACCCAGTTCGGGATGCTGGTCACAGAGCTCCTTGGTGTTGGAGATGTAGCCGATGGGAGCATCAAACCATACATAGAGCACCTTTCCCTCAGCCCCCTCGACGGGAACAGGGATGCCCCAGTCAAGGTCGCGGGTCACGGCACGGGGGCGCAGACCTCCGTCAAGCCAACTCTTACACTGCCCATAGACATTGCTTCGCCACTCCTTGTGCTCCTCCAGGATCCATTTCTCCAGCCAGGGTTGGTACTTGTCCAGCGGCAGATACCAGTGCTTAGTGGCTCTCTTCACCAGCGGATTACCCGTCTCGGCGTTGTAGGGATTGATAAGTTCCTCGGGCGAGAGCGTTGCTCCGCACTTCTCGCACTGGTCGCCATATGCCTCGGGAGCATGGCAGCGCGGACATTCGCCGCGGATGTTACGATCGGTGAGGAAGTGACCCGTCTGCTCGTCATAGAACTGCTCCGTGACCTGTTCGATGAACTTCCCGTCGTCGTACAGTTTACGGAAGAAATCGCTTGCCAGCTTATGGTGTGTGGGGCTTGTCGTACGGCTGTATATGTCGAACGAGATGCCAAAGCGCTCAAACGAGTCCTTGATGAGCGCATGGTAGCGGTCTACCACCTGCTGCACGGTGATGCCCTCCTTGCGGGCACGGATGGTCACGGGTACGCCGTGTTCGTCGCTACCACCGATAAACAGCACCGGGCGATGCTTCAGGCGCAGGTAGCGCACGTAGATGTCGGCCGGCACATATACGCCAGCCAGATGACCGATGTGTACGGGACCGTTGGCATACGGCAGAGCCGAGGTCACAGTGGTTCTTTTAAATTGTTTCTCCATCGTTATGTAGTTTGTCGTTTGTTTCAGCCCACAAAGTTACGAATAAGCGAGCAGAGTGCAAAAAGAAAGACGAAGTTTTTCATTTTGGACGCTCGAGCGAAAGTAACTTCGACCGCAGGTCAGAGTTACGAAAAGAAGAGCAGAGTGCAAAAAGAAAGACGAAGTTTTTCATTTTGGACGCTCGAGCGAAAGGATGTCCGAGTCTCATAACGTGCCGCACGGAGCTTTATCACACATGATAAAATAGTTTATCACACGTGATAAAGTCCACAGGAACACGTCATGGGAAATGGCGAGTTAAGAGCTCCCGAAACTTAAGTCTATACATTATCGCACCTCTGACGCGTCGCGTCCGACGATTTACAACGCTTCGACCCGCTTGCGGGTGTAGAAGAAAGTACCCTCGCCCGAAAGTGCAAAACGAAAAAAAATACGTTTTCCTTTTGTACTCTGCTCGCTTATTCGTACCTTTGTACAAGGAAAGGATTTCTACAAAGAACAATAGATTCCAAACGATATGAAACGAAGACTGAATTGTTGGATTATGAAGTCGGGCATCGTGCTGACGCTGACCGCAGCAGGCATGCTGGCTTCATGCTTCGAGGGTAAACGCACGACAGGCACAGACGGGCAGGATTCAACAGCCAGCACCTTGCTGCAGGCAGGGGAGATGCTGAAATTCGACACGCTGGGGCTCCACCGCAACGTGGCGGTGATTCCCGGACAGGACGTGCCCCGCTACTCCATTGACATGTGCATGAACTTCGCTATAGGCAACTCGCCGGAAGCCCATGCAGTGAACGAACGGCTGTGCCAGGAGATATATTACATCGCCGGGCGGTCGCCCGAGGAGGCTATGAACCACTTTGCCGACTCGCTGGCAAGCCAGTTCGGACAGGAGCTGAAGGAATTCTACGAACCAGACGACGAGGACGGAGGATACCGCTTCACATACACCTGGAACATGACGGGGAAGCTGAACGATAAGCCGCTCGCCGGAGTGCTGAGCTATATTGCCACCACAGAAACGTATCAGGGAGGAGCCCACGGCAGCTACGTGATAGACTATCTGAATTTTGATGCCCAGACGGGACACTTCCTGGACACCTGGGATGTCTTTCTGGAGTCGAAGCGGACGGCGCTCATAGACGCCATCATGAAACAGTTGTTGGTCGACAACAACTGCAAGACGGTGGACGAGCTACGCGAGCAGACCAGCATCACCGTGCTGGGCGACGTCTATGTGGACAATAACTTTCTCATAGAGAGCGATGGCATCACATTCCTCTACAACCAATACGAGATTGCCCCTTACAGTTCAGGGTTGATCTCCGTCACCCTGAAATACGAGCAGCTGAACGGCTTACTGACACCCAATTTCATGGCCATCAAGAAAAAAGCAAAATAACAGACGACACAAGATGGACGTTATACTCAAGTACTTCCCCACCCTCGATGCCATACAGCGCGAACGCTATGCTGCACTCGATGCCCTGTACCACGAATGGAACGCACGTATCAACGTGATTTCGCGCAAGGATATTGACAACCTGTACCTCCACCATGTGCTCCACTCGCTGGCCATCGCCGAGTTCGTGCGCTTCAAGCCGCAGACCTCCATCATGGATCTGGGCACAGGCGGTGGTTTTCCCGGTATCCCCCTGGCCATCATGTTCCCGGAATGCCACTTCCATCTCGTGGACTCCACAGCAAAGAAAATCCGTGTGTGCGACGAAGTGATTCAGGCGCTGGGCTTAGAGAATGTCTCCACCCAATGGACACGCGCCGAGGAAGTCCGCGAGAAATTCCATTTCGTGGTGAGCAGGGCCGTGATGCCGCTCTGCGACCTGACACGGCTGGTGAGGAACAATATCAGTTCAGAGCAGTTCAATGCCATCCCCAATGGGCTCGTTTGCCTCAAGGGCGGAGAGCTGGAACACGAGGTGATGCCCATGAAGCATCACACGCTCGTCACCCCGCTGTCGGATTACTTCAGCGAAGACTACTTCCAGACGAAAAAAGTGGTTTACACAAGCCTATGAAAACAGAGATATTCACAGTGGGTCCGCTCGAGGTGAACAGCTGCCTGCTGTGGGACGAACAGACGGGCGATGCCGCCATCATCGACTTCGGAGCACGCAAGGACTCGGAACGCGAACATCTGGACATGATTATACGCGCCGAGCGGCTCACGCTACGCTACGCCTTGCAGACCCACATGCATTTCGACCACGTCTATGGACTCCCGTATATATATAATAAGTACGGCATCTGCCCCATGTGTCACCCCGACGACGAACGCCTCTATCAGTTAGCGCCTCGCATGGCCGAGGCCATCGGTCTCCCGATGCGCGAGTCGCTGCCGCCATTGGGCAGCCCCCTCAGCGACGGACTGGAGCTGCAGGTGGGCAGCATCGACATACAGGTGATTCACACGCCCGGCCATTCGCCCGGTGGTGTCTGCTTCTATCTGCCCCAGGCCGGATGCCTTTTCTGCGGCGACACGCTCTTTGCCGGGGGCGTAGGGCGCACCGATCTCCCCGGCGGCGACTTTGACCAGCTGAAGCAGAGCGTCGTGGAGCGGCTCTTCACCCTGCCTCCCGAGACGCGCGTGCTGCCCGGTCACGGTCCGACGACCACCATCGGATGGGAGCGGGAGAACAATCCCTACGTCTCATACTAAAAAACAGCGGCGTGCAGGATGCCTCACTCAAGGTCCTGCACGCCGCTGCTTTACGATGTCTATAAGTATGCTTCGCTGTCTTAGAACTTGAAGCCCATGGTCCACGTAATCGTGTGGCGGTTCAGGTTCACGTCCACGGGCTGCAGCTTGATGTTGGCCAGACCAGGATTATCAGCCACAAACTGTCCCTCGCTGCTGAATGAGTCGTCGAATGCATAGAACTCTCCGTTCTGCTGACGGAACTTGTATGTCATGTCGATGTAGAAACGATTATGACGATAACCGATACCGCAAGCCAGCACGTTGGCATCCGAGAGGTTCATGTAGTTGGTGCTTGTCATATAGTCCAACGCCGGGCTGTCGATGTACTGGTTCAGGCGAGCGCCATCCTTGTAGATGCTGCTGATGTAGTTGTATCCGAAGCGGATGGCCCAGTCGGCCGACGGCTTGAACTCCACACCGGCACGCACCGTGTGCTGTCCGCGAAAGACGTTCTTGTTCTCACGGTTGGCACCCTTGTCAGCCACGCCGGCGAAAGAGGAACTCTCATAATAGTCTCCGTCGTCGGGGTACTTCATGCGGTTCTTGCCATAGTTGGCGTATTCATATTCGATATCCCAAGCCAGATACTGGTCCAGCGTACTGCCGATTGCCAGGCGGGCACGCCACGGAGTGCGCAGGATATACTCCAGATAACTCTCGTCGTAACCGTTGTGGGTGACATATCCATCGGCCTGATAATTGCCATCAGCGTCAAACTTGCTGTCGATGCTGTGCCATGTCTTGCTCTTCAGACGATACCACGTCGGGCTCTCGATGGTAAGTCCCACACGGAGGGGATTCTCCTCGATGGGACGCACGATGCCGCCCACCTTAAAGTTCAGTCCGTAGCCATCGATACTCTGGTCGTTATAGAGGGAGTAGTCAAGAATGTTGCCTGCGTCATCTTCACGTTCCTCGGCATAGAGTGAGTAGCGGTCATAGTTCACATTCTCAATCCCCAGCGTGAGGCCCAGATAGTAGCGATCCTTGATGTTGGTACTTACGTTTAGGTCGAAGGCCTGCGTGGAGCCGGTGCTGTAGTGCGTATAGCGGTTCTTGTAGGCGCTATAGGAATTGTAGTAGCCCACGTCGTCCTTGTCCATAACATACGAATTAAAGGCCGTGCCCAGCAGATTATACTCGTTGTAATAATTGTTATAGTTGCTGATGCTTGCCAGATTGTCCACCTGCGAGAGGCCGCGAGTGTCACCGTTGTCGGCATAAAAGGCATTGGCAAAGTTGAACTTCTTCTGATAGTTGAAGGCCACATTGACAAACTTCACATTAGGCTCGTCCAGGTGCATGGCAGCCACGAAGCCCAGCTGGTCGAACGTGCCGTGAGTGAGATTGTCACCCTCGTCGTAGGTTCGATCCTTCGGCCAGAGCAGGCCGGCAGTCAGCGAGATGTCCGACTTGCGGAAGAGACCGATGGCGGCAGGATTGTTTCCGATGGCCGAGATGTCGGCCCCCAGGGCGCCCATAGCACCGCCCATCGAGACGTAGCGCGAGGTGCCGATGACATCGGACGTGCTACTAATCTCTGCATTCTGGTATATGTTCTGGGCGCTGGCCGATGCAGCCAGGAAGAGAGCGCCCAAGGCAAGATATTTTTTCATGTTCGTTCGTCTTTAGAGTTTGCTATATATATTCCTTAGTAAAGTTCGAATGTTGTCGGGATGACATTGCAGCAGATTATCTGCCGCCGCGTCCGCCACCGCCGCCACCGCCGCGCGATGAACCGCCGCCGAAGCCACCACCTCCGAAGCTGCCGCCTCCACCGAAGCTGCCCGAGCTGCTACGGCTGGTGCTCACCGAGGGTGAACTGCTGCGCGTCGAGGAACTGCTGCTGCGAGAGGGCGTGCTCACACTACGCGAGGACGAGCTGGACACAGAACTGCTGCTGGAACGGACACTGCGCGACGAGCTGGACACCGTGGAGCGCGAGGACGTGCTGGGCGTAGCCGAACGGGAAACGGTGGTTCCGCGGCTGCCGCGAACTGCGGTAGGAGTCGTTTCGCGACCTGTACGAGAAGACACGCCACGCTGGGACGAAATCATGCCACGGGTGCCGCTGCGCGAAGACAGTGTAGAGCCAGAACGTCCGGCACGCGGGTTGGTGGTCGTCAGGTAACGGCCTGCCGAGCTGCTCGTGCGATGGCCCAGGTTGAAGTGATTCACGGGACGGCCATGATAGTGACCTGCGTAGTGACCGCCGCCATACCATCCGTGATGATGCCATGCAAGGTCCCATCCGGGATAGTGATGCCATCCCCAGCCCCAGCCAAACCAGCTGTAGTAGCCCAGACGGAAGTGAGGAGCATACCATCCATACCAAGGATCGTACCAGGGATCATACCATCCATAATAGTAGTCCCAGAGGAAGGGATCGTAGAAGCGATAGCCATGATAGCGATGAAGGCGCGACGTATAGTAGAAGTCATCGTCATATTCGCCGCCATCATAATAACCACGGTCGTAATCGCTTCCGTCGTCATAGACGTCGTCGCCATTTTCGTTCAGCGAATACGAACGTTCCTGAAGCGAATCACCGGAGATGTACAGAGTGTCGCCGGAGAGTCGTGTGACCACTTGTCTGGCTCCGCGACGGTTGTAGTCGTCCACGTCGCGCAACTGGCCCGTGTGGTAGTCATCGCTGCCTTCCACGTCATTCCAAGCCGAGTCGTCCGTATCACGTACCGGCGAATAGGTAGAGCTGTTTGCTGAACTGAGTGTAGTACTCTTCACCGCGGCTTTTTTCTTGCTGGGAACGAAGTACATGTCATCGTCCACGCTCTGTGCCATCAGCACTACTGGAAGTGCCATGACAGCTATCAAAGAAAGAAGATTACGTTTCATAACTCATATCGATTTAAGTGTTTACGATGCAAAAGTACTGAGATTTCGCGAGACGGCCAAGAGGATTTTGCCTATTTTAAAAAGGAATTTCCCTCACCGTTGCACGAAAATCCCCCGCAACCTACTCAAAGCGTATGCTACGCGCGGGCTCAATACGCGAGACGATGTAGCTTGGGAGAAGCAGGGCCAACATACACAACAGGAGCATCGATAGGTTGATTATTAGCACATAAGACCAGTCTATATGGAGAGGGACGGTGTCCATATAGTATGTCTCGGGGTCGAGATGGATGAGGGAGAAGCGTTTCTGCAGCACGGCCAGAAGAAAGGCCAACGCATTGCCAACAACGAGGCCCCGCAGAATGATGAAGGCAGCAAAATACAGGAAAATATGACGTAGCGGACGATTGGAGGCGCCCAAAGCTTTCATCACGCCAATGAAATTGGTGCGCTCCAAAATAATTATCAGCAACCCGCTCACCATCGTGAAGCCCGCGACGCAAACCATGAGCACCAGAATGACCAGGACATCCATATTGAGGAGGTCAAGCCAATTGAAGATAACGGGGTACAACTCACGTATCGTGGGCGAAGTGTAATAGGCGCCATAGGCATCCTGAGAGCGGTTGATACGCTGCACAATGCGCGAGGAGACCTGTTCCAACTGTCCAAAGTCCTTCAGAACGACTTCTGCACCGGCATATTGCTGCGAGTCCCAGCTGAGGAGGCTGTGTACGGCAGCCAAGTCCACGAAGGCCAAGTTATTGTCAAAGTCAGTGAGATTGGTGCGATAGATGCCCGCAACAGTGAACCGACGTGCACGGACGTTCTTCTCGAAAAAGTAAGCGAAGACGCGATCGCCCACACCGAGAGAGAGGCGGCGAGCTAACGTCTCGGAGAGGAGCATCTGCCCCGTAGAGGCGGTGTCGGAAAAATGAGGGATGCAACCCTGTGTCAAATGTCGATGCAGGAAGAGCGTGTCATACTCCGGTCCCACGCCGCGGAAGGAGACGCCGCTGAATGCTTCGTCGGTCTTCAGCATTCCCGTCTTCGTACAGAAACGCTGCACATGACCCACGCCTGGAATAGATTCAAGGGTGGAAATCAGCGAGTCATCTACCACGATGGGCTGCGCCTCGGCCGAGCGCAGAGTCTCGTAGTTCACTATCTGGATATGTCCGCTGAAACCCGTGATTTTACCCTGTATCTCCCGTTTGAATCCCAGGACGACAAAGACACTCAGCAGCATGATGGCCACGCCCAAAGCTACGCCCGCCGTCGCAATCTGTATGGCGGGACGCGAGACACGGCGAGTTTGCCCCGAATGGGCAAAAAATCGCTTGGCTATGAACCATGTATATGTCTGCACGATGCGGAGTGAAACTGCAATGAATGTGTACTAAACATCATCTTCCACTCGTCCGGGATAGGCTTCGAGGGCTTTGCGCAGGACAAAGAGTGCACGGGTGAGGTCTTCTTTCTTCAGCACATAGGCAAGGCGCACCTGATTCACACCGGCGCCTGGAGTGGTATAGAATCCGGCAGCGGGGGCCATCATGACAGTCTGTCCCTCATAGTTGAAGTCGCTCAGGCACCAGGCGCAGAACTTCTCGGCATCATCCACGGGCAGCTTGGCCACGGTGTAGAATGCGCCCATCGGGATGGGACTATAGACGCCGGGGATGCGGTTGAGACCGTCGATAAGGCACTTGCGGCGCTCCACATATTCGTCGTACACCTCGCGGCCATACTCTTCGGGTTCGTCCAAGCTGGCTTCTGCGGCAATCTGGCCGATGAGCGGGGGACTCAGTCGGGCCTGACAGAACTTCATCACGGCCTTGCGCACCTCCTTGTTCTTCGTTATCAGAGCTCCGATGCGGATGCCGCACTCGCTGTAACGCTTGCTCACTGAATCGATGAGTACCACATTATTCTCGACCCCCTCCAGATGGCAAGCACTGATATAGGGACTACCGGTGTAGATGAACTCACGGTAAACTTCGTCGGAGAAGAGATAGAGGTCATACTTCTTCACGAGATCGCGAATCTGATTCATCTCGCGACGGGTATAAAGGTAGCCCGTCGGATTGTTTGGGTTGCAGATGAGGATGGCGCGGGTTCGTTCGTTGATGAGTTCCTCGAACTTCTCTACCTTAGGCAACGAGAAACCCTCGTCAATAGTAGTTGCGATGGTACGTATGACTGCGCCGGCCGAGATGGCAAAGGCCATATAGTTGGCATAGGCGGGCTCGGGCACAATGATTTCATCGCCAGGATTCAGACAAGCCAAAAACGAGAAGAGAACGGCCTCACTGCCTCCGCTTGTGATAATAATGTCGTCGGCCGTAAGGTTGATATTATACTTGGCATAATACTTAACCAACTTCTGTCGGTAGCTCAGGTAACCCTGACTGGGACTGTACTCAAGTACATTCCGGTCGAAGTTGCGAATCGCGTCGAGTGCCGCTCGAGGAGTGGCCAGGTCGGGCTGACCAATGTTCAGATGAAACACATGGACTCCCCTTTCCTTGGCAGCAAAAGCCAAGGGAGCCAGCTTGCGGATGGGCGATTCGGGCATCTCATGACCTCGAACAGAAATCTGTGGCATACGCGTGTGTAAATGTTATTTAAAATATCGTATCAATCGGCGCTTCGCCGATTCGCCTGCAAAGTTACGAAATTTCCGTGTAAGTGAGAGCAAAGAGGATAAATTCTTTTTGCCGAGCATGAGGAATTTATTTCGCTCGGCGTTCTTTCGAATGTGCCAGGAGCAGCAAAGCACCCAAATAAAGAAAGCAAGCAAAGCGCAGAATGAAGCCATGATAATATTCATTCTGCGCTTTGTAAGATAGGAATGACGGGAAATCCCTTACCACATCTCGAGGTCGAACTGAGCCGGGCGTTTTAATTCCTGTTCATAGACTTGTCCGAAGGAATCTGTGACACGAACCTTGATGGGTGTCAAGGATGATGTGGCTTGAGCCGTAAACATGTGGGTGTTTTTTCTCGTTTGGGAACCATTGCCGACCGAACCTTTCTTCATAAAGACTGCGTAGTCAAATGCCAGAGTGTGCAGTGGATCTTCTACCGTCTCACGATTGACCTTTAGGGGTTGGCCGTCTTCAAAGACTTCCACCTTCCAGTCATCATCGTATGCAAAGACGTTCACGTAAATCATATCCTTGGGCAGTTTTGAGAAGTCGGTACGTGCAGGATATTTCTTCAAGAAAGCCTTCATCGGCTCACTATTGCGATAGAAATAGCGCACGGCATTCATGTCTGTGACGCGCATTTGCATGTCACCGTTCGGCTCCATCGAGTGATACTGCCAAGTTAACTTACGCCCCTTCACCGTCCAGAGCGAGTAGCCGCCGGGTGTACCATCAGTACAGAGGTGGCGCCCGGTGAATCTGCCAGTGCCCCACCACGTAGCACAGACGGCGGCAATATTGTGCTCCATGATATTGGGATAAGCATCAGGATGGGTACAATAGTTATAATGGGTGTGACCGCTGACAATGTGAACCGTCTTGAAGTCGCGCAGCGCCTCGCAAAGACGTTCGGTGGTCTGATTATCCAACTTCAAGGTCGTAGCATACGTGGTGGGATCGAGGCGCATCGTAGGGATATGAAGGGCAACGATAATGGGCGTTTTCTTCGAGACGAGTGCGAGGTCCTGAACCAGCCAATCAAATTGTTCGTCGGTGATTCTGCCATCATAGTTTCGGCTTCCCACAACGCCTTTGGCATATTTGGCGCCCGTGTCTTCATTCTTATAGACAATATCATCCAGTACCACAATATGCACCCGCCCAAGATTATACGAATAATAGTTCGGGGAAATGATGTCGCGCCAAGGACCGCTGGAAAGGAAGTCCGTCTCGGGCGACGAGGGCACCGAAGGGTCGTTGTCATGATTGCCAATGACTGGGAAGAGGGGGACGCTGTAGTTCATTTCTCTGCAGGTGCGAATGAAATCATGCAGGTTGAACTTGTTTTGTGTCCAATAGATGTCCCAGGTGAGATCGCCAAGCAGCATCGAATAGACTGGCTCGCCCTGAGCAGCATCGGTCTCCTTTTGTAAACAGGGAATGAATCCCTTGCGGAACTGTTCAAGGTCCTGAATACGATTGGCCAGGTGAGTGTCGGCACCGATAATCAGACGGAAGTTGTCATTCTTACACTTCGTGAGTCGGAAGTCGTGCACCTCTTTCGTACCCACCGATGGGGACTGCAGGCGCTGCCAGAACTGAGGGTTGAAGCCGTCGGCCAACTCGGGCATATAGCCACGAGGCAGTGTATAGAAGACATATCCGTTACGTTTCTGTGACTGCATTTCATAACGTCCATCACCATCGGTGACCACTACGACGTCACCGTCGCTCACAGCCACACCTTTCAGCCCACGACCATTAGCCGTAATACACCCCGTAATATTCTGTGCTGCGAGCCACGCTGGCAGCAGCAAGAGTAGGAACAAAAAGCTTTTCTTCATCGTTCTTAGAAATTACAATCTATAAAAGTCTATCAACCTTTCACCGTCACCTTCACACTCTCATCACCTGCCCGAACAATGCAGATGCCTCTTACTCCGGGAAGCGAGATGATATTGCTTCCCCTCACCAGGCGGCGAGTTATGGAACGTCCGTCGGGAAGAGCTACGATGGCAGTCTGTGCGGCAGGACTATCAATGCAAAGTTTGCCGTCACGGGAATATGCCTTCAGACGCTCGGCTGGGCGAAGGCCGGATACCCCCGTAAGGTCGGCATCGCTCTGGATCTTATCCATATCGAGGCTATAGGGGTGCGGGCGCTCAATACTCTGCACATAGACGCGTCCGAAGCGATCTGTGACGCGCACCGTGACTGGTTGCGTGGCAGTGGCCATATAGGAGCGGAACATGTGACGCGTGGATTTCGAGCCGAAGTCGGTGGTATAAGAGCCGTTGGAAATCGTTCGTGGTATGTCATAGGCAATGGTGTGGTAGGGGTCTTCTTCGTTCAGCCGAGTCACGCTACGCTTGCTGGCCCCCTCATACACCTCCACCTTCCAGTCTGTGTCATATCCGAAGACGTTGACATATATGGTATTGGCAGGAAGCGTACTGAATGTTTTCCGGGTGGGATAGAGAGCGAGGAATTTCTTTGCGTTCTCGTCTGTGGCAAAGTACTCCTTGACGGTATTCATGTCATAGATGCGCATCTGCAGGTTTCCGTTGTCCTCACAAGAATGATACTCCCAGGAGATATCTGTACCATTTACCGTCCAATAGGAATAGCCACCGGGCGAGCCGTCCTGGCATACGTGATGGCCCGAGACATAGCCTGTCCACCACCAAGTGGCGCAGATGGCTGCGATGTTATGCTCCATTACATTGGGATAGTCCGACGGATGAGCACAATAGTTATAGTGAGTGTGTCCGGTGACGATGTGTACATTCTTGAAATCCTTCACGACCTCGCACAGCCGTTCGGCACAGTTATTGGCCAATCGTGACGACACTGCAAAGGGTGCCTTGGAGGCAAGGGACCAGTTGGGGATGTGCATACCGATGATGATGGGGGTCTCCTTGTCCTCGACGAGAGCCAGGTCCTTGGCCAACCATTCGTATTGGTCGTCTGTGATTAGTGCGTCATAGTTACGACTCCCGACAATACCCTTACTATACGTGCCACCGGTGTCTTCATTCTTATAATAGATGTCGTCAAGCACGACATAGTGTACTCGTCCGAGGTTGAAAGAGTAGAACGTCGGGCTCACAATCTTGCGCCAAGGCTGTGCCGAGAGGAAGTCGGTGTCGTTGCCAGGTGTCGTCCCGCCGTCGTTGTCATGATTACCGATTACCGGGAACAGTGCCACGGGATAGGCGTATGTCTTGCAGGTATTATAGAAAGACTGAAGATTATAGCTGCGGGCATACCAATAGTTGTCCCACGTCATATCGCCCAGAATCATCGAATATACCGGTACGTCCGATTCCCTCTTCTCGGCACGCAAGCGCGCCAGGTAGCCCGTACGAAACTGCTCCAGGTCGCTCGTGCGATTGGCCAGATGCGAGTCTGCCCCAATGGCGATGTGATAGTTGTCATTGTCCTGTGGTATCAGCGTGAAGTTGTGATACTCCACCTTGTCGACATGTTCCGAGTCCAATGCCTGCCAGAACTGAGGGTTGAAATTATTCTTCAGTTCGGGTATGTAGCCCCGGGGAATACAGTAGAACACATAGGGATAGTGTTTTGTCGAGGTGAACTCGTACTTGCCGTTCTCGTCAGTCACGGTGACCACTTGCCCGTCGCTCACCATCACATTGGGCACGCCAATGCCGTTGGAGATGATACGTCCCATCACATTCTGCCCGATGGCCAGCGAGGCATACGGGAAGCATAGTAAAAACAAAAGTGTCTTCTTCATGTTGTCTGAAGGGGGGTTAAAGTATTTACGGATTTAAAGATTTAGAAAATCAGCAGATTTTATGAGACGTGGTTATCGGATTCTCTCCACGACCTCCTCGAGCGAGCCATCCTTTACCAGTACGTGCTTTTCAGCATCAAGCAGATAGAGTGCCGGAAGTCTGGGTAGGTGGTAGAGTGGCCGATGCATCACCTCGCCTTCGGGGCTGTATGCATCAGTCCAGTTGGACGGCAAGTCGGGCTTCGCCTGCCGCCACAGTGAGGTATCCGCATCGGGATATACCACAAGCACGCGCACCCGGCCATCCTTTAATGCCTTGCTGGCCATGAGCTGCGGCATGTTCTCGCGACACCGGGCACAGTCGGGGTCGCTGAAGACGAGCAGCGTATAGGGCGAAGATATGTTGCTGAGACGTCCACGCGCGCCCGTACGCGCTACATATATAAAGTCAGCGGCTGTCGTACCTGGTGCGTTCATCGAGAGCAGTCTCTGATGCTGGCGGTATCGTTCCAGACGTGCGTCGCCTTCAGGCAACGTCATGGCGATGCGTCGCAACAACAGGGCATAGAGCCCGTCATTGCGCAGCGGGGATGCAGGATTACCAAGATAGTGCTCCAGCAGATTCTCGAAAGCCTCGCTTCGGGAAGCATCGGCAAACGCCTGCCGGACAAAGACATCCACTGCGCTGTACTGCGAGGCTGAATCCTCGACATGCGGCAATAGGTTGAGATAATCAGCAATCCCCTGCTCTGCCAACTTTCTGTTCGTCTGCGATGTATCAGCAAAGAGGAAGTTGTCCCAGAAATGGTTCAGCAGATACGACAGACGCATCTGAGGTTCACTTATCGATACGGGAATCTCTGGATAAGGAAAAGACACCGCCGACTGTGCACGCATCGAGCGAGCACATAACATGCCGCCCATCACCATCCATGTGACAAAAATGAACCGTTTCATGTTGCAAAGGTACGAATAAGCGAGGAGAATGCAAAGGGAAAGACGAAGTTTTTCAGCATTGTTCTTTCGAACGGAACTCACTCGATTCTGTGAACTTACCCAATGCGATGTAGCGAGCATAGCGATGCTGAAGGAGTACGTGCCGATGAGGGTTGGGGTGATAAGTCTGGCAGACAGGCTTGCAGAGCACGCGTTGCGCTGCACCGACCGAAGGATAAACGCCTGCCACCACTGCCGCGTGTATGGCCGCCCCCAGCGTACCAGCCTGAGAACAGTCGGGAACCTCGATGGGCATGTTCATTACATCGGAAAGCATCTGAACCACAAAGGGCGACTTACGCGAGATACCGCCGATAGCCACCAGGCGACGTGTCACCACGCCGAACCGTGAATTATGGTCAATGCAGCTTTTAGTTGCAAAAGCCGTGGCCTCCACCAGTGAATAGTAGATTTCGGCAACTGTGGTCGAAAGGCTGAGGCCACTGACAGTGGCCGTCAGGGCACTGTTGCTGTAGGGAGCGCGTCGTCCGTTCAGCCAGTCAGTTGCCAGAGGGGTATCCATGGTCACCTCCAGTCGTTCAGCCTCATGGGCAATATCATCGAGCATACGATTCTCAGCCTCCTCCATCAACTTCTGCCTCACCTGTTCACTAATGAAACCGCACTGACCTGCAATACTTTCCAAAGGCCACATCATCAGCCGTCGGAACCAAGCAAAAACATCGCCGAAGGCCGACAAGCCAGATTCAAACCCCACCATATGGCTCAGTATGGAGCCCTCTACCTGACTGAAGATACCCTCCACAATCGTGTCGCCCATTTCCTTCGGAGGCATCACTGACATGAAGCATGCCGAGGTGCCCAGATTCATCACCATCGTGCCATATTCGATACCTCCGCCAACTCCGCCGGAGTGAGAGTCCACATTCCCCACTCCTATGACGATGCCTGCCCGAAGTCCCAATCGGCCGGCCCATTCGGGTGTAAGCCGTCCAGCAGACTTCTCACAACTGTACGTAGTTCGTGGCAGATGAGCCAATATGGGAAGCAGGACAGGGTCGAGTTGTTCGAAGAACTCGGCCGGAGGGTAACCTCCCCACTCCTCGGCCCACATCGCCTTCGACGCCGCTCCGCAATGTCCGATTCTTACCGCTGAGGCATCACGACATCCCGTGAGCAGAGCTGGAATATAGTCACAAATCTCGATGGCCGAGTAGGCTTCACGTTGCAGTTCCGGGCTGTGGCGCAGCACATGCAGCACTTTGCTCCAAAAGTTCTCGGCAGAGTAACTATTGCCCGTATGTAGGGAATAGTTCACCGGCAGCCTCGACAGAAGTGCATTGATTTCATCTGCTTCTGCCTGGCCTGTATGATCTTTCCAAACCACGAACATTGCATCTGGGTTCTCCCTGTATTCAGGCTTCAAAGCAAGGGGTGTGCATTCCCGATCGACAAGACATGGAGTGCTGGCCGTCGTATCCAACGATATCGAGACGATTCCCTCGACCATGTCGGGATGGCGACGCACAACGGTGCCCACACTACGTTCGACAGCTTCAATATAATCCAGCGGATGATGCCGGAACTGGGCATCGCTGTCCACCGTATATCGACCTTCCATCCAGCGGGGATAAGATACAACCTCCGTGTCGACCTCCTCGCCCGTCCGGGCATTTACCAACAATGCACGGGCCGAATCAGTGCCAAGTTCCAATCCAATGACGTAAACGTTCTCCATATTAATATAGTTTTTATGCAACACAGTGGGCAAAGGTACGAATAAGTGAGAAGAAAACAAAACGAAAGAAGGAATTCTTGCATTATATTCTATCAAGCGAAAGGGCATTCGACGTAGTCAATGATACAAATAAATGAGAGAAAACACGAAAAATATTTGATGTTTCCCTTGCTTATCCGTACCTTTGACCTGCAGTCGAAGGTACTTTCGTTCGGAAGAGCAAAACAAAAAACTTCGTCTTTTGTTTTGCTCTTCTCTCACTTATCCGTACCTTTGCATGTGGAATGTCAGAATGATGGAATTCTGACAAGAACAGGAATAACAAACGAATGAGAAAAGCGAATTATGACAAGTGGCCGGCCACACGGCTTGAGGGATGGATTGTCACTGGATGGGAATCCATCGCCAACACGCTGAAACAGACCGCCTCGGGTCACAGCATGTTGGTCATCGACCTATACCCTGGTGTGTATGAAGAAGAGGTGTTGCATGTCTTCACACAAGCCTTTCCCGGCAAAGTAAACGACGTGCGGGGCTGGATGAAGCCCGAAGCTGAAGTGAGCGCGATGACGGAACGTTTCATGACGGACGACGTGCTTTTCGGCTACGTCACGAACCTGGAACTGAAAGATTACTTCGGAGAGAAGGAGATTGAGAAACGTAAGTTATGGATGAAAGCGACGACCGGCGCTGGGCCCACGGTGCTCATCGGCACCGGCGCGGCGCTGTTTGCTACGGACGACGCCGTGGTGGTCTATGCCGACATGGCACGCTGGGAGATACAGCAGCGTTTCCGTAGGCATGAGGTAAAGGGTGTGGGTATAGACAATCATGCCGATCCAGTCTCGATCCAATACAAGCGAGGTTACTTTAACGACTGGCGTATCTGTGACCGTCATAAGGACCGTCTAATGGGTCGCATCGATTATTGGATAGACACACACCTGCCCGGACAACCCCGGATGATTGACCGCGAGACATTCCAACGCGGCATGGATCAGACGGTAAGAGGACCATTCCGTGTAGTGCCGTTCTTCGATCCGGCACCATGGGGCGGACAATGGATGAAGGAGGTGTGCGACCTGGATCGGGAGACACCAAACTTCGGATGGTGCTTCGACTGCGTACCAGAGGAGAACAGCCTCTACCTGGAAGTGAACGGCACGCGCTTCGAGCTGCCCTCCGTCGATCTGGTGCTCACGAAGACGCGCCTTCTGCTGGGCGAGCCCGTGGAAGCTCGCTTCGGGAAGGACTTCCCTATCCGATTCGACTTTCTTGACACGATGGGAGGAGGCAATCTCAGCCTGCAGGTACACCCCACCACACAGTTTATCCGAGAAAACTTTGGCATGGCCTATACGCAGGACGAGAGTTATTATCTTCTTGATGCAGGCGAGGATGCGGTGGTCTATCTGGGACTGCGGAAAGGTATCGACCGCGAGGCTATGATCAGCGATCTGCGCCGTGCCCAACGGGGTGAGATTGTCTTCGATGCGGAGAAATACGTGAACAAGATACCAGCCCGAAAGCACGACCATTTTCTGATTCCCGGCGGCACGATTCACTGCTCTGGGGCAGGCAGCATGGTACTGGAAATCAGTTCCACGCCAAACATCTTCACCTTTAAGCTGTGGGACTGGCAGCGACTGGGACTCGACGGCAAGCCACGTCCCATCAACGTAGAACGCGGACGCGAGGTCATCCAGTGGGAACGCGACACGGACTATGTCTATGCCCACCTGCGCAACCACGTCAGCGTGGTGGCACAGGGCGAGGGATGGACCGAGGAGCGCACGGGACTGCACCCGAATGAGTTTATCGAAACACGCCGCCATCGCTTTACCGCTCCCATGCTGCACCACACCGGAACGAGTGTCAACGTGCTGAATCTGCTCGAGGGCGAAGAAGCCGTCGTGGAGAGTCCGACAAACACATTTGCACCCTTCGTGGTACACTATGCCGAGACATTCATCATTCCCGCCTGCGTGGGCGACTATACGATACGTCCCAATGGAATGGCCGAGGGAAAGGAATGTGTCACCGTCAAGGCATACGTAAGATGACCTCACAGTCATTCTCTGAAAGGGATGGAGGAGCCACGAACTGCCGTCCGAGCCTGTCGCTTCAGCATAAATGCGCAAAACTTTGAACTATAAACTCTTAGACTCATGTACGAACAAGACCGACGAATCGTTCTGACCCTCGACGCCGGAGGGACCAATTTTGTATTTTCTGCGATGCAGGGCTGTGCCGAAGTGGTGGAGCCAGTGCGTCTCGCTGCAGTGCCCGACAATATGGAACGCTGTCTGGCAGTACTTGTCGACGGCTTCCGCCAAGTGAAGTCCCAACTCACACGGGAACCGGTGGCCATCAGTTTTGCCTTCCCCGGTCCGGCCGATTATGCCCATGGTGTCATCGGCGACCTACCGAACTTCCCTGCCTTCCGTGGCGGTGTGGCGATGGGGCCATTCCTGGAGGAGCAGTTCCATCTTCCAGTCTTTATCAACAATGATGGAAACCTCTTTGCCTACGGCGAAGCATTGGCCGGCACATTGCCACAAATCAACAAATGCCTGATCGAGAGCGGCAGCCCCCGACGCTATCGCAATCTGCTGGGCATCACGCTCGGCACCGGTTTCGGTGGCGGAGTGGTCATTGACGGACGACTGCTCACCGGCGACAACGGATGCGGCGGCGATGTCTGGCTGATGCGCAATCCGAAGTACCCCGAACTGATCGCAGAGGAGAGCGTGAGCATACGAGCCGTGCGACGAGTGTACCAGGAGCTGAGCGGCGAGGATGCCTCTGCCCTCACGCCAAAAGACATTTTTGACATTGCTGAGGGCACTGCACCAGGCAAGCGCCAGGCTGCCATCGACAGTTTCCACGAACTGGGCGAGGTGACCGCAGACGCCATCATCCACGCACTGGACATCGTGGACGGGCTGGTGGTCATCGGTGGCGGAGTGGCCGGTGCGGCCAAGTATATCCTGCCGGGCATCATGGACGAGATGAAGCGTCCCGTAGGGACCTTTGGCGGCGACAAATTCCCCAGCCTTCAGATGGACGTATTCAATCTCGAAGAAAAAGAGGGACTCGCAGCCTTCCTCACAGAGCGTGATTCGGAGGTAAAGGTGCCATTAGCAGACCGCACCGTACCCTACATTGCCCATAAGAAGGTGGGAATCGCCATCTCGGCACTCGGAGCCAGTCGTGCCATCTCGCTGGGAGCCTACGCCTTTGCACTGGCCGCACTTGACAACAATTCATAACGAAGAATTTACAACTCACAAATCCACCCTGGCATACATCATTCAACACGATGAGAAAGAATCTCTTTTTATTCTTAATGCTGACCACGCTGATCGTGGCCTGCAAGCCATCCGAGACGCAGCCCGACGTGCTGCAATACGTGAACCCCAATATCGGCACGGTGCACAGCCGATGGTTCTTCTACACACCGGCCGCCGTACCCTTCGGCATGGCAAAACTGGGCCCGTCCACCAACGGCACCTATGGCAACAATCAGGGGTGGGAAGCAGTGGGATACGAGGACGGACACACGTCCATCGATGGTTTCCCCTGCCTGCACGAGTTCCAGATTGGCGGTGTCTCGCTGATGCCCGTCACGGGCGAGGCTAAGACGCGTCCCGGACTGATGGACGACCCCGACGGCGGGTTCCGCTCGCGCTTTGACAAGTCCAGCGAGACGGCCCATCCAGGTTACTATTCAGCCATGCTCACGGACTATCAGGTGAGAGCCGAACTGACGGCCACTGACCGCGTGGGCTTCCAGCGATACACATTCCCAGCCTCGGACGATGCTCACATCCTTTTCAACATTGGCAACCGCCAGGGCGAGAGCGGAGCTGTGCGCGACGCATTAATCCGCATGCCGGATGCCACCACGGTAGAGGGATACGTAATTACGGAACCTGAGTATGTAAAAAAGTACCAGTCGGGGGCCACCATAGCGATGTACTTTCATGCAAGTCTCGACCGCGAACCGCTGTCGGTGGACGTCTGCTATCAAGACAGCACGTGGACTGCAGGCCGTGAAATCAAGGGGCCTGGCGCAATCATGTGCCTCAATTTCAATACCGAAGCAGACGATGAGATTAACATCAAGGTGGGCCTCTCCTATACCTCAATAGATAACGCGCGCGCGAACCTTGAGGCAGAAGCCTCCTCACTCACGTTTGACGAGGCACGGGCTCAGGCCGAGGCTCGATGGAACGAGGCACTGGGCCGCATCCTCGTCTCGGGCGGCACGGAGGAGAGCACCATCAAATTCTACACCGGCCTGTACCACGCTCTGCTCGGACGAGGCCTGGCCAGCGACGCCAGCGGCGCCTATCCGAAGAACGACGGCACAGTGGGCCAGATTCCCATCGGCAAGGATGGCAAACCCGTGCACAGTCATTACAACACCGACGCATTGTGGGGAGCCTACTGGAACCTGACGCAGCTGTGGGCACTGGCCTATCCCGAGTATTACAACGACCTGGTGAACAGCCAGCTGCTGGTTTTCAAGGATGCAGGATGGCTGGGCGACGGTATAGCTGCCAGCCGGTATGTATCAGGCGTGGGAACCAACATGGTCAGCATCGCACTGGCCGGTGCCTGGCAGAATGGTATTCGCGGCTATGACGTGGAGACGGCCTACGAGGCCGCCCTCAAGAACGAACTGGGATGGGAAGGGCGCATTGAAGGTGCCGGAAAGATGGACACACGCCAGTTCGTCGAGCGAGCCTACGTTCCATACAACGACAGTATCTTCTTCGGCACACATCCGGGCGGCTCGGCCTTCTCGGCATCCCACACGCTGGAATACAGTTTCAGTGCATGGGCGGTGGCCCAGTGGGCCAAGGCTCTCGGGCACAATGAGGACTATGAGCGCCTCATGACGCTGTCTGCCGGATGGGAGAATCTCTTCGACGACACGCTGAAACTCATCCGTCCGCGCATGACCGACGGCTCGTTCATCGACCGCTTCAACCCCTACGAATCGTGGCGCGGATTCCAGGAGGGCAATGCAGTGCAATACACATTCTTCGTGCCTCAGACACCCGAGCGGCTCATTGACCGCGTGGGGCGCGAGGAATTCAATCTGCGCTTAGACTCCATCTTCACCCGTGCCCGCGATCTCACGTTCGGAGGCGGCAAGGTGGTGAATGCCTTCTCGGGCCTGCAAAGTCCCTACAATCACGGAAACCAGCCCAGCCTGCACATCTCGTGGCTCTTCAACTTCTCTGGCAAGCCATGGCTCACGCAGAAGTGGACACGTCTCATATGCAATGAATTCTACGGCACGAGCGGCGAGCATGGCTACGGCTACGGGCAGGACGAAGACCAGGGACAGCTGGGAGCATGGTATGTGATGTCGGCCATCGGACTCTTCGACGTGCAGGGCGGAGTGTCCGAGAAGCCCACCATGCAGATAGGCAGCCCGCAGTTTACACGCACGGAGATACGTCTCAGTCCCATGAACTCCTCGGGACGACGCTTTGTTATCGAAGCCGAGGGAGCCAGCGACGAGAGTCCCTACGTCCAGCAGGCCACGCTGAACGGCCAGCCGGTGAAACAGCCCTGGATCAGCAACGAGGATATTCACCGCGGCGGCACGCTGCATCTGGTCATGGGCAGCACGCCCGCCGGAGAGTGAGCCTCACGCGCATGGCAGAATCGGTGGCAGGCCATCAACGGTTTTGCGGCACTCCACGAAACGATTGGTGGAGTGCCACGACGGGCTTGGTGGTACTACCACCATAGGAACAGCACCATGCCATGGGGCGACCGCCGATATACGACAAGCGGGAGAGAGAACACTCAGTTCTCTCTCCCGCTTGCGTTTTCTGAAAAAGCCTCGGCCGTCAGTGTTTCTTCAGCTTGCGAGCCTTGACCCCCTCGAAGGTCATCTTCACGGGGCGGATGGTGCCGTCGGGGTTGAAATAGAGGCGGTCGATACAGGTCTCACGGTGATTGCCGTCCGTTTCCGAAAGCGGACGACGGTGATAGACGATGTAGTACTCATCGCGCCCGGGCACCTGGATTACCGAGTGATGACCCGCACCACGCGCTACGGACGCGTCCTGCTCCAGAATCTTACCGATGCGCTTGAAGGGACCGAAAGGATTGTCGCTGATAGCATAAGCCACACAATAGTTGGGGCCCGTCCATCCGCCTTCGCTCCACATGAAATAGTATTTCCCACCCCGCTTCAGCATGAAGGGACCCTCGACATACGACTCGCTGGGAGTGACTTCATGGAACAGCTGTCCGTCGGGCCACGGCACGATGCTGAGCAGATCGGACGACAGGCGGCAGACATTGCAGTGGCGCCAGCCGCCGTAATACATATAGTACCGGCCATCGTCGTCGTGGAAGACAAACTGGTCGATGGGCTGTGCGCCGTTCACGATATCGTTGATGAGCGGACGGCCCAGCGCATCCCGATAGGGCCCTTCGGGCCGGTCGGCCACAGCCACACCGATGCCTCCCACCTCGCCCTCGTGGACATCGTTGCCACCGAAGAACAGGTAGTAGCGACCGTTGGCGGCAATGACGGCAGGAGCCCAGAGCGCCCGACGCAGCCAGGGAACATTCTTCTGCTCGAGCACACGCTCGTGCTTGGTCCACGTCACGAGGTCGCGCGAGGAGAAAGCATCGAAGTGGAGCTGCTCGTCGAAAGGAGCGCTGTAGGTGGGGAACACCCAGTAGCGTCCGTCCATCACGGTACCCTCGGGGTCGGCATACCATCCGGGGAAGATGGGATTACCACTGGTTTTCTTTTTCTTAGCTTCGCCAGACGTCAGGCAGAGCATGGCGAGGAGGAGTAGGAAGAGTCGTTTCATTGTTAAACCATTATTTTGTATGATGAATCTCGAGTAAAAAGAATCAGACACGTCAGTTCTTGAACGAGTGAATGGGAGCCGGGATGCGTCCGCCACGATTGACGAAGGCTTCACATCCGAAGCGGTTCACCGGCATGATGGGAGCATAGCCCAGAAGGCCACCAAACTGCACCGTCTCCCCCACCCCGTGCCCAATGACGGGAATCACGCGCACGGCCGTGGTCTTCTGGTTCACCATGCCGATGGCTGCCTCGTCGGCAATGATGCCGCTGATGGTGGAGGCAGGCGTGTCACCGGGAATGGCTATCATGTCGAGACCCACGCTGCACACGCAGGTCATGGCCTCCAGTTTCTCGATGGACAAGGCACCGGCTTCTACGGCATCAATCATACCCTGGTCTTCACTCACAGGAATGAACGCACCGCTCAGTCCGCCCACATACGAGCTGGCCATCACGCCGCCCTTCTTCACCTGGTCGTTCAGCAGAGCCAGGGCGGCTGTGGTTCCCGGCGCACCCGGATGCTCGAGACCGATCTCGCGCAGGATGTCGGCCACCGAATCACCAATGGCCGGCGTGGGGGCAAGGCTGAGGTCGATGATACCGAAAGGAACGCCCAGCCGGCGGCTGGCTTCCTGCGCCACATACTGTCCCACACGGGTAATCTTGAAGGCGGTGCGCTTAATGGTCTCACAGAGCACCTCGAAACTCGCACCGCGAATTCCGCGCAGCACGTGATGAACCACGCCCGGCCCGCTCACTCCCACATTGATAACGGCGTCGGTCTCGCTCACGCCATGGAAGGCGCCTGCCATGAAGGGGTTGTCGTCCGGGGCATTGCAGAGGACAACCAACTTGGCACAGCCCCGCGAACCCTGCTCCTTGGTGGCCTCGGCCGACTGGCGTATGATTTCGCCCATCAGCCGTACGGCATCCATATTAATGCCTGTCTTGGTGCTGCCCACGTTCACGCTGCTGCAGAGTCGTTCAGTGGAGGCCATCGCCTCGGGGATGGAACGGATGAGAAGTTCGTCAGACGCCGACATACCCTTGCTGACAATGGCGCTGTAGCCACCCATGAAGTTCACGTTGACCTGCTTTGCCACGTCGTCCAGCGTCCGGGCTATCTGTACGTAGTCGGCTGTGGAGCGGCAGCATGCGCCACCCACCAAACTGATAGGAGTAATGCTGACGCGCTTGTTCACAATGGGTATGCCTATCTCGTGACTGATGTCATCACCGGTCTGAACCAGGCATTGGGCCTTCTCGGAAATCTTGCGGCGTATCTTGTCGCAGCATCGAGCCAGGTCACTGTCGGCACAATCCAGAAGATTGATGCCCATCGTGATGGTGCGCACGTCGAGGGTCTCTTCCTCGACCATTTTATTTGTCTCCAGGACTTCGTTGATATTGATCATCGTAGTGCGATATGTTTAGGTGGAGACTCAGATGCGATGCATCTTCTCGAAGATTTCCTCACGCTGGCATTTCACCTGTACGCCCATTCCCTGACCGACGGTTTCCAGCTCAGTGGCCATCTGCATGAAGGACTTGGGGGCGCGAGCGATGTCGGCAATCATCATCATGTTGAAATAGCCCTGGACAATGGTCTGGGAGATGTCGAGAATGTTCACGCTCTGCTCGGCCAGGTAGGTGCAGACTCGGGCAATAATGCCCGTGGTGTCCTTGCCTACGACGGTAATGATAATCTTTTCCATATCTGTTTCTTCTGACTTTATATGTTGCAATAGTTTTGTCTGAATCTTGCGCTGGGCGAGGATGTCTGCCCAGCGCAAATATAGTCATCCGCCCCGGGTAGGCTTTTCACCGGCGACGAAATTGCTGCCGCTGCCCTGGACGCAAGAGGCTGGGATCGACGGGGGTCTCGCGGCGTATGTGCTGCTTCTGCTCGCGCGGCTGACTCTCACGCAACTCGCTGGGTGACAGGCGAACCGGAGCCTCGGGCGTCGTAATATCGTTCAGCGTATCCACGAGCGCCGTGTCGGGCTGCGTTTCGATGATGGGCTCGGTCGGCTCCCTATGGAAACGAATGAGACTGATGTCGCTCAGTACGAGCAATGAGAACATGCTCTCCTCGCGGGTTTCGGGCAAAGGCCAGTAGGCATAGCCGCTCACGCTCTTTATCCGGCATGTATCCAGGTGGGTGTCGGGCTCATAACGAATCTCCTGCAGGCGTGAGTCGCGCAGCTGAATGGCCACATTGGCCACCGTGTCGGGCTCGGTATCATAGCGCACAAGCAATACAAAATAGACCTCCCGGAGATTACCCTGCAGGCGGAAGTTGGAGCGGAAGCGCCACAGGAAACGGTCGCCGACATGGAACGAACTGTCAGCCGGAATGTGGAAACGGAAAAGATTCTGCATCTTGGTCGGTTGCATAATACAGAACTTCTGGTCGGCCCAGATGTTGGCGGTATCGCCGTCGGAGGTCAGATGCTCATAGATGTCCTGCGGACCGGACTGTGCCTCCACGCCCATCATGGCTGCCCGGGCTTCCACGCGTGCCGTGACATGTTTATAGATCTCAGAGAGTTTCTCGGCATGAATGCTGTAATAAACAAGAGAAGAATCGAATTCTGCCTCAGTGATGTGGTGTTTGAGGAACACGGCATGGACGTTCCTGTACGTGTCCACCTCGCGATTCCCCGATTGGGCCTCGGCAATACCTTGGGCAAGATGATAATCCACAAGCACATTCTCCATCTTTTTCTCTGACAGAATGCCGCCCGGTCTGCTGGGCTTACATGCGACCAGGAAGGAAAACAGGAGAAGAAGCAGGACTTTCTTCATTCACGTATCAGCTTGTAATAGAAGAGAATCATGGCTATGCAGCCACAGGAGATGCAGGCATCGGCAAAGTTAAAGATGGGGCTGAAGAAAATGAAATGTTCGCCGCCCCAGAACGGAAGCCAGGAGGGCCAGTCCCATTCGACAAGCGGGAAATAGAACATATCCACCACCCGGCCCATCATCACTGGAGCGTATCCAGTACCCCACGGCACGAAGTGGGCCACCTGGGGGGGGACAGGATCATTGAATACCATGCCGTAAAAGAGACAGTCGAAGATATTACCTGCCGCACCGGCGAGAATGAGTGTCAGGCAGACAAGGAATCCCCACTGCACCCCCCGACGGATGCGACGGACGATATACCATGTCAATGCCACGACGGCCACGATACGGAAACTGGTCAGAAACAGTTTGTCGAACAATTCTATGCCGAACGCCATTCCACGATTCTCGGTAAAGAGGATATAGAACCAATCCGTTACACGCCGGCTCTCGTGCAAGTACATAGAAGTCTTCACCGCAATCTTGATGGCCTGATCAACCACAAGAATGAGGGGCACGAGCAGCACGACCATGAGTGCCTGTGATTTCTTTCTCTGCATGCCCGCTAATGTCTTTTGTCGCGCATCTGCTTGGCTTCGATACTGAGCGTTGCGTGCGGAACTGCTCTCAAGCGTTCCTTGGGAATCAGTTTTCCGGTCTCACGACAAACGCCATACGTCTTATTATCAATCCTGATGAGCGCTGCTTCCAGCCCCTTGATAAACTTCTGCGTGCGGGCAGCCATGTTCATTGTGGCTTCTTTGAACTGCGTGGCAGCTCCCTCCTCAAGGGCGTGAAAGGTGGGAGTGGTATCGTCCACTCCGTTGCCCTTACGATTTGTCAGCTGATCCATCAGTGTCTCATAATCTTTCTTGGCCACTTCAAGCTTTTCTAAGATAAGCTGTCGGAACTCTTCCAGTTCCTCGTCTGAATACCTAACTCTTACGTCCATAAAAAGAATATAATGTACAGATTAATATTTGCCGTAATACTTCATTTGGTCTATCATACCTTCTTGACTGACAATGCGTCGCCGAGTGAGACACTGTCTGCCAACACCTGTGATGCAATGTACTGGCCGAAGTCGGAGAGACAAGCGCGGTTATCGTCCGTCTCAGGCAGGGTGACCAGGATGCGGTCGGTTATCTCGAAGCCGCTTTCCTTACGTAATGTCTGAATGCTACGTATCAGTTCACGTGCCACACCTTCGAGGCGAAGGGCCTCAGTGATGGTGAGGTCGAGTGCCACGGTCAGTGTTCCTTCATTGGCTACGCTCCATCCCGGGATATCCTCGCTATAGATTTCCACATCCTCGGCGTCGATGGTCACCTCATCCCCCGTGGAGAGAATGAGCGGAAGGTGCTGTTCGGCTTCAAGGCGTGAAATCTGTTCCTGCGAGAGGGCAGTCACGGCTGCGTTGACATCCTTCATCAGTTTACCGAACTTCTTGCCCATCGTGCGGAAGTTGCACTTCACCTTCTTGACCAACATGCCCTGGGCATCCACGAACTCCATCTCCTTCACGTTCACTTCATCCAGGATAAGTTGCTTCATCGCCTGCAGCCGCTGTTGCTGCTCGGCGTCGATAGCGGGAATGGCGATACGCTGCAGAGGCTGTTTTACGACGATCTGCTCCTTTTTGCGCAGGGAGAGAATCATGGAGGTCACCTGCTGTGCCAGCTCCATGCGCAGTTCCTGCTCCTTGTCAATCTTGCTGTCGTCAGCTACGGGGAAGGAAGCCAAGTGCACACACTGCTGCGACGAACGACCCGTTGCCTCGTTCAAGTCGCGATAGAGACGGTCGGCATAGAAGGGGGCAATAGGAGCCATCAGGCGAGCCACCGTCTCCAGACATGTATAGAGCGTCTGATAGGCACTCAGCTTGTCAAGCGACATGGCCGAGCCCCAGAAGCGTTTCTTGCTCAGACGTACGAACCAGTTGCTCACATTGTCCACGACAAACGACTGAATGAGACGTCCGGCGCGTGTGGGTTCATAAGTCTCATAGCATTCAGACACCTCACGGACGAGCGAATTGAGTTCTGAGAGAATCCAGCGATCCATCTCCGGACGTTCGGTCATCGGCACATCAGCCTCCTCATAGCACCATCCGTCCACATTGGCATACATGGTGAGGAAGCTGTACGTCTGGAAGAGCTTGCCGAAGAATGTACGGCTCACTTCGAGCACGCCCTCCTCGTCAAACTTCAGATTGTCCCACGGAGCACTGTTCGTAATCATATACCAGCGTACGGCATCCGATCCGTATTTCTCAATAGCGCCAAACGGGTCGATTGCATTGCCGAGACGCTTGCTCATCTTCATGCCATTCTTGTCAAGCACCAGTCCGTTGCTGATAACAGCCTTGTAAGCCACCGAGTCGGAAACCATCGTAGCGATGGCATGAAGGGTGTAGAACCAGCCACGTGTCTGATCGACGCCTTCTGCAATGAAATCTGCCGGGAATGCAGTGTGGCCGTCAAGCAGCATCTTGTTCTCGAAGGGATAATGCAGCTGGGCATAGGGCATTGCACCCGAATCGAACCAGACGTCGATAAGGTCGAGCTCACGCTTCAGCACTGCCCCGCTCTCGCCTACAAGCCAGATCTGATCGACATAGGGACGGTGCAGGTCAATGCGGTCATAGTTCTCCTGCGACATATCGCCAGGGACGAAGCCACGCTCCTTGAGCGGATTGCTGGGCATCACGCCGGCAGCAACAGCCTTTTCTATCTCGGCATAGAGTTCCTCTACCGAGCCGATACATTTCTCCTCGCGTGTGTCCTTATTACGCCAAATAGGAAGGGGCGTGCCCCAGTAGCGGCTGCGGCTCAGGTTCCAGTCGTTCAAGTTCTCCAGCCACTTTCCGAAGCGTCCCGTGCCGGTGGACTCCGGTTTCCATAGGATGGTACGATTCAGCTCCTGCATGCGATCCTTGACAGCGCTGGCACGGATGAACCAGCTATCCAGCGGATAATAGAGCACGGGCTTGTCCGTACGCCAGCAGTGAGGATAGTTATGTACGTGCTTTTCTATCTTAAAGGCCTGGCCTGCCTGTTTCATCTCCATGCAGAGAATGATGTTGAGGTCTTCCGTTTTAGCCAGTTCCTTCTCGCTGAGCGAAGCATACTTGGGGTCGTAGGCGTTCTTCACATAGGCTCCTTCGTGAAGCGCATACGCTTCCTTGCAGACACAAGCCGCATAGAATGCTGCGTCCATATCGGCCGGCAAGAAGTATTTGCCGGTAAAGTCCACCATGGGGCGCGGGTCGCCAGCCTTGTCCATCACATAAAGAGCAGGCACACCAGCGTCCTTGGCCACCTTGGCATCGTCGGCACCAAACGTGGGAGCGATGTGTACGATACCCGTACCGTCCTCAGTAGTCACATAATCACCTGGGATGACGCGGAAGGCGTCCGCCTCCTTGATTGTGAACCTGCCGTTCTCTACCTCTGTCGGTTTCACCCACGGGAAGAGCTGGCTGTAATGCATGCCCACGAGTTCTGTGCCCTTATAACGGCCCACGATGACGTAATCCTCTTCCGACTTGAAGTATGCCGAGAGGCGAGCCTCGGCCATGACAGCCGTGATGTCCTCCTCGGTGTATGGATTCTTGCACTGCACTGCAACGTAGTCGATCTTCGGGCCCACGCACAATGCAGTGTTCGAGGGCAGCGTCCACGGCGTAGTCGTCCATGCCAGGAAGACGGGCTTGCCGTGCTGAGTCATCTCGGGACGCGGGTCGAGGATGTCAAACTGGGCTGTCACCGTGGTGTCCTTCACGTCGCGATAGCAGCCGGGCTGGTTGAGTTCGTGGCTCGAGAGACCGGTGCCTGCGGCTGGGCTATAGGGCTGAATCGTGTAGCCCTTATACAGGAGTCCTTTCTCGTAAAGCTGCTTGAGGAGCCACCAGAGGGTTTCGATATACTTGTTGTCATACGTGATGTAGGGATGCTCCATGTCCACCCAATAGCCCATTCGGCGGCTCAGGTCGGTCCATTCGCTGGTGTACATCATTACATTCTGCCGGCAACGGGCATTATAATCCTCGATGGAAATGGTCTTTCCGATATTCTCCTTCGTGATGCCCAGCTCTTTCTCCACACCAAGCTCCACAGGCAGTCCGTGTGTGTCCCATCCTGCCTTGCGCTTCACCTGGAAGCCCTTCATGGTCTTATAGCGGCAGAAAGTATCCTTAATACTGCGTGCCAGCACGTGATGAATACCGGGATGTCCGTTAGCACTTGGGGGACCTTCGAAGAAGATAAATGAGGGGCACCCCTCGCGTTCCGTCACACTGCGGTGGAAGACATCCTCGTCGTCCCACGTCTTCAGTACTTCTTTATTCACCTCACTGAGGTTCAACTTGTTTCGTTCTGCAAATTTCTTGCTCATGTCTTTAATGTATGTTTCTATTGTCCTCCGCATTCTCTTCTCGCGTATGAAAAAAGAGAGTCGGAAGAGCCTAAATACTGAGTTGTATCACCCATCATTCTCCTATTGTGCGTGCAAAGATAGTGCAAATGAGTGGAATGGGCAAGAAAAAAAGAATTTTTTCTCTTGTATGGAAGCGGGTGATGCTTATCTTTTGCCCATCGAGGGCATGGCGTAAAGGGAATCAGAAGGGGGGCGCGCTGTTCTCCGGTGCGGGGCCAAGGGGATCGGCAATGGGAATGTTGTCAACAAGGGAGTCGGCCTGTGCTTTCTCCTCGTCCGTCATTGGCGCAGATGCGATGCGACCCTCGACGGCGGGATTCTCACCGGGAAGCGGGATGCGATGTTCGTCATTGGTGAAGCGGGCGAAGCGGTCCTTAAAGCGGAGGCGTACGTCACCCACCTGTCCGTTACGATGCTTGGCCACGATAAACTCGGCCACGCCCGTCAGGGGACGTCCGTTGTCATCCTGCTTAAAGCCATAGTATTCGGGACGATGGATAAAACATACAATGTCGGCATCCTGCTCAATAGAACCCGACTCACGCAGGTCGCTCAGCATCGGGCGCTTTCCCTCGAGGCCTTCGCGCCCCTCCACGCCACGGTTCAGCTGGCTCAGGGCAATGATGGGGATGTTCAGCTCCTTGGCAAGTCCCTTCAGCGAACGGCTTATCAAGGCCACCTCCTCCTGACGGCTGTTCACGTTCATTCCGCTGGCATTCATCAGCTGCAGGTAGTCAATCATGATGCACTTCACCTGGTGTTCCCTTACGAGCCGGCGGGCCTTGGTTCTCAGTTCAAAGACAGAGAGCTGCGGCGTGTCGTCCACATAGATAGGGGCATCGACGAGCATACGGACACGAGAGTCAAGCTGACTCCACTCGTAGGGAGCCAGTTGGCCGCTGCGCAGTTTCTCGCCTTCGATTTCACACACGTTGACCATCAGACGCTGCACCAGCTGCTGGTTCGACATTTCAAGGCTGAACATCGCCACCGGTATCTTGCGGTCCACTGCCATGTTACGCACCATGGAGAGCACGAAGGCGGTCTTTCCCATTGCCGGACGTGCAGCGATAATGATGAGGTCGCTGTTCTGCCATCCGTTGGTCATCTTGTCCAGTTTCTCGAATCCCGAAGCGATGCCGCTCATACCGCCATCCAGGGCTGCGGCCTTGCGAAGGTTCTCATACACCTGGTCGATAACGGGATTTATCTGGGTGTAATCCTTTCGAAGGTTGGCTTGCGAGATGGCAAAGAGCTGGCTCTCGGCTTCCTGCATGAGGTCGGCCACATCCACAGTGCTGTCAAACGCCTTTGTCTGCACGAAACTGCTCAGCGTAATGAGCTGGCGGGCAAGGAACTTCTGTGCCACCACCTGTGCATGGTACTCCAGATGCGCGCTGCTCGTTATCTGGGAGTTTATCTGCATGATGTAGGCAGGTCCGCCAGCCTCTTCCAGCGTGCCCATGGTCTCCAGCCGGTCGATGATGGTCATGATGTCCACGGGCTTCTGTTCGGCGCTGAGCGACTGCACTGCCTGATATATATAGCTGTGACGCTTGTCGTAAAACGATTCGGGTTTCAACAGGTCACTTACCTGCGAATAGGCTTCCTGGTCCACCATCAGCGCTCCCAGCACGGCCGCTTCCATCTCCAGGTTCTGAGGCTGCTTGTGTCCGTAGCTGTCCACACTGGGCACTTCCACAATCTTCGTGCGCGACGATGAACGTCGTTTATTACTTGTCTCGGGCATAAACTTATTTTTCTTACGTTTCGGGAGTTCTTAACTCGCCATTTTACATTGATTTAAGTTTCGGGAGTTTCGGGAGTCCGGATTCCGTGGCAGTATCCGGTTCGGGTCGGGTGGTTCTTCTTCCGCCCCCATTCCGGGCAATGAAGGCGGGCAGACGGCATGCCTGATTCTCAGGGCTTCCCGCTCGACGCCTTTTGCGGCGCTTGACACCTCAAGAACTCCACCCCTCGACGGAGCACGCTCCTCCTGCCGATGGAGCACGCTCTTTCCGCCGACGGAGCACGTTCCTCCCGCCGGCGGAGCATGTACCGCCGGGCTTCCCCCTGTGCGGGGACAGCTCGCATGCCTTCCTTCGATGCCACTTTCGAAACTTCATTTATTTTTCTGCAAAGGTATGAAGTTTGGCTCACATAGACTGCATGCGTCGGCAGATATTTATTATAAAGTTATTAACAGCCGAGTGTCGAAAACCTTCCTCCCAAGTGTCGTTCATCTCGGAACACGCGGCACACAACAATGGGCACATCGAGCCTCAGGGCAACGCCCGAAGGCGGCGAAAGAAGGCTCATGAAACAAGTCATGCGGACGGGTGAAAACTAAAAAAACATTAAATCATCAGCCAGTATTCTTTATTCTACAGAAAAAGAGCTAACTTTGCAGGCCAATTGAAACCCAAGCATTAAGATATTGTGGAGATTCGCACCAACTCGCCGCGTGCGTGGCTGTTAGCCTCACGCCCCAAGACGCTTACCGGAGCTGCCGTCCCCGTGCTCATTGCACTGAGCGCTGCGTGGCATGAAGCTCCGTCGGACTTCCTGTGGCTGCCAGCAGCGCTATGCTTGCTCTTTGCCTTGCTGATGCAGGTGGACGCCAATCTGGTCAACGACTATTTCGATTGGGCCGACGGAGTGGATACCGCAGAACGGCTGGGTCCCGAACGTGCAGTGGCTCAGGGATGGGTGACGCCGCGAGCCATGCGATGGGGCATCACATTGGTGACGCTGCTAAGCGCTGCCACGGGCCTCCCACTGGTAGTGTGGGGCGGATGGAAGATGGTATGGGTAGGGCTGGCATGCGTGGTATGCTGTTTCCTGTACACCCTCCTGTTCAGTCGCCGTGCATTAGGCGATGTGCTGGTGCTGGTATTCTTCGGTCTGGTACCCGTCTGTGCTACCTATTATATACAGACACACGCGCTCACGCGTGAGGTAGTCTTGCTCTCCCTGGCCTCCGGGCTGGTGATTGACTGCCTGCTGCTGGTAAACAACTATCGCGACCGCGAGACAGATGCCCATGTGGGCAAGGTGACGCTCGTCACGCTCATCGGCCCTCGAGCCACCGAGGTGCTCTACCTCATGACAGGCATCATCGCAGTGGCACTCACGTTGCCCAGCCTTCGGACGAACGCTGTGTTGATGCTCCCCTACCTCGCCTTCCACATCACCAACTGGCGGCTGATGCGGCAGATACGTATGGGACGCAGGCTGAACAAGGTGCTGGCCACCACATCGCTCGCCATCCTCACCTTCGGGCTGAGCGTCAGCGCACTGCTCCTATTATGAGCCCCTTCACATTGAATTATAAAACTATGAACTGATATAAACATGGCAACAACCGACGACAAAAAGATTATCTTCTCGATGGTGGGCGTTAGCAAGACCATCCAGCAGAATCAGAAACAAGTGCTGAAGAACATCTATCTCTCCTTCTTCTACGGAGCCAAGATAGGCATCATCGGACTGAACGGAGCCGGAAAGAGCACGCTGATGAAAATCATTGCCGGCATCGACCAAAGCTACCAAGGACACGTAGTGTGGAGTCCCGGCTACACGGTGGGGTATCTGGAGCAAGACCCCAAGCTGGACGAGGCAAAGACCGTCATCGAGGTGGTCAAGGAGGGTGTGCAGCCGGTAGTGGATGCACTCACGGAATATGAGGAAATCAACCAGAAATTTGGCTTGCCTGAGTACTACGAGGACGAGGAAAAGATGAACCAACTGTTTGCCCGTCAAGGAGAGCTGCAGGACATCATCGACTCGACCGACGCATGGAATCTGGAGAGCAAGCTGGAACGCGCGATGGACGCACTGCGATTGCCGCCGGCCGATGCGCCGGTCAGCCAGCTGAGCGGCGGCGAGCGTCGCCGCGTGGCACTGTGCCGCCTGTTGCTGCAAAAGCCCGACGTGCTGCTGCTCGACGAGCCCACGAACCACCTGGATGCCGAGAGCATCGACTGGCTGGAACAGCACCTCACACAATATGAAGGCACGGTCATTGCCGTGACGCACGACCGATACTTCCTCGACGATGTGGCCGGATGGATCCTCGAACTCGACCGCGGCGAGGGAATACCCTGGCAGGGCAACTACTCCTCGTGGCTCGAACAGAAGACCCGACGCATGGAGCAGGAGGAGAAGACAGCCAGCAAACGTCGCAAGACGCTGGAGAGGGAATTGGAGTGGGTGCGCATGGCACCCAAGGCTCGGCAGGCAAAGGGAAAGGCACGACTGAACAGCTACGACCGCATGCTCAACGAAGAGCAGAAGGAGCGCGAGGAGAAGCTCGAAATATACATCCCCAACGGCCCGCGACTGGGCAACAAGGTCATCGAGGCCCACGGACTCTGCAAGGCCTTCGGCTCGCATGTCCTCATCCGCGACCTGGACTTCTCGCTTCCGCCCAACGGCATTGTGGGAGTCATTGGCCCCAACGGAGCCGGCAAGACCACGCTCTTCCGCATGATTATGGGCCTTGAAAAGCCCGACAGTGGAACGTTTGAGGTGGGCGAGACAGTGAAACTCTCCTATGTGGACCAAAGCCACCACGACATCAAGCCCGAGCTGAGCGTATACCAGGTGATAAGCCAGGGCAATGAGCTCATCCGCATGGGCGGACGCGACATCAACGTCCGTGCCTACCTGAGCCGCTTCAACTTCAGCGGTGCCGACCAGGAGAAGAAGTGTGGCGTACTCTCCGGCGGAGAACGTAACCGCCTCCACCTGGCCATGGCGCTGAAGCAGGAAGGCAACGTCCTGCTGCTCGACGAGCCCACGAACGACATTGACGTGAACACATTGCGAGCTCTCGAGGAGGGTCTGGAGAACTTTGCCGGATGTGCCGTAGTCATCAGCCACGACCGCTGGTTCCTCGACCGCATCTGCACCCACATTCTGGCCTACGAGGGCGACGGCACAGTGTACTTCTTCCAGGGGAGCTACACGGATTACGAAGCCAACAAGCTCAAGCGCCTCGGACTCGAGGAACCGCGCCGGATACGCTACCGCAAGCTCACCGACGACTGATTCCCCTCTGCCACGGCACGCATCTCTTCACCACAATTAACAATATTACACTACACACATAGACACGAGTTATGCAACATATCAAAGATAAGGAATTTGGCGGCGAGAGGCCGCTATACACACTGCACGATGCACGACTGGAGAACGTCACCATCCATCTGGGCGAATCCTCCATCAAGGAAAGCGGGAATATCGAAGCCGAACGCTGCACTTTCGAGGGCAAGTATGTTTTCTGGGAGTGCCGAGGCTTCCGCGTAAAGGAATGCCTCTTCCGCGAGAGCGCACGCTCGTCACTCTGGTATTCCGAGGACGGAAGCCTCACCGACTGCCGCGTGGAGGCGCCCAAGATGTTCCGCCGCATGAAGGGCATCCATATCGAACGATGCCAGTTCCCGCTGGCCCAGGAGACACTCTGGGACTGCTCCGACATCGTGATACGAGACACGCGCATGGACCATGCCGACTATCTAGCCATGCACGTCGAGAATGTGGACATCGACCACTTCCATCTCGAGGGGAACTATAGCTTCCAGTATGCGCGCAACGTCGTAATCCGCAACTCGCTCCTGAACTCAAAAGACTCCTTCTGGGAGTGCGAGAACGTCACCGTCTATGACAGCGAAATCAATGGCGAATACCTGGGATGGTACAGCAAGAACCTGCGCCTCGTGCGTTGTCATATCACCGGCGAACAGCCGCTGTGCTATTGCGAGAACCTCGTGATGGAGGACTGCACGATGGGCGACGATGCCAACCTCGCCTTCGAGTACAGCACCATCAAAGCCACCCTCCGCGGAAATGTGCACAGCATCAAGAACCCCACATCGGGCAGCATCGTGGTCGATGGGCATGTGGGCGAAATCATCATCGACGAGAACCGCAAGGCACCGGCCGACTGCACAATTGAGGAAAAATGATAAGATTCAACTTTGACTCCCCCGTCGATCGTCGTGGCAGCGGCTGCATGAAGTGGGACGAAGACCCATCGGTCGACCTGCCGCTGTGGGTGGCCGACATGGACTTCCCCGCCTGTCCGGCCGTGCGCGATGCCCTCGCACAGCGGCTCTCCCATGGTGTCTTCGGCTATGCGATGCCCGACGACGCCTTCTACGACAGCATCATCCGCTGGCATGCACGGCGACATGGGGTGGAATATCAACGTCGGTGGATGATTACGGTGCCCGGCATCGTCCCCGCCATCAGCGCCATTCTGAGGGCAATGACAAGTCCGGGCGACGGGGTGCTCACACTGAGCCCTGTCTACAACTGCTTCTACAGCAGCATACGCAACCTTGGCTGCCGTGCCGAGGAGAGCTGCCTTCAGAGGGACGGCGACACGTTCCGCATCGACTTTCAGGACCTCGAGCGACGTGCTGCAAAGCCCGACGTGAAGGTGCTCCTGCTCTGTTCCCCACACAACCCGAGCGGCAGAGTATGGAGTGCAGAGGAACTTCAGATGATTGCAGACATCTGCCAGAGGAACAATGTGTTTGTCGTGGCCGATGAGATACATTGCGAGTTGACAATGACCGGACACCGCTTCGTGCCATACGCCTCGCTGGGCAGCGAACACATGGCGCATGCCTGCATCTGCACCAGTGCCAGCAAGGCCTTCAACATCGCAGGATTGCAGAACGCCCAGATAATTGTCCCCGACGATTCGTTGCGGCGACGCATCGACCGGGCAGTGAACATCCATGAGGTTTGCGACGTAAACCCCTTCGGCATCACAGCCACCACAGCTGCATATGACGGCGGTGAGGAATGGCTTGATGCACTATGTCTCTACATATGGAACAACTATCTCGCAGCCAAGGAATTCATCGACTCACAGATGCCCATGCTCCGCGTGTGCCAGCTGCAGGGCACTTACCTGATGTGGGTGGACGTATCTTCGGTGACGAAGGACGTGGAGGATTTCTGCGACCGCCTGCGACGAGAGCAGCACCTGTGGCTGGCAGCAGGCTCGCATTACGGCACGGGGGGCGAAGGCTTTGTGCGCATCAATCTGGCCACACAGCGCGACAACATCATCCGCGCACTGCAGCGTCTCAGAACCTTCATTAATCCTCACGCATGAGCCAGACGAAACAGAAAGACCTTCTGCTGCAGAAGATTCGGGACGGGCAGCATCTGGGCGGGCGCGAACAACTGCGCCTGGCAGCCACACTCAGCATCCCTTCGATGCTGGCACAGCTGAGCGCCATACTGATGGAATACATCGATGCTGCCATGGTGGGCAGTCTGGGTGCCAACGCCAGCGCGTCCATCGGCATCGTCTCCACCACAATATGGCTCTTTGCCGGGCTATGCTCAGCTTTCAGCAAGGGCTTCTACGTGCAAGTGGCACATCGTATCGGTGCCAACGAATTGGCCGAGGCCCGTAACATTCTGCGCCAGGGACTCAGCTCCTGCCTGCAGTTCAGCGCCCTGCTGGCTGTCATCGGCGTCGGCATCAGTCCCTATCTGCCCGTTTGGCTCGGCGGCGACGAAAGCATCAGGCACGACGCCAGCATCTATTTCATGGTCTTCTGTCTCTGCATCCCCCTGATGCAGATGAACTCACTTTGCAGCGGCATGCTGCGATGCTCGGGCGACACACGCACGCCCAGCACCGTCAACATTCTCATGTGTGTGCTCGACGTGCTTTTCAACTGGCTCCTCATCTTCCCCTCCCACACAGTGCTGGGCATCACCATCCCCGGTGCAGGGCTGAGTGTGCTGGGAGCCGTGCTGGGCACCGCCATCTCCTTTGCCTTCGGAGCGCTGATGATGCTATACTTTGTCTGCATCCGCTCGCGTGAGCTGAACCTGCTGCAGGACTCGGGTCGCTTCCTGCCCACATTATCCACATTACGCCGTAGCTTCAAGATATCTCTGCCCATGGGCGTGGAACACTTCATCATGTGCAGCGCCCAGATTATGAGCACCATCATCATCGCGCCGCTGGGCACAGTGGCCTTGGCTGCCAACTCATTCGGCATCACCATCGAAGCGCTGTGCTACATGCCTGGCTACGGCATTTCGGATGCAGCCACCGCATTGGTGGGACAGAGTCTCGGAGCCCGCCGCCGCCATCTGGCACGGAGCTTTGGACGGATCACGCTCTCGATGGGTATGCTGATTATGAGCATCATGGGCGTGGTAATGTATCTATGCTCTCCCACCCTGATGTCCCTGATGACCCCCGATACCGCCGTACAGGCAGAGGCCGTACGCTGCCTGCGAATCGAGGCGTTTGCAGAGCCAATGTTCGCCGCCAACATTGTAGCCTACGGAATCTTCGTGGGAGCGGGAGACACGCTACTTCCGTGCAGCATCAACCTAGGCTGCATCTGGGCCATCCGCATCCCGCTGGCAGCTATCCTCGTATCCACGATGGGCCTGCAGGGCGCCTGGGTAGCCATGGCTCTCGACCTCTCGATGCGAGGTGCCATCTTCCTCTGGCGCTTCCGGGGACAACAGTGGATGAAAAAGATTGTATGATTATTGGATTAGGGATTAGGGATTAGAGTTTATAATGCATAATTCATAGTTCATAGTTTGAGATTAAGGACTATGAATTAGAAACCAGGATGATATATATGCCGCAAGGAAAGATTTCGGCTTCAGACGGCCCGGGCCATTCGGTTAGACGCCTCGGGCCGTCCGAATAGATGCCCCGGGGCGTCCAACCGTCCGCCCCGAGCCGTTTTACTTTCAGACCCGACTCCATCTCCCTCCGCAGTCGGCTCCTCATCCCTCCTGACTCGGTTCCTCGTCCCCTCGCTCGGCTCTGCCGCTTTGCCTTTAGTGCAAAGAATCTCTAAACCCAAAGCTAATAATCCCCAAATACATTGCATTTTGGGGATTAGAGTGCATTTCGAGCCTTTCTTCGCTCGCCGGGCAGCTGCGTCGCCTCATGGCGGGAATTGTTTTGTTCCGCCCTCCGTCGGCCGGAGAAGGTTAGGAAGAGGCAGCAAGGGTAAGGCGGGCAAAACGCATAAGGAGCACCTTGACGCCCACGTTGTCAAAGCGGACGGTGGCCTTGGCATCAAGCCCACTCCCCTCAATGCGCTCGATGATGCCGCTGCCGAAGCGATCGTGTAAGACGCGCGCACCAGGAACAAAATTGCCGTCTGCCGGAGTGGAAGACGACGAGGCGGTCGAGGCTGTGGGGCGCACACGGACAAAGCGTGGCTCGGGCACAGGAGTGGGACGCGACGAGGCGAGAGGCTCGCTGCTACGCACCGTGGTGGCTGGGCGCGGCTGGAGCATGTCCCGGCGGGACGGGAGACGCTCCTCACCACGGCCACGGGAGAGCGGAGAAGCGGCGGGCGCTTCGCTGCTGCCAGCCATGTGCAGATAACGGCTGTCAATCTCGGAGAGGAAACGGCTGGGACGCCCGAACTCCATCTTGCCAAAGTGGAAACGACTCTTGGAGAAGGTGAGTATAAGGTGCTGGCGGGCTCGCGTCATGGCCACATAACATAGGCGTCGCTCCTCCTCAATCTGGCGAGGATTCTCCAACGCCATCTCACTGGGAAAGAGATTTTCCTCCATGCCGACCACAAAGACGACATCAAACTCGAGACCCTTGGCTGCATGAATGGTCATGAGCGTCACCTTGTTGTCCCCCTCGCTGTCATCCTCGTCCTGGTCGGAGAGGAGGCTGACTTCCTGAAGGTAGTGTGTGAGCAGGGTGCCCTCCCCTTCCTCGGTGTGCTGTTCCACGAAGGCACTGATACCATCCATCAGTTCCTGAAGGTTCTCCTGCCTCGAGATGTCGTCGGGCTCGTGTCCCTGGAACACTTCGTCGCGCAGGCCGCTCTGGCGCACGATTTGCATGCCCAGCGTATAGGCGTCCACCGTATCAGCCTGGGAATGGAATCCCTCGATAAGCTGGCAGAAAGTATCGATACGCGCGCGCGTTCCCCTATTTATACCAAGTGCCTGTGCATCGGCTTGCAAGGCTTGCCACACGGGCAATTGATGGAGGGTGGCATAGGTGAGAATACGGTCCACGGTGGTCTGCCCGATGCCGCGTGCAGGAGTGTTGATAATACGCTTGAAGGCCTCCTCGTCGTTGGGGTTCACAGTAAAGCGGAAGTAGGCAATGACATCCTTGATCTCCTTGCGTTGGTAGAATGACATGCCACCATAGATGCGGTAAGGGAGGTTCTCGCGACGCATCGTCTCCTCGAAGCTGCGGCTCTGGGCATTGGTGCGATAGAGTACGGCCATCTGGCTGTATGGGATATGCTCGTTACGAGCATAGTACTTGACCCGGCGTGCCACGATGTTCGACTCGTCCACTTCACTGTAGGCACGACAGACCTCGATGGGCTCCCCGACGCTGTTCTGGCTGAAGACGTCCTTGCGTATCTGTCGTTCGTTGTGATGGATAAGGCTATTGGCCGCGCTCACGATATTCTGCGTCGAACGATAGTTCTGTTCCAGCTTGAAGAGACGCGCTCCCTGATACATCTGCTGGAAGTTAAGAATATTGTCGATATTGGCACCACGAAAGCTGTAGATGCTCTGTGCGTCGTCGCCCACCACACAGACACGCTGTCGCTCCCGAGTGAGCAGCCAGACAATCTGATGCTGGGCATAGTTGGTGTCCTGATACTCATCGACGAGAACAAACTGGAAACGTTCCTGATACTTCCGCCTCACCTCCTCATTCTGGTTCAGCAGGAGCCAGGTGTAGAGCAGGAGATCGTCGAAATCCATCGCGTTGGCCTGCCTGCAGCGCATCTGATAGGTATGGTATATCTCAGCCAGACGCCCCATCCCCTGAGCGTCGTCGCGACGAGTGAAGCTGGCATTCCTCGCATAGGCATCAGGCAGAATCAGCGAATTCTTGGCAGCACTGATACGGGCACTGACGGTGGAGGGCTTATATTGTTTGTCGCCCAACTGCATCTCGCGGATGATGCTTTTTACGAGGCTCTTGGAGTCATTGGCATCGTAGATGGTAAAGTCAGAGGTAAAGCCCAGCAACTGGCTCTCGATTCGCAGAATACGGCTAAAAATGCTGTGGAAAGTGCCCATCCAGAGCTTGGATGCCTGTTCGGCACCCACCTGGCTGCTGATACGCTGCTGCATCTCGCGCGCAGCCTTGTTGGTAAAGGTGAGGGCCAGGATGTTCCATGGCAGATAGCCATGCTCCAGGAGATAGGCAATCTTGTAGGTGAGCACACGCGTCTTTCCGCTGCCGGCACCGGCAATGACCAGCGAGGGAGCGTCGCAGCAGACGACGGCCTCCTGTTGTGCGGTATTCAATTCAGAGAGATTTACCATAGAAAAACATCACGACTTATCGAAGGGTCAACATTGATTTTCATTCCGTTATTTAAGTGTCAGGAGTATCACGCCCCCAACTGTAGTTGTAATTAAGTAGCTAACCATTGACTACTTCACCACTTCCGAAGGCTCAGTTCCGCTACAGAAGCACGTATCGCAATCCACTGCAGAGGAAGGAGCACAGTGCCACACAGGCCATCCACGGTGCATAGCGGAGCATCCCCGCACAAAGGAAGGACACGAAACTGGGCACATCACATACGCGCTGCACCAGCAGACCATAGATCAGTGCCACCAGTTGCAGGCCAATGCAGAGGGCAAAGGGCAAACCATGCAGGAACGGGCTGGGCCATAGCGAGCCGGTAAGGCTGATGAGAGGGCTGCGAGGATGCAACATGGCCAGCAGCAGGAGGGCATCGATGAGAGCAGCAAAAAAGAGTGAGATGAGGAAGGGCGTGCGGCGATACAGACTCCCGTCGAAGCCCACAAACATCAAGCTGCCGAGCGCCGCAAAGAACCCAATGCCCACCATGGCACCGTAGCTGCACATCGACTCTGCTCCATGCAGGAAGAGCCACCGCAGGCCCTCATCGGAGAACATGCTGCGCACGGGAAGTCCCATCAGATTGAGCAGCCACGAGGCAAAGGGCAGCACGGCAGCCGACAACGCTACAAGGGAAAGCAGGACTTCGATGAAGGAAGGTTTAGTCTTCATCGGCCACCAGATGATTAACGTCAAGAATGTGCAGCTGGCAAGCGCGGGTGACGAGACGAGTGGCATTGACGCCCGTACGCTCCGAGGCCGGGAAGAGACGGTTGATGAGGTCAACCTGCCGCTTTTCCAGGCTCTTGGCGCCGAAGGGCATCTTGCGCAGACTGGAGATCATGTCCTTCGTGTATCCCAGTGCCAGATGACGCAGGAAGCGCTCATCGTATTCGTCGATCTCATACTCGATCATGGCATCGGCCTTGTCGCTCTCGGAATTGACGAGTTTCTTGAAGCGTCCGATAATCTTCTCCAGAATGGGCTCGTTGAAGACGTAGTGACGCCCATGCATGACCAGCATCACGTCATCCCGTTGCAGCAGATTGCCCGTCTTGAGGATAATGCCGTCGGCACCGGCATTCAGCACCTCCACCCACAGGCGTTCATTGAGTACCTCACCTGTGAAGATGAGTATCTTCAACGCTGCATAGCGCGTACGTATTTGGCGACAGATGTCCACGCCCACGGTCGTGCTGCCCCCCAGTCCGAGGTCGAGGAGCACGAGGTCGGGCACCTGCTGTCGCATCAGTTTCCAGAACTCGCCTTCGTTCTGAGCCGTACCGATTATCTCGGCTTCCGGAATGTCGGAACGGAAGATTTGTTCCGTACCCTTGAGTTCCAGCTTGACATCCTCTACAATAATTACTTTAAATGGTTCCATGTGGTATCTTAATCTTTTGTGCGTTTAAAAGCGTAAAGTGTATGCAGAAAGCCTTCTCCCCCTTCGTCTCGGCATAGAGCCGAAGACCCGGCATGCGGCAGTGGGAGTCGTGTTCCTTGATAATCTGGCGTGCGATGAGACACTGTATGCTGCTCGTCGATGGACTGAACATGCGATCGGTCTCCTCCTGGCTCAGACAGACGCCGTGGATTGTAAGGGTGAAGAGGACGGAATCCCCCTGTTCCCGGGCATGTAAGTGGATGGCATCGCACTGCCGCTTGCTGTCCTCCACGAGAGAGCGCAGCAATGCCTGGAAGAGGTCGGCATCGGAAACCACACAGAGCGACTCGTCGGCTTCGACCTGCAGCGACACCTCACGCTTCTGCTGACGGCGTAGGGTATCGGAAAGTTCGTCGGCAAACGTCTGCAATGCCTGCCGTACCGCGAGTTGCTGGCGGCGGAAGCTGTGCTGCTCCACCTGGCGCTCTGCCTGATGATACAGCAACATATATACCTCGCGATAGTATTGGAGCAAGTCGAGCAATTCGTGCAGCTGTTCCTGCGATGCCTCTTCCCTCTTCATGCCGTCCACCAGTTGCTTGGCACGAGCGGGATAGTACATTGTCTCATGTTTTATGGTGCTCAGACAATTGTCCAATATCTGGTTCATCACGTATAGGCGGTCTTCCTCAAACGAAGCCTTGTAGCGCTGCGTGTCGAGTGAGATCAGCTCCTGGGCATCGTGCAGCACGCGCCCGTAGAGCGCCTCCACCTCAGCAATCAGCTGCATGGCAGCATCGGCCATTACTGGATTGTCCACCTGGCATGCCTCCACCGCCGTGCGGCACTCGCCGGAGACACGCACAAAGTCATCTCCATCCATCGCTTGCTGGAGGTGCGAGGGCTGCACGTCGCCATACTGAGCCACATGGCTGCGGGCATTGTCTATGTGTGCAGAAAGTATGTCCATAAGACGACTGTACAGACGGTCGGAACGAAGACCCTTGCGCAGATAGAGCAGATAGAACAGCACGATAGCCACAAGCGAGACAAGGATGATCATCACATAGACCTGAACGCCGCTCTCCTGCAGCGTCCGCATCTTCTCACAGTAGGCCTCGATGCTCTTGTCCTGAGTAAAGAGCTTGTGCAACCGCACACACTCGTCATTGCTGCGCCGATATGCATCCCAGTCGCCCACGGCAAGTGCAGCCACGGCAATCTCATTATGAATGAGCACGGCGTAAGCCGTATCCACTGGCACAGGCATGCAGCGCAGGAAATCCGTTCCCATGCTGAGCGAATGGGAGTGACGTCCCTCGACGTTGGAGGCATAGAGCGAGTCGTACATCTGCTCGAAGGGGTTTCCATCCGTCTCAGCCATCGCCGGGAAGCACGACAGGGCAATCATCAGCCACAGCAAAGGTAAGGCTTTGGGCAGGCGGAACCAGAAGCGACTCCCCTCACCCAAACGGCTTGACACGCCAAACTGGCACACGGAGAAGAGCTGCGACGTCTTACGATACTTCTGTATGATACCCTTGCAATTCATGATGCCGAAGCCAAAACCCTTGGGCGCGTCGGAGTTTCCGATGGCCGACGCGTCATAGACCTTGCTGTCATTGAGCACGGCGCAGTCGTGTTCGCTGAGCCCAACGCCTGTGTCAGTCACCCCGATCTCCACATAATCCTCTGCCGCATCCACGTCGATACTCACACAACCCTCAGCAGGAGTGAACTTGCGTGCATTGTCAGCAAGTGTGTTTATCATAAAGAGCGTAAGTGCCTTGTCAGCCTTTACCTGCACATCGGTTGAGGGCAGTCGTAGCGAGAGGTGCTTCTGTTCGAAGGTGGCACGCGAGAGGGCGATGACATCAATAATCTCCTGTAGCTGGAATGTGGTCACATGTAGCGTGAGCTGGCCCTGCGTCATCTTAATCCAGTCAGTGAGCACATCGTTGATGTGCATGATTTCATCAGCCAATTCTCCGACATACGACAGGCGTTCCTTCTCGACAGGACTGTCTTCAAGCATCTTGCGCACCTCGGCAAGCATGCGGTCAAGGTACGGAATGATGGAATAAACGAGCGAAACCTTGGCACGCCGTTCCACATTAGCGGCCTTGTAACGCTCGATGTGCATTTGGCTCACATGGAGCGTATCACGATAGTACTCCATTTCCTCAGAAAGGCGGTCGCGTATGCCATTCACTTCGCCCGTCAACGCACGGAAGTCTGCCGAATCGCGAAAGTCCGTAAGACGCTGAGCACGCACAAGCGAACGTCGGTTCATTCTACGCACGACGGCATAGGAGAGGCAGATTGTAAGGAGGATGAGGACGAGAAGGATGACAGTCTTCAGACGGATGGAGTTCACTTCATGCTTGAGCTCGAGAAGACGGTTTTCCGACTCATAGTTTTGCCGATACTGGTCGAGAAGGTCAAGATAGATATTACGGTTCTGGTCGGAGAGTGCTTTGTTCCCCAATGCACTGTACGTCATGCTTAGCTTCTCCCGAATGCCGGCCATCCAAGGGTTCACCGTGTATCGGCTTCGCTGCCGCTGGTTCTCCACGAGTGAGAGAGCGTGCATGAAAGCGTCGAGAGCCGGAAGATAATCAGCACGGTTGAAGTAGAGCTCGCCCAGCGTACGATAGGCACACGCCGTCTGATAGAGGTCGTGATAGTCCTCAAACAGGCTGATGGAGCGCCTTGCCATCGCAAAGCAGAGGCTGTCAAGGGGGGCGTCCTTAGCAAATTGTGCAATAAGGAAGCCGTACGACGAAGCACGTTCACGAGCAACTATCGAAGAACGGGCCGGATCGGCAAGAAGCACAGCCAATGATTGTAAGGCGTTCGCCTCAAAATAGCGGTAGCCACGACCGCTTGACATCGTATAGGTGAGAAAGAGGTGACCATACTCGTTCAGCGTGACCTCGTCATCCGACCCTCGGACAAGGCCGCCGCTGCCCACCATGTAATTATAGTTTAGCCACTGTGCTGTATCGCGACCGTCACGTGCATATTCAAACGCCTCGTCTATTTCACGAATGGCTGCCGAGTCCTGGCCCAGATAATAATAATAGGTACTGGAGACGATGTGAAGCTCGGAACGGGCATAGGTGACCATGCGCTGGTAATGTTCAGTCAGTTCCTCGTGGTTCTCGTTTATTCGCTCCAGAATACTAAGCGCACGGCTGCGGTGGAGGAAGAAGGATTCACCGTCACCCACGCGCTGAGCAATCTTCATATACAGCACATGTGCCGAGAGCAGATGAAACTGGTTGCGCGACGCATGGGTCACCTGGGAAAGCAAGTCGATGGCCTTATCGAAGTCCATCTGCTGATATGCCACGTAGGCCTTGTTAATCTGTGCCTCGTGCCATCCGTAACGGTTCCTTGACGTCAGGCGTTCTGCCTTCTCGGCATAGAACATTGTGCTGTCGATATTCACATAGCGGTCATGATAGGCGCGGTCATTGCAGCGGTCTATCTCCATGCGCTGTTCGTCGGAAAGCGGCGAACATGCCTGCATGGCAATGACGAGGGCTATGAAGAGACCGGCGTGCTTCATGGTGCAGTGGAGGGATGGTCAGAATTGTGAAGCCAGACGAATGGCATTGAACGACACATAGAGAAGCGTGAGCGCCAGAAAGAGAACCACCAACAAGAAGTCGCTCCGTCGATAGCCGTTGCTGGTGTATGCCGAGGAATAATACGTGTGCTGCGTCGCCAGCTTTCCACTAAGATAACAGTAGAGCAAGTACATCATCACTCCGGCCAATGTGCCAAACACGATGCCAACCAGAATATCTATCGGAGTGTGCACACCCAGATAGATACGGCTGTAGCTGCACAGCGTGGCATAGCAATAGAGCACGCAGGAGGCCGTCCACGAGCGGAATATCAGCGACAGGAAGACGGCTGCACCAAACGTATTGGCTGCATGGCTCGAGAAGAATCCGTACAGGCCGCCCCGGTATCCGTTCACGATATCGACGAATGGAGCCATCTCGGGGTCGTGTGTGGGACGCAGTATCTTGAAGTAAGGTTTACACAGTCCGCTGGCCGTCTGGTCAGTGATTACTATGAGCAAAGCGAGGGTGGCAAGGGTGAGCAACGAGTTGCGCCAAGGGTTGTTCTTGATGATGATGTACACCAAGAGGAGCATGAGCGGCACCCACGTGACGGTCTTCGTGACGGTCCACATCACACCGTCCATGTAGAGCGAATCCGAGCCGTTGAGAAGCAGGAAAAGTGATTTGTTCCAAGAGAGAATGTCGTTCATCATAATGGCGTGTTAGAGGGGTCAGATTACTTCCATGTCACGACGTTCGAGCCACCCCACCTTGCCATCGGCAATCTGTACCTCACACCACTCTTTCATCGAGTTGTCCCGGATTTCCACGCGTGTACCCTCGTGGAGAACAAAGAGTTCGTTGCCACTTGCCGAAGGAGTGCTCCTCACGGTGACAGACGTAGCGGTGATAATGGCACTGCTGCGTTCCCGCTCAAAGCGCCGTTGCTGATATGCGCACACATTGCCCAGCACCACAAGCAGCATCAGCGACACTGCGGCATAGAAACCCGTTTGCCGCAGGGTATATTTGCTGGAATAGAGGAAGAGGGCAAAGGCCAACAATGCAAGCACAAAAAGCGAGATACACACCACCGTCCACTGGCTGAGGCTGAACATGCGTGTCATGCTGCGGAAGAGCGAGACAAAGAACATCTCGTGACGCGGTGTGATACGATCTATAGTCTTGCTACGTGCAAGCTCCAGATTAAAGCGGATATCCTTATCGCCGGGGCTTAACAGCGCTGCTCGTTCAAACCACAGCACGGCGTGCGCCATATCATCCATGCGGTAGTAGCAACATCCCAGATTATAACACACATCGGAACTCTGAACCTGGTTGGCCACTTCTGTATAGAGTTCGGCAGCCTTTGCAAAATCCTCCTTGCTGTAGAGACTGTCTGCCTGGCACTTCATTTCAGCAGGCTCAGCAGCCATACAGGGCAGGACCAAGGTATATAAGGATAGGATGATAAGTATTCGTTTCATATCTGTCAGTTACGTTTGATTACGGCGTCCAACTTGTTGATAACCTCAGAAGCCTCGGCATAGATCTTGTCCATCGTGGCATTGGGATCGCCTGGGGCATATTGTGCAAATTCACACTCACCGAGCACCTGCATGAAACTGTCCACAAGGCCGGCATCCACCGACTTCTGGAGCAGGATTTCCTGCACGTTGTCCTTGTTCAGGTCGGCAGTGGGCAGGTTCAGTTTGTCGCCCGCATATCCCAGCAGGGCATGCATCACCTCATCATAGAAGGCAGCGCTGTCATGCGCCTTCATCAGTTGTGCCGCATGGCGCAGGCGCTTCGAAGCCGCCTTACCAGCCTTCTTGCCGCGCATCTTGGCAATATTAGCATTCTCGCGGGCACGGCGATAGAAGATGCCCAGAACAATCAGGAACAGCACGATAAGGCCGAGATAGATAAGCCAGTAACGCAGTGAGCCAAAAGTGGCACCGCTTTCGCTGCTACGAGCCGAAAGCGGACGTTGCTTGATGTAGCGAATATCGTCACTGAGCACCTTGAGGTCCTCCTGCTCGGGCACCACGGTTGCCGTGCGCCCCTTGCCCTTGGCGACAGCCAGGTTGAAGGAGTCGGTCTGCACGGTGACGTACTTCTCGCTCTCGGGATCGAAATAGCTGAATTCCACGGGCGGAATGGAGTACTTGCCGCCATGACGAGGCACCACCACATAGTCAAACACCTTGTTGCCACGGGCACCACCGGATGTGTTGCTGGTCTTGTCAGTCTCCTTGGGATCATAGACCTCAAAGTCGTTGGGGAATGTCACTCGAGGTGCCTTCATCAACTTCATGTTTCCCTGTCCGCTCACGATGAGGCGGAGCGTGGCTGCGTCGTTGGCATTCAATTGTTCGGGCGTCAGGCTGCCGCTGATGGTGAACTTGCCCACCGCTCCGGCAAAGGTTGCGGGCTTCGGCGTAGGAAGGGGTTGCACCTCGATCTCGACGGCGGGAGCCACGATCGTTTTGTTGATTACCTGGGAGAGGCTTCCGCCACCAAAGAAGATATCGAAGGGATCCATCGATGTGTTCACCTGTTCGATCTGTGTCTCAAACGAGATGGCAGGCACCTTCAGGCGTCCCGTCTTCTGCGGGAAGAGCAGATACTGGCGCCAGACAGCCGTGCCGTAGTTGCGTCCATCGACGCGTTCATACTTGAGCGACATCTGGGCCTTCGAGTCGATTTCCTGTACGTGGAAGCCGTCCAGCTGAGGCATTTCGCCGGAGATCTGCTGCAGGTTGACCAGCGTGTAGAGCTTGTATGTGAGCAGGATTGCTTCCTGTTCATACACCTTTCGCTTGCTGGCGGTGACGGTCATATAGAGATCCTTGCCCGTGATCTTGCCATTAGAGGCGCCCTCGTCACGGTGGCCTTGGCTGCGTCCGCCGCCTCCCTGGCCTTGCTGTCCCTGTGTGTTTCCGCCCTGCGGGTCGTCCGAGGCCGGCAACACCTCGATGGAGGGCGAGTTGCTCTTATATGTCTCGCCGCCCACTTTCACGGTGGCTGCAGGCAGCTTGAACGTGCCTTCCTCGGTGGAAACCACGGTATAGGTGTAGGTCATCGTCGAGGAGCTGGTGGTCTTGCCGTTAATCATGGAGAAACTGCTCGAGCTGCTCGTGCTGGGTCCGTACAGGACTCGGAAACCTTCAAACTCGCCGACATTAAAGTCCTTCACGTCCGACGAGTTTACTACATAGCTGACGCGTATCCGCTGCCCGAATTCGGTCTGTCGCGGTGCCTGCACCTGCACTGTCACCTGTGCCCTCACGGTCAGCGCCATGAGGAGCAGGAGGAGTGTGAATATTGTCTTGTGTCTCATATCCGTATCACGTTATTACCACTGCTTTTGCAAGCGTTTCTGCTGCGGTTTGGCAAGGGCCTTCTGCAGCTTGTCCTGTGTGTCTTTCTCGTCCTGCATAGCGGCATTGAGCAATTGCTCGGCATTCTCCTTGCTCATCTGGTTGGGCTCGGGCTGCTGTTGCTCTTGCTTCTGCTCATCCGGCTTCTCCTGTTTCTGCTGTTCCTGCTGTTGCTGCTTGTCCTGTTCTTTCTTTTCATCCTGCCCGTTCTCGTCTTTGTTCTCGCTCTCGCCACCGCCTTGCTGTTGCTGTTTCTTCAGTTGGTAGAGGCTCAGGGCATAGTTGTAGCGCGTCTCGTCATTGGTAGGGTCGTTGCGCAGCGACTCGCGGTAGAAGGCTACCGCCTTGTCAAACTGCTTGGCGCCTTGCATGACGACGCCCATATTATGGAACATCTTGGCACGTCGGCCCTTGTCGCGTTCGAAGCGCGTGGCCGTGTCATATTCCTTCATGGCCTCCTCGGCCTTGTTCTGGTTCAGCAGGGCGTTGCCCAGGTTGTAGTGGGCAATGGCGTTCGTATTGTCATACTCGATGGCTTTCTGATACTGAACCTGCGCCTTGGGAGCATTCTCCTGCAGACGTTCCGGCACGGTGTCGCGCATCAGGCGATTGCCACGCCGCACGTAGTCGCGGTCGTTCTGAGCCGAGAGATGCAACACGGAGAGGCACGCAAAGAGCATCATGGCTACACGAATGAAAGAAGGGGCTGAGAGTCGTCTCAGGGGAGAGGCAAGACGGTGGAGTGCCACCAAACGATTGGTGGAGTGCCACCAAACGATTGATGGAGTGCCACCAAACGGTCGATGGCCTGCCACCTCATTCTCCGTTCCACGAAGCCCACTTCGGAGCATCGGATTCTGAATGTTCGATGAAAGTATTCTTTCCATAGTTACTTCATGCCTTTTTATCGTTTCTGCGGAACAGTTTCGATACGTGGACCCGATGGTTTTGCCGCTCGAGGAGCAGTGCATCCACCAGCAGGAAGAGCAAGGCCAGGATGAGGAATCCTTGGAACTGTTCGTCGAATTCGCTGTATATCTCACTCTCGAGCGTTGATTTGGCCAGACGGTCCACCTGCTCGGAGAGTTTCTTCTGTGCCGAACTGCTGTTATCGACAAAGATGTACGAGCCATTGCCTGCGCGGGCTATCTCGCGGCACATGTCCTCGCTGAGCCGCGACATCACGATGTTGCCTTCCTGGTCAATGATGTACTGGTTGGTGCCCTCAATGGGGATAGGCGCTCCTGCAGGGTCGCCGATGCCCAGGACATATACGCGCACGCCCTGCTTGGCAGCCTCCTTGGCAGCCTCCACACCTTGCTGTTCGTTATCCTCGCCATCGGTGATAACAAAGATTGCACGACTCACGCCCTCATTGTGTGTGAAGCTTTTCAGCCCCAGCCGAATGGCTTCGGCAATATCCGTACCCTGTACGGTAACCATTGAGGGATTGATGGTCTCCAGGAACATCTTTGCACTGACATAATCACTGGTTATGGGCAACTGGGTGAAAGCCTGACCTGCGAAGACGATGAGGCCCACCTTGTCATCCTTCATGTCATCCACCATGTTGCTCACCATCATCTTGGCTTTCTGCAGGCGGTTGGGCTTCACGTCCTCGGCCAGCATCGAATTGCTGACATCCAGGGCAATGATTGCCTCGATGCCTTGACGCTCGCGGGATTCAATCTTCGTGCCGAACTGCGGTCGCGCAAGGGCCACGATGAGACAGAGCAATGCGGCCTGGGACAGCCAGAACTTCACCTCGGGACGCACACGAGAGACGTCGATGAAAAGCTGGCGGACCAGCTCGGGGTCGCCATACCGGCGCAACGCCTTCTGACGGCGATAGAGGGAATAGTAATGCAGGGCTACAAGCAACACTTGCAGCACGAGAAGATATAGGTAATGTGGATTTTCAAATCGGAACATGTCTCGTTGAATCTATATCGTTAGGGTATCCGGCGCAGGAGCGTGTGCCTCAAGAGTAACTCGAGCAGCAGTGCAAGCACGGCCACAAGGGCAAAGGGGACAAAGGCTTCGTAGCGCTTCGAATATTGTTTCACGTTCATCTTGGTCTTCTCCAGTTGGTCGATCTTGGCATAGACCTCGTGCAGTTTCTCGGTATTCGTGGCACGATAGAACTCGCCGTCGGTCTTCGTGGCAATGGTAGCCAATGTCTTCGTGTCTATCTCCACGGGGACGTTGAGATACTGGATGTGTCCACCAACCTGCATCGGGTATCGGGCAGTGCCGTTCGTACCTACGCCAATGGTATAGACGCGGATTCCAAAGCTCTTGGCGATGTCGGCCGCCGTATTGGGGCTTATCTGGCCGCAGTTGTTGGTGCCGTCGGTGAGCAGGATGATCACCTTGCTCTTGGCTTTGCTGTCCTTGAGACGCGTGACGGCATTTGCAATTCCCATGCCCAGCGCCGTACCGTCGTCGATAAGACCCCGCTGTGCCATATCCACCCGCATGCCGTTGAGCAGATTCAGCAACACGGCGTGGTCGGTGGTCATGGGACATTGGGTGAAAGCTTCACCGGCAAAGAGCGTGAGTCCGATGTTATCGTTGGGACGACCGTTGATAAACTCGATGGCCACCTGCTTGGCAGCCTCGATGCGGTTGGGTTTTAAGTCCTCGGCCAGCATACTGGTGCTGACGTCCATGGACAGCATTATGTCGATACCCTCGACGTCACGGCTGGTCCATCGGTTGGTGGTTTGCGGACGTGCCAAGGCAAGCACCGCTGCAGCGATGCACACCAGGCGACATAGGAAGGGTAGATGCAGCAGATAGATTCGCCAGCTCTTGGGTGCACGGAGGTACGACTCAGTGGAGCTCACCTGCAACGACGGAGTGGACGAACGCTGGCAGCGCCAGTACCATACAATATATGGTATTAGCAGGAGCAGCAGGAAAAGGTATTCATAGTTTGCAAATGTCATAGCATATCTTGAACCTTGTACTTTATACTTTATTCTTCACCACCAGGAGGTGCCTATCGGAGCAAGTCGATGAGCCGCCATACGGACCATGCAATTGCCACCGTCACGGCACACAGCAAGACAGCTGCCACCCAGCGCATGGCTTTCACCTGGCTCATCCGCTTCTCGTCGGTCACTCGGATAACCTCGGGTTCCTGCTTGGCATTGGGGTCAACTTCCTGCTTCGTCTGGTTGATATACTCCACGGCAGCCACCAGATTGGCGTCGTTCTCATTGATCATCGTGCTGTACTTGGCAAACTTCACGAGGTCGGCCGTACGGAAAATCTCACGCAGCTCGCCGAGTGCCTGCTCGTCGTTCTCGCTCATCAGGCGTTCGATAATCTCGGCCGATGTCATCTCGAGCGTGCTGAATCCATAGCGGTTCTGGATGTAGGCACGGAGGGTGTCGGTGAGCTGGGTATAGTATTCCTTGCTGTCCTCCTCGGCCCACTTGCGGTCAGACTTAATACGTTCTATCTCGCTCATGGCTATCTGATGGGGAGGCAGCTGACGCTTACGTCGGATAAACTGCACAATGGGTTTGCCCTTTCGGGCACGAATGAGCAGGAAGATGCTGGCTGCCAGCACCAACAAAGCCAGCAAGCTGACATAGACGATGATGCGGAAATCATCCCACACGAAGGGTTGCTTCATCACGCCGTTCACGGGGAAGAACTCGTCCACATGGAGCGTGTCCACATCGACCGTATAGACATTCAGTGCCAGGCTCTTCGATTCGTAAGCCTTTCCATCGACCTTCACCTGGAAGGGAGGCAGATAATAAAATGCCGAATCCCATGCCGTGATGGTGAGACGCTGCACGATTTCGAGTGTCTTGCCGGCATTGAGTTTCGTGGTATCTGCATTGGAGATATCCACCACCTCCACGTTCGGCACCAGCTGATCTCCCTTCTTCAGCGGCGGGAGCTCCAGTTTCTGGCCGGCCCCCATCGAGACATCGAGGGTGATGACAGTCTGCTGTCCGATGAAGAGGTTCAGCGAGTCAATCTTCGCGTCGAAGGTCACCTGTGCCGCTACCACACAGGGCAGGCAGGTAAGCAACACCGGAAGAAAATATTTTCTAAGCTTCATAATCTCCTTAATTACGTTTAGCAAAGAGGCTCATCAGGGCTGCCACATAATCCTGGTCGGTGCGCACGCTGACAGCATCTACGTTGCTGCGGGTAAAGGTATCACGCAACTTTTCGTTGCATCGTTTCCACCATTCGGCATGAGCACGTCTCACGGCACGGCTGCTCGTGTCCACAATGATGTCACGACCTGTTTCGGCATCACGCATCTTGAGCAGGCCCACGTCGGGCAGTTCGGCCACACGACGATCGTACACCTGTATGGCCACAACGTCGTGCTTGCGGTTGGCGATAGTCAAAGCCTGCGAGAAGTCATTCTGGTCGAGGAAGTCACTCAGAAGGAAAGCCGTACATCGACGCTTCAGCGCCTGTGTCAGATACTCCACCGCCACCCTGACATTCGTCTGGCGACTCTCCGGCTGGAAGTCCAGCAGCTCCCGGATGATGTACAGGATATGCTTGCGTCCCTTCTTGGGAGGAATAAACTTCTCAATCTTATCACTGAAAAAGATGACGCCAATCTTGTCGTTGTTCTGGATGGCAGAGAATGCCAGCGTAGCCGCAATCTCCGTCAGCATGTCGCGCTTCATCTGACGCACGGTGCCGAATTGCAGGCTACCGCTCACATCCACAAGCAGCATGACGGTGAGCTCGCGTTCCTCCTCGAAGACCTTTACATATGGTTTGTTAAAACGTGCCGTGACATTCCACTCAATGTCGCGCACATCATCGCCATACTGATACTCGCGCACCTCAGAGAACGTCATACCGCGCCCTTTGAAGGCAGAGTGGTATTCGCCGGCAAAGATGTTATTGCTCAGGCCACGCGACTTGATCTCAATCTGTCTGACACGTTTCAGTATCTCGGATGTCTCCATGAGAAAGGTTTAATATTCTACGTTACTTACATCAAGGCACCTCGACCTTATTGATAATACGGCTTACAATCTCCTCGCTCGTCACATTGTTTGCCTCGGCCTCGTACGTCAAGCCGATGCGGTGGCGGAGCACATCGTGAGCCACAGCACGCACGTCCTCTGGAATGACATAACCGCGATGCTTGACGAAGGCATAGGCGCGCGATGCCAACGCCAGGTTGATGCTGGCACGGGGAGAACCGCCGAATTCCACATAGTCCTGTATCTCCTTCAGGCCATATTTCTCCGGATAGCGTGAGCAGAACACGATGTCTGCAATGTATTGGGCTATTTTCTCGTCCAGATATACCTGACGCACCACCTCACGGGCACGTTCGATGTCGCCGGTGGAGAGCACGGGACGGACGGTGGTATCCTGTCCGTCAATGTGCTGGCGGATGATGAGTTTCTCCTCATCAAGTTTCGGATAATCAATGACGACCTTAAGCATGAAACGATCCACCTGAGCTTCGGGCAGAGGGTATGTACCTTCCTGCTCGATAGGGTTCTGAGTGGCCATCACCAGGAAGGGCTGCGGCAGACGATATGTCTGCTTGCCGATGGTCACCTGACGCTCCTGCATGGCCTCGAGCAGCGCGCTCTGCACCTTGGCCGGAGCACGGTTGATTTCATCAGCCAGCACAAAGTTAGCAAACACAGGGCCTTGCTCTACCACAAACTTCTCGTCCTTCTGACTGTAAATCATGGTTCCCACCACGTCAGCGGGTAGCAGGTCTGGCGTGAACTGAATGCGACTGAACTTGGCCTCCACCAGTTGTGCCAGTGTCTTGATGGCCATTGTCTTGGCCAGTCCAGGCACACCTTCCAAAAGAATGTGTCCGTCGCTCAGCAATCCGATGAGCAGCGATTCTATCAGATGCTTCTGCCCTACAATAACTTGGTTCATGCCCGTCACCAGATTGGTGACGAATCCGCTCTCGCGCTCGATACGTTCATTCAGTGCGCGAATGTCAATTGATTCTGCCATAACTGTATTTTATGTTTATTTCTACGTCACTTGTTTTTATATGTCCCATCAGTCATCATTCATGTTCAAAGGACATGCAAAGTTACGGCTTTTATAGCAATAAAGCCTACCACCGACGTGTGAAAAAGAGTTATAGCAATGTTAAATAATATAAAAAGGAACGCGCGCATACGAGCAAGCTGCCGCCACGCCTTCCAGTTGGGCTTACGTGAACCTTAGGACTCAGCAGACGACCTCGTCCATCATCACATCATGCGGTTCGAATGGCACGGCATCCACCATCTGCCACGGAAAGCACAGGCCGATACGATAGGCTGCCATCTGAGAGAGCAGACGGTCATAGCATCCACGGCCACGTCCAAGACGATGTCCGTCACGGTCAAAGGCCATGCCCGGCACGACCACCAAATCGACGTCCTCCAAGCGAATATATTCCTTGCCCACGGCTTCCTGAATGCCAAGAAGGCCACGACGCGTGGTGCCGTCGTACACATGGAGGCGGAGCGTGCCGTCAGGCTGCGTGGAAGGCAGAAGGACTACCTTTCCTTGACGGCACGCCTCGGCAAGGAGCAGATGCGTGTCCACCTCGTCGGACAACGAATGATACAGCAATACCACATGCGACGCCGCCCAGTGTGGAGACTCGAGGATTCGACGGCAAAGACGTTCCGATTGCGTGGCATATTCTGCACGCGACGCCTTCGACTTCTGCTGACGAATATACTGACGAAGCAACGATTTCGACGGTATCATCTTAAAAACTTTTCTTATTACTTTTGCTCCGGGAAGAGGGACAGTTTGTTACTACGTGCCTCTGCAAGCGAACGCAGCGACTGTTCACGCTGATATGTCTCACGCAACTGAGCTTGGCGCTCCTGCAACTCACGACGTGCATCATTGCCCTGCTGGGGATGCAGGAATCGCTGCGCCACAGGGGCATTATGACTGGCATCGCGCACCCAGACCACAGGACCTCCATAAACGGGCGCAATGCGCAGAGCGGTGTGCACCTCACTGGTCGTTGCACCACCGATCATCACGGGCACGTCAATACCCGCAGACCGCAACTGGCCGACCACGCGCACCATCTCTTCGAGACTCGGGGTAATAAGCCCACTCAGACCGATCACATCAGGGTGCAGTTCACAAGCCTTGGACACTATTTCTTCGGCAGGCACCATCACACCCAGGTCAATGATCTCGTATCCGTTGCACGCCATAACCATACCCACAATATTCTTGCCAATGTCATGCACATCTCCTTTAACCGTAGCCAACAACACACGACCTGCGGATCCCACGTCGGCCCGTTGCCCGTCCATCCAAGGCTGGAGGAAGGCAACAGCCTGCTTCATCGTACGTGCGGCCTTGACCACTTGAGGCAAAAACATCTTGCCTTCACCGAAGAGCTCCCCTACCCTGTTCATACCATCCATGAGCGGCCCTTCGATAACGGCCACGGGAGAGTCCAAATCGTCCAATGCCATCCGAAGGTCAGACTCGAGCGTAGCGGAACCTCCTCGGAGTATAGCTTTCACAATACGAGCCGAAGCATCCTCATCGACGGGAGGCAACGAGGACGCAGAAGATACATCGGAGGGAGTTTTTTCCGACGCGGGCGACATCAAGCTTCCAGCCATCGCAATAAGGCGTTCTGTGGCCGACGGAGAAGGACGAAGTATAACCTCCTCAATAACCTCAAGCAATTCTGCAGGAATATCAGCATAAGACACACGCGACGAAGGATTTACGATCGCCATATCCATACCATACCTGCGGGCATGATAAAGGAATACGGAATGCATCGCCTCACGTAGGTAATTGTTACCGCGAAAGGCGAAGCTAAGGTTGCTGACACCACCGCTGACATGCGCATGGGGAAGATGACGATGAATCCAATCGGTAGCACGAATGAAGTCGAGCGCATAGCCGTCGTGCTCGGGCATCCCGGTAGCGATGGCCAGCACGTTGGGGTCGAAGATAATATCCGAAGGCGGCATACCAACCTCCTGTGTCAGAATGCGATAGGCGCGTTCGCAAATGGCGATGCGACGCTCTAGCGTATCGGCCTGCCCCTGTTCATCAAAAGCCATTACCACGAGGGCGGCTCCCAATTCACGCACTCGACGGGCTCGTTCCACGAAGAGTGCCTCGCCCTCCTTGAGGCTGAGACTGTTCACGATACAACGTCCCTGGACACACTTTAAACCAGCCTCGATGACATCCCAACGGCTGCTGTCAATCATCAGTGGCACACGGCAAATATCAGGTTCGCTGCCGATGAGGTTCAGGAAGGTGGTCATCTCACGACGCGCATCAAGCAACCCATCATCCATATTGATATCAAGGACCAGTGCACCATCCTCTGCCTGCCGACGGGCAATGGCAAGAGCTTCGTCGTACGAACCCTCACTGATTAGGCGCAGGAATTTACGTGAACCGGCCACATTGCACCGCTCCCCCACATTGATAAAGCCGACCTCGGGAGTGAGCACGAGCGGCTCGAGCCCCGAGAGGCGAAGGGTATCTGGCAGGTACGCGTGACAGGACGAAGAACAACACTTGCCTCCTGCCGCAGGAACGTGTAGTTTCGAAGATAGGCACACATTGTGATCAGATGTTTCGCAAAGCAATGAATGCAGTGCCGCAATGTGTTCGGGAGTGGTACCGCAGCATCCGCCGATGACGTTCACCAGACGTTCCTCGACAAAAGGCCTCATCGCATCGGCCATCATACGCGGTGTCTGGTCATAAGCGCCCAAAGCATTGGGCAAGCCCGCATTAGGATGAGCCGTAATGTAATAAGGAGCCTGCTCGGCAAGTCGCCGCAGGCAAGGCAACATCTCGGCTGCGCCAAACGAACAATTGAGTCCCACGCTGAAAACAGGTGCATGCTGCACACTGATGAGAAACGCCTCAAGCGTCTGCCCGCTGAGCAACCGGCCATATTGATCATTGACAGTCACGCTGAGCATGAGCGGCACGCTGACACCTGTGCGAAAGACGGCTTGCTCGAATGCGTAGATGCCCGCCTTGGCATTCAGCGTGTCGAAGATAGTCTCCAGGAGGATGGCGTCCACACCCGAGCGGAGCAACGTATCCATCTGTTCGATATACGCCTCGGTCATTTCATCGAAAGAGACGGCACGCGCTGCAGGATTGTTCACATCGGGTGACATGGAGCACGTCTTATTGGTGGGCCCCACAGTGGCTATGACGTAGCGCGGATGTTCAGGCGATGAATACTCAGCGGCAGCCTTACGCGCCAGGCGGACAGCCTCGGCATTCATGCGGGCAACAAGATGACCACAGCCATAGTCGGCCTGCGATATGCGTTGAGCATTGAAAGTGTTCGTAGTGATAATATCCGCACCTGCCTCGAGATAGCTGCGGTGAATGTCGCGGATGACATCAGGGCGTGTCAGAGTAAGCACATCATTATTGCCTTTCATCTGTCCAGCCACGTCGCACAGGAGCGTGCCACGAAAGTTTTCCTCGTCCAGCCGGAAGGTCTGAATCATCGTGCCCATGGCTCCATCCAGAAGCAGGACACGTCGCTGTATTGCATCACTGAGCATCATCTCTTACCAATAGAAGTAACCTATAGAAGTCTTTTCCGCCTGCAAATATACATAAAAAAGGCGATTTATAAACCATTCTGATAAATAAATCGTCATTTCTTCAGAAGAATGGCAAGAATTAGCGACTGACGTTTCGGAAGTGGCATCAAAGGAAGGCATGCGGGCTGTCCCCGCACAGGGGGAAGTCAGACGGTACATGCACCGCCGGCGGGAGGAACGTGCTCCGTCGGCGGAAAGAGCGTGCTCCATCGGCAGGAGGAGCGTGCTCCGTCGAGGGGTGGAGTTGGAAGCCCTGAGAATGAAGAAGGACCACCCGGCCCGAACCGGATACTACCACGGAATCAGAACTCACGAAACTTCGATAAATGAGAGATATGCATCGTGAGAGACAAGGAAGCTCTCTATGCAACATAGTGAAAGCTACTTCGACAAAGCCAAAGGAAAACTTTTTCCTCACAAACAATGGTTGTAAATGGCAATTTGCGTATATTTGCAGTCATGAAGACGATTAACATCATAACAATGTGCTTGTCGGCCGTTCTGACATGTACGCCCGCAAACGCAAGGACATCTAAAGGTTCAAATACCTTCACTATCACCAGTCACGAGCAACAGACCATCGACGGATTCGGAGCCAGCGATGCATGGAGCGCCTGGCGAATCGGTGAATGGAACGACTCGCTACAGACGACCGTCGCCGACTGGCTATTCTCCTCGGAAATGAAGGATGATGGTTCGCCACGAGGCATCGCACTGAGCATCTGGCGGTTCAATGCAGGCACGGGAAGTGCGGCACAGGGCGACTCGGCGCACATAAATCCCGACACACGCACCGAGCGCTTTGAACACCAGACGGGTCAAAGACAAATGATGCGGTTGGCACGGGATCGAGGAGTACCCACTTTCCTGGCATTCTATAACTCGCCGCCCGTAGATCTCACCCTAAACGGGTTGGCGACAAACACTGGACGCGGAGGCACCTACAATCTACGCGCAGATGCCTACGACGACTTTGCACGCTATGCAGCCGACATGGTACAGACGGCTAAGCGCGAAGACAACATTCACATTGACTACGTCAGCCCAGTGAACGAACACGACGGACACTGGAACTGGCAAGGACCCAAACAAGAAGGTACGCCTGCGACAAACCGAGAAGTGGCTCGCATCGCACGCGAAATGAGTCGCGAATTCACCCGACGGGGACTCGACACGCGAATTGTCATCAACGAAGCCAGCGACTTACGATGCATGATGAGCACGCACCACACTGACTGGCAGCGCGGAAACGAAATACAATGCTTTTGGAATCCCGATTCGGCCGACACCTACGTGGGCAACCTGCCAAACATAGCCCACGTCATGGCAGGACATTCCTATTGGACCGACACGCCAGTACTGATGCCAACGGATGAAGGATATGAAAGCGAAGGACTCTACGGCTACCGGAAAAGATTGCGTGATGCAATGGACCCGACGCACGGAGGAAGCTCGCTTAAGGGACTCGGCGGTTTCTGGATGTCCGAGCTATGCATTATGTCGAATGACGAAGAAATACACGGCGGAGGAGGATTTGATTTCTCCATGGAAGTGGCACTTTACGTGGCACGAATCATGCACTACGACCTTACGGTGGCCAATGCACGTTCTTGGCAATGGTGGCGAGCAGTCGGAGGCGACTATAAAGACGGACTGATACGCATGTACGTAAAGGGAGAGAAACTGTATAGAGAAGGAAACAACGGCCATAGTGTCGTCACAGAGAACAGCGTACGAGACTCGAAACTAATGTGGACAATCGGCAACTTTTCACGTTTCGTACGTCCGGGAGCAGTGCGCCTCGAGGTGGAGGGAACGATGAAGAGCAACGGAGTAATGCTCTCTGCCTACCGTAACAAGGATGGAAGAACTGCCATCGTAGCCATCAACTATTCGACAGACGACCGCACCATTGAGATACGCATAAAGGGTAAAAAAAAGGCTACGGCCTATCGCACCTCCGACATTGAAGGCGAAAATCTGCGCATGGTGGGACGAGTGAATCTGAAGAAGACATTACTTCCCGCACGTTCCGTCACCACCCTGCTGCATTAGTGCATCAATAGTTCTTCTTGAACTGGCGGTCAATCTCACGACGATCGTCCTTGGCCTTGAGCGACTGGCGCTTATCGAACTCCTTCTTGCCACGGACTATATAAATGTCCAGCTTGGCCAATCCGTTCTCATCGATAAAAAGGAGTGTGGGGACAAGACTGAATCCGGGATTCTTAATTGTTTGCGTAATCTTGCGAATCTCTTTGCGATTGAGCAGGAGCTTGCGGTCGCGCCGTTCGACATGATTGTTATATGAGCCCTGTTCGTAGTGTGCCACATACATATTCTTCACCCACACCTCACCATTATTGACAATGCAATACGTCTCCACCAGGCTTGCCTTGCCCGCACGGATACTTTTGATTTCAGTGCCCGTAAGTACGATGCCGGCCGTAAACTTGTCAAACAGGAGGAAATCGAACTCGGCACGCTTGTTCTTGATATTTACGCCTCGTTTCTGAGGCACCGGTGTTGTCTTACGTCCCATCAGCAATCCTCCTCCTTGACAATCTGTGCAAAGTTTGCCAGATGTGTTTCAATATATTGCGCCACGAGTGCCGTCACCTCGTCCTCCATCTCCACAAAGTCGTCGTCCAAATCGTCGAACTTCGGAAATTGCTCGTATAGTGCCATAAACTCCTCGTCTGTGCAATCACGCGACAACGCCTCTGAATTCTTCAGATAAAGCAGGCGTCCATCATATACCAACTTCTTTAAATCTTTAGCTCCCCACTGCCCTATGGCTTTAGCAAAGGGATTCATGAAGATAAATGGCCCGTAACCATTGTGTATCAACTGTATGAAGCCGCCTTCCATTACCTCGCGCCGGAAAGCCACATACGCAAGAAGCGTGATCTGGTCGGGTGAGAGCAGGGGCATGGTGTCAGCATTCAGAACACCGCCTATTGCCTCAAGCACAGCGTCGTGAAATAGCATGACATACGCCTCAGCGCCCTCCGCCAAAGCCTGTCTCAAATCTGACTCTTTAATTCGTAAATCCATATCTATAGAATGCAAATGCCCTGCAAAGGTACGAATAAGCGAGTGCAATGCAAAAGAAAAAGTGATTTTTTTCATTTGCATTGCCGAGCGAGAGTACCTAAGACCGCAGGTCAAAGGTACAAATAAGCGAGAGAAGTGCAAAAAGAAAAGCAAAGAATTTCTTCCCCATACAGTCATGCAAGAATACTAGAGGCCACGCCAAAGTAACAAATAATTTAAGGAAAATAACATCTCCACGCAAAAAACATCGGCAAATCGTTTGTCATGTACCCAAATTTAGCTACTTTTGTAGGCTCTTAACAGAAAAGGCGAAACAAACATTAACCCCAAATAAATACAAAAGTATTATGGTGTATTCAAAAGAAGTACAAAACATGTGTTGCGTGGCAAAAGGCCCCAACCATGGTCCCGCTCCCATCCCAGAGGAGGGCAAGTGGGTACAAGCTAAGGAAATCAAGGACATCTCGGGCCTAACCCACGGAATCGGTTGGTGTGCGCCCCAGCAGGGTGCCTGCAAGTTGACCTTGAACGTAAAGGAAGGTATCATCGAAGAATGTCTGGTGGAGACCATCGGTTGTTCGGGCATGACTCACAGTGCAGCCATGGCCAGTGAGATTCTCCCCGGCAAGACATTACTCGAAGCGCTGAACACCGACCTCGTTTGTGACGCTATCAACACTGCCATGCGCGAACTCTTCCTGCAGATTGTATATGGACGTACGCAGAGTGCTTTCAGCGAGGGTGGTCTGATGATTGGTGCAGGCCTGGAAGACCTGGGCAAGGGACTGATTTCGCAGACAGGAACCCTTTATGGTACAAAGGTGAAGGGAACACGCTATCTGCAGCTTACCGAAGGATATATCACAAAGATGTATCTCGACGAAGACGACCAGGTATGTGGCTACGAGTTCGTCCATATGGGCAAGTTCATGGATGCCATCAAAAAGGGTGTGCCCGCCGATGAGGCATTGAAGAGTGTTACAGGTACTTACGGACGCACGAAGCCTGAGGACGGCGCCGTCAAGTCTATTGATCCACGTAAAGAATAATAAGGAGGAACTGCTATGATTCGTGAAGTAAAATTTGAGAGTCAAGACCGCCGTATCAAGCAGATTCTTGCTTGTCTGAATAAGCACGGCATCGCTTCCATCGAGGAGGCAAACCAGATTTGTGAAGCAGCAGGGCTGGATCCCTACAAGACCTGTGAGGAGACCCAGATGATTTGCTTCGAGAATGCCAAATGGGCCTATGTCGTTGGTACAGCCATCGCACTAAAGGAAAAAGCCAAGGATGCCGTAGAGGCTGCCAATTACATCGGCGAAGGCCTGCAGTCGTTCTGCATCCCCGGCTCGGTGGCCGACGACCGTAAGGTCGGCATAGGACACGGCGAACTGGCTGCCCGCCTGCTCACCCCCGAGACAAAGTGCTTTGCATTCCTGGCAGGCCACGAGAGTTTCGCTGCTGCCGAAGGAGCAATAAAGATTGCCCAAATGGCCAACAAGTCAAGACCAGCCGACAAGCCCCTGCGCTGCATTCTGAACGGTCTGGGTAAAGACGCAGCCATGATCATCAGCCGCATCAACGGTTTTACGTATGTACAGACTCAGTTTGACTATTTCACAGGCGAACTGAAGGAAGTAAAGCGTATTGCCTACAGCAAGGGACCGCGTGCTGCAGTGAACTGTTACGGTGCCGACGATGTACGCGAAGGCGTGGCCATCCTGTGGAAAGAGGATGTGGACGTGAGCATCACGGGTAACTCTACCAACCCCACTCGCTTCCAGCATCCCGTGGCAGGCACATACAAGAAAGAGCGCATCCGCGCAGGCAAACCATATTTCTCGGTAGCCAGCGGAGGCGGTACTGGCCGCACTCTTCATCCCGACAACATGGCAGCCGGTCCTGCCAGCTATGGCATGACAGACACGCTGGGACGTATGCACTCCGACGCTCAGTTTGCAGGATCCAGCTCCGTACCGGCCCACGTAGAGATGATGGGATTCCTGGGCATTGGCAATAACCCCATGGTGGGTTGCTCTGTGGCATGTGCCGTGAATGTCGATCTGGCGCTCAACCACAAATAACCATACGAAGTAAGTATTGGACAAACAAGGCTCCCGGCTCGGACCAATAGAACGGAGTCGGGAGCCTTACTTTATTTAAAACTCGAAACAATGAAACGATTTAATATTCTGATGCAGGCTTTGCTCTGCATGTTCGCCATCACGCTGAACAGCTGTGGCGGCGACGACAACCCTCCCGGTCAGGAACAGTATTCCATCAAGACAAACATTGTCGATAAATCACAGCTTGACGCAAACGAATTAAACTATCTGGACCAGGCATGTGGAATATGCAGTTTTAAGCTGAACGCGAAGAGCACCGAAGCAGCTGCAATAGCCCTATACGACACACAGATTGCAGAACTCACGAGTAAGATGCAGGAAGCACTGGGAAACATCTATAGTCGGAAAGGCCACAAGGCAAGCGTGAACATACAGCTCGTCAACGAGATCGGAACCGCAATTAAGTCAACATTGGTGAACACCGATGAGAGCCAGGGTGGCTATAACAAGCAGCTCTATTCCATCGCTCTCGTGATAAGCAATGTCGGCACCATGACAGAGGAACAGCAAGAAGACCTGGCTGCCTTCTGCAAGGATAACGGAGACAAGCCCGAAAAACCGATGAGCGAGGAGGATGCCATCAAGTATTACGAACAAGTTCTCGACTCCTATAAGAGCCTCCTGAAAACAAAGATGAATATATTAAAGAAGGCCGGAGCCTCAGGCATCAGCGTGGACATCCAGTTGCTCAACGAGAAAGGCGAGGTAGTCAAGAGCGACACTGTAAGTATGTAGAGACTCATAATGGACGCCTGCTGCAAGAAGACAGAAGACACAGCAGGACGCCATCCCCAAAACGAGGCGCAATGTCAAGACCATGACATTGCGCCTCGTCGTATATTGCAGATTATCGCGTCGTCGATAGTATCAATACCAGGAACAACCTCTACCTTATTATATATAGAGAGAACAAAACACCGGCGGGTTATATCGCCGCCGAAAAGAAAGATTACGAGACATAAGTGTATTTTTAGGCCAAATGACGTTTGTCGTTTCAGAAGAAAATACTAATTTTGTACTTGAAATGTGCGGGATGACCGCCGAATCAATGCAAGAAACACCTAAAGAAGACAACATATTATGAAACAGAAAGTACTCTTCATCCTGACCATGGGAATCATGATTGCATCCACGATGCAGGGTCAGACCTTGACGAAGCGTGGCCTTGTATACGAGTTATACAGCGACGGCACTGCATGTCTCGTGGGAACTAATGCAAAGATAATCGGCGAACGGACCATAGACACCGAAATCCGAAGCAGCAACAAGACGTATCGCGTCAACTCAGTCCGTGCTCGTGCACTTGCCGGACAGTCCTATCTGACCAAACTCATTATCAATGCCGAGCTGGACACCATCGGCATCGGTGCATTCCGCGACTGTACAATGATGAGCGCAGTGGAGCCTAATGGCAGTGTGAAAATCCTGGGAAGCTATGCATTTGCCAACACCGGATTAAAGAGTATCGACATTTCATCATGGAATCCTCAGAGCATGGGAACTGGTATTCTGGCCGAGTGTCGTGAGCTCACCGAAGCACACCTCCCCGCAGGAATTACCGTCTTGCCAGAATGCACATTCAGCGGTTGCACATCGCTCATCGAACCGAATCTGGAGTCGCTCCCTCTAACCAAGATTGAAGCCCATGCCCTCTGTAATTGCAGCTCCATCACGAACCTGAAGCTGCCAGACAGCATTGTCACCATCGGCGACGATGTCTTTTCTGGCATGACAGCCTTGACGGAGCCCAATCTGCCACAAGGAGTAACCCATATCGGGCACTTCGCATTCAAAAATTGCACCTCACTGGAGAACATAGAGTTGCCCGAAGCACTCACCGGCACAGGCATCAGTCCATTCTATGGCTGTACATCCCTACGCGAAGTGACACTTCCCGCCAAGATTACCGGTGTAGAGAACATGTATATGTTTGATAATTGTCCTGCGCTGGAAAAGATTCTTGTCAACAGTGCCAATACAAAATATACGAGCACAGATGGTGTCCTGCATCTTCGCACTGGCAACAAACTTGTCGCCTATCCCGCAGGACTCAGCCACAGCGTACACCCCACGCTGCCCAACGTGACCGAACCACTTGCTCCAGGCGCTCTGTCCCACTGCGAACTTGACGCGGAAATGACACTTCCACGACTCACCACGACCATTGCCCGTGAAGCATTTGCCAACACCACCGGAATGAAATCCCTACGCACAGAAAGCAATCCTTCGCTGAAAACCATCGACGACTTTGCTTTCCATAACAGCAAGGAGCTGAACTATGTCAACATGTCCTCGCGCGTCACTTCCGTAGGTCGTTCCGCCTTCCAATGCATTCCGTTGGAGAACATCTACCTACGCTCCACCACGGCACCCACAATGGATGCCTCCGGCTTTAGTGAAACCACCTACGCCAACGCCGTTCTCCATGTTCCCAGCAATCAGACTTCTGCCTACAAATCTACTGACGGATGGGGACGATTTGTCAGCATCGAGGACGATGGACTCACAGCCATTCAGGAGGTGCAAGCCGATGAATTGTCCGACGACTACTACAACCTGCAGGGCATGCGTGTGACAAAGCCTCACAAGGGTATTTACATCGTGAATGGGCAAAAGACCATACTCTCCAAGTGATCCTAACTCCCGATGAAAGAAGATTCATTTCACAGAACTGGAACCAAAGTGACTACATAACACATTTTATCTCAAACCAAAATTCCAAGACACATATGAACTCACGTAATATTATCCCTCAAGCAGCACACCGCGCAATGGCAGCCCTCCTGCTTCTCTGTGCCATACCCTGCACGACCATGCAAGCCGGCAGCCTCATTCGCGTGTTGCAGTTTAACCTTCGTCTTATCTCATCGAGCGACGGCAACAACAACTGGTACTATCGTGCCGAAGACGTAGCCGCATATTGCCATGACATACAGCCCGACATGTTCGGGATGCAGGAAGTGACACCCGCCCAGAAAACCTTCATGGAAAAGACCATGACCGAATACGCATGTATCGGTTTGGGACGCGACGGAGGTTCGTCAGGCGAGCACTGCCCGGTCTTCTATCTGAAATCGAAGTACGCTCTCGAAAACAGCGGCACATTCTGGCTGTCCGACACACCGGAGAAGGTCAGCAATACATGGGGTGCTGCCTGCCGACGCATCGTGACATGGACCATCCTGCGCGACAAGCAGACGGGCGAGCGCTTCTGTTATGCCAACACCCACTTTGACCACAAGAACGAATCGGCACGCGATAAAAGCTCCCGCCTCACCAAGGAGCGTCTGGCTCAATACGCAGAGGGACTCCCCATCATCATCACCGGCGACTTTAACTGCACCCCCACAAGCACTTGCTACACACGCATGATTGAGCCCGATGGGACATTCCCCATGCATGAAGTCTGGCGTGATGCACGTGTGAAGGAAGGCATCGAAGGAACATTCCACAGCTGGGGAACCATAGCCTTGGCCAAGCGAAACCGTATCGACTTCATCTTCGTCACTCCCGACATCAAAGTACTGCGTTGTGTCACGGACGACGGCAGCAAACGTCCACGCTACCTCTCGGACCACGACACGGTGTATGCAGATATGGAGCTGCCCTAAAAAAACTCTCCACTAACGACGGATTATATTCGTCAGACAGACTGGCCTCACGTTGTCCATCAAAACATCCTAAGGACTTCGTGAGGTCTTTTTGTATCATTTTTCTCCCCAAACACTTAAAAATCGTAAGACGAATTGCTACTTTTTGAGAAAAATCGTAACTTTGCGACCGGAATTTAGGATAACTAATAATATTATGAACTCTTATCAGATAGACCAAAGCGGATTCTACGGTTCGTATGGAGGAGCATATATACCCGAAATACTCTACAAGACAGTCGAGGACCTTCGCCGACAATACCTGCCCATCATCGAAAGCGAGGAATTCCTGCATGAGTATTACCAGTTATTGCGTGATTATGTGGGACGTCCTTCGCCACTCTACTATGCCCGCCGCATGAGCGAACGTTACGGGTGTCGGTTGTATTTGAAACGCGAGGACCTCAACCACACGGGAGCCCACAAGATCAATAATGCCATCGGCCAGGTACTTCTTGCCCGACGAATGGGCAAACGGCGTATCATTGCCGAGACTGGCGCCGGCCAGCACGGAGTGGCCACAGCCACTGTCTGCGCCCTCATGGGGCTGCCGTGCCGTGTGTATATGGGCGCACTCGATGTCAAGCGACAGCATGTCAACGTGGAGCGCATGCGCATGCTCGGTGCAGAGGTGTACCCCGTAGAGAGCGGCAACAAGACTCTGAAAGATGCCACTAACGAGGCCATCCGCGACTGGTGTTGCCACCCCGCCGATACCTTTTATATTATAGGAAGCACCGTGGGTCCCCACCCATACCCAGACCTTGTGGCCCGTCTGCAGAGTGTCATCAGCCAGGAACTGAAGGTACAGCTTCAGGAAAAGGAAGACCGTCCGTGGCCCGACGTACTCATGGCCTGTGTGGGAGGCGGAAGTAATGCGGCAGGCACTATATATCATTACCTGGACGACACCCGCGTACGCATCGTGCTTGCCGAAGCCGGAGGACTGGGCATCGACACGGAGCAGACTGCCGCCAGCCTGAACATCGGTACAGTGGGTATTCTACATGGTTCGAGAATCAAGGTGATGCAGACCGAGGACGGCCAGATCATCGAGCCATACAGCATCAGTGCCGGTCTCGACTATCCCGGTACCGGGCCTATGCATTGCAACCTTTTCGAGACAGGCCGTGCCACAGTGCTCCCCGTCAACGACGACGAAGCCCTGCGTGCCGCTTTCGAACTCACACGCCTCGAGGGCATTATCCCAGCCCTGGAGAGCAGCCATGCCCTGGCACTGCTGCCGAAGATGAAGTTCCGCCCCGACGAAGTGGTGGTACTCACCGTGAGCGGACGCGGCGACAAAGACTTGGACACCTATCTGAAACACATGCCGCAACAAGAAACCAAGAACAAATGACCATGCAGCAATCCACGTATTCCTTCCACACCGCCTCGCGCCACATACTGGGCGACCTGTGCACCCCCGTCAGCGTATATTTGAAGGTACGCGATGCCTACCCCCAGAGTGCACTGATGGAAAGTTCGGACTATCATGGAGGAGAGAATTCCAAATCGTTCATTGCCCTCCATCCCATCGCCAGTGTCAGCATAGAGCATGGCATAGGCAAAATACGCTTCCCTGACAGCAAGTACATCGAACACAAGATTGACGAGCAGTACAATACGGCCCACCTGATCAATGACTTTCTCTCGGCCTTCCAAATCGAAGGCCCCGACAGTCACTTCTGTGGCCTGTACGGCTACACGGCGTTCAATGCCGTGCGCTACTTTGAGCACATCAACGTGAAGGACGAGACACAGACCAAGAATGATGCGCCCGACCTCCTGTACATTCTCTACAAGGACATCATCGTCTTCGATCACTTCCGCAACGACCTCACGCTCATCGAAATGCTGTACGAGGGCGAGTCCGACGACCTGGACCAGCTGGAGCGCGACATCAACAGCCGCGCCTATCAGGCTTACGGTTTCCATCCCGTCGGCCAGTATTGGAGCACGCTCACCGATGACGAACATCGGGCCAACATCCGTCGTGGAATCAGCCACTGCCTGCGTGGTGACGTATTCCAGATAGTATTGTCCCGACGATTCTGCCAGCGCTACGAGGGCGACGACTTCAAGCTCTACCGCGCCCTGCGGAGCATCAATCCCAGCCCCTATCTCTTCTACTTCGACTTTGGCGGATTCCGCATCTTCGGTTCGTCGCCCGAGACGCATTGCCGTATTGAGGGAGGCCGTGCCTATATCGACCCCATTGCCGGCACCACACGCCGTACGGGAAACACGGAGCAAGATCGCCGCAATGCCGAGTTCCTGCGAAATGATCCCAAGGAGAATGCCGAGCACGTGATGCTCGTGGATCTGGCACGCAACGATCTCAGTCGCAACTGTCACGACGTGCAGGTGGACTTCTACAAGGATATGCAATTCTACAGCCATGTGATTCACCTCGTCTCGCGCGTCAGCGGGAAGCTCAATGAGGGGACCGACCCCATCCAGGCCTTCATCGACACCTTCCCGGCCGGCACACTGAGCGGGGCACCTAAGGTGCGTGCCATGCAACTCATCTCCGAGTACGAGCCACACAATCGAGGTGCCTACGCCGGCTGTCTTGGATTCATCGGCCTGGACCGCTCACTGAATCAGGCCATCACCATCCGCACATTCGTGAGCCGCAACAACGAACTGTGGTTCCAGGCAGGCGGCGGCATCGTAGCCAAGAGCGATGTGGAGAGCGAACTGCAGGAGGTCAACAATAAACTGGGAGCGCTGCGACGCGCCATCGAAATCGCCGAACAACTATGAACATTGCACTGATAGACAACTACGACTCCTTCACATACAACCTGGCACATCTCGTTCGGGAACTGGGAGCCACGGTACAGGTCTTCCGTAACGACCGCTTCCAAATGGAGGACATCGAGCCCTTTGACCGCATTCTCCTCTCTCCCGGACCTGGCATCCCCAGCGAGGCCGGTCTGCTCCTCCCCTGCATCCGACACTTTGCCGGCCGACGTCCCATCCTGGGTGTCTGCCTGGGCCATCAGGCCATCGGCGAAGCATTTGGTGCACGCCTGACGAATCTTGCCAATGTATATCATGGCGTACAGACGCCCTGCCACGTCATTGCCGAGGACTATCTCTACGCAGGCCTGCCGCGTGATATCATGGTGGGACGATACCACTCGTGGGTAGTGGATGCCGCGTCGATGCCCGAGTGTCTGGAACCCACTAGCGTGAGCGACGAAGGCTATGTAATGTCCCTACGCCATCGCGAGATGAACATCCGAGGCATTCAGTACCATCCCGAGAGCGTGCTCACACCCGAGGGACGGACAATCATTGCCAACTGGCTGAACCAAACCGCATAAAAAACGAAAGAACATGAAACAATATCTGCTCAAGCTCATAGAGGGTCAGACGCTCACACGCGAGGAGACCCACCACATCATGCTGCGCATCACCGAACAAGCATACAACGGGAGCCAGATAGCCGCACTGCTCATGGGCATCCAGTGCCGCGGTGTCACCGTCGATGAACTGCTGGGCTTCCGCGACGGCCTGTTAGAGACAGGCAAGCGTATCCACATGGAGGACATGGAAACGCTGGACATCGTGGGCACTGGCGGCGACGGCAAGAACAGCTTCAATATCAGCACCTGTGCCGCCTTTGTCATCGCCGGTGCAGGCTATCGCATCACAAAGCACGGCAATGGAGGCAGCTCCAGCGTGAGCGGTTCAAGCAACGTATTGGAGAGCCACGGCGTAAAGTTCACCGACGACGAGGATGCCCTGCGCCGCTCTGTGGAACAGTGTGGCATCTGCTTTTTCCATGCGCCCCTCTTTGCATACGGCATGAAATATGTTGGCCCTACGCGTCGCGAACTGGGCATCCCCACGCTGTTCAACCTCCTTGGTCCGCTCGTGAATCCATGCCAGCCGCGCTATTCGCTCCATGGCGCTGCCAATCAGTCGCAACTGCGGCTCTACACAGCCATTCACCAGAAACTGGGCGACCGATTTGGCGTTATAACATCCTACGACGGGTATGATGAGATTTCGCTCACCAGTGGCTTTAAGATTACGACGAACAACTTTGAGAACGTCTATACGCCGATAGACATGGGGCTCACCTACGTCACGCCGCAGGACATCTACGGCGGCAGTACACGGGAGGAGGCCAAGCGTATCTTCGACAACGTACTCGAGGGCACGTCCACCGAAGCACAGCGCAACGTGGTCATCGCCAACGCTGCCTGCGGCATCAGCATCATAGAACCGAACATAAGCATGAAGGACACTGTGGCCATGGCACGCGAAAGTCTCGAAAGCGGCCGTGCATTGCAGACGTTCAAGAAGTTTGTGGAAATCAACAGTTGAGAAAGAGAATATCCCATGGCAGACATTCTGGAGGAGATCGTGGCGTGGAAGCGCCGGGAACTGGAACAGCGGAGGAAGGCCATACCATCACGCACACTGTACGAAGCCGTGGAGCGGATGATGGATGCCGATGCCGGCCGACGCAGCATGAGCCGTGCGCTGGCAAAATCAGCCACAGGCATCATCGCCGAATTCAAGCGTAAGAGCCCATCAAAGGGATGGATCAGGGAAGAGGGGCGTGCCGAGGAAATACCCGCCAGCTACGCCCGGCACGGCGCGTCGGCACTGAGCATCCTCACGGACGAGAAATTCTTTGGCGGAAGCCCCGACTTCATCCGCACCACACGGCCGCTCGTCGAGACACCCATCTTGAGGAAGGACTTCATCATCGACGAATACCAACTCTTCGAGGCCCGACTCATCGGTGCCGACGCCGTTCTGCTCATCGCCGCCGACCTGCGGCAAGACGAATGCCGCACCCTCATACACACCGCCCACGAAATCGGGCTTGAGGTGCTGCTGGAACTGCATGACGAAGCCGAGCTGGACTATGCCGACCTTGACGCTGAGATGCTGGGGGTGAACAACCGCCATCTGGGCACATTCATCACCGACGTGGCCCAGTCCTTCTGCCTTGCTGCTCGCCTGCCACAGGACCGCGTGCTCGTCAGTGAGAGCGGAATCAGCAGTCTCGAAACCATCCTACGCCTACGCCAGGCGGGCTTCCGTGGTTTTCTCATAGGCGAGCACTTCATGCGAGCAGAGGATCCCGGCAAGGCATTGGAACAACTGATAGCCGGAATAGAGACTGCGACATTCTGAAGCGCGCACAGACAAGCGGGAACCGAAACTGAAAGGCATGAGCCGAAAACAAGCATCATGGGATACGAAATAGCAATAAAGGTCTGCGGTATGCGCGACGGAGAGAATATCCGCGCCGCCGAAGCACTGGGCCTGCAGTGGATGGGTTTCATCTGCTGGAACGGTTCGGCACGTTGCGTGACCGCCACTCCGACGTATCTGCCCGAGACATGCAGGCGCGTGGGCGTTTTCGTGAATCCCGACGTAGAATACGTGCGGCAGAAGGCAGACGAGCTGCGCTTGCAATGCCTGCAGCTTCACGGGCAGGAGACGCCCAGTCAATGCTCGTCCCTGCATCGCCTGACAGGCCTCCCCGTGATGAAAGCTATCCCGGTGGCTGGCGCAGAAGACATCGCGCGCGCACGTATATATAATAATGTAGAGGGGGTGGACATGCTGCTCTTCGACACACGGAGCGACGCCGTGGGCGGTTCGGGGCGCAGCTTCGACTGGACCCTGCTCCACGACTACGACGGCGATACGCCTTTCCTGCTCTCGGGCGGGATAGGCCCCCAGGATGCGGCGCGCATAAGGCAATTCCGACATCCTCGCTTGGCAGGCATCGACCTCAACTCGCGCTTCGAAACGTCACCAGGCGTAAAAGACATCGACACACTGAGAATATTCATCAATGAAATAAGGAAACCATGAACCGAATAAATCAAATCTTTCAGCAACGGAGCCATGGGCTGCTTTCGTTGTACTTCTGTGCCGGACATCCCACACTGGAGAGCACCGTGCCCATCATCAAGGCTATGGAGCGCCGAGGCATCGACTTCATCGAAGTGGGCATCCCCTTCAGCGACCCGATGGCCGACGGACCCGTCATTCAGGACGCAGCCACCAAGGCACTACGCAACGGCATGTCGCTCCGAACGTTGTTCGACCAGCTGTACGACATACGCCGGGAAGTGAGTCTGCCGCTCATTCTCATGGGCTACATGAATCCCATCTACCGTTACGGCTACGAGGCGTTCTTCGAGCGCTGTGCCCAGACGGGCATCGACGGAGTGATTATCCCCGACCTGCCCTTCCGCGACTATCTGGACGAGGTGAAGCCCGTCGCCGACCGTCACGACGTACGCGTCATCATGCTCATCACGCCAGAGACCAGCGAGGAGCGCATCCACTTCATCGATGACCACACCGACGGCTTTATTTACATGGTGTCGAGCGCAGCCATCACGGGAGCGCAGAAAGAGTTCAATGAAGCCAAGCAGGCCTATTTCAACCGGGTGAACCAGATGCAGCTGAAGCATCCGCGAATGATTGGCTTCGGTATCAGCAACCGCCAGACACTGCAAGCGGCCCAGAGCAATGCCGCCGGAGCAATCATCGGCAGCAAATTCGTGCAACTGCTCGACGAGACACACGACCCGGAAAAGGCGCTCGATCTGCTGATGGATGCGCTGAAGCACTGAGCACATCGATCTGTCGGGATTTCGGATAAAAACAGAGATGTAGCCCAATTTTATAGAACTCCCAAAAGGGCGAAAAAGTGCGCTTTTTCGCCCTTTTTTCGTGTCTAAAGACGTCGGTCAAAGAGGTAAGTCATTGATATACAGCATTCGCAAAAATCGAGAATTTTCGACAAAGACGGACGTCGGGCGATTCTGCGCAATTCTCCGAAGGTAGAAAGGGGAAACGGAGCGTGTTCCATCGGTCGGAGGAGCACGTTCCATCGGTCGGAGAGGCACGTCGCGTCGGACACAGCGGCACGCTGTTCAAGGATATGCAAAAAATAATGTAAATAAAAAGTAAATGTGACGTCCTATGCCTCGCCCTGTTCCGAGGCGGGCTTCAGGATGACCTTGATGCTCACGATGCGGCGCTCGTCGAGCTCCATCACCTCAAACGAACAGCGGCGGTAAGCTATCTTTTCGTGCAGATCGGGGAAATCGCCCTTGATTTCCAGCAGCAAGCCGGCCAGCGTGTCGGCTTCGCCCTGCACCTGCTCGAAGTATTCATCGTCCAGCTTCAGCGTGCGGGTAAAGTCGGTGAGCAACGTCTTTCCCTCGAAGACAAACGTGTTCTGGTTCAGGCGCGTGAAGGAGCGTTCGTCATCGTCATACTCGTCGTTGATCTCGCCGACGATTTCCTCGATGATATCCTCCATGGTGACGATGCCACTGGTGCCGCCAAACTCATCGACTACGATAGCGATGTGCACCTTGTCCCGCTGGAAGTCGCGCAGGAGGTCGTCTATCATCTTGGTCTCCGGCACGAAATACGGGGGGCGGATCAGACTTTGCCAGCGGAAGTTGGCGGGTTTGCCCAGATGGGGCAGAAGGTCTTTGATGTACAGCACGCCCTTGATGTTGTCCTGCGAGCCCTGATAGACGGGGATGCGGCTATAATTGTTCTCGACGATACACTTCAGCACCTCGGGAAAGGGAGTCCGTATGTCCAGGTCAACAATGTCCATTCGGCTGGTCATCACCTCGCGTGCCATCTCGCCGCCGAAGCGTATGATACCCTGCAGCATGCTGCTTTCCTGGGCAATGTCCTTCTGGTCGGTGAGTTCCATAGCCTTCTCCAGATCGTCCACCGTGAGGCTCTGCGGCTCAGAATGGACAAATCGCTCGGTGACGACCTTGCTGCGTATCAGGATGTAACTGAGCGGCGAGCAGAACTTCACGAGCACAGCAAGTGCAGGAGCAGCAAAGCGGCAGAAGGAGAGCGTACGCTGGTTGCCGTATATCTTGGGCACCACTTCGCCAAAGAGCAAAAGCAGGAAGGTGAGAATCACCGTCAGGCAGAGGAACTCGAGCCAGCGGGCATCTCCGAACTGGACTGTCTGCATGAAGAAGTAATTCAACAGCATGATGATGGCCACGTTCACCAGGTTGTTGCAGATGAGAATGGTGGCCAGCAGGCGCTCGCTGTCTTCACGCAAAGCCAGGATGCGTGCGTCGGCCGAACGCTTGCGCTCCTCGATTTCGCTCAGGTCGGCAGGACCGAGACTAAAGAAAGCTATCTCACTGCCCGAGACAAAACCGGAACAAGCAAGGAGCAACAGGGCAAACAACAGGGCAAGGATGCCACCGGCGTCGGGAGCCTGCACGACGACATGGGAAAAGACGTCACCCAGATACGAGAAGAAAGCTGAGAAGTCCAAGGCAAAACAGTTTCGTTGGATTATGGATTCTGCGGAGCGGCAGCGGGTTTGGGCGTGAGCATCTCCATCGCATCAGCCCACACCTCGGTCACATAACGCTTCACACCGTTGCGGTCGTCATAGCTGCGCGTATGAATCTTGCCTTCGATATAGAGTTTGTCGCCCTTATGGACATACTTTTCTACAGTCTCGGCCAGCTGGCGCCACAGGACGATATTATGCCATTCGGTGCGGTCGGGCACCTCGGTGCCATTCTGAAGCTTGTAGCCTCGCTCGGTGGTGGCAAGACGTACACTGGCCACACAGACTCCGGCATCCACATAGCGAATCTCGGGATCTGCGCCCACATTACCTATCAACATTACTTTGTTCATACGCGTTTCTTTTATTGTATCTCTTGTTGCCACAGGCGCAGAAAGCACCTACGGCGGATTATGCCGTGCAAAGTTATACTTTTTTTACGTCAGCACCAAACATTGGCCTGATTTTCTCCAACATTCGTTCCAGAAGACGCGGCATGGCATAGTCGCCGAACGATGCTTCGTCCACCCAAATACCGGAAAAGGCCAGCTCCTCCGTCTCCGTAAGCTCCACCACATAGCAGGCGGCATGCAGGCGCTGATGGCTGAGGATATGCGTCATTTCCTGCACGGCACAGGTGAGCCGGCCCGCCGGTGCCTGGCGCTCCACCTCTGATGGCTGGAGCGGCCGGGGGCTTTCGAGGAGAGGAAACTGATAGAGACCCTGCCAGATATCACCGCCCTGCCGACGCTGCAGCAGCACGCAGCCGTCGGGCCTACGCAGGTAGAGATAGGTGAAGAAGCGGTCGTGCACAGCCGTGCGCCGCTGTTTGGCAGGCAAGTCCCCCACTCTACCTTCGGCCCGAGCCAAACACATCTCGGCCAGAGGGCACGCTCCACAGTCGGGCGAATGAGGAATGCACTGTACCGCCCCAAAGTCCATGATGGCCTGATTGTACCGCGAGGAGTGAGCGGCGGGAAGCATCTCCCGAGCCAAAGCCCGAAATTCATGCTGTCCACGCGCCGTATCGATGGGTGTCTCGATGCCAAACACACGTGCGAGGACACGATATACATTGCCGTCGAGTACTGCGTAGGGGGCGTCGAAAGCAAAACTTGCCACGGCCGCCGCAGTGTAATCACCGATGCCACGCAAGCCACGGATCTGCTCATAATCGCGAGGAAAGCCGCCCAGGGCACGCATCTGGCGAGCAGCAGCCAGCATGTTACGCGCCCGGCTGTAATAACCCAACCCCTGCCACTGTCGCAGCACTTCGTCCTCGGAGGCCAAGGCCAGATGCTCCAACGTAGGGAAACGCTCGACGAAACGGCGATAATAGTCCAGCCCTTGCTGGACGCGTGTCTGCTGCAGGATGACCTCCGAGACCCAGATGAGGTATGGGTCGCGCGTCTGGCGCCAGGGCAAATCGCGGCCCTCGCGCGCATACCACTTTAATAATATAGAAGCAAAGTCGTGCATCAATCAAACGAAGGCATAAAACAGAGCACAAACTTACAAAATAATCTCCTATTTATCGAATAAAAGGGCGACGAGCGTCATTTTTAATTAAAAAAAGTGGGAAATGCTTTCAAATCTCACAGAAAAACTATACCTTTGCAGTTCGAAAACCGAATCCTATAAGTATTAACCCATAAATAACATCACAATTATGCCAAACGGAAAGAAGCATAAAAGACACAAGATGTCCACACACAAGCGTAAGAAGAGACTGAGAAAGAACAGACATAAGAGCAAGTAAAAAAAGAAACACTTCTCAGCAGAACTGCTCGGTGGCAAGCCTTACGGCAGTCACCGAGCCTTTTTTATTTAGGAGAAAGACAATATGACAAGCGAAGTCTTCATTGATGTACAACCACAGAAGATAGCCATCGCTCTGACGGAAGACAAACGCCTGGTGGAATACCAGGAAGAGGGACAGGCCGAATCATACTCTGTGGGAAACATATATTTGGCCAAGGTGCACAAGCTGATGCCTGGGCTGAATGCATGTTTCGTAAACGTAGGACACGAGCGCGATGCCTTTCTTCACTATCTCGATTTAGGCGTAAAGTTCAATTCGTACGCCAAGTATCTGAAGCAGGTGCTCAGCGACAAGCGCAACCTGTACCCTTTTGACAAAGCAACCATCCAGCCCGAACTGCCCAAGGAAGGCAGCATACAGAACACCCTGAAACAGGGTCAGGAAGTGCTGGTGCAGATTATCAAAGAGCCCATTAACACCAAGGGGCCGCGGCTGACATGCGAAATCTCGTTCCCCGGACGATATCTCGTGCTCACGCCCTTCGATGACAACGTCTCTGTGTCGTCCAAGATAAAGAAGGCCGAGGAACGCGCCCGGCTGAAACAAGTCATACAGAGCATCAAGCCGAAGAACTGTGGCATCATCGTGCGCACAGTGGCCGAAGGCAAGCGTGTGGCCGAGCTAGATCAGGAGATGAAGGTACTCTATGCTCGATGGGAAGAGACGATGCGTCGCGTGCAGAAAGCCAAGGACACCCCGGCACTGGCATACGAAGAGACAAGCCGCACCGTGGGCATGCTGAGGGATCTGTTCAACCCGAGCTACGAAAACATTTACGTCAATCAGGAAAATGTCTATCAGGAGGTGAAGGATTATGTCACCCTGATAGCACCCGAACGTACAGAAGTGGTCAAGCTGTACAAGGGCAAGCTGCCCATCTTTGATAACTTTGACGTAACACGACAGATAAAGGCAGAGTTCGGACGAACCGTTTCCTACAAGCATGGTGCATACCTGATTATTGAGCACACCGAGGCACTGCACGTAGTGGACGTGAACAGCGGCAATCGCACACGCAACAGCGAAGGACAGGAGGCCAACGCCCTGGAGGTGAACCTCGGGGCGGCCGACGAGCTGGCACGCCAACTGCGACTGCGCGACATGGGCGGCATCATCGTGGTGGACTTCATCGATATGAAGCTCGCCGAAGACCGCCAGAAGCTATACGACCACATGTGCGAGAACATGAAGCGCGACCGTGCACGGCACAACATCCTGCCGCTCTCAAAGTTCGGACTTATGCAGATCACCCGACAGAGAGTGAGACCCGTACAGGACGTACAGGTCGATGAGTCGTGCCCCACTTGTCATGGCACGGGTACGATCAAGAGCAGCTTCCTCTTCCACAAGATGCTCGACGGAAAGATAAAGATGCTCGTACACAAGGTGGGCATCCGGAACTTCACCCTCTATGTACACCCCTACGTATATGCCTACCTTAATCAAGGCATCCTCTCCATCAAACGCCGCTGGCAACTGAAGTATGGATTGGGCGTACGTGTCATTCCGAGCCAGAAGCTGGCATTCCTGCAATACCAGTTCTTTGACCACGACGGACAGGAAATCGACCTGAAAGAAGAAATCGAGATACGATAAGATAAGGAAACTATCAAGCGGGAGGCTGCGACATGAGATTCGCAGCCTCCCGCTTTTTTTAATATACCTTGGCCGGAAAGAGCGTTACGGGCCGGGAAAGATTTAGGCCAGTTCGCTCAACTCCAGCCATCGCATGGACTTCTCATCGAGTTCCTCATTCAACTGAGGTAAGCGGATGCTCTTCTCCGTAATCTCGGCCACAGAGAGCATTCCGCTACTCAGCGCCGCCTCAATCTCGCTCTTCTCCCGTTCCAGCCGGTCAATGTCGGCCTCCAGAGCTTCATACTCCCGACGCTCCTTGAACGTCATCTTGCGCGGGCGGCTAGATACAGCACCGGTGTCCGACGAACGCTCAGTTGTGGCAGATGGTGTCTTGGCCTTCGCCTCAGAAGGTTTTTTCTCCTCCAACGCTTCCCACTCCCGAAACTGCGTGTAATTGCCGGGGAAGTCCTTAACAACGCCGTTGCCACGGAAGACAAGCAGATGATCCACCACCTTATCCATAAAGTAGCGGTCGTGGCTGACCACAATGACACAACCATGAAAGTCCTGCAGATACTGCTCCAAGATCTGCAGTGTGACGATGTCAAGATCGTTGGTGGGTTCGTCAAGCACAAGGAAGTTGGGATTCTGCATCAAGACGGTGCAGAGGTAGAGCCTACGTTTCTCGCCTCCAGACAGCTTATAGATGTAATTCTGCTGTTGGGAGGGCGAGAACATGAAGTGTTGCAGGAACTGCATGGCCGACAGATGACGCCCCCCACCCAGGTCAACATACTCGGCAATGCGGCGCACGGCATCGATGACCTTCATTTGCTCGTCGAACTGAATGCCTTCCTGCGAGAAATAGCCGAAGCGAACAGTCTCGCCCACGACGAAACGCCCGCTGTCAGGCCGCACTTCGCCCAACAATAATTTAATAAAGGTACTCTTCCCCGTACCGTTGTCCCCGACGATGCCCATCTTCTCGTAGCGCGAGAAGTTGTAGTAGAAATCCTTCAGAATGACCTTCCGTTCAGTCGGGTCAGGAGCTGAGGAAACGGGGAAAGACTTGGAGACATATTGTGCCTCGAAGATTTTGCTTCCGATATAGGATGACTTCATCTCGAGCCGCACTTGCTGCTCCTCGATACGACGCTTGGCTTGCTGTTCCAGTTCGTAGAATGCCTCCTCACGGTAGCGTGCCTTGTGACCGCGGGCCTGTGGCATGCGACGCATCCAGTCGAGTTCTGTGCGATAGAGATTGTTGGCACGCGCCACCTCACTCCGTTCCACATTGAGCCGCTCGTCACGCTTCTCCAAGAAATAGGCATAATTACCGCGATATGTATAGAGACTCTCTTCGTCCAATTCCATAATTGTGGTACACACACGGTCCAGGAAATAGCGGTCGTGCGTGACCATAAGCAGCGTAGTGTTGCCTCGCCGCAGATGATTCTCGAGCCATTCAATCATGGTCAGATCGAGATGATTTGTCGGCTCGTCGAGGATGAGAAGGTCTGGTTCCGTAATCAGCACGTTGGCCAGAGCCACACGTTTCAGTTGTCCGCCGGAGAGACAGCCGATGGGCATTTCGAAATCATTGATGGACAGGCGGCTCAGGATAGTCTTGCTTCGCGTCTCATAATCCCACGCCTTCTGATGGTCCATGCGGTCGAGGATGTCCTGCAAGCCAGGGGAATTGGGCGTTGCCATACACCGCTCATACTCGCGAATCAGGTTGGTGGTTTCGTTGCCATGCCAGAAACAAGCCTCGATGACAGTGAGATCTGCCGGATAATGAGGTGTCTGCTCCAAGTAGCCCACACGCAACGAATTGTGCAGAACCACTTGCCCTTCGTCGGCCGAATCCTTGCCTGCCAGGATATTCAGCAGGGTGCTCTTTCCAGTGCCATTCTTAGCTATGAGACCCACCTTCTGTCCCTGCGCGATGCCAAAGGAGAGGTCGGAGAAAAGCGTGCGGTCACCGACCCTACGGGTCAAATGCTGCACCTGAATATATGGTGTCATGCTTATTTTTTATGCAAAAATAGCAAAATAAATCCTAATATTGGAGAATTTGTCACCAAATATTTGGCGGGAAGCAAGATTTGACGTAACTTTGCAACGAGTTTATGATAACAGCGCGACACTCGAAGAGCTGTTTTATCTCCCCAGAACATTAACCATATTATTATACGCTACAAAAGCTATGCACACAAAAAGTGAATTGGAAGCTATGACCATGGACGAGCTGAACGCCATGGCCGAGCGATTCAATGCTGAGAAATCAGACGACAAGACTACATTCATCTATAACATCATTGATGCCGAATCGTTGTACGATTCAATGCAGGCCGCAGAAAAACCTGCCCCAAAGAAGCGCGGACGTAAATCCAAGGCCGAGAAGGAGGCGATGGCTGCCGCTGCAGCCAGCATGGCTCGGAATGACGACAATAAAAACGAAAGTCCAGAGGCCGCACCGACAAACGAGAAAGAAGCACAGCCCGCACCCGCCCCGAAAAAGCGTGGACGCAAGTCGAAAGCCGAAAAGGAAGCGATGGCTGCTGCCGCACTGGCCGAGGCCGAGGCCAAAAGCGTAGCAGAAGAACAGGCCACGAACGAGGCACCGGCCGAGGACGATGATATCGCCACGCAGAATAACCGCAAGAGCACCAATGAGGTAATGGAGGAAGAAGCCCCCATCGAGTTCGAAGACTCCACGGAAGAAACAGAGGATAACGATTTCCCTCCCGTGGAACACACAGCAGACGAAGACGATGAAGAAGAAATGCTCACGGAGGAGCAGGCCAAGTTCCTCATCGATGGAGAGAATTTCATCATCGTTCAGGACATCCCCGAAGAGGAGGAACAGGCCCGCGAACTAGAGAAGAACAGTTACACACCCATTTCGGTCTTTGCCAATCGACAGCCGACCCCGCGCGAGGAGCCTCCCGTAGAGGAAGAACCCGAAAAGCCCGTAGTCTCACCGAAAGCCGATGACGATTCACGCTTTGACTTCGGCGAGAACATCCGTGGTGAAGGAGTACTCGAGCTGATGAACGAAGGATACGGCTTTCTGCGCAGCAGCGACTACAACTACCTCAGCAGTCCGGACGACATCTATGTCAGTGCACAGATCGTTCGGCAGTATGGCCTCAAGACAGGCGACGTGGTGGAGGGTCCCGTGCGACCGCCACGAGACAACGAAAAGTTCTTCCCCCTCATCAAAGCCACCAGCATCAATGGCTGCTCGCCATCAGTAATCCGCAACCGAAGTCCGTTTGAGAACCTCACACCCCTCTTTCCGAACGAGAAGTTCCGGCTCTGCAAGGGACAGGGTGATTCCATATCGGCACGCGTGGTAGATCTCTTTACTCCCATCGGAAAAGGACAGCGAGCACTGATTGTCGCACAGCCGAAGACGGGTAAGACGCTGCTTATGAAGGATATTGCAAACGCCATCGCCGCCAACCACCCCGAGGCATATCTGATGATGCTACTCATCGACGAACGCCCCGAAGAGGTAACCGACATGGCCCGCACCGTGAAGGCCGAAGTCATTGCCAGCACATTCGACGAACCTGCCGAGCGCCACGTGAAGATTGCCGGCATCGTGCTGGAGAAGGCAAAGCGCATGGTGGAGTGCGGACACGACGTGGTCATCTTCCTGGACTCCATCACACGTCTGGCCCGAGCATACAATACCGTGTCGCCCGCAAGCGGCAAGGTACTCAGCGGAGGTGTGGATGCAAACGCCCTGCATAAGCCCAAGCGCTTCTTTGGCGCCGCCCGAAACATCGAAAACGGAGGCAGCCTGACAATCATCGCCACCGCCCTCATCGACACGGGCAGCAAGATGGACGAGGTAATCTTCGAGGAGTTCAAGGGTACTGGAAACATGGAGTTGCAGCTCGACCGCGTATTGAGCAACAAGCGCATATTCCCGGCAGTGAACATCGTGGCCAGCAGCACACGCCGCGACGACCTCCTGCAGGATACCATGACGCTCGACCGCATGTGGATCCTCCGCAAATTCCTCAGCGACATGAATCCGATCGAGGCTATGAACGAGGTAAAGAGCAGACTGGAAGACACCAAGAACAACGAGGAATTCCTCCTGAGTATGAACAGCTAATCGCCGTACGGCAAACCAATGCTTTAGACAAAGTAAGACCAAGCGCCACACAAAAAATCACACTGCTATGCGTTACGCCAACCTTCTGCTCATGGCTCTCTGCCTGGTCGCCCAAACGTCCGTGGCAAAAGAAAAGACCCGAATTAGTCTTGCGCTAAAAGGGCTGGAGAGTCGTGACACCATCACCCTCCAATGGGGAGCAAGCAACAAGAGCACGCGCCCACTCATCATGCAGCGAGGAGCAGAGAAACGCATAACGATGGAAGTGGAATTGGACGAGCCGCGCCTCCTCGTGCTTGGGGTGAAAGGATGCCAGGGCGGATACGACATCGTAGCATCACCCGGCGAGGATATTTCTGTCTTGGGACGCGTCAAACAAACCATGACAGGCAAGCAGAGAGAAGCACACTTCCGGAAAATACGGGTCGAAGGAGCACGCCACCAGACGGAATACGTCCAGGCAATCTGCCAATATCATGCCCATCTGGACAGCATGGACACGAAACTGTATAATGAGTATCGCGACGTACGCAAACTGATCAAGCGAGCCAAAGACAATAATGACGAACAGGCCATCGCACAGATGTACCAGACACTACATGGCGAAAGCTATGTGAACCACGTCATTGAGAACTACGACGAAAGGCAGTCCTACCTACGCCAGACCATACTCGCCTATAAAGACAGTTTCATGGGACCGCTACTGCTGCTGCGTTTGGCAGGACGCCTCGACGAGAGCTACCGTACGCTCTACACACAGATGAGCGAGACGGCACGCCAGTCCACCTATGGACGCGAAATGCAGGAGGAGGTATTCCCCACTACCCTCATCCGCAAAAAAGCGGGACTCGTCACCGTGGCCGACTCGACAGACACACCACACACACTCAACTTTGCCTCGAACCCGTCCGGCGTGCGATATACGCTGGTGGATTTCTGGGCCAGTTGGTGTGAGCCATGCCGCAAGGAGGTGCCCAACATCAAACGCATCTTCGAGAAATACGGCAAGAAAGGTCTCAGAATCGTAGGCATCAGTGCCGACCACAAGGAGGCCGACTGGATGGAATGCCTCAACGAGGAGGAATTGCCGTGGGAAAACTACCTCGACATTGAGCGTCAGGCCATTGAACAATTCCATGTGCAGTACATCCCCCACACCTTCATCATCGACAGCCAGGGACAAATCATCGCTGAAAAACTGCGAGGGAAAGAACTGTCCGACTATCTGGAGAACCTCTTCCGACAGTAGGCTCGGCCACACTTCTCATTCCCCATCCAAACAGGGCCGGCACGGAGTTCGTGCCGGCCCTGTTTGGCTATGCCTCGCACGGAACATTGTCAACCAGGCAAGAAAAAGCCGTTACATACAGCGTCACATACCTCGCCGGAACATACATGACGCACCACCCCTGTACGATTACAATCGTACACATATAAGACTTAAGATCTTTCAAGCCACGCAGCGAGCTGAATTTTACTCTGTCGAATATACCGAAACAGGTTACAACATGTTTCGGTTTCCTTAAAAAAAATTAAAACTGAATAATAGAACGAATTATGGGAAGTTTTAGACAAAACAGGAAAACGAAGATTCGTTTTTTTTTCGTACCTTTGCACCCGATTTCCGAGAAAAGAGACGAAATAAAGAACAATCTTAACAATAACATTACGAAAATGAAAAGAAACATTTCCATGGTTGCCGGTGCCATAGGCATGGTAGCCTTTATGCTCACATCATGCGGAGGTGGAAAAGGACAGCAGCAGGCTGCATCCGTAACAGTTTTCAAAACGATCAAGGCAGAGAAGACAGACATAACGCTCAACACCAAGGCAAGTGCCACTATCCGCGGACGTCAGGACATAGACGTGTACCCCCAAGTGGGCGGAACGCTGCAGCGCCTCTGTGTGACGGAGGGCCAGGTGGTGAAAAAGGGCCAGCCACTCTTCATCATTGACCAAGTGCCCTATCAGGCAGCACTGAACACAGCCGAAGCAGCTCTCAAGGCCGCCGAGGCCCAGGAAGCCACAGCCACGCTGAACTATGAAAGCCGCAAGAAGCTGCACGAGCAGGAAGTGGTCAGCGACTTCGACCTCCAGACGACGTACAACACACTGCTCACAGCCAAGGCTTCCGTGGCACAGGCACAAGCACAGGTGGTAAACGCACGCAACTCACTTTCCTACACCGTGGTGAAGAGTCCGGCCGACGGCGTCGTGGGCACGCTGCCCTACCGCCAAGGCGCTCTCGTGAGCAGCGCAATGCCCCAACCGCTGACCACGGTGTCAGACAATAGCGAGATGTACGTTTACTTCAGCATCAATGAATCTCAGCTGCTCAAGATGATACGCGAAAGCGGAACACTCGAGAAAGCCATCGAGACCATGCCCGAAGTGACGCTGCAGCTCGTGGATGGCAGTGAATATGAGATGAAAGGCCGCGTGGAAAGCGCCAGCGGCGTAGTGGACCGCAGCACGGGAAGCGTACAGTTGCGTGCCGTCTTTGCCAACCCCAACCACATGCTGCACTCCGGTTCCTCGGGCAACATCATTATACCAATGGAATACAAGGACGTAATCGCCATTCCCGCTACGGCTGCCGTACAGACGCAGGACAAGTTCCGCGTGTGCACGGTGGACGAGAAAGGTGCCGCACATGGCCAGTTGATTTCCATCCTGCCACAGAACAACGGACAGCAGTTCATCGTGACCGAGGGACTATCCGAAGGTACGGAAATCGTGGCTGACGGAGCCAATATGGTAAAGGAAGGACAGATCGTAAAGAACGTAAACTAAATCCAAGACCAGAGACAATACGAACCATGAAAGGAAATATCTTTATCAAACGCCCGGTGATGGCAATGTCCATCGCCATCGTAATCCTGCTGCTTGGCGGAATATCATATTTTGGCCTGCCGGTGGAACAGTTCCCCGACATCGCACCGCCAACCGTCGTGGTGAGCGCCACATACCCCGGTGCCAGTGCCGAGACTGTGACCAAAGCCGTCATCCAGCCTCTTGAAGAAAGCATCAACGGCGTGGAGAACATGACCTACATGACCTCTTCGGCCTCCAACTCGGGTACCGCCACCATCACCGTCTTCTTCAAGCAGGGCTCCAACCCCGATATGGCTGCCGTGAACGTACAGAACCGCGCAGCAATGGCTCAAGGTCTGCTGCCGCAAGAAGTAACCATGATCGGCGTGACCACCTTCAAGCGTCAGACCTCGATGCTCCAGATTAACGCCATCGTCAGCGACAAGCCCGAGTACGACCAGAACTTTATGGCCAATTACATGAACATCAACGTCACGCCGCAGCTGAAGCGTGTGCAGGGCGTGGGTGAAGTGTTTGCACTGGGTGCCAACTACTCGCTGCGTATCTGGCTGAAGCCCGACGTGATGGCACAGTATGGTCTTATGCCTTCAGACATCACCGCCTGCCTGGCCGAACAGAACCTGGAGGCCGCCGTGGGCAAACTGGGCGAGAAACCCACCGAGGGAGGCCACGGCGAAGGCGTGAACAACGTGTATCAGTACACGCTGCGCTACACTGGCCGACTCAAGGAGGTGGAGGAGTTCCGGAACATCGTCATACAGGCAAAGTCTGACGGCAGCCTCCTGCGACTGAAAGACGTGGCCGACGTGGAGCTCGGACAGGTGGAATATGGCTACAGCGGACAGGTGCAAGGTAAGCCCGCCGTGATGTTCATGGCCTTCCAGCTGGCAGGTGCCAATGCCAAGGAGACGAACGACCGTTTCACTGCCGAGCTGGAGAAGATCAGCAAGACGCTGCCCGACGGACTGCACTTCCAGCAGATGATGTCCACAAACGACTTCCTGCTCGAGTCCATCGCCAACGTCGAGGAGACGCTCATCATTGCCATCTTCCTCGTGATTCTCGTGGTATATTTCTTCCTGCAAGATTTCAAGGCCACGCTCATCCCTGCCATCTCCATCATCATATCCCTCGTAGGTACTTTTGCTGCACTGGCTGCTGCCGGATTCACGCTGAACCTACTGACGCTCTTCGCGCTTGTGTTGGCAATCGGAACCGTGGTGGACGATGCCATCGTCGTCGTGGAGGCCGTGCAGGCGAAGTTCGACGCAGGCTACAAGAGTCCGTATCTGGCCACCAAGGATGCACTCTCCGACGTGACGATGGCCGTTATCTCATGTACCTTCGTCTTTATGGCAGTGTTCATCCCCGTGACGATGATGGGCGGCACCAGCGGTATGTTCTACACCCAGTTTGGCGTCACGCTGGCCACGGCCGTGGGTATCTCTTGCGTCAGTGCCCTTGTGGTCTGCCCCGCCCTGTGTGCCATGATGATGCGCCCGAGCGACGGTACAAAGTCCGAGAAAAGTTTCAACGGACGTGTAAAGAAGGCCTACACGGCCTCGTTCGGTGCAGTAATGAAGAAATACAACCGCAACCTGCGCGGAGTGGTGAACCACCGTTGGGTGGCTCCCCTATCGTTCGTCATTGCCGCCGTACTGCTCGTCTTCTTCATGACCTCCCTTCCCAAGGGACTGGTGCCGCAGGAGGACCAGGGCGTACTTATGGTGGACGTCACCTGCCCGCCGGGCAGCAACCTGGCATACACAGAGTCAGTAGTCGACCGTGTACAAGCTATCGTGGATCAGGATCCGGACATCAAGGTCGTGGCACGCACATCGGGCTACGGCATGATGGGTGGCCAGGGCGTGGCAAACGCTATGGTCATCCTGCGACTGCAGCACTGGGACGACCGCTCGGGCAACTGGATTCCCGGCTCAGGCTATGCACATAACTCCAGCATCAAGAAACTCATCCTCATGGGGCAGTTTATGAAGGAGATACCCGAGGCACAGATCTTCGTGTTCGAGCCGGGTATGATTCCTGGCTACGGCCTCGGCTCCAACGTGGACCTGCACCTTCAGGACCGCAGCGACGGCGACAAGGGAGTGTTCCTCGAGCAGACGCAGAAGTTCCTGGCAGCCCTCAATCAGCGCAAGGAGATACAGATGGCCATGACCTCGTATGCCCGCAACTTCCCGCAATATCAGGTGGAGGTTGACGCCGCACAGTGCAAGCTGGCTGGAATCTCGCCCGCCACAGTGCTCTCGGCAATGAGCAGCTATGTGGGTGGCTCGTACGTATCCAACTTCAACCAATTCGGAAAGGTCTATCGTGTGATGATGCAGGTGGATCCGAAACTGCGAACCAGCGAGGCCGACCTAAGTAATATGTACGTGCGCAACGGCATGTCAATGGCTCCCATCAGTCAGTTTGCCAAGCTCACGCCGATTCTGGGCCCCGACATCGACAAGCACTTCAACCTCTTCTCGGAAATCACCTGTATGGTGCAGCCCGCACAGGGATATACGACCAGCGATGCCATGAAGGCCATCGAAGAGGTACGAGCAGAGACACTGCCCGAACACATCACCTATGAATACGGAAGCATCTCGCGCGAGGAGTACGAGATGATGGGATCCAACAAGACGATATACATCTACATCATCTGCGTTGTCCTCATCTTCCTCATTCTGGCCTCGCTCTACGAGAGTTTCTTCGTGCCGTTTGCCGTTATCCTCTCCGTGCCTGCCGGTCTGATGGGTTCCTTTGCCTTTGCCTGGCTGTGGAACCGCGTGTACAGCGTATTCCCGCCCATTGGCCAGATAGAGAACAACATATACCTGCAGACGGGTGTAATCATGCTCATCGGACTTTTGGCCAAGACTGCCATTCTGATCACCGAGTTCGCCCTCGAGCGCCGTCGCAAGGGAATGGGCATCGTAGAGGCCGCCTATGCAGCTGCCGAAGCCCGCTTGCGTCCTATCCTGATGACCGTGCTCACCTGTGTGCTCGGTATGCTGCCGCTGCTCTTTGCCACCGGTGCCGGTGCCAATGGCAACCGAACCATCGGCGTGGGTGTCGTGGGCGGAATGATTGTCGGCACAATAGCCATCCTATTCACCGTGCCCGTGTTCTTCATCTTCTTCGAGTATATTCAGGAGAAGATTCGCCCGGCCATGAAGGAAGAAGCCGACCAGCAGTTCCTTATGGAGCGCGAACGTTCGCAGCGCGAGAAAGCAGAAGCCAAAGAGAACTAACGTTTAAAAAGATAATAGAATGAAGACAACGAGAATATTCATCACACTGTGTGCGACAGCAGTCCTGAGCAGTTGCGGCATTTATAAGAACTATGAACGCCCCGCCACTATCGATGCCGAGGGCATCTACGGCAACGTGCAGAGTGGCGGCGAGCAGGGACTGGGCGACCTCCAGTGGCGACAGCTCTTTACGGACCCCGCCCTGCAGGCACTTATCGAGAAAGTGCTCGCCCAGAACAGCAACATGCGCCAGGCCGACCTGCGCATCCAGGAGGCACAGAACAACCTGAAGGCTGCCAAGCTGGCTTTCTTCCCCAGTCTGGCCTTTGCCCCCAGCGGAACCATCAGCGGCATCGTGGATCCCTACGACCGCGACGAGTACAAGCAGGTGATGGGCAACGGTGCCAACAAGACCTACTCCTTCCCGCTCTCGCTGAACTGGCAGCTCGATTGCTTTGCCACGCTGCGCAACACGAAGAAGAGCCGCGAGGTGGCCGTTGAAAATATGAAGAGTGTGCGGCAAGCCGTACAGACATCCCTGGTGGCCAACGTGGCCAACATGTACTACACTCTGGCCATGCTGGACCGTCAGCATTCCATCGCCGAGGAGACCACCGAGAAGTGGAGCAAGACGCTGGAGATGACACGCCATCTGATGGAGGCCGGCATGACCACAAAGGCTGCCGTGGCCAGCACCGAGGCCAACTACTGGGCTATCCGCACCAGCACCCTCGACCTGGAACTCAGCATACGCCAGGTGGAGAACGCCCTGTGCACCCTGCTGGGCGAGACACCCCATGTCATCAGCCGCAGTTCGCTGGACAGCTTCCAGGTGCCTGCTGCATGCGAGACAGGTTTCCCCATCGGGCTGCTCAGCCGTCGCCCCGACGTGAAACAAGCCGAACTGGCACTGGCCAGCGCATTCTATAACAAGAACATCGCCAAGGCAGCCTTCTATCCGGCCATCAACATTACGGCCAACGGACAGTTTGCCAATAGCATCACGGGTGCCGGCATCGTGAACCCCGGCGGTCTCATCATGGCTGCCGTAGCGTCGCTGACACAGCCCATCTTCCAGAACGGACGCATACGCGCTGCATACAAGAACAGCCAGGCCGAAATGGAAGTGGCCACCATCGGCTTCCAGCAGACCCTGCTCGAAGCTGGCTCGGAGGTTAACAATGCCATGGCCGACCTGAATACCGACCTCGCCAAGAAGGAACTCCTCGAGCAGCAGGTGCGCAGCTATACCGAGGCTGTGGATGCCAATGAGAAGCTCTACCGCGAAAGCAGCAACAACTACCTGAACGTGCTGACAGCGCAGAACGGATTGCTCAACGCGCAGATGAGCCAGACCACCAACGCATTCAACATCGTTTCAGACGTCATCAGCCTCTATCAGGCACTGGGCGGCGGAGCAGAATAATGCCTCTCCCCCACCGAACATTCAATGCGAATCATCAGCGGGCGTCCCTCGGCAGCAAGCCGTAGGGACGCCCGCTGTTTTGTAAGGAAAACGTACCTCGACTCACCGTTCCGCTCAATTTGGTGCCCCCCAAAAAGCACCATTTTCACCTCAAAAAGCCCCTTTTTCACCCCCAAAAGTGCTATAGAGGTTGCGTGTAAAGTATATAACCACTTGAGATTCAGTAGTCGGGAAAAATCGCGCTATTTCCCATCGAGCCCTACCATACTCCGTTTTACGCGATTCTCAGCGCAGAAAGTGAAAATGGAACGTGTTCCATCGACCGATGGAGCACGTTCCTCCGGACGATGCGGCGTGTCGCGCGAGCACCAAGAGCACGTATGTCGGGACGAAGCAAAAAAACATGTAAAAGAAAACTCAAGGCGCCAGACAACAATATAAAAAAAAGCCCGATGGAAAACATCGGGCCTACATACAAGCAGCGGCCCGAATAGACAGCGGACCGCCTGCATAAGACTTCAACAAATATCAGAAAGGCAGATCCTCACCTTCGTTCGATGCAAAGGAGGGAGCAGCATCCTGAGCTGCCGGTGCGGCTGTAGGAGGCACAGAGGGCATCGGAGCCGAGGGCATGGGCGGCACGGGCTGTGCGGGAGACGCACCCGGAACAGCAGCCATAGGCTGAGGATTACGGTCCACCTTGAATGCACGGATGCTGTTAAACCAACGTCCGTTATACTCATGAGCATCTACATCAAAGGACACCGTCATCACTTCGCCAAGCTGGATATTGAACTGCTGAATACGGTCAACGCCGAATACCTCGAAGTTCATCTTACGGGGATACTGATCCATAGTCTCCAACACATACGATGCAACTCTCCATTCTGAACCCGTACGCGCAGACGTACCACCACGCTCGGGCAACACTGCAATTATCTTTCCTGTAATTTCCATAAACGGTTAATAAAACGTTAAATCGACCGCAAAGTTATTAAAAAAAAAGCAAGGAACACTTTTTCGAAGCATTTTTTTTGCTATCTCACAAAAAATGCCGAAATTTGCTGTAGAAATAAATGTAAATAGACACGATATGAATTTCAAGGTTTCCAGTTCGGCTCTCTACAGCCGTCTCATCGCTGCCTCCAAGGTGTTGAGCAGCAAGAATTCCATGCCCATCCTCGACTGCTTCCTGCTGAACGTGCAGGACGGAACCATTACGATTACCGCCTCGGACAGCGAGAAGTATTTCATAACCAGCGTCCCCGCCATCGAGCAGAACGAGAACGCCAGTTTCTGCCTGCCGGCCAAGACCATTCTTGATTCCATCAAGGAACTGCCCGAACAGCCGCTGTCCTTCGACTTCAACCCCGAAAACCATAAGGTGGAAGGCACACACAGCAGTGGTTCGTTCAGTGTTGCGGCACAGGACGCAGCCCCCTACCCCATGCCCAAGACCGTGGACGAGGAAGGCACATCGCTCCATCTGCCTGCATCCATCCTTCTGAACGGAATCAACCGTTGCCTCTTTGCCACGGCAAACGACGAGATCCGCCTGGTAATGAACGGAATATATTTCGATATCAAACCAGACCACATCATCTTTGCCGGCACGGACGGGCGAAAACTCGTGCGCAATATCAACCGCAACGTACAGAGCGGCCTCACCTCCGGCTTCATCATTCCGAAGAAGGTAGCTGCCATCCTGCGTGCAGTGCTCAACAAGGACGAAGAGGACATCGAAATCAAGTTTGATGCCGACAAAGCATGTATCAAGTCGGCCGACATGACCATGCATTTCCGTCTCATTGAAGGTCGCTACCCCAACTACAACGCCGTAATCCCGCAGAACAATCCCTACAGCGCCACAGTGGACCGCGCCGCAATGGCCAGCGCACTGAAGCGCATCAGCGTATTCTGCAACCAGAGCAGCGGCCTGGTCAAGGTGGAACTGAACAACAATACCCTACGCATGACGGGACAGGACAACGACTATTCCACTCGCGCCGAGGAGTTCCTGGTGTGCGACTATACGAACACGCCCATCAGCATCGGCTTCAGCTGCCAGTTCTTGCTTGAGATAACAAATATCCTCGAAGGTGAGAACGTGACCATCGAGGTTGCCGACCCGAGTCGTCCCGGCGTGCTCCACCCCACGGTGGAAGACCCCAACGACGAACTGCTCATGCTCCTCATGCCTATGCGCGTAGAGGATTAAAGGTTCAAAGATTAGGGATTAAAGGATTAGGGATTAAAGATTATTAGTTGACAGAGAATGAAACTAAACCTGAAGAGACCCATCGTATTCTTTGACCTCGAGACCACCGGACTCGACATTGCCAACGACCGCATCGTGGAGCTATGCTATATCAAGGTGGAGCCCAACGGGAACGAAGAATCAAAAGCTATGCGGCTCAATCCGGAGAAGCACATCTCCGAGTCGGCTACGAAGGTACATGGCATCAGCGACGAGGACGTGAAGGACTGTCCGACATTCAAGGAGATAGCTCCCGCACTGGCCGAGACGCTTCAGGGATGTGACCTGGCCGGATTCAACAGCAACAAATTCGACATCCCCATGCTGGCCGAGGAATTCCTGCGCGCCGGTGTCGATATGGATTTCAGCAACCGCCGCTTCATTGACGTACAGAACATCTACCACAAAATGGAGAGGCGCACCCTCATCGCCGCCTATAAATATTATTGTGGCAAGGACCTCAACGACGCCCACAGCGCCCTGGCCGACACACGCGCGACCTACGAGGTCCTGCAGGCTCAGCTGGATATGTATCCTAACGACCTGAAGAACGACATGGACTTCCTCTCCGATTTCTCCACAATGGACCACAACGTCGATCTGGCCGGACGGTTCGTATATGACGAGAAAGGAAACGAGGTGGTTAACTTTGGCAAATACAAAGGGAAGAGCGTACGCGAAGTACTGATGCGCGACCCAGGCTACTACGGATGGATTATCCAGAGCGACTTCACCCTGAACACCAAGCAGACACTCACGCGACTGAAACTGAAATATGCTGGAAGGTAAACACATCGTGCTGGGCATCACCGGCAGCATCGCAGCCTACAAGGCATGCCTCATCATCCGCTCCCTCATACGGCGCGGTGCCGAGGTACAGGTGGTCATCACGCCAGCCGGAAAAGAATTCATCACGCCGCTCACGCTAAGCACACTGACCCAGAAGCCCGTGGTCAGCGAATTCTTTGACCGCCGCGACGGCTCGTGGAACTCCCATGTCAGCCTGGGACTATGGGCTGATGCCATGCTCATCGCGCCTGCTACGGCAAGCACCATCGGCAAGATGGCTCACGGCATTGCAGACAACATGCTGCTCACCACTTACCTTAGCATGAAGGCCCCCGTCTTCGTGGCGCCCGCTATGGACCTCGACATGTATGCCCACCCTACCACACAAGCCAACTTAAAGACACTCTCCGGGTATGGGAACCACATCATCGAACCCGCCTCGGGCCAGCTGGCCAGCGGACTCGAGGGCAAGGGCCGCATGGAAGACCCCGAGACAATCGTTCAGGTGCTGGACGACTTCTTCGCTCCGACCAAGGATCTCGACGGACGACGTATCTTGATTACAGCCGGCCCGACATACGAGAAAATAGACCCAGTACGCTTCATCGGCAACTACAGCAGCGGCCACATGGGCTTTGCACTGGCCGAGGAATGCGCCCGACGCGGTGCCCATGTGGAAATGGTATGCGGCCCCGTGTCGATGACGACAAAGAATCCCGGCATCGTACGCACCGATGTGGAGAGCGCTGCCGAAATGTACGAGGCCGCCACGCAGCACTTTTCGGAAACGGATGCAGCCATACTCTGCGCCGCAGTGGCCGATTTCACACCAGCCGCCACCGCACAGACCAAAATTAAGCGCGAAGGCGACCAGCTCACGCTGACACTCAATCCCACACGCGACATCGCACGTGCCCTCGGAGAACAGAAACGCGCGGAACAGGTGCTGGTAGGCTTCGCCCTGGAAACCGACCACGAACAGGCACACGCACAAGAAAAACTGCGCAAGAAGAATCTCGACCTCATCGTCCTCAACAGTCTGCGCGACGAGGGAGCAGGATTCCGCCATGCGACAAACAAGGTAACGCTCATCGACGAACACAGCGTAACACCCTTCCCGCTGAAGACGAAGGAAGCCGTGGCTCGAGACATCGTAAACCGTTTAGTACAGATATTGGATGAAAAACATTAGACTTTCCCTTCTCATCCCGCTCCTCTGCCTCTTCGGGACAACGAAGATGCAGGCTCAGGAATTGAAAGCCCGAGTGACCATCAACCATTCACAGGTATCGGAAACCAAGGTGGACGTGTTCGATGCCCTGGAAAAGAAAATGACCGAGTTTCTCAACGACCACGCCTGGACTGAGATTAAGTTCCGCGAGAACGAAAAGATCCAATGCAATTTCCACCTGACAGTGAACACCTACAGCGACACGGACAATTCCTTTACATGCACGCTCCTGCTGACAGCCAACCGTCCTGTGTGGGGCAGCAATTACATGACCACATCCTATTCCGTGCGCGATGCACAGTTCAACTTCACGTTCCGCGAAGCAGACCAACTGGAATACAATCCCACGAACATCGACAACAATCTGGTGGCCCTCATGGCCTATTATGCCTATGTCATCATTGGAATGGACCTCGACACAATGGCTCTTATGGGAGGAACCGAAGTGTTGCAAACTGCCGAGGACATCGTCAGTGCAGGCCAGAACCTGGATTTCCCTGGATGGAAGGCATTCGACGACAGCAAGAATCGGTTCGGACTACTGAACGACTACATGGACGGCTCGATGGAGAGCATGCGCAAACTGCGCTATGAATACCATCGAAACGGCCTCGACCAAATGGCCGAAAAACCCGACGAAGCACGCACCGCCATTGCCGAATCGCTGGAACTGCTCGATGAAGCCCATCATGCGAAGAACATGAGCCAGGTGCCGCAACTCTTCACGGAATATAAGCGGGAGGAACTCATCAACATCCTCTCAAAAGCTACCAAGGAAGAGAAAGAACGTGCCTACGAGATACTCTTTGCCATAGACGCCTCGCAGAACGAAGCCTGGCAGAAAATCAAGAAATAAAGCTGTATGCTGCGCCATCTGTACATTCGGAACTATGCGCTGATTGAGGAACTCGACTTGGACATGCAGGACGGCTTCTCGGTCATCACAGGCGAAACAGGCGCCGGAAAATCCATTCTGCTGGGCGCCATCTCACTCCTCACGGGCCAACGGGCTGACAGTCAAAGCATCAAGGAGGGAGCAAGCAAATGTGTCGTGGAAGCAGAATTCGACATCCACGAGTACGGCCTGAAGCCTTTCTTCGAAGAAAACGGCTTTGACTTTGACCCCGATGCATGCACCGTTCGCCGCGAACTGACGGCTGCCGGCAAGAGTCGTGCCTTCATCAACGACTCACCCGCCACACTCGTTCAGCTCAAAGAACTGGGAGCCCACCTCATCGACATCCATTCGCAACACCAGAACCTGCTGCTGAGCAACGAAGGGTTCCAGCTGCATGTGCTCGACACCATGGCCGAAGACTCGCCCATTCTGACAGCCTACCAGCAGGCCTACCATATATATATAGGTAAAGAGAAACGACTGAGCGAAGCCATCAAGGTGGCGGCAGAGAGCAAGGCTGAAGAGGACTATCTGTCCTTTCAGGTACAACAGCTGCACGAACTTGCACCAGAGGAGGGCGAGGATAAAGAACTGGAGGAAGAGCAGAACTGCCTGGCCCATGCCGAAGAAATCAAAGGGGCACTGTATCAAGCAGGACAAATACTCGATGGCACAGACGACATCGAAGGAATCGTTGCCCTTACGCGTCAGACGCAACACATCCTGCAAGACCTGGCACACGTATATCCCCAAGCCGAATCACTCTCCGAACGGCTCGAATCAATGTATATCGAGTTGAAAGACATCAGCCAGGAGATTGACAGCCAAGCCGAGAATGTAGAATACGACCCACAACGACTCGACGAGATAAACACTCGGCTGGACCGCCTCTATACGCTGGAAAAGAAACACGGTGCCGGCAATGCCGACGAACTCGTCGCCCTGATGCACAAATTGGAAGCCAGGCTCGACCTTATCACAAACTCAGATGAAATGATTGCCGAGCTGAAACGCGAGCGCGATGACGCCAAGCAAACGCTCATGCAACACGCTGCTGCACTCACAGCTTCGCGTAGCAAGGCCATTGACGCCGTACAGCACGAAATAAGGGAAAGCCTGCTGTCACTCGGCATGCCACACGCGGCATTCCTCGTCCAGCTCAGCCCACTGCCATCCCCGACAGCAGAGGGCAACGACCGCGTCACCTTCCTCTTCGCCGCAAACAAGAACGCATCGCTGCGCCCAATTGCCGAAGTGGCCAGCGGCGGCGAGACTTCGCGTGTGATGCTTGCCATCAAAGCCATGACAAGCCAGCGTGCACAGCTGCCCACAATTATCTTCGACGAGATAGACACCGGCGTGAGCGGACGCATTGCCGAATCCATGGCACATATCATGCGACGCATGGGCGGACAGCAAAGCGGACGCCAGGTCATCGCCATCACCCATCTGCCACAGATAGCAGCCTGTGGCCAGACACACTACTGCGTCTATAAGGAAGACACCGCCTTGCACACCGTGAGCCACATCAAGCGGCTCTCCGACGAGGAACGCGTGACGGAGATTGCCCACATGCTCAGCGGTAATAACGTTACCGAGGCTGCCATAGACAACGCAAGACAATTGCTCAACGAACGATGAAACAGACACTCTATATCCTCACATTGATCTTCGGCACATGCCTCGGCATACATGCCAAGACGCCAAAGTTTCTGACGAAAGCCCGCCAGGCTCAGGTGAGCATAATAGCTCAGGATGCCGAAGGGAACCTCCATGAAGGGCAAGGACTGCTTCTGAATGCCCAGGGCGAAGTAATCACAGAGTACGACATACTGAAAGGCGCCGTCAAGGCCACAGTCATCGACTGCAAGGGAGAGGAATATCCCGTGAGATATCTCTGTGGAGCGAGCAGCATGTACAACATTGCAAAACTGGCCATCGAACCGGGAAAGAACAAGCTGTACACACTGGAAATCATGCCAGATTCGCTGAATGAAGGAACGCAAGTCTATGTGCTGCCCAATGTAAAGGCCGACAAGAAAGCACTCGCCATCACCGATACCATTATAAAGCACAGCAAGTTTCGCGAGACATATCACTACTATACCCTGACGAACCAGACCGGAGAAAGGCACGCATGCAGCCCCATGCTGAATGGCGAGGGACTCCTGGCTGGTCTCGTACAGCTGCCCACAAAGAGCGGGGACAACGCTTATGCCATCGACATACACTTTGGTGCCGACCTGACAATCACAAGCCTCGATGCCAACAATACCGACTTGCGCAGTATCCGGCTGCCCAAACGACTGCCCGAAGGCGAAGAAGCAGCCGCCACCTTCATCTACCTTGCCGGTACGAAGGACACGGCTCAATATGCGGCCTATGTGGACGAGTTCATACGCCTCTATCCGCAAAGCGCTACAGGATATACCATGAAGGGCGAGTACCTGGCTGCAGCCAACCGATACGAGGAAGCCGAAAAGGCCTATGAAGACGGTCTGGCACAAGACAGCACACACAAGGACGAGCTGCACTTCTCGCTGGCAAAGACCATCTATGCACTGAACTTCACGCCAAAATACGAGACCTACAAGGACTGGACATTGGACAAGGCGGCAGCCGAGGCTGCCGAGGCCTATACCATCAAGCCACTGGACATCTACATGAACCAGCAGGCCCACAGCCTATATGCGGCAAAGAAATACAGCGAGGCGGAAAAACTCTTCCTGAGCCTCACCAAAACAGGCATGCGCAGCCCCGACCTCTTCCTATACGTGGCTCAGTGCCGGCAGATGCAGCAGGCACCGATAGATGACATCCTGGCCATGCAGGACAGTGCCGTAAACTGCTTCCCAAAACCATACCCTGCGGAGGCAGCCAACGCCCTCCTCATGCGAGGCATCAGTAAGGCAAAGGCCGAAAAATACCGCGAGGCGGTAGCGGACTACAACGAATACGAACATCTGATGGGCGGACGCTTGACATCGAACTTCTATTACGAGCGCGAACAGATAGAAATTAAATGCCGCATGTACCCCGCCGCGATGAATGACATCGAACGCGCCATCCGCCTCAGCCCGCGTGAGCCCTTGCTCTATGCCGAGTGTGCGGCGCTCAACTACCGTGTGGGAGAGGTGGACGAAGCAATCCGTTACGCCACAGAGGCCACACAGATTGACCCGCAGTTTGCCGACCCCCTCCGCATCCTGGGTGTTTGCTACAGCCAGAAAGGCGAGACGCAGAAGGCAAGGGAATGCCTCGAAAAGGCTATCGCATTGGGCGACACGATGGCAAAGGGGGTGCTGGAGAAACTGAAATAGCGAGCCATGAACAGTGTAATGAGTCAAACCGTCAAGTCGTACATCGCGCAGCACAATATGCTGCGAGAGAAGGCCAGAGTGGTCGTGGGCCTAAGCGGAGGTGCCGACTCGGTGGCTCTTTTGCTTGTCATGCGCGATTTGGGTTACACAGTCTATGCCGTCCACTGCAACTTTCACCTGCGCGGCGACGAGTCCAAGCGCGACGAGCGTTTCGTCACCGAACTGTGCCAGAGGCTGAATGTACCGCTCGACGTGAAACACTTTGACACACGCATGTATGCCCGGCTCCACCACATCAGCATTGAAATGGCTGCACGCGACCTGCGATACAAATACTTTGAGAAGGTGCGGGCCGAACTGGAATATAAAGCCATTGCCGTGGCCCATCATAAGGATGACCAGGCCGAAACACTCTTGCTGAACATCATCCGAGGCACAGGCATACGTGGCCTGACGGGCATGCACCCCGCAAACGGGCGCATCATTCGCCCGCTGCTATGCGTGACACGGAAGGAAATACTCAGATATCTGGAGGATAAGCACCAGGAATACATCACCGACAGCACGAACAAGGAACGCGACGCGCTGCGCAACAGGGTGCGCCTCGACCTGATTCCCATGCTGAAGGAGGATTTCAACCCACAGATAGTCGATATGCTGGGCCGCCTCTGCGAGAACATGCAAGAGAGCATTGTCGCCTATAAGTACGGTGTAGAAAAACAGTTCCAGGAATATGACGTCCACGAGCACCGCCTGCGGCTGAATGTCAAGCCGAAAGACCCCAATCTGCCCGTCATCCTGCACGAATGGCTTCAAGGCAAGGGGTTTACACGCAGCCAGGAGAAGCAGATGCTGACCAGCAAAGGCGAGTCGGGCCGCCATTGGACGAGCGGCACCCATGTCGTGTTCTGCGATAAAAATACTCTGACACTTCTGCCCATCGACTTCGCCCCGGAGCCTCCCAGACTGAAGCAGGAAACCGTAGAAAAGATAGAAGACACCTCGCCCAATGTGGCATACTTCGATGCCGACGAACTCACCTATCCCCTCACCATCCGTCTTGTACAGCCAGGCGACAAGATGTTGCCATTTGGCGAACATGCTTCACGCGAGATAAGGGCAATCCTAAAGAAGACACCCTTGTCGCAGGTGGCCAGGAAATATGCCTGGGTGGTATGTCATGGGAGCGAGATTATATGGCTCGTGGGCGTGCGGGCCACCAATCACTATCGCGTCAGCTACAAGACCAAGAACATCATAAAGCTTAGCGTCAGCGACCCAGGCTTCCTTCCCGACGGTCTGAAGACCTACGTTGATTGACACACATTATTGCTATGAGTATCATTAAATGTCCCAAATGCCAGCACGACATTTCCAGCATGGTCCGCACATGCCCCCATTGTGCAACGCCCATTGCCGGAAACCTCGTACGCTGCGAGTACTGTAAGACCTATACGCTATACGAATACGCAACCTGTCCCACATGTGGCAAACCGCTGCCAGAGCGTCCCGCGACAGAGGACGAGGTCACCGCAGGCACAACGCCCCCAACACCCCCGACGAGGAAGAAGAAACGTCTTCGCAAATGGGGATGTCTGCTTCGCATGGTGCTCTTCCTGCTCATTGCAGGAGCCGCAGGAGCCGGATACTACTATTGGCAGCAATATAGCCTTCGGCAAAAGGAGGAAGCCGACTTTGCCTTGCTTGCCGACGTCACCAATCCCCAGTTCTATGCCCAGTTCCTGGAAGAGTATCCGGCCAGTCCCCACGCCGACGAAGTGCGCCGCCGCATGGAACAGCTCCAGGCCGAGGCCAAGGAGTGGGACGAGGTGCTCCGAGAGAAGAAGCGCATCAGCCTACTACGCTTCCAGCAGCAGCATCCCCACTCGCTCCATGCCCGCGAATGCCGCGACATGATTGACTCCATCGACTGGGACGATGCCGTGAACATCTGGACTGTCGAGGCCATGCAAGACTACCTGGCCAACCACCCCGACGGACTCTTCGCTGCCGAGGCCTCGGACATGCTCAACAAGATTAGCCAGGCACGCATCACTCCCGAGGAACGCAGCGTGGTGCGAGGCATTTACAACGACTTCTTCACCCGTGGCATGGCCCGCCAGGACAGCGCCTGCATCGCCGAGGTCATCCCAGACACCATGATACGATTCTGTGCCACTCCCGCTGCGCGCCCCAACCAGATTCTCTCCTTCACGCGCGAAAAAATGAGACCCGACGTCATCGGCGTACACTATCTCATAGACCCCGACATGCGCATGCGACGAGAGACGCTCGAGGACGGCACACTGGGCCTGGCCGTGGACTTTAACCTGGAGGAGACAGTGAGCTGTGCCGATGCCAGCGTCTCCAGCTTCCACACATACCGGGTGACATCGCTGATGAACGCAGAGCGCAAGATTGTCCAGATGAATATCCGCCCCTGAGATGAGCGAGACGCATCGCGAAATCCTACGGTTGGCACTGCCCTCTGTGGCAGCAAATATCACCGTGCCGCTGCTCGGGTTGGTGGACACCACGATTGTGGGCCACCTGGGACGGGCAGAATACATCGCCGCCATCGCCGTCGGCACCACAATTTTCAACATGTCCTACTGGCTCCTGGCCTTCCTTCGTATGGGTACCACCGGATTGGTGGCACAGGCCGTGGGGCAGTTCCGCTCGCGGGAAGGGCAATCAGGAAAAGCGTTGCTTAGCGCCCCACTACAGACCCCACACTCCATCCTGTGCCACGCCCTACTGCTCGCCCTCGCTCTGAGCCTTCTGCTCCTGCTCGCCCGCTCCCCCATCCTGCGCCTTTCCCTATGGCTAATGCCGGCCGAGGCCGAGACAGCCCGGTTCGTGGCCCAGTACTTCCATATCTGCATCTGGGGAGCTCCCGCCATGCTGTCGCTGTTTGTACTGAACGGATGGTTCATCGGTTGCCAGGATACACGCTCGCCCATGTGGGTAGCCATCGGGCAGAACGTGCTGAACATCATACTGAGCCTATGGCTTGTCTTCGGCCTGGGATGGAAAATCGAGGGCGTGGCCGTGGGCACGCTCGCCGCACAATGGTGCGCCCTCGGGCTGGCTCTGATGCTGGCCTGGCGTAAGGGCGAAGCGTGGAGAACGAGCGACCGGGAATTGCGGGCAGCACAGCGTCCACCGTGCGCCGTTTCCCGCTCAGCCAGTCCGCTCCACCGTCTGCATTCCTTGTTTGCGGCTTTCCCCTCACGCTTCTTCCGCGTGAACCGCGACATCTTCCTGCGCACACTCTGTCTGGTGGCCGTCACCGTCTGCTTCACCTCGGCCGGTACCCGACTGGGAGGCACCACGCTGGCCGCCAACTCCCTGCTGATGCAGCTGTTCATCCTCTATTCCTATTTTACCGACGGGCTGGCCAATGCAGCCGAAGCGCTGAGCGGCAAGTATGCCGGAGCCGGCGAACGGAAGATGCTGCGGCATACCGTGCGCTGTCTGTTCATGCAGGGCGCCGTCATATCCACGGTCTTCACCCTGCTCTACCTGTGTGGCGGGCAGGCCATCCTGCATCTGCTCACCGATCAAGGCCCCGTCATCGCCTTTGCCACTGCGTATCTCCCCTGGACGGTGGCCATACCGATAATTGCCCTGCAGGCAATGGTGTGGGACGGCGTCTTCATCGGTCTAACATGGACGCGCCAGATGCTGCTGAGCATGTTTGCTGCCGCTTGCGTCTTTTTCGCCCTGAGCCAAGCCATGCCCCATCTGATGCCCGCCAACCACGCCCTGTGGCTGGCCTTCGATGCCTACCTCCTTACACGCGGCGTCATGCAAGCCCTCTTCGTATACCGCGCAGGGCATATATGAACTGAAATCAAAACATAGCATAATATGAACTTTACAGGAATTCTCCTCGGCCTATGTTCCTTCCTGGTCATAGGCATTTTCCATCCCTTGGTCATCAAGGCTGAATACCACTTCGGCCGACGCTCATGGTGGGCGTTTCTCATCATGGGGCTTATCTTCATGGCGCTAAGCCTGGCATGTCGGAACCAGTTTCTCAGCATTCTCTTTGGTGTGACGGCCTTCTCGGCCTTCTGGGGCATCGGCGAAGTCTTTGCACAGCACCGCAGAGTGAAGCGAGGATGGTTCCCCATGAACCCCAAGCGAAAGGCCGACTACGAATAGACGATGAGGGAGGGAAAGCGTCCCCCCACGACCGTCACGAAAAACAGTGGAAGGCCACCAAGTCACTCGTGGCACTCCACCAAACCGGTGGTGGCACTCCACCAAACCGGCGGTGGTACTACCTCCGGTTTTCTTTGGAACTACAGCAAGCTCCTCCCGGAACAACAACAAGTATTTCCCCGAGCTACAACAAGTATTTTGCGGCATGCCATTTGATCGCCGATGAATGTAGCCCAAACGACATCCAAGCTCCAAGGATACAAACGAGGGAGGCTTGCCGTATACGGCAAACCTCCCTCTTACACCAAATTAAATAATGTGGCTTTTAAAGCCTAAATTACTTCAGCATCTTCTTACCGCCAATGATGTATAGGCCATTGGGCAGCCCTTCAAGCGCCTTCTTGGCATCCACGCCCTGACGGATGGCACGTCCCTGCATGTCATACACCGTGACGGTGGCAGGCAGCTGAGCGTCGGCATCCAGCTGCTTCAGGCCGCTGCCGTCGTTGTGGTAGTTGCCGCTCTCGTCCTTGAGGACCACCTTGTGAGTGGCATCAAGCACGGGCGTGTCGTCGTCGTCCAGTGTCTGGAACCATACGGGAGCGTCTTGACCTTGATTGAGCAGGAAGGCCACCTCACCGCTGGCAAACTGGGCAGCCGACATCTGTGCGCAATTGGTGTTCGTAGAGCCACTAACCCAGTTGCTGCCGAAACCGCGTCCGTCAGTCGAAGCCACGGCATAGCAGTTGGTCAGCGAACAGTTGCTATGGAGCCATCCGACAAGGCCGTCCATGTACCAGGCAGCGCCTAGCGAGGAGCAGAAGCTGTAGCTGTTAGAGATATGAGCAGGCGTGGCGCTCTCGGACGAGCTGCCGATGAGTCCGCCCGTGGTGTTGCCGCCCGAGATAGATCCCTTGTAGAAGCAGTTGTCAATGGTGCCGTAGAACTTACCTGAGAGGCCGCCAATGTCGCCGCCGTTCGTCGAGGTGATGTCCACGAGGCTGTAACTGCGTGTCAGCGTGGTGGGAGCTGCGGTGGCAGCATGTCCGATAATGGTTCCGTTATGGCTTGCATAGACAGCGTCGCCGACATTGATCTGGCCGCTTACGAGCGCCACACCGGTGATGGTGGCTCCGGCCGTGGTGCCGAAGAGCATGTTGTTGATACCCGAGATGGGATAGAGGTGGCCGTCGAACGAGCCGGCGAAGGGCACCTCAATGCTGCCGATGGGAGTCCAGTCCACCTCGGAGAGGTCGATGGCAGCAGTCAGCTCGGCCTTGATATCGTTCACGCCCATGGCTGCCATGCGGGAGAGCCACATCATGTCCTCGGCAGAGGCCAGCTGATAGACGCCGCCCACCTGAGCAGGATTGTTGGAATTGAGATAGACGTAGATGGCCGTGTTCTTCATGTCGTCCATGGCCTCGGCATCCTGCTGGCTGTACTCGCCGTTCTCCCACTTGGGAGCAAACTCGTTGTCCATAAAGTTCTGTAGGTCGGCGAGCATTTCCTCGGTGATGCCGGGATCGCTGGCAGCCTGAGCCCATGCCGCATTGGAGAGACTCTCCACGCTGGCCATGTAGTTTGCATAAGCCTTCTTGCAGTCGTAGATGTGGCGGAAGGTCTCGGTGAAGCGAGCAGCCAGGGCCTGCTTCTCCTCCACGGTGGATGCGCTCGCTGCGGCAGCAATCTCGGAAGAGAGTTCCTCGCGCAGGGCAGCACTGAACTCGGGCTTCACCTTGTAGTCGGCCCCCGAGTCGCCATGATAGGCCAGGATAGTATTGGCACGAGCCACCATGCCTGCCAACATCGTATCATAGGCATCGGCAGTGAGAACGCTCTCGGCATCACCCAGATAGGTTACGTGGAAGTTGCCGAAGCCCATCCAGTCGGCCTCGACACCGGTGCCGGGGAGCTTCAGGCCCACGGTCAGGGTGCCGTCGGTCACCTGGACCACCACAGTGTTCACATAGCGGCCGCCCTTGAAGGCGTAGGAGCAGCTGAGCGGACCGTAAGGCACATAGCCATAGATGCCGTTGTCCAGGTCGGAATAGACGTTGTCGAAGGGGTCAACGTGGTTGCCCTCCTCGTCGAAGAGTACTCCGCCGTTGATGTAGCAGTTCTCCAGGTCGCGTGCGTCATCCTCGCTGACCACATCCTCGCCCTCCGTCATCACGTAGGTCTCAGCCTCGTTCAGATAAGCCCAGGCGGCGTAGTTCGTATTGTAGATGTCTCCCGCGGCGCGGAAGGCAGCGTTCACGTCGAGTCGGTAGAATCCGTCGGCCAGTTCGGTCAGCGTCTGCTTAAGGTCGAAGGTGGCATTCCAGGACTCGGCCGCAGGCATCACCTCCTTGACACCGCCAGTGGTGAAGGTGCTTCCCGTCTTGGTGTATTCCCATCCGTTGAATCCGTCGGCGAGGCTGGCATTCACCAGCATATTGGTAATCTCATCGCCGGTCTTGTAGCCGTTCTTCTGAGCCCGCTGCCACATTTCGTTAACGAAATTCTGCTCCTCCTGAAGCTGCTCGGTGGTCAGCGTCAGAGAGTTCAAAATGTAGGGATACGAACCGTGGGGATAGTCCTCGTTGGGTTCATACTCGTTCGAGATATAGTCCACCAGGAATTCCATGTCGAATCCGGTAATCGTGCTTTCCTGCGTCTTAGCATAGATATCCTGCACGAAGGCAATAAAGGCGGCATAGGCCTGCTCGCTGGCCTCGACGTCAGCACGCAGTGTCTTCAGTGCGCTGTAGGCCTCGATGAAGGCGTCGCGTTCGGTGATTTGCCTAAGTTCTTCGAGGGCTGTCAGATAGGTATTCTTCACCTCCACATTGGCGATGGCATTGTTGCAGTATGCCACCTCGGAATCGATCAGGTTCTTACGCATCTCGTCGAAGTTGCCTGCGCCGGCACTGGCGAATCCGTCCACCGTGGGATAGACAATTTCATGAGTCGGGTCCAGTGTGGGATGGAGGTCGCAAGTCTCGGCGTCTCCTGTGAGCGACTGGTACCATGTCACGTCGGCAAAGCTTCCGCCGTTCAGGGCCCATGTCACTGCACCATTATTGAACTCCTCCTCCGTCATGAAGGCGCAGCCCGAGGTGCTCCCCGTACCTTCGCCCAGGAGTTTGGTGAAGCTCAGGCGTCCGTCGGCATTGCTCACGACATAGGTGTTATAGGCCGTGTTCGTGTGGCACCATCCGACGATACCTCCGCGAGCGCTTGAGTTAGGATCGAGTCCCTCGCCCAGGTTGGCGAAGACAAAGCAGTTGGAGATGAATGTCGTGTTCGTGCTGTTCGTGGAGCCCAGCAGACCGCCCAAACTATATGTACCCAGCGCGCCGTCGAATGTACCGGCGAAATAGACATGGTCAAGCGTACCGAGGTACTTGCCGGCAATACCACCCAGGTCGCCGTCGCCACCGGTAATCGTCACCTTGCTATAGCTGTTCGTCACGGAGGATTCCTTCGTGGGACTGTAGCCTACGAGACCGCCCGTGTGAGCATTGCCTGCGCTGGAGGATACGGTACCGCTCTCGATGGCCACGCCAGTGATCTGCGCGCCGTCGATCGTACCGAACATCATACCATTTATATTAGTAATAGGATACATCTGTCCGTCGAACGTACCCTTATACCGCACTCCATCGGTACCGATGGGCACCCATGCGATGTTCTGCAAATCGATTGCGGCGGTCAGACGTGCGTTGATATCGGGGTTGCCCGCGTTCACCTTCGAGGCGAACCAAGCCAGCTGCTCGGCGGTGGCCAGCTCGTAGTATCCGTCCTCGCCGATAGTTACAAAACCGGTTTCTGCTGCGCCGCAGACGGTGCAGACGCCATCGACAAAGACATGCGGATCCTGCGTCAGGCCGCTGTTCGTGTTCGAGAGGAAAGCATCCTCATAGGGCGTGCCGTCGCAATGAGCGCGTCCGTTCAGATAAACCTGTCCGCGCGACTTGTCGAGGCTGGGCAACATGTCTTCATTAAGTTTTTGGTACCAGGCAATCTCGCTCTGGTCGCCGTTCAGTGTATAGGTCACGCGTCCGCTGGCAAAATCCTCTGCACTCACGAACTCACAGGCCGAGGTGCTGCCCGTTCCGTCGCCAAAGAATCCGCCAAAGGTGTCAGAGATGACAAAACAGTTGGTGGCCGTGTTCGTGTGGCACCATCCAACGATGCCTCCGCGAGCGCCAGTACCGCCTTGGGCAATCGTGGCTGCGTCGAAGCCCTCGCCCAGCTCGGCCACTACAATACAGTTGGAGATGAAAGTCGTGTTGGTGCTGTTCGTCGAACCGAGCAGACCGCCCAGGCTGTACGTGCCAATACTGCCGTCGAAACTGCCAATGAAAGCAACGTTCTTCAGCGTGCCGAGGAACTTACCGCTGATACCGCCAAGGTCGCCCTCACCTCCCAGGATGGTCGCCTTGCTGTAGCTGTTCGTCAAGGATGTCTCCTTCGAGGGGCTGTGGCCTACGATACTGCCCGTGTGGGCTGCCGTACCGCCGTTGGTCGATACCGTAGCGCTCTCGATGGCGATGCCAGTGATCTGCGCGCCGCTCACGGTTCCGAAGAGAATGCCGTTCAGATTCGTGATGGGATAGAGCTGTCCGTCAAACGAACCGGCATAGTTGGCGCTGGTGGAGCCGATGGGCGTCCACTCGATGCCGGCGAGGTCGATGGCTGCGGTGAGGCGGCCATTGATGGCCACGTCTCCGGCGTTCACCTTCGAGGCAAACCACACGAGCTGCTCGGGCGTGCCCAGCAGGTAGTAGCCCTCAGCGTCGATCTTCACGAAGTCGGGGTCGGCAGTGCCGCAGACGGTGCAGACGCCATTCGCAAAGGTGTGATCATCCAGTGTGAGCCCCTTGTTCTCGTTGGAATAGGAGGCGTCGTCATAGGGAGTGCCGTCACAATGTGCGCGTCCGTTGAGATAGACCTGTCCGCGCGAGGGGTCCAGGCTGGGAGCTACATCCTCGCCCACCTTCTGGTACCAGCTGATCTCAGTCTGGTCGCCGTTCAGCTTGAAGGTCAGCGCGCCGCTCTTGACGTCCTCGGCTTGCACCTCGGCGGCACCCTTCCAGATACGCTCCACGTTTTGGTTCTCGGGGCTCAGCACGTAAAAGACATTCTCCAACTTGATGGGTGCGTTGGACTCCAGGCAGCGGCCGATGAGGTCGGTCTTCGTGGTGCCCGAGGAGGCAGCCACCTGGATGGTGCCCAGCATGGCGCTGTTCCGGATATTGGTAATCACGTCGTTGGGGTTCCATCCCACAAGGCCTCCGGCCTGGATGGCCTGTGGTCCCACAATCTTGCCCATCACGATACAATTCGCGATTTCTGTAGTTCCGGCTGAGGGACGGCTCACCAGCATGCTGGCAGCACAGTCGCCCGAAACATTCACCGTCAGCGTCACATTGGTAATCACATTCTTAATTACCGACGCACCCTCAAGACGTCCGGCCACTACGCCGGTGCGAACGCCTGTGGTCTCCACATTACCATCTACATAGAGATTCTGCACCGTGCCTGCCATGCGGGCGAAGAGACCCGAGGGGTCCTGCGACAGGGCGTGGTCACCCGTCCAGTTAAGCGTCAGTTTGTGAAGCTGACCGTCAAAGGTTCCCTTGAACCAATTGGCACTGGTACCAATCATGGGCTGGTCGGCATCGGCCACGATGTCCGCCGTCATCACGGCACTAATCTCATTGTCTCCGCCATTCACCAGTTCGGCAAAGGCTTTGAGGTCGGCAGCCGAGGAGATCTGATACACTCCGTCCACTGCCTCAATGGCCCACATGGAGGTGCCGATGCACAGGAGCATCAACGCCGCCATTGCTTTGTGTAAATACTTGTTCATTTACTTTTTTGTTTAATGAATTAATAAAAGGGTTGTATTCTCTGTATTCTATCACACTATGTCCAGTGCCCCCACGAATGAGGCAAAGTACACTTTGGCACGGCAAAGATATACTATATTTTCAAATGTGCAGTCGAATTTTTGCCAATAATTACATAAATATTTTTCCACCACCTCAATACCGAGGCTGCTCTGGCGGGAGGTGTAGGGGAAAAAGAGAGGCGGTTCCCTCCCTAAGGAAAGAACCGCCCCGCGCAGATTGGGATGCCAAAGTGCATCGGCACGGAGGGGTAGCGTGAACCTACTTCAATACCTTTTTGCCTCCCAATATATACATACCTTGCGGAATATCTTTCAATGCATTACGCACATCAACGCCCGAGCGCACCAGGCGTCCCTGTATGTCATAGACATTAACTACGGAGGGCAAGTACTGTTCCAGTTTCACTTGTCCGATGGCTTGGCCATCGTTGTAGAAGCGTCCGTTCTCGTCCACCATCACCACGAGATGGCGGTCATCGGGCACGGGATATGCATCCTCGGTCAGTGTCTGGAACCAGACTATCTCGCTCTGATCGCCGTTCAGGCGATAGCACAATTCGCCATCGGACACGGCTTCGGCAGTCACTGCGGCGGCTCCCTTCCAGATGCGTTCTACGTTGGTATTCTCGGCGTGTGTGATATAGAAGACATTGTTCAGCACGATGGGAGCATTCGACTCTAGGCAGCGCCCGATGAGGTCGGTGGGAGTGGTGGCCGATGTGGGGGCTACCTGCATGACGCCGAGCATGACACTGTTCTGGATGGTAGTCTTCACATCATTGGGGTTCCATCCGACGAGTCCTCCGGCATTGGAGCCCGTCTCGGTATAGATTCCTCCGAGCGCCATGCAGTTGATAATCTGCGAGCTACCCGCCGAGGGACGGCTTACGAGCAGGCTGGCTGCCGTGTCGCCATTGACCATGGGTCGAAGGGTTACGTTTGTCACCACGTTCGTAATGATGCTGGAGTCTTCCAGTCGTCCGGCCAGAACGCCGGTGCGCATGCCATAGGTGGTGATTTCGCCATTGAGGTAGAGGTTGCTTACATTACCAGCCAGATGGGCAAAGAGTCCCGATGCCTCGCTGGCATCCGAGTTGGGCTGCTGCCACTCGACGTTCTCGAAGGTGATGGTGTGGCCTTGTCCATCGAAGTTGCCACGATAGGGATTGTCGATGGTGCCTATCATAGCCTGGTCTGAACCGATGGTGATATCGGCTGTCAGCACAGCATTGACTGCGCTGGAGCCGAAGTTGACGATGCGTGCCAGTGCCTTGAGGTCGTCGGCCGAGGTGATTTGATACTTGCCATCGACGATATCCAGCGGAATGCTGTAGAAGTATTCGTAGAGTGCCAACGACTTGAGGTCGTTCATTTCCTCGGCCTCCTGCTGAGTGTATGTACCGTTCTCCCACTTGGGTGCGAATACATTGTCCATAAAGTCTTGCAGCTCGACAAGCATGGTTCCCTCGGCCAGCTGTGGGTCGCTGGCGGCCTGTGCCCAAGCGGTATTGAAGAGAACCTCGACATAGTTCATATAGTTGACATAGGCTTTTTTGCAGTCGTAGATGGCTCGGAATGTCTCGGCGAATCGCTGTGCGAGTGCCTGCTTCTGATTGATGGTGGTGGCAGCGGTCACATCGGCAATCTCTTCCTCGAGCTCAGCGCGCAGTGCTGCGCAGAATTCGGGTTTTGCGGCAAAGTCTGTGCCCGAAGAGCCCTTGTATGCCAGGATGGTGTTCGAGCGCGCCACCATGCCTGCCAGCATCGTGTCGTAGGCGTTGGATGTCAGGTCGCTGTCGGCTCCTCCGAGATAGGTGACGCGGAAGTTGCCGAATCCCATCCAGTCGGCGGTCTGTCCCGTACCGGGGAGTTTCAGTCCGACGGTCAGACTGCCGTCGGTCACCTGGGCGACTATTGTGTTCACATAGCGGCCGCCCTTGAAGGCGTAGGAGCAGCTGAGGGGACCATAAGGGACATAGCCGTAGATGCTGTTGTCGGCATCCTCGTAATAGTAGTCGTAGGCGCCTACATGGTTGCCTTCCTCGTCGGTGAGCTGTCCGCCATTGATGTAGCAGTTTTCCAGGTCGCGTGCGTCGTCCTCGCTGACCACATCCTCGCCTTCGGTCATCACGAGGGTCTCATTCGCATTCATATAGGCCCAGGCGGCATAGTTCGTATTATAGAGGTCGCCTGCGGCGCGGAAGGCGGCATTCACCTCCAGTTGATAGTATCCGTCGGTCAGCCCGGTGACGGTCTGGCTGAGGACGAAGGTGGCGTTCCAGGACTCAGCTGTGGGCATCACCTCCTTGACTCCGCCTGTGGTGAAGGTGCTTCCCGTCTTGGTATATTCCCATCCGCTGAATCCGTCGGAGAGATTATGGTTGGCAAACATGCTGCTTATCTCATCGCCTGCCTTGTAACCGTTCTTCTGGGCGGTGAGCCACAACTGGCTGACGAAGTCGGTCTCTGCGGCGAGCTGTTCGCCATTGAGTGTCATAGTGGCCATGATGTAGGGGTACGATCCGCGGGGATAGTCTTCGCTGGGGTCATATTCATTCTCGATATAGTCGAGCAGGAATTCCATGTCGGGGCCGCCGATGCTGCTCTCGAGTGCCTTTTGGTAGATATCCTGCACGGCATCGTCAAAGCGGGCATAGTCCTGCTCGCTCTTTTCCACGTCGGCGCGTAGCGTCTTCAGTGCGGTATAGGCATCGATGAAGGCATCTCGCTCGGTGATATTTTCCAATTCCTTCAATGCCGTCTGGTAGATGGCCTTGACATCGACATTGGCCACGGCGTTGTTGCAATAGTCCAGCTCGGCATCAATCAGGCTCTTGCGCATCTGGTCGAAGTTGCCCACACCAGCGCTGGCATAGCCGTTGACGGTGGGATAGACCACTTCGTGCGTACTGTCCAGCGTGGGATGCTCGTCGCTGCCCACTGTCTGGTACCAAGCCACATCGGCAAACTGCTGGTCATTCAGCTTCCACGCCACCTCGCCGCTGGCCAATTGTTCTTCATCGACAAACGTCGTCCCTCCGGCCAGCGTCCAGTTGGTGGAGCCTCCGCAGAGCTTGGTGAAGCCGATGCGGCTTTCCGTAGCGGCGATGGCATAGCTATTGGTCACCGTATTGGCATGGCACCATCCGATGAAGGCGGCATGCTCTCCCTCGGCCAACAGCGCATCTTCGTTCTCGAAATGGGCTATCACCAGACAGTTGGTCACCGGGGTGTCGCCATTGTTCGACGAGCCTGCCAGTCCGCCCGAACTCCATGTGGTGATGCCTGCACCAAACGTACCGGCAAAAAGCACATTCGTAATCGGGCCTACGAACTTGCCGGCCACGCCGCCCAGGTCACCCTCTCCTCCTTGAATGAAGGCCTTGCTGTAGCTGTTTGAAAGCGAGGTCTTGTTCAGTGCATGTCCCACGATACTTCCCGTATGGGCAGCCGCTCCGGCATTGGTGGATACGTTGCCGCTCTCGATGGCGATGCCAGTCAGCGTGGCGGCGTTGGTGGTGCCAAAGAGCATGCCGTTCAGGTTCGTGATGGGATAAAGTTGTCCGTCAAACGTTCCGCTGTAGTTTACGGCAATGGTGCCAATGGGCTGCCACTTGACGCCATCCATGTCGATTGGGGCCGTCAGTCGGGCATTCAGTGCGCCGTCTCCCACGTTCACCTTCGAGGCGAACCAGACGAGCTGTCCGGCTGTGCCTATCTGGTAGAAGCCATCCTCGCCTATAGTCATAAAGTCAGGGTCGGCCTCTCCGCACACCGAGCATACGCCGTCCACGAAGTTGTGCTTGTCCTGCGTGAAACCCTCGTCAGCATTCGAGTAGAAGGCCTCGTCATAGGGCGTGCCGTCGCAGTGCGCGCGCCCGTTCAAATATACTTGTCCGCGCGAGGGGTCGAGTGAGGGGAAAGTGTCCTCGCCCAGCATTTGGTACCAGACAATCTCGCTCTGGTCGCCATTCAGCTGATAAGTGAGCTTTCCGCTCTCGATATCCTGAGCATCGATGGCAGCGGAGCCCGCCAGTGCCGCGGTGATGTTTTCGTAGCCCTCTGCCTGTTCCTCATCCGTAAGCGAGAGTGGCAGGTAGTAGCAATTCTCGGCCGTGAGCGTGCCATTGGCGCGCCCCAGCAAGTTGGTCACCACGTTCGTCAGCCCATACGAGGCACGCAGGGCGGCATCCTTCACCAGCAACTTGCCCAGGAAGGCACTATTGCGCATCGTGGTGGCCGCTGCATTCCATCCGATGAGGGGGGCAATGTTACATGCCACATTGCTTCGCATCGTGCCCGTATAGATGCAGTTCTCGATTATAACGCCCGCTACGGAGGGGCGTGCCACGAGGCCGCTCAGTGCCGAGTCGCCGGCATAGAGTCCTACCATCGTGACATTACTTATCACGTTGCGGATGGTCACTGCGGCTTCCACTCGTCCGGCCAACGCCCCCGAGCGCACCGAGCGAGCTTCAAAGATTCCGTCGAGGCGCAAGTTACTGATGTAGCCTTTCAGATAGGCGAACAGACCCGAGGGGTCCTGAGCCGGTGCGCTCTCGCCCGTCCACTGGAGGGTTATGCAATGGCCCTGCCCGTCAAAGTGGCCCGAGAAGGCTGTGGCCAGCGTCTGGCCGATCATGGGCTGGTCGGCATCGGCCACGATGTCGGCCGTCAGCACAGCATCCACAGCCGTCTCTCCGCCGTTCACCAACTCGGCAAAAGCCCTGAGGTCGGCAGCCGAGGAAATCTGGTACACGCCGTCCACCAATTCGATGGCCCATGCAGGTGCAGAGAAGCACAGCAGCATCATTAAAGCCACCACATTACGTAAAAGTTTCTCCATAACAATAGTTTTTTGAAGGGGTTAAAATTATATTTATCTACCTCTGTATTTATCCTGTTATTCAAACCAATTGCCCCAAAACATCATTACATCGCTGCAAATTTATATTATTCTGACATTAGATACGGTCAAATATTAGTTATTTTTAAAATACACATTATTCAACCACTCGGCATGGAGTGCGGAGTTTAGGGGTAAGGAAGGGTTCAGACCACTTTCTAAATTCTTACTAAAGTATCGAAAGGCCCCTTATTGCAAAATGCAAAAAGCGAACGCGACGCAAAACATCAAACTCGTTGGATGCTATGCCAAGCAAATGAATCACTCAAAAGACGACCATACGCTTGGTAATCTCAATATTATCTTGTAACTTTGTGGTGGAAAAAAGAAAAAAAAAAGAAATCCGACATGAACAAGCACCTTGCCATAGCACTCACGATTATATCAGTGGCTCATCTGCAGACACTCGCGCAGGAACATACGCAGGAGTTCCCCATCAACTTCGGTCTGACGAGCACGCTACCAGACAGCATGTTGCCCACCTCGAAGGCTGCACCCACCCCCACGGCGAGGAAACCCAAGAGAAAGCCCGCGACACGGCTGGAGCCACAGACGGAGAACACCTGGCTCATCACCGGCGGTTGGGAACTGTCCGAGGCCGACGCAGTGGTAGCCGCAGAGGGAAGCATCTTCGATGACGGATACGACACCTCGCAGTGGTTCGACGCAGTGGTGCCCGGTACCGTGCTGACCACCCTGGTGGAGGCCGGTCTGTATCCCGACCCCTACTACGGACTGAACAACATGTCCATCCCCGACGACCTGTGCCGCAAGGAATGGTGGTACAGAACCACATTCCCACGACCGCAGGCTCGTGACGGAAAGATGTGGCTCATCCTGGACGGCATCAACTACCGGGCCGACATATGGCTCAACCGCCACAAGTTGGGAACCCTCAGCGGAGCCTTCGTGCAGGGCCGTTTCGACATCACCCAGTTGCTGGCCGACCGCAACGTGCTGGCCGTAAAGATTTATCCACCTCAGAACCCAGGCATTCCCCATGAGCAGTCGAGCAAGTCGGGCTGCGGTCCCAACGGCGGACAGCTCTGCTTCGACGGACCCACATTCATCAGTTCGGAGGGTTGGGACTGGATTCCCGGCATCCGCGACCGCAACATCGGCATCTGGCAGGAAGTGCGCTTGAAGCAGACGGGCGACATCATCGCCGATAGCCCGCAGATCGTCACCGACCTGCCACTGCCATCCACAGACCGTGCCGACCTCACCGTGGCCCTCGACCTGGCCAACCATGCCTCCACAGCCAAACAGCTCATGCTAAAGGGGGAAATGGACGGCAACATACGCTTCGAATACCCCGTAACACTCGGACCCGGAGAGCAGAAGACCGTGAAACTCACTCCCGACCAGGTGCCGGCACTCAGAATTGAGAAGCCACGCCTATGGTGGCCCAACGGATACGGCTCGCAGGAGATGTACACGATGCGCCTCAGCGTCATGGACGGTAATCGCTGCTCCGACGAGCTCAGCGTCCCCTTCGGCATCCGCGAACTGAGCTACGAACTGAGCGTATGGCACGAGAGAGAGGGCGAGCTACGCATTGACTACTCCCCTACCGACCAGATGCCACAGGGCACCATCCCCTTCACCTCAGTCCCGGCACACAGCACGAAGGAGGAGCAGGTGGTCATCGCCCAGCTGCTGCCGGGGACGGACGTCACACGCCTGCGCCGCATCGAGCCCGACGGCACGGCACCCTATCTCGTGATACGCTGCAACGGCCGGCGCATTTTCTGCCGGGGAGGTAACTGGGGCATGGACGACGGCATGAAACGCGTCCGTCGCGAACGTCTGGAACCCGCATTTCGCCTGCATCAGGAGGCCGGATTCAACATGGTACGAAACTGGACTGGAGAGAATACCGAGGAGCTCTTCTACACCCTCTGCGACCAGTACGGAATGCTCGTGTGGAACGACTTCTGGCTCTCCACCGAGGGTTTCAATCAGAACGTCAACGACGAAGCACTCTTCGCCGAGAATGCCCGACAGGTGGTGCGCCGCTTCCGCAACCACCCCTCCATCGCCGTATGGTGTCCGCGCAACGAAGGTTACGCACCCACTTCACTCAACCGGCGACTCGTGGAAATCATCGAGCGTGAGGACGGCACACGTCACTACAACCCCAACTCGCGCTACATGAATCTGCGACCCAGCGGCCCATGGCAGCACCGTCCCGACATCGCCGACTATCACACCCAGATAGCTGGAGGATTCTCCACAGAGCTGGGAGCCCCCTCCGTGCCCACCGCCGAGACGATGGAAAAGTTCATCCCACAATCGGAACGATGGCCCAGGAGCGACACCTGGAACTATCACGACCTACACGGCGGCCTTCCCGAATATTGCAACGCCATCGACACGATGTACGGCCCCTCCAGCTCCATGACCGAATTCTGCAAGAAAGCCCAGATGGTGAACTATGACCGCTATCGCGCCATGTTCGAGGCATGGAATAGCCACCTGTGGCAGTCCACATCAGGCCTGCTGCTCTGGATGACCCATCCCGCATGGCCCAGCCTGGAGTGGCAGACGTATTCGTGGGACTTCGAGACACACGGGTCCTACTTCGGCAGCCGCAAGGCATGCGAGCCCCTGCACGTACAGCGAAACCCACACGACGGGAAGGTCATCGCTGTAAACATTTCATCGGACGATACAGGGCCACTCCGAGTAGTGGCCACACGCTACACGCTCTCTGGCAAACAGCTCGCCCGACAGGAGGCAAGGCTGAAGTCACTCCCAGCCAACTCAATCAGCGAAGCTTTCACCCTGGAACGCTACGACGGCAAAGCATGCATCATTGAGCGCCTGGAACTCTACGCCGGAAACCGACGGCTCTCGCTCAACGATTATCTCACCACCGCCTCGGGCCACTTCCACGAACTTAACCTAACGCCGCCCGCCACGTTGAAAGCACGTACGCGAAAGAGCGTTGACAGCTGGATTAGCGTGGAGGTAGAGAACCCCAGCAAGAGCACCGCTGTGTCCGTAAAATTCAACATCCGTCGTCAAGACAATGGCCAAGCCGTACTCCCCGCCTACATCAGCGACGGATACATCCATCTGCTCCCCAGGGAGAAACGCCTGATCACCATCGACTGCGCCAGCCTCGACGGCACTGCACTCTATGCTGAAGGCTACAACGTAGCGCGCCAGCAACTCATCACTTTCTGAAAGTAGCCAGAAAACTCGGAGTACTTGGATTACTCGGGAAACTTGGAGTAATCAGAGTACTCCGAGTATTCCTTTGATCTTTCAAATAAGGAAAAACTTGCATTTTCGCTTTGCTCTTTGCCCGACTTTTCGTACCTTTGCAGACTGAATAGTCTGAGAGAAATGAGCAACGAAACTTTCAACCCCGCCGAAGCAAGGGCCATCGCCGCCCGAAGCGGTCTGCTAATGGGAGCATTATGGACGGGAAGCTTCCTGGCCTCCATCCACTCCTTCGATTACCCCATGCTGGGCCATCTGGGCAATCTGATGGCACTACTCTCAATCGTGGTGCTCGCGAGCATCCTGCGCTCCTACGGACGACACCACACGGGCTTCACCTTCCTGCGCCGCTGGTGGACAGCATGGAACACCTGCATGTACGGCTCGCTCATCACCACACTCGTCCAATACCTCTACTTCCGTTTCCTCGACGGCGGACATTTGATGCAGTCCGTAACCCGCATGCTTGAGAAGCCCGAATTCAGAGAGGCACTCGAGAGCGTGTCGCCCGGCACAGACCCCACACAGATGCTCGAGGCATTGGAACAGATGAATACGGGCGACATGATTGTGAGCCTGCTCACTTTCAACCTCCTGGCTTCGCTCCTGGCCTCCGTTGTCGCTGCTCTGTTCTCGCCGACCCATCCCGTCAGGGAAGAAGGAGAAACAAATAACCCACAGCAAGACGGCACCCCGCCCTCCCGTGGAGAATGAAGGATGCCGCTCGGCTCTGCCGCTTTTTCGACACCTGCTGCGGCAGGCAGAAGCGACCAAAGGTCGAGCGCGCCTTTTGCGCGAAGAATTATGAATTATGAATTGCGAATTGTGAATTACGAATTGACATAAGATGGATATATCGGTAATCATCCCCCTGTACAACGAAGAAGAATCCCTGCCCGAACTGTTCCAGTGGATTCAGCGAGTGATGAACGAGAACGGTTTCAGTTACGAAGTCATATTCGTGGACGACGGCAGCACCGACAGCTCGTGGAGCGTAATCCAGCGCCTCAAGGCCGAGAGCCCAGACACGGTGCACGCCATCAAGTTCCGCCGCAACTATGGCAAGAGCCCGGCACTTTACTGCGGATTCGCAGCCGCCCAAGGAGATGTGGTCATCACCATGGACGCCGACCTCCAGGACTCGCCTGACGAGATACCCGCCCTCTACCGCATGATACGCCAAGAGGGATACGACCTGGTGAGCGGCTACAAGCAGAAACGCTACGACCCACTCTCGAAGACACTGCCCACCAAACTCTTCAATGCCACAGCCCGGCGAGTGAGCGGCATCAAGAATCTGCACGACTTCAACTGCGGACTGAAGGCCTATCGCCGCGAAGTGGTCAAGCACATCGAGGTTTACGGCGAGATGCACCGATACATCCCCTATCTGGCCAAGGCGGCCGGTTTCACACGCATCGGCGAGAAGACCGTACACCATCAGGCACGCAAGTTCGGAAAATCCAAGTTCATGGGATGGAACCGCTTCGTCAATGGATATCTCGACCTGCTCTCGCTATGGTTCCTCGACAGTTTCGGGCTCAAGCCGATGCACGTCTTTGGCTTCATCGGCACTCTGATGTTCCTGCTCGGATTCATCGCCGTGACCGTGGTGGGCGCCACCAAGCTATACTATCTGCATACAGGCACGGCACACCCGCTCGTCACCGACAGTCCCTACTTCTACCTGGCACTGACGATGATGATCCTGGGCACACAGCTCTTCGTGGCCGGATTCCTGGGCGAGCTCATCAGCCGCAACGCGCCCGAGCGCAACAACTATCAAATAGAAACACAATTCTGAAAGCGAAACCGCGAGATGAAACGCGCTATAACCATAATGCTGCTCTCAATGCCCCTGTGGCTGATGATGTCGTGCGAGGAAATCGACTGCTCGCTCTACAACACCGTCACACTGTATGCCGGATTCTACAACGACGGAAAGAACGTCGCAATCACAGACACGCTCACCATCACCTCCGGACGCGAGAACCGAGTGCTGCTAAACCGCATGACGGGAGCCAACGGATGGGAGATACCACTGAGCTACTGGCAGCAGGAGGACACACTCACCCTGCACGTTAACGGCTTGGACTACAGCATCGAGGACACCGTATGGATCCGAAAGACCAACACGCCACACTTCGAGTCGCCCGATTGCCCCACAAACATGTTCCACGAAATCAGCGCGGTGACATCCACCCACCACTTCATCGACTCTATCACAGTCATCAAAGCATCCGTAGACTATGCACAAATCGAGAATATTCAACTACATCTCTTTGGCACTCCTTAGCCTCCTCACGCTGCAGAGCGCCAGAGCAGCCCGACGCAGCAGTGACAGCGATGTGCTCATTGCCGGCAATGCCCCACTCTTCGGGGGATTTGCCGTGTCGGCCGACCTCGTAGGGTTCTCGATGAAAGCCTTCGACTCGAAGTTCGCCAACATGGAGGTCGCCGCTCGCATCAACCTGCTCGAGAAATACTTTCCCATCGCAGAACTGGGCATCGGCGACTGCGACAAAAGCGGTAGCGAAAACGACAACCACTTCGCCGTAACCTCGCCATACTTCCGCGTAGGAATGGATTACAACTTCAACCAGAAGCTCAACGGGAACCGCCTCTTCGGCGGCTTGCGCTACGGATACAGCAAGTACCAGTACGACTTCACCTCACCCGACTTCACCGATGCCGCCTATGGTACATCATCCACGCTCCGCCTCACAGACCTCGACGGACGTAACCAGTGGCTCGAACTCGTCGTCGGCGTGGAGACCAAGCTATGGAGCATCATCCGCCTGGGATGGAACGTCCGCTACAAGTTCCGCCTCGCGCAGCGAGTCTCCGAACACGGCGAACCCTGGTTCGTGCCCGGCTTCGGAAAGAACGACGGCACGGCCTTCGGAGGCACCGTAAACCTCACCTTCGACATCGGAAAGACCGCACGAAAACAAATAAAGAAGAAGACAGAATGAAAAAGTGGCAGATACCCTTCCTACTACTCCTCATCGCCGGAACGGCATTCATTATACGTCGGCATAACGCATCGTCAGTCGTCCCCTTCCAGGCGGAAGAGGGCTATATCTTCGGGACCATCTATCATGCCAAATATCAGTACGCCACCAGCCTGCACGAAGAGATTCTCCAAGAGCTGAATACCGTGGACGCCTCGCTCTCGATGTTCAATCCGCAAAGCTGCATCAGCCGTATCAACCGCGGCGAGGATATCCCTGCCGACTCGCTCATCACGACTCTCTTCCGTCAGGCATCCGCAATCAGCGAGGCCACCGACGGAGCCTTCGACATCACCGTCGCACCGCTCGTCAACGCCTGGGGCTTCGGCATCAAGCACGATGCCCTGCCCGACTCGGCCACCGTCGATTCCCTTCGCGCCCTCGTCGGCTGGCAGCGAGTGAGACTCCAAGACGGACGGTTACAGCGCGACGACAGCCGAATGATCTTCGACTTCAGCGCCATAGCCAAGGGATTCGGGGCCGACTGCGTGGCACAACTCTTCGAACGACGAGGAATCGACAGCTACATGATCGAGATTGGTGGCGAAATCGTATGCCACGGCACCAATCCTCAGGGCGAACAATGGAAAATAGGCATCAACAAGCCAAACGAGGAGAACGATGCCGCTGCACCCGACCTGCAGGCCATCCTGCACTTCAGCGACTGCGCCATGGCCACCAGCGGGAACTATCGTAACTACTTCGTCCACGACAGCATCCGATATGCCCACACGATCAACCCCAAGTCGGGCTATCCCGTACAGCGCTCCATCCTGAGCAGCACCGTGCTGGCACCCACCTGCGCCATGGCCGACGGCTTTGCCACCGCCTTCATGGTCATGGGAATGGAAGGAGCCCTGCAGACCCTGCAGGCACATCCCGAGCTGAAAGCCTATCTCATCTACGTCGACGACACGGGGAAAATGCAGACATGGCACAGCCCAGAGCTCGACATCGAATGACGCCGACCGGCACCAGCACACGAAAACGCAGAAAGTAACAAGATGATGGATATACGATTAATGTACAAGCTATTGACCCACATGCCGCTGCTCCAGGGCATCAACGGCATCGAGCTGGCCCGCATCGAGGAGCGCATCGGGCTCCAGACCGAGGAGCTGGCTGCATCGCGCTATCCATTCATCACGCAGGGACAGCCATGCCGCGAGATGGTCTTTCTCGTCGGAGGCACGATGACACGGCAGACCGTCTCGGCCGACGGACTATACACCGCCATCGAACTGTGCTACAGCCCCATTGTCATCGAGCCCGACAAGCTATACGGACTGTCCTGCCAGTACGGCAGCTCATACCGCTCGCAGACCGACTGCCAGCTGATACGCATCAGCAAGAAACAGGTGGGAGACCATCTGCTCAAGAGCGACATCTTCCGCCTGAACTACCTGAACATGCTCTCGGCCATCATCCAGCGGCAACAGGAAAGGCTGCAGCCAGCCAAACCCGCCACGACAGCCGAGAAGATATGCCGCTTCATTACCGGATGCTTCACTCACGAACAGGGCGAGAAAAGGCTGCAGATCAAGATGACAGACCTGGCTGAATACATCGACGAGACACGACTCAACGTCTCAAACCAACTCAACCGAATGGCCCGCGAAGGAAGCATCCGCCTGAAGAGAAAAGAGATTACCATCCCAGACCTCACGAAACTCAAGTAAACACTAACGATGAGCAACATATTACTGAATACCGAATACGGCACGCCACACAATTGCATCCCCTTCGACCGCATCACGACATCCGACTTCGAGCCAGCCATACTCGAAGGCATGCGCCAAGAGGACGAAGCCATCAAACTGCTGACAGACAATCCCGACGAGCCCACCTTCGAAAACACCATCCTGCCACGCACAGACAAACTGCTGGCACGCGCTACAGACATCTTCTTCAACCTGCTCAGCGCCCATACCAACGACGAGATGGACATGCTGGCTGCCAAGCTCTCGCCCATGCTCACCGAGCACAGCAACCGCATCCTGCTCAACGAGGAACTGTTCCGACGCGTGAAGCATGTCCGCGAACATCACAGAGAACTCACTGGCGAGGAGCAGATGCTGCTCGACCGCGTATATGAAGCCTTCGAACGGAACGGCGCCACGCTCGATGCCGACGCAAAGAAGCGATTCACGGCGCTGCAGGTAGAGCTGGCCACACTGACGGTAAAGTTCAGCGAGAACAACCTGAAGGCAACCAACGCCTTCAAGCTCTTTATTGAAGACAAGGAAAAACTCTCTGGCCTGCCCGACACCGCCCTTGAAGCAGCGGCCCTCAGCGCCAAGCAAGCCGGCCGCGAGGGATGGCTCTTCACCCTGCAGGCACCCAGCTACACCCCCTTCATCACCTATGCCGACAACCGCGAACTGCGCCGCCAAATGTACATGGCGCGCAACACCCTCTGCACCCGCGGGAGCCAGTTTGACAACGAAGACATCGTGCGCCGCATCGTCAACCTACGTCGCGAGATAGCACAGCTGCTCGGCTACGAGACCTTTGCCGACTATGCACTCTCACATCGCATGGCCGAGACCCGACAGCACGTAAGCGAGCTCATCGAACAACTGCTCGAAGCCTATCTGCCCAAAGCGCAAGAGGAGGTGGCCGAGGTTGAAGCTTTGGCCAGAGAGACAGAGGGCTCGGACTTCACGCTGCAGCCCTGGGACATGGCCTACTACAGCCAGAAACTGCGCAAGGCACGCTACGACATCGACGCAGAGATGCTCCGGCCATACCTGAAACTCGACGATGTGAAGGATGGCGTCTTCGGTCTGGCCACACGTCTCTACGGCATCCATTTCAAACGCAACCAAGAGATTCCCGTTTACCACCCCGATGTCGAAGCCTACGAGGTCACCGACCGCGACGGCACGTTCCTGGCCGTGCTCTATGCCGACTTCTTCCCCCGCGACAGCAAGCAGAGCGGAGCCTGGATGACCAGCTATCAAGAGCAGTACATCGACGTGGACGGCACCGACCATCGGCCGCATGTGAGCATCACGATGAACGTGACGAAACCCACCGAGGACAAGCCCGCCCTGCTCACACTGGGCGAGGTGGAAACCTTCCTCCACGAGTTCGGCCACGCCCTCCACGGCATATTCTCGCGAGTGCGGTTCGAGTCGCTCAGCGGCACCAACGTCCTGTGGGACTTCGTCGAACTGCCCTCTCAGTTCATGGAGAACTACGCCACAGAGCCCGAGTTCCTGCACACCTTTGCCCGCCACTACCAGACCGGCGAGCCACTGCCCGAGGAACTGATACACCGAGTGAGACAGAGCCGAAACTTCCAGTGTGGCTACGCCTGTGTACGCCAACTCAGTTTCTGCCTGCTCGACATGGCCTTCTACACCCAGACCGCACCCTTAGAGGGAGCCGTCGATGACTTCGAACGCGACGCCCGGAAGTCCACTCAGCTACTTCCCCACCCGGACGGAACCTGCATGGCCGTCCAGTTCGGCCACATCATGAGCGGAGGCTATGCGGCAGGATACTACAGCTATAAATGGGCCGAGGTGCTCGACGCCGACGCCTTTGCTGCCTTCCAGCAGGAAGGAATCTTCAATCCCGAAGTGGCCAGACGCTTCCGCGACTGCATCCTTTCACGCGGTGGCACCGAGCCACCCATGCAGCTCTACCGCCGCTTCCGCGGACAGGCCCCCACCATCGACGCGCTCCTGCGCCGAAACGGAATGAACCGCAAACCGGAGAAACAATAAATTACAAACCTATTAAGTATATAGTTTCGTGGACAAGAAGACAGCACTCGACCACCGCTACATGCGAATGGCAAGAATATGGAGCGAAAACAGCTACTGCCAGCGTCGTCAGGTGGGCGCCCTCATCGTGAAGGACAAAATGATCATCAGCGACGGATACAACGGCACCCCATCGGGCTTTGAGAACATCTGCGAGGACGAACATGGCGTCACAAAGCCTTACGTATTGCACGCCGAGGCCAACGCCATCACCAAGATAGCACGCAGCGGCAACAACAGCGAGGGAAGCACCCTCTACGTGACCGACTCACCGTGCATCGAATGTGCAAAACTCATCATTCAAGCCGGCATACGACGAGTGGTCTATGAACGCGAGTATCGCTTCACCGACGGAGTGGAACTCATGCAACGCGCAGGCATCGAAGTGGTGCTGCTGAAGGCAACCGATGATGAATGTCCTGACGGCCAAGCGTAACTCTAAACTATGCGCTCGGCCATGCCACCGGACTTGTCCAAAAACTATGAACAATGAACTCTGAACAATGAACTATGAATAAGTCACGCTTTACTCCCCTGCTTCTCGCACTGGGTGTCATCGGAGGAATCCTCGTAGGAACATTCTACGCCAACCACTTCTCAGGCAATCGCCTGCGTATCATCAACACGGGCTCGAACAAGCTGAACTACCTCCTGCAGCTCATTGACAACAACTATGTCGATACGGTCGATATGCAGTCGCTCGTCGAGGACGCCATGCCACAGATTCTCGGCGAGCTGGATCCACACAGCAGCTACATCAGTGCCAACGATGCCGCCCAGGCCGACGAGGACCTGAAAGGTTCGTTCAGCGGTATCGGTGTCAGCTTCACCATCCAGAAGGACACGGTCAATGTGATGTCCGTCATCAAGGGCGGCCCGTCAGAGAAAATCGGCCTCCTGGCTGGCGACCGTATCGTCACCGCCGACACGGTGAACCTCGTGGGCATGCAGGACACCGAGGTGATGAAGCACCTCAAGGGAGAGAAAGGCTCCCATGTGCGCCTGGGCATACGGCGCCACGGCACGCCCGAAACCATCTATTTCGACGTCATCCGAGGCGACATACCCATAGAGAGCGTCGATGCCGCATACATGATTGACGACGCCACAGGCTATCTGCGCGTGAAGAACTTTGGCGAACAAACCTACGCCGAGATGATCATTGCCATGGCCAAGCTGCGCGTCCAGGGCATGAGCCAACTCATCATCGACCTGCGCGGCAATCGGGGCGGATACATGCACGTCCCCATCCAGATGGCCAACGAATTCCTCTCGCGCGGACAGCTGATTGTCTATACCGAGGGACGCAAGTCGCCGCGCGAAGAGTTCCGCTGCGACGGACGAGGCTCGTTCCAGAAGCTGCCCCTCGTGGTGCTCATTGACGAGGGTAGCGCCAGCTCCAGCGAAATCTTTGCAGGAGCCATTCAGGACAACGACCGCGGACTCATCATCGGCCGCCGCTCGTTCGGCAAGGGACTCGTACAGCAACCCATGAACTTCCGCGACGGCAGCGTAGTACGACTCACCGTGGCCCGATACTACACGCCCAGCGGCCGCTGCATCCAGAAACACTATGACAAGGGACACTCCGAGGACTACGAAAACGAGCTCATGGCACGCTACGAGCGCGGCGAATTCTTCATCGAGGACAGCATACGCCAGGAGGGACCCGAGTACAAGACCGTCCTCGGGCGCACCGTCTATGGCGGTGGCGGCATCCGGCCAGACATCTTCATCCCCGACGACACCACAAGCGTGACCTCCTACTACAAGGAAGCACTCTTCACGGGACTCATCCGCCAGTTTGCCTTCCAGTACACCGACGAGAACCGCACGAAGCTCAACACCTTCAAGACCTCCGAGACCATGGAGAAATACCTGCGTTCGCAGAATCTGCTGGAGAAGTTTGCCCAGTTTGGCGAGCGGCACAGCCTGCGCCGTCGCAACCTGCTCATGCAGAAGAGCCGCACGCTCTTCGAGCGCAGCATCCTGGGCGGAATCATCTACAACGCCATGACGATGCAGGAATACATGGAGTTCCTCAACGAGCAAGACCCCGTGGTGCTGAAGGCAGTGGAAGTGCTCCGTGAGGGCAAGTCGTTCCCCAAGCCAGAACAGGAAGAACCTGCCGAGAAGGATTCCGAAGCATAGCAAACGGCTAACCGATATCTTTACACAAAAATTATGCGGCGTGTAGCATCGGCGAATGCTACACGCCGCATCCCATTGCGCAGCGTGTTCCATCGACCGACGGAACACGCTCCTCCGGCCACTATAACACGCGAGAATCGCGTATTTCGGAGCAAGGTCGGGTTCGCTCCGAAAATTGCCCAAATTTTCGCATGCTGTAAATCAGACCATTACATCATCATTTCATTCTTTCGCCCCCCTTTTACCAACCGAAAAAGGCCATTTTCCAGCGTTTTTGAGGGCATGGAGAATGAGCGGAAGATGTTCAAGGAATCAAATATCAGGACAATTTACCGGCAAAAGAAGTAAAAACGACGGTAGCGGACCCCGAGAAGGGACCGCTACCGTTCTCAGCACTCATAAAGCACTTTACATTCCTCGCTCGATGGCCTCGAAGCGAGACATGATGCGCGAGGCACTGACGCGCTGCACACAATTGTCGCCAGCGTCGATAGCCATGCAGGCTGCAATGGCCGCACTCTCGCCCAGCACCATGAAGACAGGCTCCATGCGGATACTGCCGTAGGCGATGTGGGAAGCCGAGAGGCAGACAGGCACCAGGAGATTGGAGGCCTCCGCCTCGACAGGCGTAATGCTGCCATAGGAAACGCTATACTTGCCGGGAATGCGTATCTGCACGTCTCCCTCGTTCTTCACCATCCCGTTCACGACGAAACGCCCGGTGTTGTGCGAGTCCATGGTATAGGCCGCCCACCCGATAGAGTCCGTGGCCACCGTATTCCGCTGGCAGTTGGCTTGCGTCATCACATAGCGCCCCAGCATTCGGCGCGATTCGCGAATGTACATCTGCGGGGTAAAGTGGTCGTTCTCCTCATATTCATCGCGCGGCCATCCCCATTGCCCTATCTCCTGGCGCACAGCCTCGGGCACCCGCGGGTCGGTGGCTACAAAGTAGAGCAAGCCCAGCGTGTAGTCCTTGTGGGCACGGGCAATCGCTTCGCGGCGCTTATAGCTGGCCTCAGGGTAATCCCAGTTTTCGCCAATCATGTCAGTACTGAAAGCACCATTGTTATTGACGTCGGTCTTGCGTCCAGGCATGCGATCCCAGCTGAAGCAGTCGCCCATGCCTTTCCATGGCACCACTTCCTTCCAGCGAAGGAGCAGTTCGTAGCGCGTGGAATCGTACCGAGCCGGACGACTGATAGGAATACGGTTCGAGGGATCGTCGGTCAGTGTGAGACGAAAGTTGTAGGCCTGCACCCGCTTATCAGCCTGCCCACGCACGCCCATCTCGCCGGGCTTGATGCCATAGAGCAGACCACTCTTCGGGTTGCCCTTCTCGCGATAGGGATCCACACCATCGGGAAACTGATGCTTGTCGAGCATCTGCTGTCCATTGTAACTCTCACCATACTGGTTGGACCCTTCACGCCCGATGGTATAAGAGACGCCGGCACGCGCCATGAGGTCGCCCTCATAGCTGCAGTCGATGAACACCTTGGCACGGACACGCATGCTGCGTTGCTTCACGGTCTTCGACGAACGTTCAAAGGTGGCTTCAACGAGCTGGTTTCCCTGCTTACGCACACGAGTCACACGACGTTGCATGACCACGCTGACACCATTCTCACGCAGCAAGTCGCGATAGACCGCCAGTGCCACCTTGGGCTCGAACTTGAAGACAGGGTTGGCAGAGTTATAGTACTTCCCCACCCGACGATAGAAATCCAGTGCATAGCCACGAATAATCTCCACCTTACCAATGTCGGTGAAGCCAAGACCGCCGGCTGTGAGGCCGCCAATGCGCATGCCCGGCTCGATGAGCATCACGCTGTGGCCCTCCCTGCGGGCAGTGACGGCAGCAATAATACCAGACGATGTGGCACCATAGACACATACATCCACCTCGTTCTCACGGGGCAGAATCTCCCACGACTCCTGCGCTGAAAGACTCGGAAGAAGCAAGAGCAGGGAAACGGAAAGAGCAAGGAATTTCTTCATATCACTCGTTGTTGTTCATATTGGATTACGACAACAAAGGTACTTAAAAAAAGAGAAACTGCAAAGAAACGGAGGAAATATATCCGCATATAAACGACAAAGGGGAGCAGAACCGAAATTCTGCTCCCCCGTCGATGGTGCCCAGAACAGGACTCGAACCTGCACGCCTCGCGGCACACGCACCTGAAACGTGCGCGTCTACCAATTCCGCCACCTGGGCCTCTATGAGCGGCAAACGAGACTCAACGCTTTAGACCTTGAGTCTGTTTTCACTCTATGAGCGGCAAACGAGACTCGAACTCGCGACCCCGACCTTGGCAAGGTCGTGCTCTACCAACTGAGCTATTGCCGCCTGAGAATATTGGATTATAGATAAGTGAAGAGGAGGAGACTCGAACTCCCACGTCGCAATGACACTACCACCTCAAAGTAGCGCGTCTACCAATTCCGCCACCTCTCCATCGTATCGCAAACCATAGCACTGTGAGTAATGACGAGGATATGCCGGGTGCCCAGAACAGGACTCGAACCTGCACGCCTCGCGGCACACGCACCTGAAACGTGCGCGTCTACCAATTCCGCCACCTGGGCTCTATGAGCGGCAAACGAGACTCAACGCTTTTGGACCTTGAGTCTGTTTTCACTCTGCGAGCGGCAAACGAGACTCAACGCTTTAGACCTTGAGTCTGGCAAACGAGACTCAACGCTTTTGGACCTTGAGTCTGTTTTCACTCTGCGAGCGGCAAACGAGACTCGAACTCGCGACCCCGACCTTGGCAAGGTCGTGCTCTACCAACTGAGCTATTGCCGCCTGTGACAGCCTCGTCCTCACAGTGTATTCATCATTATGTCAATCTGTCATTGCAATTCCTCCGAATTGCGAGTGCAAAAGTACGTCTTTTTCGTGGAATGGCCAAATGATTGAAGGATTTTTTTCACTTAAATCTTCATGTTAGTCCATTCTGGCCCGATAATCCTCGTATGTGAAGCGCCGAAGCAGCTCTTTCCTGCCATCAGAATGCAGCATACAGAGGTCGGGGTGAGTGATGCCATTGAAGACATTGGTCTTGACCGTCGTGTAATGTATCATATCCTCGAAGACGACCTCGTCGCCCACCGCAAGAGGCTGCGCGAAACGCCAGGAGCCCATATAGTCACCGCTGAGACAACTGTTGCCGCCCAGCCGATAGACATTCTCGCCGGGCAAAGCATACTTCACGGCATCGGCCGGCAATGTTTCGGCGCCACGCACCTGGGGCTGACAGGGCATCTCGAGACAGTCTGGCATGTGACAAGTGAAGGAGACGTTCAAGATGGCAGTGCGGATGCCATGGTTCTCGACGATGTCCACCACCTGGGACACCAAGGGACCAGTCTGCCAGGCAAAGGCACTGCCGGGTTCCAGGATGACCTGAAGATTCGGATAGCGCTGACGCAGGCCGCATAGAATGTGAATGAGAAGATCGACATCATAATCCTGCCGTGTCATCAGATGGCCTCCACCCAAGTTGAGCCAACGAAGACGAGGCAGCCAGCGGCCGAACTTTGCCTCGAAATGTACGAGCGTGTGTTCCAACGACTTGGCACTGCTCTCACAATGGCAGTGGCAGTGGAAACCCTCGATGCCCTCTGGTAGTTCGGCAGGCAGCTGATCGGCCAGTACGCCGAAACGGCTGCCAGGCGCACAGGGATTGTACAGCTCGGTCTCTATCTCGCTATATTCGGGGTTTACCCGAAGGCCGCAGGATACAGGATGCTCCGCAGCAACAGATTTCACCTGGGGATAGAAGCGAAAGAACTGACTAAGGGAATTGAATGTCACGTGACTGCTACAACGAAGTATCTCAGGGAATTCCTCATCGGTATAGGCTGGCGAATAGGTGTGAGCCGGCGAGCCAAACTCCTCACGGGCAAGACGAGCCTCGGAAAGACTGCTGGCCGTGGTGGAACGAATATACTCACGAAAGATGGGGAAGGTCTTCCATAAGGCAAAAGCCTTGAAGGCAAGAATTATCTCGACCCCGCTCTCTTCGGCCACATGCTTGATGAGGGAGAGATTACGACGCAGAAGCGATTCTTCAATCAGATAATAGGGACGCATCAGTGAACCATTTTAATATTGTCGAGCCACAGTGTGTTGCCAACGGCACCGATGTAGGCTCCGCCATAGCTACTGTCGAACTTCAGTATGAGATGAGTGGGTGTCTCGTCGCGCGAGGCCCATCCCTCCTCAATGATAGGCACATTCTTTCCACGGCTGTTCAGCGCATAATACTGGCGTTCGCCCGCCACGAGTCCCATCCAGTCGCGATAGAAGCTTTCGTGGGTGATGTCACCATAGTGGATGGGGAACTCACGACCTTCCACCCAACCGTCGGACGAGTGAGAGAGACGCATACGCATCGTCCCGACACGCAGGGCATGGATATTGCCATCGGCATCCTCCCAACGTTTCTGCAAGAGGCAGACACACTCAGCCATATCTCGCCCTTCGACGGTGCGCGTCTTGCTGAAGCCCGTCTCCTTAATGCGCGAATCACTCTTAGACGCTTCATACTTATAGTCGAACTTGACAGCCCGAGGGCGACGGGTGTAAGGAATGCCCACGTTAATCTTCGACATCGGGTTTCGCGAGTTCGTTATCGGTTCCAGCATGGTGCCCGTGTAGATGCTGCCAGCGGCAAGCACACTGATATTGACAATGCCAATGGCTTTGCAACGGACAATATGGGTGGAGAGTTTCACACACTGCCCCGAACCGTGGCGGTCGGGATAAACGCTGATATTCGTCTTGACCACTCCGGCCACCTTGGCATAGACATTGCTATTGGCCCACGGAGAGCCACCCTGATTGGTGAATGCACGTGCTCCGTCGAAGGCCCCCTTAGGCCCCACCTCATAGAGCGTCTGGGTGTTGCCACCGACTAGTGCGCTCTCTTTGATCCTGCGCGTAATCCACGATTCGAAGTCGCCATAGCGCAGCAATTCATCTTCCGCATTGATGCCTGCCGACACGGCAAGCATTGCAATGGCAAGGATACGTCTGTTCAACTTTATCATTGTTCTGATACCTACTTTAACTCTTTTCATACCTTATTATATATACGCGCGCGAGATTCTCAACACGCTTACTTTCCGACACGGCCTCAAAAGGCTTCGTTTAGTTTGAACTCCATGCCTGGCTTATCTCGGGTGAAGCCAAAGTCGAAGCGCACATTGACCCGATGCTTGAATTCCCATCGAACACCCACGCCATAGTTGGGCAGGGTCTGGCTCGCACTGAAGCTGTCCACATCGTGGAACACATTGGCTACCCCGCCCCATACGACACAGCCCAAACGCCTGTAAACATGCTGGCGCAATTCGACCTGCGCCTCCACGATGTCGCGGTCGCGATACCGACCTTCATAATAGCCACGCATACGCCCGTCCTGGCCCACCATCGCAAGCATTGTCCAAGGCACATTATTACCGTAAAGCATCCTGGCATGCAGGTCGGCCGCCAATATACAGCCCTTCCACACACGATGGTATGTATCAAACGTGAATTCCGTGCTGAGAAAATCATAATGATTGGCAAATCGCGGAAAAACCATCTGCTCCAGCTTGATGAACTGACCACGAAAGGCATTCAGTGCAAAATCGCGACTGTCATACTGGACAGCAGCGCCCAGGCCCACCGTGGTAATGTCTCGATGCTGACCGCCTATCTGGCTGACGTCTGTGAAATCATAGGTGTGAGCGAACTGAAAGTAGGCCTGCGGCCCGACATAGAGCGAGGGCATGAGACGAAAAAGGTAGTTGGGGCGGAAGTTCACCATCACCTGATGATAGCTCCCCTTGTTCTCGTCCCGACGTCCACGGTCGTATCCGATGCCCCAGAAGTCGAAAGGGAGATTCTCCAGGTTCAGTTCGTAGTCCCATCGCTGCAGGTCATGCGGCATGTAGTTGCGTCCCTCCAGTTTGACCTTGGCAAATCCTTTCACAGAGACATTGGCAAAGAGCGTGACATTGCTCTTGGGCAGGGTGGCGTCAGCACGGTCCCAACTGTAACTGCCACTCAATCCGGCACCAAAGCCGAAGCTGTAAGTGGAAGTATATGACGGGCCAAGTATCAAGCTGCAGTCAAACGGTTTGTCCGACTCTTTGTTCGCCCGTTCCAGATAGTTCATCAGCCACGTCACCGGGTTGCGACGGGGAGTGCTGGTCGAATCCGCTTGCAATGCAGCATCAGCTTCCACTGGATGTGACATAGCGTGGAGTCGCACATCATTCGACACGCCACCCTCACCTATGCAACAAAAGGCACTGACGCCTATACCTTGCAATGCCAGAAAGAGGAGAATTCTACATTTCACGGCTGCAAAGGTACGAAAAAAAGGCGACTCACATAACGGCCATCTGCGACAAAGTGACCATGAAAGCATTCTTCGCGTCATTCCGAACATTATTCCGAGCATCGCGAGGGAACAGGACAAGGCGTTTACGTCTAAGGCATACGATAGCGTTTCCCGTCCTCCTCAACTATCCGCCGACGGAAGTTCTCGGGATAGCCCGGGCGCATGACGGGACGCTGGTTTCCGCCTGCCGTCTTCTCCCATTCACCTTGATCGGTCATGCGTTTGACAGCCATATCATTGTATCGGACAATCAGATACTGAGCCAGATGGTTCCACTCGTACATCATATTCTGTGCCAAGCGGTGCGAGTAAGCCGTCAGGTGGCGTGTTGCATCGGTCTTTTCCATACCTGCCGCCTCGGATTCCGTTGTTTTCTGCAGAGAAGCGAAATCCGCCTCGAGACGGTCGCGTACGCGTGACACTTCGGGGTAGAGCGTACTGTAGCGCCAATAGACCATGTTGCTCACCCAGTTTTGCACCCAATATGCCGAGGCAAAGGAGAACTGGAAGCAGTCGGCCGTATTGACGGCATAGCACTCGGGCACACTCTCGGCACAGCAATATACGGGAGTAAATGGTGCCATGTTGGCATCATCATTGGCAAACCAAACGATACCGCCAATATGATTGGGCAACCAGGAGCGCATTTGGGACACATAGACGTTGGCCGACTGCTGCGTACTGATAGGACGCTCGTTGAAATAGGCCTGACCGTCCACCTCGAAGCGCAGCGGAGTGGGACGGTATGGCATCTGCCATGCTCCGGCGCCAAGGTCGGAGGTAATGTCCATCGGTGTTCCCTCATAATGGTCGCGCATCATGTCCTTGACATCTTGCACATCGAGCAACGACTTGGGACGGACATATAGCGGCATGGGATTGTCCGTGGTCTCACCCATCGCATAGGAGAGGTAGGGCTGCATGTCGTCAGCTGCCCATCGGTTAAAGAAGCTCCACACACGCGCCTCACAGAAACGCTGCGCACCGAAGTCTGTGGGCGCATAAGCCTCGGAGAAGGAGAAATCCTCATCCTTCCCGTCGAAGTAGCCTTTCTCACGGGCAAAGGAGATGACATCCTTGCTGTAGAGACAATTTGCCTTGTCCTTGAGAGGAAACTGGCGGATGCGGCTCTGATTGGCATGACCGCTGATACAGTCGTCAGGGATGCGCACTGCCACCCATACAGCCCCCTTACGGCCGGGACCTTTACCTATCATATCCATAATCCATGCTTCCTGAGGGTCGGCAATGGAGAAACTCTCGCCCTCGCTCTCGTAACCATACTCCTCAACCAGCGAAGTCATTACCTTAATGGCCTCGCGGGCAGTCTTGGCACGCTGCAGGGTAACATACATCAGACTGCCATAATCAATGAGCCCCGTCAGCGTATCACAGAGTTCCTCTCGGCCGCCAAACGTGGTCTCGTGAATCGTGAGCTGATGTTCATTCATCAGTCCAACGACCTGATACGTCTCGCTTGCCTCGGGAATCTCGCCAAGATAGTTGTTCGACTCATAATGATAGAGCGGACGCATCTCACCCTTGGCATGCTTGCCTCGTGGAAGGAACTGCATGAAGCCATACGCTCCATAGTCATCACAACTGTAAGAGACAATCACGCTACCGTCCTTGCTGGCCTTTCGGCCCACGATAAAGTTGGTGCAAGCAAGTGCCGGCAGCACATTAATCAGAAGGAGAGCGCCATAGAGGTGTCTTTTCATTGTTTGGCTGATACGTATCATTTGCAGATTCCTTTATTTAATAATTAGCTTGTCGCTGCCAGCAGCTTTAAAACTCATATCGAGTCCCTTCACACTATGGGTCAAGGCGCCGAAGGAGATGAAATCCACGCCCGCCTTAGCGTATGGAATCATCGTATCAAACGTGATGCCACCACTGGATTCCGTCTCACACCGTCCGGCCACGATCTGTACGGCCCGCCGCGTGTCCTCGGGTGTGAAGTTGTCAAACATGATGCGGTCGCAACCCTCGGCCAACGCTTCGTCCAATTCCTTCCAGTTGCGCACCTCACATTCAATCTTCATCCCCTTCAGACCATGTTCCTTACAATACTGTTTGGCACGCGATATGGCTTTATGCACGCCACCACAAAAGTCTATGTGATTATCCTTGAGAAGAATCATATCGAAGAGTCCGATACGATGATTCATACCTCCGCCTATCTTGACCGCCTCCTTCTCCAACATGCGCATGCCGGGCGTGGTCTTGCGTGTGTCCAGCACGCGGGTCGTAGTGCCGGCATCGATGAGTGCCTGCTGATACTTGTGTGTCATGGTTGCTATGCCACTCATGCGCTGCAGGATATTCAGCATGAGGCGTTCTGTCTGAAGCAGACTTTGCACCTTGCCCTTGACGTTCATCACGATGTCACCGGGCTTGACTGCCGTACCATCCGGGATAAGCACCTCAACTTGCAAATCGGGATCGAAACGGTGAAACACTTGCTTGGCAATCTCGGCACCGGCAAAGATACCGGCCTCCTTGATAAGTAACTTACTCTCCCCCATTTCAGTCTCGGGGATACAACACAGCGTGGTATGGTCTCCGTCGCCGATGTCCTCGGCAAAAGCCAGGTCAATAAGCCTGTCGTTCAGTTCATCTACGCTTAACATCTTGTATTAACTTTTAACAATTATCAAATTATTCTTCAAATACCATTTACTCGTGGTGATATGGTTCGCCTCGCAGAATGGTCATGGCACGATAAAGTTGCTCCACGAAGAGAAGCCGAATCATCTGATGGCTCAGCGTCATCTGGCTTAGGCTTATCTCCTCGTCAGCACGCCGATGTACTTCAGGAGAGAATCCATAGGGACCACCCACCATGAAGACAAGACGACGGGGCGAAGCTGAGATGCGCTTCTCCACCCAGCGGGCGAACTCGATGCTGCGCCGCTCTATACCGTGCTCGTCTAACAGCACCAGATAGTCACCCGGCTGCAGAGCTTTCAGGAGCATATCGCCCTCGCGTGCCTTCTGTTCCGACTCGCTCAGATGCTTCGCCGCACGTAACTCGGGAATCACTTCAATACCAAATGGCATATAATGGTTCACTCGTCGCACATATTCCTCGATATTGGCGATGAAATGCTTGTCGGTTGTGGCTCCGACCACCATCAACACCGTCTTCATGGCTTCACGTACTCATAGCATCCGACATCTGGACCCTCGTCTTCCAAACGACTGCGCCCCAAACGATCCGTCGGCATCTGTTCCAGAAACTCTCCCGATGCCATATTACGAATACGGCTGAGGCTGTCGGGGGTGAAGTCGTACAGGAAATTGCGTGTATCAAACAGCACGAAGTTCTTCTCCTTGACAAGCACCGTATGATCGGGCGAGTCGTCGTCCGTATCATAGACAATGTGGCGGAAACGCAGTGTATCGTCCGAAACAACAGTATTCAGGAAACAGTTCTCGAACAAATAGTCACACGTATAATCCTGCCCCTCGGAAATACTTCCGATGATTACGTCGTCGCCATAGCCAGTGATGACACAGTTCTGGAAATAGGCATAATAGAGATGGCGATACACCTCATTCTCCTCGTTGGAGAGGCTCAGTGCGTAGCCGCGGCTGGCATCGAAGGGATAGAACTGGGCAATGGTACAGTGCACAAAACGACACGCGCCACCATATACATACACACAGCGTCCCAGAGTATTACTTATCTGGGTGTTGATGAACTGCGACTGCACATTGTCCAGGCGCAGGCCATCACCTCCGATATTATGTATTATGCAGTTCTCCATCAGCAGCGTGTGAGTGTCGATTTCCGTGCTGTCGCAGACAATTCCGTAGCACGCGCTATGGATGTCGCAATAGGAAAAGACGTTCTCCTTGCTGGTGCTGTACAGATGGATTCCCTCCCATCGACTGGGCGTATTATCATACGGAAGGTAGTCGAACATGTGGTCGGTGCGGTCGCCACGCAGAGTAACGGGATTCTCCAACGTACCTGTTGCCACCACACGGCCATGCACATCCATTCCTGCTCCGTCGTGGAACATCAGAGTCGTACCCTCGGGCAGCGTGAGGGTGGCATCTGCGGCCACCACCAGCGAATCATGGATTACTATAGGCTTACGATTTGAAAAAGTCGTGTCTGCACAGACCACCATACCTCGCAGGATGAAGGCATCTTGAGCCCCCACCGTCAGATGAACACGCTGTACCACTCCGCTTTCCAACTGAAACTGCAAGTCATCCTCATAGCCCACGGGCGTATCCTTACCTGTCTCGGGGGGCGTCACCTCAACGCACACGATCAGGCTGTCTCGGCGAGGCAACTCGAAATCCGCACCTTCACCTTCATGTAAATCCTGACCGTCCACGTTTACGCGAAAGATGCTCGAAGCACCTGCCAAAAGCGAAGCACGCTGAATCCGGACCCCATCCTTATACCTATTATATATAACAAACTTCTCTGTGCTGCTGGACACTGTGCTGATGAGCGTGTCAAAGGCCACAGTGTCTCGCGAGAAACTGAGCTGCACAGAACGGTCGGTGGTCCAGGTATCGCTGTCGGAACACGAGAACATGCCGGACACGAGCAGTAGCAGGAGGATAAAAGGCTGATGTTTCATTCGTTCGGGCAATGGAATAGGACTGTCAATTCTTCTGCGGTACATTCTTCATGATGGCCAGCAGATGATCCCACACCATCTGCACCGTGGGGATGAGCAACTTTTCGTCGGGGCTGTGCACGCCACGCAACGTCGGCCCCATGGAGATCATATCCATCCCAGGATATTTCTCGCTGAAGAGGCCACACTCAAGTCCGGCATGGATGCCCCTCACCTTTGGCTCCTTTCCAAAGAGTTTTTTGTACTGTTCCACAGCAATCTTCAGAATCTCGCTCTTCGGGTTCATCTTCCATCCAGGATAACCCTCACCGATATTCACTTTGGCGCCAGCCAGTTCAAAGACAGCCGCCACCGTATTGGCCATATTCACTCGGGCGCTGTAAATGCTGCTGCGCTGGCTGCTGTTGATGTCAATGGTCTTTGTCTCATGGTTCATGCGAATGCTGGCCAAGTTACTGCTCGTCTCCACCATGTCAATGTCCTGACACATGGCATAGACACCATTATCCACTGCTTGCAGGGCAGTAATCAGGCGTCGACTGGTCTCTTTGTCCATAGCCTCCGAAGCACAGTCTTCACTCTCCAGCAGGAATTGCATGGAACGTTCCGTAACGCTGTATTCCTCTTCGACGGCAGCGCTGAAGAGATTCCACTCCACTCTTATCTGCTCCTTGCTCGACATAGGAACAGAACATACACAGCCTGCTTCGCGCGGAATGGCATTGTGCAGTCCGCCTGCCTGTATATCCACGAGGCGAAGGTCAAACTTCTTCTGAGCCACATAGAGGAATCGTGCGAGCAGTTTGTTTGCATTGGCACGTTTCTTGTCTATGTCGTCTCCGCTATGACCTCCATTCAGTCCATTTATTTTCAGCGAGAAAGTAAACATTCCCTCAGGTAATGGTTCAAGTTGATAAGGCAGTTGGATAAACGTACGGCAACCACCTGCGCAGCTCACAAAGATCTCTCCTTCATCCTCGCTGTCCAGGTTTACAAGCATGTCACCCTGCATGAATCCGGCTTTCATTCCCTCGGCACCGGTCAGTCCCGTCTCCTCATCGCGAGTGAAGAGGCACTCGATGGGTCCGTGTACGATATCCGTACTCTCCAGGACGGCCATTTCCATGGCAACGCCGATGCCATCGTCGGCACCCAGTGTCGTCCCGCGTGCCTTCATCCACTCGCCATCCACATAAGTCTGAATAGCATCCTTTTGGAAATCAAACTGAACGTCGGCATTCTTCTCACATACCATATCCATGTGACTTTGCAGGACAAGGGTCTTCCTGTCCTCCATCCCGGATGTGGCCGGTTTGCGTATCAGCACATTGCCCGTTTCGTCGCACAGGGTCTCCAGCCCTAGGCTGCGGCCAAAGTTAACAAGGAATTCAATCATCTTTTCCTCCTTCTTTGAAGGACGAGGAACAGCATTCACTTTTGCAAAGCAGTTGAACACCGATGCAGGTGTTAGTTTCTTTTCGCTCATAACTCTATTATAATATTGTTCGTTCTTTATCTTTGTTCTCTCGCTCGAACACGCAAAAAAGAGAAAGTGGCCTTTTTCTTTTGCGTTTTCCTCGCTTATTCTTCAACACCACTTCGTGGCAGAAGCGTCCCAGAGGGCCGAGCGCGTACCTTTGACTACGTCGAAAGTACTTCCGCTCGAACAAGCAAAAATGAAAAAGTGGCCTTTTTCTTTTGCGTTTTCCTCGCTTATTCGTACCTTTGTCGTCGCAAAGTTAAGAAAATATGTTGAAAGTAGCGCTGCTTACCATGGGAATTGTTACATTTGCACTCATACTTTTGTGCATAAAACTCCTCCTTGTGCCTCGCTCCAGCTTTGGCAGCACGCACATTGGCGGCAGCAAAGCCATGCGCGAGAAGGGCATCTACTGCGTGCAGAGCATGGACGCAATGATGCGTCGCGATAATCCTCATCGCGTACAGGAAAGACGTAAATAACACATTAAAACGAATAAAACATGTCGAAGAAATTTCTTTTTCCCGCTACAGCCGCAATGGCCTTATGCCTGAGCTTCGCCGGCTGTAAACAGACGCAGGGGCAGGGTGAAACAGCCGAGAGCGAAGGTGGCAACACAAACCTCAAGATTGCCTATGTCGAGCTGGACACTCTGATGTCACAATACCAACTGTACAAGGACTACAGCGAAGTTCTCACCGTCAAGGGGAACAACATCCAGAACACCCTCTCGAAGAAGCAGAAAACACTGGAGAGCCACGCTGCTGCACTACAGAAGAAATACGACAGCAACGGATTCACCACTCGCGACGAACTGGAACGCGCCCAAAACAGCATCCAACACGAGGAAGCCGAGCTGCAGGAATTAGCTGCACGCCTGAACAATGAGTTCAATGCCGAGCAAGCACGCATCAACGAGGAAGCACGCGACAGCATCCAGGCCTTCCTGACCATCTACAACCAGACGAAGCATTACGACTATGTGATGATAAAGGCTGGAGACAATCTATTGATTGCCAATCCCAAGTATAACATTACCAATGAAGTGGTCAAAGGGCTCAACAAGCGTTACAAGATCAGCCCTGACGTAGCTGCAGCCCTGAGTGCCACCACCGAAGAATAAGCCACAATGAAAGACCTCTCACAGCATATCGAATACCTGTTGCTCGACCACGACTGCGTCATCTATCCGCAGTTGGGAGCTTTCAGGGCCACCTATGTCCCGAGCCGATGGAGTCAGGCCGAGGACCTCTTCCTGCCGCCCTATCGCTCCGTGTCATTTGACGCTGAGACGAAGGAGAGCGACGGGCTGTTCGAAACCTCGCTGTCACGGCGCTACAGGGTGAGCCCTGTGGATGCCGAGGTCATGTGTGCCGAATATCTGGACTATATCCGTCAGGAGTTGGCAGAGAATGGTACAATGGACCTGGGCAGTATCGGCGTTTTCGTACAGGAGAACGAGACCGACCCACTCACATTCTACCCCGCACCTGCCGGCGTGGCAACGCCCGCACTATATGGCCTGGACTCCCTACACATGGATCCACTGAGTGCCGAACAGCGGCCGACACGCCGTAGAGGACGGCGTCGCAGCATCGTGCCCACGGTGAAGAGCGACGAGCGCAATATCACGATCCGCATCAGCAGGCATCTGGCCAATTACGTAGCAGCCACAGCAGCCAGCATCATCCTGTTCTTTGCCTTCTCGACCCCTGTCCAGAACACCCATCTCAACCAGCCTCAGTCCGCTGGTTCCAACCTCTTCCTACCCTCTCATCTGATGCCCTCCCTGCAGGAGACGCCTCACATAGAGCCCCTTGCTGCGAACGAAGCTCAAGCCGAGCCAACGTCAAAGGCCCCGGGTGAGGAAATCTCCGCACCCGCGCAGCCGCGTGGCGGCTATGCCGTAGTGTTGGCCAGCGCCATCAGCATGAAGAATGCCAATGCCTTCGTGGAGGACCTAAAGGCCGAAGGATACAATGCCGAGGTGTATGTAAAGAACGACATGGTACGCGTGATTCTTCCGGGTTACGAAACCGCTGCAGACGTACACAGGCAGATTCAGCAAATGAAAGCGAAGAGTCGCAAGTACGACAAGGCATGGACACTCAAGATTGAGCCTTGAGTCATATTCTATGAACCATGAACCTCCACACGAATGAAGCGAGTACGTTGCCCCAAGTGTAACAACTACATCACATTCGACGAGACGCAGTACGAGACTGGCCAGCAACTCGTCTTCGAGTGTAGCGAATGCCATCATCAGTTTGGTATCCGCATGGGCAGTGCCAGTGTACAGAAGACACGCAAGGAAGAGGATTTCGACGAGGCTCGCGAGAGCGAACTGGGATGTATCGTGGTGGTGGAGAATGTATTTCATTACAAGCAAGTGATTCCCTTGTCGATGGGCGACAATGTTTTCGGCCGCTACGTCAAAGGCACTTCCATCAATAAACCCATCGAGACGGTGGATCCCAGTGTGGACACCCGCCACTGCATCATCCGCGTGCAGCGCAACAAGCGTGGCCAGCTGCAATATATCCTGCGCGATGCCCCGTCGGGCACCGGCACTTTCTACATGAATGAGATTCTGCGCGATGTGGATCGCATCCGACTCAGCGACGGTTCGGTCATCACCATCGGCGCCACCACACTCATTCTGCGACTTACCCCCGACGAATAGTCTATGCCCCCAATGCTCGCTCTCGACCTTGACGGCACCCTGCTCAACAGCCGCAAGGAAATCTCCCCCCGCACACTCGCAGTCCTGCTCCGCCAGCAATCCCTGGGAGCCACGCTGGTCATTGCCAGCGGCAGGCCCGTATGCGGCAGTGCACCTTTTGCACATCAGCTGGAACTACGCGAGCATGGAGGCTACGTCATTGCATTCAATGGTGCAATGATACTTGAATGCCGGACAGGCAAACTGCTGTATGAAAACACGTTATCGATAAACACTCTCCCAAAGATTCATGCCATGAGCATGCGACCGTCATGCACGATGCTTACGTATGTCGATGATGTCATCATCACCGAGGATGGTTCCAACCCACACGTGCAGTATGCGGCACGCATCAATAGGATGGCCGTCCGAGAGACTAAAAACCTGTTGCATGAGGTGACCCTCCCCGTGCCCAAGTGCATCATCGCCGGACCTGCCGCCGAATTGGACACACTGGAACGCCAGGCTGCGCAGCTCTCCCCCGCCCTGCCGGCAGCCATTGTACGCAGCGAACCTTTCTTCCTTGAATTCATGCCACAGGGCGTGGACAAGGGGGCAGCACTTGCCCGCCTGCTCACTCTCACAGGACGCAGCGCCCAGTCGCTCACAGCCTTCGGCGACAGCTATAATGATGCCACGATGCTCTCGCTAGCCGGCACAGCAGTGGCCATGCAGAATGCCCGTCAGGAGATACGTGCAATGGCCGACATCGTCACAGCAAGCAACGATGAGGACGGAGTGGCTCTGTATATAGAGTCGCACATGACCACATGATTATGGATTCCATGGGGAGGGTCCTGCAAGCAGAATACGAGTAGAGAAAACCGAAGAAAAAAGCGTGGCTGATTTTCAGCGCTTCCAACACCACCCCTTGACGGAGCGTGCTCCGTCGGCTTACGGAACACGCTCTTCAGACGGATGGAGCGTGCTCCGCCGGAAGGTGTGGCATGCAGCCCCTGCTTCTCCCACGTATTGCCTCACTTCAATCCGCGACTACGGAATTCGCCGGGAGAGATTCCCATATGCGACTTAAAATACTTTCCGAAGAAGCTCTGGTTCGGGAAATGCAGCTCCAGCGAAATCTGCTGAACGCTCATGCTGGTGTTCATCAAGAGCGCCTTGGCCTCGGCTATCACATAGCCCGCAATCCACTGCGAAGCCGTGCGCCCCGTGAGCTGTACCACCAGCGAACCTAGGTATTTGGGAGAGATATGCAGTTTCTCGGCATAGAAGCCTATCTTGCGTTCCTCGCGGAAGTGCAGTCCCACCAGATTGATAAAACGATCCATGTAAATCCTGGCATGTGAGAATCCGGGCGAAACATTGTCATGCCGATCATTCTCAAAGGAAAATAAGGAGATGCACTCGTATATAAAGGTAGTGATGTGGGCATGCACAAGTTCGTGGTAATAGAGATGATCGACCGGGCGCGAGATTGCATGGGCCACATGCTTCATCTCCTGATTGATGTGCCCAGCCTCCTCTGGTGAAAGTCCCATCAAGGATATCTTCTGCAGCGCATCGTAGTGGGGAAGCAATTTCTGGACATGCAGGTTGAGCAAACGGAGCAGGGCCACATCGACAATGAGCACAGAAAGGCGGTCGATATGCCCCTCCTCCACCTGCAGAATCGAGCCTGGTTTGCAGGTGAACAGCGTTCCATCCACGATATGGCAGCGCTGCATGTCACACTGCACAACACAATCACCTTCAAGACAGAGCATAAAGACGAAGATGTTCATGCGGGTGGGACGTGACAACAAGGGAATTCCCGTTTGTCTGTCGACATGACGATAATCGGTGGAGACCACACAGCTGTTCTCGTATATCACCGAGACGCTCTGCCCATCCATCACTTCATTCAACTCCAACATGCGCATCATGTCGATGGAGTCTATCATAGAGCCATTGTTCATCAATCCGTGTTTTTGACCACAAAAATAGTCCAATTCGGTGGAAACGACAAGGAGAAGAGACAAGAAAACGACCAAAAGACCAAAGTAATGGAAAGATAAAACAATGCAAAAGGCAAACCGCCTTGTCAAATATAGACAGATATTAATCTAGCGAAGCAAAAAGCGTGGCGAAAAACTAACTATGCCAAAAATAAGTTGTAACTTTGTCTCGACAAACAGCAACTACAAGAATGAGATTAATGCAAAAGACGATGTGGATGCTCGGTATCGTGTCGTGCATCATGGTTTCGTGTAGAGAATCTGCAGGAAACGAATACGAGACATTAAACAAGATGGCCGCTGAGGAGTATCGCACTCCCCTGCGTCCGGGCTATGAGGGACGCAACCCATACTGGAACGTCTATGCAAAGCGTTTCCTATATGCCCCGGCCTTTGACTTTCAGGAAAAGGATGGAGCACGGGAATATCTGTTCCGCATTTCATCGGATGACGGCAGGCGCGAATGGACCTTCACCGCCGATGCGCCGTGGCGGCCGCTGAGTCCGGTTTGGGATAGCGTAGCGGTGGGCAATGTCAGCCTCACGGTACTGGCCATCGGACAGGACGGCGAGGTGTTGGACACCGCAGGCACGCGTCGTTTCTTCCGCGACTATCCCTTCCATGCACCCTACAACGGGCCGGCAGTGCCCTATCGCGAATCTGCTCTCAAGGCAGCGCTCTACATACATTCGCTCCCCTTCGTACAGCGATTCGCCACAGAGACAGAACCCGACCTGGCCAGCTATCCCCACTTCTCATGCGCCTGCAAAGTAATCGGTGCACTCATCAGCAACGAATGTCTCATTGCCCGAGAGCTACCCTCACGTCGCGACGAAGCCCTGGCCATCGCCCTGGGTGCGGCCAACTTTCTGTTGTCCATCAGTCAGCCCGACAATGCTCCGCTGGCCCATTTCCCACCCACCTACTACAAAGGCGAGCTACAGGAGAAAGACGAGCACCGAGGCAAGACCATCACCGTGGAGGCTGCCAAGGGGGTGGGACCTGCCTTTCTGGACCTCTACGAACTGACAGGCGACAGGAAATGGCTTCTGAGAGCCATCGGCATCGCACGCACCTATCAGCGTCTGCAGCGCTCCGACGGTTCCTTCCCCATCAAGATGGACTTCGACACCGGCCAGCCCGTGAACGATGCTCCCGCTATGCTTCATCCGCTACTTAACTTCCTCAGCCGCCTGCACCGGCAATACGGCATCAACGAGTTCCTGCCGATGCAGGAGGCCGGCGAACGCTGGATGCGCGAGGTGCCGCTGAAAAGCTTCGACATGGAAGGCCAGTTCGAGGATGTCAGCGTCATGGGACTGCAACCCTATGAGAACCTCACCAACTGTACCGCCGCGCCCTATGCCGACTATCTCCTGCGCAAGGAGGATCCCACCGAGGAGGACATCTCGAACGCCATCGACCTCATTCGCCTAAGCGAGGACCAGTTCGTACACTGGGACTATCCTCTCGGTCCCGACGACATCCACAAGCGCTGTGCGCCCGCCGTACACGAACAGTACAAATATGAGACGCCCATAGACAACAGCTCGTGCAACGTGGCCAATGCCATGCTCTCCCTGTATGAGAAAACAGGCGACCGCCTGATGCTGGCCAAGGCCAAGGCACTCATCGACCACCTCACCGTCATGCAGCACCAAAACAGCGGCGTCATTCCCACCGCCTTCGTGTTCCGCCCCGTTGACCGCGACATAAAGACACAAATCACGCTCAATTGCTGCTATGCCGACGTGCTCATACTGATGCGAATGCACCGGCTGATGGCTGCCGAGGCCGCTGCTGACGACAAAAAACAGAACAAGTAATCATCCCACTCTATCCCCCACACAAATTCCCCATGAACAGACGATTTCTCCTCCCCTTATTGATGCTCGCACTGCTCTGTGCCACCAGCCATGCCCAGACATCCAAACGCGAACTGTGGTCAGACATTGACAAGCTGGGCTCCAACTATTACTCCTACCCCGGCGCCCGCTACCGCCAGACACCACCTCCCGCAGGCTATGAGGCCTTCTACATCAGCCACTTCGGACGTCACGGCTCGCGCTATCTGACGAGCAACAACGCCTACCACCGCACGATCGACCTGCTCGAGAAGGCCGAGACGCAGCAGGCACTTACACGAAAGGGGCGCAAGCTGCTCAAGAAACTGCGCGTGGCCTATGCCGATGCCAAAGGCAAGGGCGGAGAACTCTCGCTCCTGGGCGGACACGAACATGAGGGCATCGCACAGCGTGCCTGCACCCGCTATCCCGGTGTGTTTGCCAACGGTGCACAGATCACTGCCCGCTGCACCTCGGCCCACCGCTGCGAGGAGAGCATGAACCACTTTCTGGGCGAAGTAAAGCGCCACTACCCCTACCTGCAGATGGAGAGCGGGTATCATCCCGAAGACAGGTGGTACATGAGCAACCACACTGACAGCGTGACAGCCGTTCCAGGCTCTGATATAATAAGGAATCGCGCGCGCGATGTAAGAGACTCGTTGCGCCGCTCTCTCGACCTCAGCCCCAAGTTCATCACTGATCGAACGCTCATCATGGACTACGATAACGGCCACCCGGAGAAATTCACCGAAGAACTCTACGACATCGCCGAGGACATGCAGTGTCTGCCCGAACTCGGGATGAAGCGAACCTTCAGAAAGTATTTCACAAAGGAGCAGCTTTACACCATGTTCCTCTCGAACAGCATCTCATGGCTGATATCGCCTGGCTATTACAAGGGCATGACTCCCGGCTACAAGCGCGGCTACAATACGATGAAACACATGTTCGACGAGGCAGAGAAGACCATTGCCTCGGGCGGTCACGGTGCCTTCCTGCGCTTCAGCCACGACGGATATGTCATCCTGCTCACCCGCGCGCTCGAACTTGACGGCTGCCGCGAGGTGCCTGCCGACTTTCTCAACGTCTGTGACCACTTTGCCCTCTATCAGGTAATCCCCATGGCCTCCAATGTGCAAATGGTCTTTTTCCGCAAGAGCGGCAGCAGCGACATCCTGGTCAAGTTCCTCCTTCAGGAAGAGGAGAAGCATCTCCCTATCGAGACCGACATCTGGCCTTACTACCACTGGAACGATGTAAAAAAATACTTCGCACCCAAAATAGAGTCCTACCTCACGACACGCAACTGAGACAGATGGAACATCGGGGAAAATGCTCCTTTGGGCGAAAAAGTACATCGAAAGAAGAAACACAACGCATCGAATAGAACATCTTTCGGGAAATATTCATACCTTTGCAGCCGATATTTCACTAAACGAAAGAAAAAGCGAATGAAACAAGACATTCTGATTCTGGCTGCACTGGCTCTGTTCTCTGCCTGTGGCAAGGAGCGCGAGACGCAGCAACAGATGGAGGCACTACGCGTCAGCGTCGAACAGGTACAGCGTAGCATCGAAACACGCACCACACCCTATGTGGGAGTGGTCGAGGAGGAGCAAAGCACCATGGTGAGCTTCACCGGCATGGCCGTGCTCAAGAGTGTAAACGTCGCTGAGGGACAGGCTGTGCGTAAGGGCCAGCTGCTGGCCACGCTCGACGATGCCCAGGCCCGCAATGCACTGGCCGCCGCCAAGTCGGCCCTTGACCAGGCTCGCGATGCCGAGCAGCGCATGCGTAAATTATATGACAACCAATCGCTGCCCGACATGAAATGGGTGGAGGTGCAGAGCAAGGTGGAGCAGGCACAGGCCTCCTACGACATGTGCTTGAAGAACCTTCAGGACTGCTCTGCCACAGCACCTTGCAGCGGTGTGGTGGGCAGCAAGATCATGGGCGTGGGAGAGACGGTGCTGCCCAGCGAACCTGTGCTCAGTATTCTGTCCATCGACCGGGTGAAGGTGAGGGTGAGCATTCCCGAAAAAGAAATTGCGGCCATCACTCCCTCTACGGCCAGCACCGTCACGCTCGACGCACTGCCCGGCGCCACCTTCCAGGGTACCCGCATCGAAAAAGGCGTCACGGCCGATGCCGTCACCCACACATACAACATACGCATCCTGCTGGACAACCCCGAACATAAACTGCTCCCCGGCATGGTGGCTCATGTCTCGCTGGCTCAGCCAATGAACAACGAGAAAGGTGACATCACAGTGCCCGTGCGTGCCATCCAACAGACAGCTTCTCAGGAACTCTTCGTGTGGACCGCAGCCGACGGCAAGGCCATACGACGCCCCATCCAGACGGGTGATGTAACGGGCAACCGCATCGTTGTGTGCCAGGGCCTGCAGGAAGGCGAGCAGGTCATCGTCGAAGGTTATCAGAAGGTGAGCGATGGTACGCCCATCATCGTCAGCCCCGCTGCACGGTAATCCACTCCCTTCAACACGACCACTGCGTTCTCTCCATCTCCCAGAATTCCCCATTATGAAATACAGACCCACCGGATGGGCTGCCTGGCCCATTAACAACTACCGCATCACGGCACTGCTCACAGTGCTGCTGCTTGCCTTCGGACTCTACGGCATCTACGTCATGCCCAAGGACGAGTTCCCCCCCTTCACCGTGCGCCAGGGCGTGATAGTCGCTGTGATGCCCGGAGCCACCAGCGAGGAGATTGAGGCCCAGGTGGCCCGCCCGCTGGAGCGCTATATGTTTACCTTCAAGGAAGTCAACCGCCTGAAGACTACCACCACCAGTTCGCAGGGCATGTGCACGATGATGGTGCAGCTGCACGATGACGTTAACAAGAAGGACGAGGTGTGGAGCAAAATCAAACATGGTGTCAACAGTTTCAAGTCATCGCTGCCCTCGGGCGTGCTCGCTGTGGTGGTGAATGACGACTTTGGCGATGCCTCAGCCCTGCTGATTACCGTCGAAAGCCAGCAACGCAGCTATCGCGAACTGCAGCAGTACAGCGACGAGCTGGCCGACCGCTTGCGCCGCATTCCGAGTGTGAGCAATGTGCGCCAATACGGCGAGGTCAAGGAGCAAATTTCCCTCTACATCGACCGCAGCCGCCTGGCCGCCTACGGCATCGGACAGGCAGCCCTCATCAATGCCCTCTCTGCCCAGGGCCTTACCACCATGAGCGGAAGCCTCACCGGAGGCAGCCAGCACATACAGCTCCACATGGCTCCCACCGAGCAAAGCGAGGAGGAGATAGCCAGCCAGATTATTTACACCGATCCCTCGAACCATGTAGTCCATGTACGCGATGTGGCTCAAGTAAAGCGCGAATACGATACCAGCGTACAGTACATCGAAAACAACGGCAATCGCTGCGTACTACTCTCCTTAGAGATGAACAGTGGAAACAACATCGTCCAGTATGGCGAGGACGTGGACCGCGTGATTGCAACGTTCCACAAAGATTATCTGCCCGACGATGTCCAGATACGCCGCATCACAGACCTCCCTCAGGTGGTAGGCACCTCGGTGCACGATTTCATGCGCGACCTCATCATCTCGATGGTTATCATCGTGCTGGTGATGATGATACTCTTTCCCCTGCGTAGTGCCATCGTAGCCGCCCTCACCATCCCGCTAAGCACCTTTACCTCCACCGGCATCATGTATGCCTGCGGTATTCCACTGAATACCATCACGCTGGCCTGCCTCATCGTGGTGCTGGGGATGATTGTGGACAACAGCATCGTGGTTATCGACGGCTATCTGGAATATCTGGGTAGCGGCATGCGCCGACGCGATGCAGCCGTACGCAGTGTTCAGCAATACTTCTGGCCCATGATGCTGGCAACGCTCTGTATCTGCGCCATATTCTATCCGCTCATACTCACCATGAAGGGCGAGGCATCCGATGTCATAGGCCTCTTCCCCATCACCATCACCATCAACCTAATGGTGTCGCTGCTCGTGGCCGTGGCCGTCATTCCGATACTCAACGCCGCCATCATTCGCCATGCCGCCCCGCGACGCGACCCCGCACAGCCAACCACAGACGAAGCCAAGGGCAAGAAAGCCCTCACCGACTACGTTCAAGACATCTACGAGCAAGTGCTGGCATGGACCTTCCGCTATCCCTACCTCACCATGGTGCTGGCCTTGGTGCTGGTGATTGCCACCAGCCTGATCTTCCCACACCTGAAGATGCGCCAGTTCCCCTATGCCGACCGCAACCAGTTTGCCGTCGAGATATTCCTGCCCGAGGGCGAAGGACTGGAGCACACCCGTGCTGTGGCCGACAGCCTGCGCCATATCCTGCAGCAAGACGAGCGAGTACTCAGCGTCACCTCCTTCATCGGTTGCTCCTCGCCACGCTTCCAGGTAAGCTATGCCCCCCAGATGGGCGGGCGCAACTTTGCCCAGCTCATCGTGAACACGCCTGACATACAGACGACCTTCGACGTTCTCAACGAGTATGCCCCAACCTACTCCAACTACTGGCCCGAGGCATACTGCCGCTTCAAGCAGATGGACTTCCTCATGGTACCTACCTATGAGTATCGTTTCTATGGCGACAATCTGGACAGCATCAGCAAGGCAGCCGAGACGCTGATGGCCCAGATGCGACAGATGACCGAACTGGAGTGGGTGCACACCGACTTCGACCATCCTCATCCTATCGTCGATATCACCCTCGATCCCGTGGCCACTGCCCAACTGGGTATCAACCGCTCCACCGCACAGCTGCAGATGACACTCCAGACGGGCGACATGCAGGTGGGAAGCATCTGGGAGGGCAACTACGAGGTGCCCGTCGTAATTCGGGATGCCCAGAGCCAGCAACTCAGCTACAGCGATGTGGGAAACATCTACCTCACCTCGATGAACGGCCAGAGCGTGCCTCTGAGGCAGGTGGCACAGGCTGAACCCCGATGGAGCCACACCCACATTGTACATCGCAACGGCGAACGATGCATCAGCGTCACCGCCGAAGGAAAGCGTAAGGTGCTGGCCGCTCCGGTGCAGGCACGCCTGGGACGCATCATCAGCCAGATGCAACTCCCCATAGGAGTACGAGCTGAGGTGGGAGGCGAGGTCGAGAAGAACGGCGAGATGGTACCACAGATAGCTTCCGGAATAGGTCTTGCGCTGGTGGTCATCTTCTTCTTCATCCTGTTCAACTTCAAGCGCTTCGGCATCACCATCATCTGCATGGCGGCCATCGCGCTGAGCATCCCCGGTGCCATGATAGGCCTGTTCATTGCCAACAAGACATTGGGCCTCACCAGTCTCTTCGGCTTCATCACCCTCATGGGCATGATTATGCGCAATGAGATACTCATCTTCGAGCATGCCGACCAGCGACTCTCCGAAGGTTTCTCGGCCCGCGATGCCGCCTACGATGCAGGACGACGACGCATGGTGCCCATCTTCCTCACCACTGCCACCACCGCCGTAGGCGTCATACCAATGATCATCGCCGGTAGCTCCTTCTGGATGCCAGTAGGCGTCACCATCTTTGCCGGAGGCATCGGCAGCCTTGTCCTCGTGGTCACGGTGCTGCCCGTAGTATATTGGAAACTGAACGAAAAACGCAAGAACAAACCCGAATGAGACATACCGCCATTCTTCTCATCAGCATCGCCCTGTTCGCCAACGAGGCACGGGGGCAGCAGTGGACACTGGACGCATGCGTGGATGCAGCGCTGCACAATAATGTGGAACTGAAGAATAGTCGCCTCGAGTCAGAAATGGCTGCCGAGGACAAAGCCCAGGCCTTCACCAACTACTTCCCCCAGCTGAGCGCCACAGGAGCCGGCTTCATCGGTGCCAAGGACCTCATGCGCGGCGAAATGGAGGTACCCATGATGGGCGCCATGCCTCTGTCAATGGTGAAAAAGGGTGTCCTTGCCACTCTCACCGCCCTGCAGCCCCTCTACACAGGCGGACAGGTAATCGTTGGGAACAAGCTCGCCGCCCTGCAGCAGGAGGTGCGTGCGCTCCAACTCGAAATGACGGCCAAGGACGTGCAGCAGAACGTAGCCACCTATTTCTGGCGTCTCGTGGCACTGCGCAGTAACATCACCACCCTCGACGCAGTGGACAGCCAGCTCCAAGAAGTGTATCGACAGACGGAGCAATACCTCCAGGCCGGAGTAATCAACCGCAACGAGCTCCTGCGTGTGCAGCTCAAGCGCGAGGAAATATCAAGCGAGCGCCTGCGCTTGCAGAACGGCATTGAACTGGTGCGCATGATGCTGGTGCAGCTCTGCGGAGCCGACATGGCCACATTCGACATCATACCCGGCGAGATACATTCACCCCAGGCGCCCGAGACCTATTTCCTGCCCGCCGACCAGGCACTCATCAATCGTGAAGAAGTGGAGCTCACCGAGCGCAGTCAGCGAGCCAGCGAGCTACAGGTGAAAATGCAGCGCGGAAAACTGCTGCCCAGCGTGGCCATAGGAGCCAGCGGAGTATATTACAACATGATGGAGAAGAACCAAGGCAATCTCGTGGGACTGGCCACCGTAAGCATACCCATCAGCGAATGGTGGGGCGGCTCCCACGCCATACGCAAGGCACAGATGGCTGCACAGCAGAGCCGCAACACACTGCAAGACGTGCGCCAGAAACTACAGATCGACATACTCAGCGCCTGGAACAACCTCCGCGAGGCCTACGCCCAGATACAGATAGCCCAACGAAGCACAGAGCAGGCCGACGAGAACCTGCGTCTAAGCCGCAACCAATACGATGCCGGCACCATGTCGCTCACCGACCTCCTTGATGCTGTCACACTCTACACCCAGTCCCACAGCCGTCTGGACACCGCCTGTGCCGACTATCAGGCCCGCATTGCCGAATACCTTCGCAAGACACGCTGAAGGCAGACGAAAAGCCAGGAATCACAAGTTTTGAGGAACTGTTCCCCATAAAAAACATGTCTGAAAAACTTGTAATCACATTCATCATGGCATATCTCTGACCTCGACGCATTATTACCCGAAGGCTGCCTCTTCCTTGCTTAATACACCTTGAGAAGAAGGTTAAGCCCTCGTTTGTCTATGACTCAGACCTTCACTCGAAGACTCGCGACACTTTGAAATGATAAAAGAGAAAAACTTTGCATTTCCTTTTGTCATTCCGCTCGTTTGCACTATCTTTGTAGGGAAAAATATCAAAAACGAACCACTATGAAAGAAAAGGAGTACAGCGACACGCTTCCCGAGAACGCCTTCAGACCACTTGGCGAGGGTGAGAAGTATGAACCAATGATGCCGGCGCAGGCATCGCCGCGAGAGGTGAACGCATGGTCCGTGGGATGGGGTGTGCTGATGGCCGTGCTGTTCAGTGCCGCAGCAGCCTATCTGGGACTGAAGGTGGGACAGGTGTTTGAAGCCGCCATTCCCATCACCATCATCGCTGTGGGGCTGAGCAGCGCCACGAATCGCAAGAACGGCCTGGGCGAGAACGTAATGATACAGAGCATCGGGGCATGCAGCGGAGTGATTGTGGCGGGAGCCATCTTCACGCTGCCGGCACTGTACATCCTGCAGGCCAAATACCCAGAGATGACGGTGAACTTCATGGAAGTATTCTTCGCCAGCCTATTGGGAGGCATCCTGGGCATTCTGTTCCTGATTCCTTTCCGAAAATACTTTGTCAAGGAGATGCATGGCAAATATCCCTTCCCCGAAGCCACGGCAGGCACACAGGTGCTCGTGAGCGGCGAAAAGGGTGGCGCACAGGCCAGGCCACTGCTAATAGCCGGATTGCTGGGCGGGCTGTATGACTTCGTGGTAGCCACCTTCGGGCTGTGGAATGAGAACTTCACAAGCCGCGCCCTGATGTGGGGCGACACCGTGGCCGAAAAGGCCAAGCTGGTGCTGAAGTGCAATACCGGAGCTGCCGTGCTGGGCATGGGATACATCGTGGGGCTGAAGTATGCCTTCATCATCTGTTGCGGCTCGGCGCTCGTATGGTGGGTTATCGTTCCAGGCATCGCGCTGCTCTTCCCCAACATAGAGGTACAGGAGGGGCTTACGGCATCGGCAGCCTCGGCCGAGGAACTGTTCCGATATGCCAAGAGCATCGGCATCGGAGGCATCGCCATGGCAGGCATCATCGGCATCGTGAAGAGCTGGAAAATCATCGTAGAAGCAGTGTCGCTGGCGGGACGTGAGTTCGGCAGCAAGAAAAGCAAACTGCCCAACGACACGGAGCGCACGCAGCGCGACATCCCAATGCGATGGGTGACCTTTGGCATCATCCTGGCCATCGTCCTCACATTCCTCTTCTTCCAGCTGGATGTAATGCACGGCAACCTGGTATTCAGCCTGGTGGCCATCCTGGTGGTAACAGTGATTACCTTCCTCTTCACCACCGTAGCAGCCAATGCCATCGCAATCGTGGGCACCAACCCAGTGAGCGGCATGACGCTGATGACGCTGATCCTGGCCAGCGTAATCATGGTAGCCGTGGGACTGAACGGCACCAGTGGTATGGTGGCCGCACTGATTATGGGTGGAGTGGTGTGTACGGCGCTTAGCATGGCGGGCGGCTTCGTAACCGACCTGAAAATAGGTTACTGGCTGGGCAGCACACCGCAGAAGCAGGAGACATGGAAGTTCCTGGGCACCCTGGTGAGCGCAGCCACCGTAGCTGGCGTAATTATGATTCTGAACAAGACATACGGCTTCACCGACGGCACACTGGCTGCTCCACAGGCCAACGCTATGGCGGCCGTTATCGAGCCGCTGATGAGCGGCAACGGAGCACCCTGGCTTCTCTACGGCATCGGTGCCGTCATCGCCCTGGTACTGAATGCTCTGGGCATCTCGGCACTGGCCTTTGCCCTGGGTATGTTCATCCCACTGGAGCTGAATCTGCCGCTACTGGTGGGCGGTGCAGTGAACTGGTTCGTAACAAGCCGCAGCAAGGACAGCGCCCTGAACAAGGCACGTGGCGAACGGGGCACCCTGCTGGCCAGTGGATTCATCGCCGGAGGTGCACTGATGGGCGTGGTGAGCGCTGCACTGCGCTGGCAGAACATCCAGTTTGAATACGGCGAATGGTGGGCCAACTCCCTGAGCGAACTGCTGAGCCTGGGCATGTACTGCATGCTGATTATATATATGGTACGCGCATCCATGCGCGCGAAGGCATAAAGACAGAAACAAAACATAAACAAAACAAAAACAACACGAAAAGGCATGAGAAAGATTCTGCTACTGATGCTCTCGGGCATCGCCTTGATGGCATGGGGAAAGAAGAGCCATGACGTAAGAGGATACATAGTGGTGACTGACTATGTGAAGGCCGACGGAAAACGAGACGTAAGCGACGCTATACAGAAAATCATAGATGAGAATCCGAATCGCACCATCTACTTCCCAGACGGCATTTATCTGCTTGGCAAGCCCATCCTGACGCCGGCCGAGCCGGCTAAGAGCGTCGCCCTGCAGCTATCTAACTATGCCATACTGAGAGCTGCGGATGGATGGAGCGACACGGAGGCCATGGTACGACTTGGCGGTAAAGACCCAGCAAACAACATCACTCAGCCCGGCAGCAACTACTACCTGGACGGAGGGATCATTGACGGCAACAAGGTGGCCAACGGAGTTTCCATCGACGGAGGTCGGGAAACGGTGATCAGAAACACCTCAATAAAGGGAGTGAAAGTGGGCATCCACGTAAAGCGGGGAGCAAACAGCGGCTCGTCGGACGCAGACATCCACGACGTGAACATCGTGGGGAACTTCACCAGCGAGAGCATCGGGCTCCTGGTGGAGGGCTACGACAATACGTTCTCAAACATGCGCATCGGTGGGGTGACCATCGGAGTGAAAATTCAATCAAGCGGCAACAGCCTGCGCAACATCCACCCGCTCTACTACAACACCCCTGATGGATACGAGAACAGCTACGGTTTTTGGGATGACCACAGCGACAACTGGTACAGTTTCTGCTACAGCGACCAGTTTGCCACCGGCTTCTACAACAAGGGGGGACGCGTATTCTACACCGACTGCTTCGTGTATTGGTACTCAAAGCGGGGAGAGAAGCACACGGCTATCAAAGTGGACGGAAAGTTCAATGGAAGAGTGACGAATCTCAACGTGGGATTCGGCAAACACAACCAGACAAAGGAAAACGTGGTGCTGGAAGTGAAGGAGGAAGGCGGACAGGGCACTATGCTCAACACCGTGATTGGCGACCCGTCACTCGTCACGGATAACACACACGAGCGATACACTAAATAGACCCGAGAGAAGACGAAAATGTGCCGCAGACAGAGCACAAAGACGAACAGAAGACGGCAAAAACGGGGCCAAGAGTGGAAAAAACGTGGATTAAGCGCAAAAAAAGCCACAATTACGCGCCATAATCCGCTAAAAAATACTACCTTTGCGCCGCCGTTACGAGTTAGCGGCATGTTTCAAACCTATTAAAAGTTTAATTAAATTATGGCAACTAAAATCAGATTGCAGCGTCACGGGCGTAAAGGCTATGCCTTCTACAGCATCGTAATCGCTGATGTAAGAGCTCCACGAGATGGTAAGTTTACAGAGAAGATTGGTACCTACAACCCCAACACCAATCCCGCAACTGTAGATTTGAAATTCGACCGTGCCCTGTACTGGGTAGAGGTTGGTGCACAGCCGACCGATACGGTTCGCAACATCCTGTCACACGAAGGTGTGTACATGATGAAGCACCTGCGCGGGGGAGTAAAGAAGGGTGCTTTTGACGAAGCCGCCGCTGAGGCAAAGTTCGCAGCATGGAAGGCTGGAAAGCAGAAGGGCCTGCTCACATTAGAGGCAAAAATCGCCGCAGACAAGAAAGCAGCAGAGGCTGCAAAGATGGCTGCAGAGAAGAAAGCCAACGAAGAGACAGCAAAGAAGGTGGCCGAGAAGAAGGCAGCGCTGCGCGCAGCTGAAGCCGAGGCCGTAGCCGAAACAGTGGCAGAGGCTACTGAGGGTGAAACAACAGAAACACCTGCAGAAGCCTAAAGAAAACAATCAAAGTAACCATTATTTCAATTAGACTTTTTCCAAACAAAACAGCAGGAAGGGCGTTGCCGGGAGGCAATGCCCTTCATAATTATATATAGTACAGGATTATCTGCACTTATGATGCTACGGACACCATTCCGATGCACGGCCCCCACACCGACGGCGCCCAAAAAACTTTTCACTCCAGCGACATGAAAAACTCACGAAACCATTGCCTCTTTCACACAAAATTCGTAACTTTGCATTGGTTTAAAATGGCATTATAGAACAATCAACCAAATACCGCATCACACAATGGAAACGAGCAATTCATTCAAGGTCTTTTCAGGCACCAAGAGTCGCTATCTGGCCGAGAAAATCTGTCTCAGCCTGGGATGCCCGCTGGGCAACCTCTCCATCACACACTTCTCCGACGGCGAGTTTGAGGTCTGCTTCGAAGAATCCATCCGAGGCGTAGACGTGTTCCTCGTACAGAGCACTTTCCCCAATGCCGACAACCTGATGGAGCTGCTGCTGATGATCGACGCCGCAAAACGCGCATCGGCACGAACTATCAATGCTGTAATACCCTACTTCGGATGGGCACGGCAGGATCGCAAGAGCAAGCCGCGCGTGAGCATCGCCGCAAAGCTGGTGGCCGACATGCTGAGCGTGGCAGGCATCACACGAGTGATCACCATGGACCTGCACGCAGACCAGGAGCAGGGCTTCTTCAACGTCCCTGTGGATCATCTCTTTGCCAGTACTGTAATGCTGCCCTACGTGCAGAGCCTCAATCTGGACAACCTGGTCATTGCATCACCCGATGTGGGCGGAAGCAAGCGCGCCAACACGTACAGCAAATACCTGAACTGCCCCCTGGTGCTCTGCAACAAGAAACGCGAGAAAGCCAACGAAGTGGCCAGCATGCAGGTGATAGGCGATGTAGCCAATGCCAATGTGATTCTCGTGGATGACATGGTGGACACGGCCGGAAGCATTACCATGGCTGCCGAGTTGCTCAAGTTCCACGGTGCAAAAAGCGTACGCGCCATTGCCAGCCACTGCGTGATGAGCGGACCTGCCAACGAGCGAGTGCAGAAGAGCGCGCTGGACGAGATTGTCTTCACTGACAGCATCCCCTACAATGGCGGATGTGACAAGGTGCGCCAGATTACCATTGCCGACATGATTGCCGAGACCATACGCCGCGTGCTGAACAACGAATCCATCAGCGACCAGTATCTGATCTGAGCATTAGGTCAAGCGCCTGCCAGATTCAAGCCAAATCGGCCACTTGACCGTTTTGGCTTGAATTTGAGCGGCATCCAATTGTCACAAGGAAAGATTTCGACTTCAGACGCCTCGGGCCGTCTGGTTAGACGCCTCGGGCCGTCCGAATAGACGCCCCGGGCCGTCCAACCGTCCGCCCCGAGCCTTTCTCCGTTCAGACCCGACTCCATCTCCCTCCGCAGTCGGCTCCTCGACCCTCTTCATCCGGCCCCTCGTCCCTGTCCTCCCCAATCCACGACTAAGCACTTCCCGGGACTCTCTGACGGTTACTTTATTCCGCTTCGGAGGAAATAATTTTCGAGCGAAGAGAAAAAAAGATTCGAGTGAAGAGGAAAAAGGGTTCGAGTGAAGAGGAAAAAGGGTTCGAGTGAAGAGGAAAAAGGGTTCGAGCGAAGAGGGAAAAAGAGAAAGAGCCTAATCCCTTTCTTCTGCAAACCAAAAAGAGGGGCTGCACTCATCAACGAGTACAGCCCCTCTCCTATTCTACATTCCTCGAATCAGGCAAACCACTTCACATAGCAGAAGTCCTGACGATGCGGGAGCAGATCGTTCTTCGGGTACATGCGGTAGGCCACCTTAAATCCTCCGGCATGGTCGAGCGAGAGCGAAGTGTGGAACGAGAAGACATTGCCCTGACGGCCGGTCATCTCAAACGGAGTCACCTCACTGACGTGGTCAACACCCTCCTTGTCCGTGGTGAGCGCCACCACCTCCAGCCCTACGGCATCATCCAGTCCAGCCTCATCAATGAGCACATCAATGTCATAACACTTGCCAGCCTCGAAATTGCCATTCTCCAGAGCATCGCACTTGTTGATAGAGACCACATTGATGGCATCCCAGCGCTCGGCCACGCACTCCTTCCAACGCGCAATCTCGCCAGCGAGCTGATTGTTGTTGGCACGAAGGCGGTTGCCACGATCGCGCAGCTTGTTGTAGAACTTGCTGTAATAGTCGTCCAGCTGACGCTTCATCGTATAGTGAGGCGCAATTTGGGCGATGCTGTTCTTGATTACCTTGATCCATCCCTCGCTGTAGCCCTTCTCATTACGGTTGTAGTAGAGCGGCATGATCTCATTCTCAAGCAGACTGTAGATGGTGGCAGCATCCAGCTGGTCCTGATACTCCTGATTCTGATAGGTGCGCTTCTCCGTAAGTGCCCATCCGGCACCTTCACGATAGCCTTCGAGCCACCATCCGTCAAGCACAGAGAGATTCACCACACCGTTCATCAGTGCCTTCTCGCCCGATGTGCCGCTGGCCTCCAGGGGGCGTGTCGGGGTGTTCATCCAAATGTCCACACCGCTCACGAGGCGGCGGGCAAGCTGCATGTCATAGTTCTCCAGGAAGATAATCTTGCCCAGAAACTCGGGACGCTGGCTAATCTCGTAGATACGCTTGATGAGTCCCTGTCCTGCACCGTCGGCAGGATGAGCCTTGCCGGTATAGAGGAACTGCACGGGATAGTCGGGATTGTTCACGATCTTGGCCAAACGGTCCAGGTCGGTAAAGAGCAGATGAGCACGCTTATATGTGGCAAAGCGGCGGCCGAAACCTATGAGCAGCGAGTTGGGCTTGATCTTCTCCATCAGTGACACCACACGACTGGGGTCGCCCTGATTCTTGAGCCAGCTGTCACGGAACTGTTCGCGGATGTAGTTCACCAGTTTCGTCTTGAGCTGCATGCGGGTCTCCCACACTTCCTCGTCGCTCACATTATAGATAGCTTCCCAGATTTTCTGGTTACTCTGGTCGGAGAGATGCTTGGCATCAAAGTGCTTGGCATAGAGCTTGCGCCACTCATTGGCACACCATGTGGGGAAATGCACTCCGTTGGTGACGTAGCCTACATGGCTCTCCTCGGGGAAGTATCCATTCCAGATGCCGGCGAACATCTTCTTGCTCACCTCGCCGTGCAGCCAGCTCACACCGTTCACCTCCTGCGAGGTATTGCAGGCAAAGGTGGACATGCAGAAACGCTCGTTATGGTCTTCCGGATTCATGCGGCCCATGCCGATGAACTCATCCCAGGAAATGCCCAGCAGCTGAGCATATCCGCTCATGTACTTGCCGAAGAGGCCCTCGTCGAAATAGTCGTGACCTGCAGGAACGGGAGTATGTACCGTGTAGAGCGAGGAGACGCGCACCAGCTCGAGAGCCTGCGTGAAGCCCATGCCCGACTGTACATAATCTACGAGGCGCTGCACGTTACACAGAGCGGCGTGGCCTTCATTGCAGTGGTACACGTCCTTCGTGATTCCCAGACGCTTCAGCGTGAGCACACCGCCGATGCCCAACAGGATCTCCTGTTTCAGGCGGTTCTCCCAGTCGCCGCCATACAGGGTGTGAGTGATGGGACGGTCGAACTGTGAGTTCATGTCATTGTCCGTATCGAGGAGGTAGAGCTTGATGCGTCCCACATTTACCTGCCATACATAGGCATGCACCTGATAGTTGATGTAGGGAACGTCAATGACCAGCGGGCTGCCGTCTTCATTAAGCATCTGCTCGATGGGGAGCGAGTTGAAGTTCTGAGCCTCATAGTTGGCAATCTGCTGTCCATCCATGCTGAGACTCTGTGTGAAATAGCCGTAACGGTAGAGGAAACCCACGGCACACATGTCCACATTGCTGTCCGAGGCCTCCTTCAGATAGTCGCCGGCCAGGATACCCAGACCACCGGAATAGATCTTCAGCACCTGGTTCAGTCCGTACTCCATGCAGAAGTAGGCCACGCTGGCACGCTTGTGGTCCGGTTCCACATCCATGTAGGTGCGAAACTCGCTGTACACATCGTTCATCTTCTTCAGTACAGCCTTGTCCTTGGTCAGCTGTTCGAGGCGCTCGAAGCTGAGACGCTCCAGCAGCAACACGGGATTGTTGCCACACTCCTCAAAGAGTTTCGGGTCGAGGCTGGTGAAGAGACTGCGGGCGCTATGATTCCAGGCCCACCACATGTTGTGTGCCAGTTCTTCCAGTTTCGACAGCTCCTGCGGAATGTTACTCTTCACATTCACGGGCTTCCAGCTGGGCTGGTTGGCATTGCTTGCTTTGATTTTCATCGTTTATAACTTAAGTCTTATTTTGTGTGATTGTTATTGTACGGGGGAATGTGCAGCCACGCGCTGCGATGCACGGCGCAGGGCAAGGTCGTAGGCATCGGAATAGTACTGGATGAAGCGGTCCCAACGTGCCTTGGCAGCCAACTGGGCAGCACGCTGGCGAATGAGCTTCACCGTACGAGCATCGCAGGCGGCATACTCCTGCATTGCATCGGCCACAGCGTCGGCCACAGCGTCGAAATTGTAGTCGTCACGAGGAATTACGGCCACGCCATCAGCCAGAGTACTCTGCTCACCCTTTACTTTATTTGCCCACATGCCGAATCCTGAGAGCGAAGTGGTTACACAGGGTACACGGAACACCACGGCTTCGAGTGGCGTGTAGCCCCACGGCTCATAGTACGAGGGATATACCGCCATATCATCACCGATGAGCAGGTCGTAATACGGGAGGTCAAAGATGCCATCATGACCGTCTAAATAGCAAGGCACGAAGATGACCTTCAGGCGATCCTCGGGCCGATTCCAGATGTCGTGCTCACGCAGGAAACGGCACACCTGGTCGTCCTGTTCGTTGTGCAGCCAATGGCTGAGCACAGGGGTCTGCAGGGCATCGGTGTACGTCTGCTCCACGCTGAGACGCTGCTGGAGGTCGAGACGCGGAGCAAAGACCCATGCCGGCACCTCGATGAGGGCCAGCGTCGGGCGTTGTGGGTCACGGCGCGAGTATCTGTACAGAGCCTCGAGAAACACATCGATGCCCTTGTTCTTGTATTCATAGCGTCCGCTGGTGGTCACGACGAACGTATCGTCAGAGAAGGTGTAGCCCGTCAAGGCATTGGCCACGCGGAAGATACGCTTGCGGGCAGCCCGACGTCGCGCCACGAAAGCCGCGCCGCGAGGTACGAAGTCGTCCTCGAAACCGTTCATCAGCACCGCGTCGCATGGACGGTCGAGCAGTTCCCGGCATTCGCGGGCCGTCACGTCGCTCACCGTGGAGAAGCAATCCACATGATGAGCTGCCTGGCGCTCCACGCTATGCTTCGATTCCACGTTGAGTTCCCTCGACATCTGCATGCCGTCGTAGGCCCACAGATACTCATAGAGCGGTTTGCCGTTGCCGGCAATGCTGCGTCCGACGGTGGTGGCGTGAGTGGTGAAGACGGTGGCCATCGCCGGCACATGCTTCTTTATGTACAGGGCACCGAGGGCCGTCATCCATTCATGAGCATGGTACACCACTCGGCTGCAATGCCCTTCGAGCACGTGCCGATAGAAGTTCTCGGCCACCCGGGCGGCGGCATAGGAGAACATCGATGCCTCGTCATAGTCGCCATAGGCATGCAGGCTGTCCACACCGAAATCATTCCAGGCCGCGGTATATATCTCATTCTTCTGGGCATAAAAGGGAGTGAAGTCCACCAGTGCCACCATAGGCTGTCCGGGCACATTCCAGCGTCCCAGCCTCAAGCGAAGCCCCTCGGCTTCTGCGGCCGAACGCCAGGCAGAGAGGAGGGTGGCATCTTCCGTAAAGAGCGGGTTGGACTTTCCTGCCCACACGTCCGGGCCGATGAACATCAGGTGGTCGCTCATCATCTCATGCAACGACTTGGCATGAGTGGAGAGGACGGTGTAGATGCCGCCCATCTTGTTGCACACCTCCCAGCTGCTCTCAAAAATGAATTCGGGGATTAAACGTTTATCAGTCATCAAATCTTCTCGCACTTTAAAACGTTGCAAAGTTAAGCATTTTCCTTGATATACCGGCGGGCTGAGCGGAATTTCATGACATATATCAAGCGAAAAGTGCATATTATCCCGAATCGGTCAGTCGCGTTATAATGATAATGCCCCCCGCCATTTGCCCAGAGTCCTTCCGCATGCGAAATAAGACCATGCGTTAAATATTCCTAAAAGAGACGGTACATGGGAGGTCGCGTCACAGAAAAATGATATATTTGCAAGAAAAAGCAATCAGGAAACAAACAACATACCGATATGCACATCGCCTTTACATCACTGCGCCACACGATGGCCGCCGCCCTGCTGGCCCTCACAGCCCTGCACATGCAGGCCCAGGGACCGTGGAAGATGAACCTCACCTGTCCCGAAGAGAAAATCACGCTCCGCATGGACCTCTACGACGAGAGCATCACCGTGCCACGCATGGAGATGTTCGGTCCCATGAACGGATACCTGGGCGGCGACATCTACGGAGTATGGACAATCACCTCGTTTGAGATAAAAGACAACCGCGAGGCCACGCTGCGCGTGTCAAACGACCTGGGCAGCGAGACACAACGCATCACGCTCACACAGCAGACCGACTCGACGTGGCTGATGCGCTTCGAGGGACGCAATGTGGTGAAACGCGTAAACGGGAAGAAACTGGTAAAGATACCCTCCTCGTTCCTAATGAGAAAGGACGTAAAATAGATAGGCCGCATAGGCTGCCACCAGGAGAACGCCCTCCCAGCGTCTGAGCTGGCGTCCCGTGAGGCAGACCAGCCACAGCAGTACCACGCTGCCCAGCACCGTCAGCAGGTCAACGAGGTTCACATCCTTCGTCTGCATGGGGGAGACCATATTGCACGCCCCCAGCACGAAGGCGATGTTGAAGACATTGCTGCCGATGACGTTGCCCAGCGCCAGACCGTCGCTTCCCTTGCGGGCTGCCACGACGCTCGTGGCCAGTTCGGGCAGGCTGGTACCGGCTGCCAGGATGGTGATGCCGATGACCTTCTCGCTCACGCCCAGGGTGCGGGCCACTTCCGTCGCACCGCTCACCAGCATCTGGCCACATCCCACAAGCACTCCCATGCCCAGGAGCACCAGCCCAACGAGCTTCCACATCGGAGTGGTCTCCTCAGCCACCTCATTGGCATTCCCCCGCTGTCGCTTTCCGATATAGATATTATAGGCAACGAAAACGACGAAGAGAGCACAGAGCACCCCTGCACTAATCCGGTTGATCTCGCCCGTCATGACAAACAGGACGAAGGCCACCGTCACCAGAATGCAGAAGGGGAGGTCGCGCCAGAGCACGCCACGCTCCACCGGAATGGTGAGCAGCATGCACGACACGCCCACGATGACCAGGGCATTGAACGTATTGCTGCCGATGATGTTGCCTACGCTCATATCCCCACTGCCACGCAGACAGCTGATGAAGCTCACGACGAACTCGGGCAGGCTGGTACCCAGCGCCACGATGGTCAGGCCGATAATCAACTCACTCACCTTCCACTTACGGGCCAGGCCGCAGGCACCGTCCGTAAAACGGTCGGCTCCCCACAGGACACCGACCAGACCTACTATAATATATACGATGTTCAGTATCATAACGGCTGCAAAATTACACATAAAATCCCAATAAGGCACTCACCTCCCCCACTTTTTTCATCCCTCGCTGTAAATTGTCACACGATTGAAACAATCGGCCCGAATCGTTCGTCCTCAGTAGCCATCAAACAGTAAGGCCCGATGACCGGAAGGAAGCCCGCTGGCGCATAAGACAGCCAATGCTCCCTCTCTTGATTTTCAATTTCGTCCCGAAAAACTGCAAAACCTACACACCTGTCCGGCAACAGAGTGATTGTCTGCACGTAACCTATGTGTAGGTTTTGGTGCAGGAAGGATAATAGTGTGTAGGTTATGCCTGAATTTTGAGCCTCACATAGAATCCACTGCCGCTATTGCTGCGCCGATACTGCATGCCTGGCTGTCCATGAAGGATTCGGTCGAGTTACACAACGTGCCGCGCAGCGCTTTATCACGCGTGATAAAAGAGTTTATCACACGTGATAAAGTCCCCAGGAACACGTCATGGGAAATACTGCAGCCTATACGCGCGCGAACATATATTAAATGAGATAAAAAGGGACATAAAAAACTTCGTCTTTCTTTTTGCTTTTCCCTCGCTTATCGGCAACTCTGGCTACGCCGAAATTACTCTCGCTCGGAAGAGCAAAAATGAAAAACTTCGTCTTTCTTTTTGCTTTTCCCTCGCTTATTCGTAACTTTGCAGGTCGAAGCAGGATTATAAAGAAGACATATCATGGCACAAAAAACAGACTTCGTTCAATGCATCCACTGCAAATGGGCCACCTACCAGCAGTGGTTCAAGAACCCCATAATCGCCACGTGCGGCATCAACCAGGAAAAGCAGGTGGCAGCCACACGACGCATCTGCAAGGAGTATCGCGAGAGGCTGGGAGAACCCCAGGTAATCCACCACGACAAGTACGATTAACTTTTTTTATACTTGTTTTATACCTTTATTCATTGCAATTCGAAAGAAAATGCGTACCTTTGCAAACAGAAACGAGCAAATCAACGCGAATAATAAACAAAAAGAAAATACAATGAACAAGAAACTAATTATTGCCGCGATGTGCGTAACGCTCACTGGAAGCGCAGTCGCACAGGAACTTAACTTCACGGGAAAGACTCTTGAAGAGAGAATCGGATATACCAATAACAACAACGAGGACAGCATCAAGGTGGGCCGCAGCAACGTCTCGCTCTTCCAGCAGAGCCTGGCCAACAAGGACTGGGCGGGCGCCTACGAGAACTTCTCCTGGCTCTTCAAGCATGCACCCTATGCCGTGAACGGCATCTACACGCAGGGCCCCGTCATGTTCTACTACCTGATACAGGGCGAGCAGGACAAGGCGAAGAAACTGAAATACTTTAACGAGCTGATGGCTCTCTTCGAGGCACGCCAGAAGAATCTGGATGTCATCAACACGTTTGCCAACAGCACATCGACGCTGGGCGACGTGCTCTCGGTGAAGGCCGATTACTACAACTGGACTGCCCCCGGCGTGGAAGGCTCGAACTACACGCTGAACAAGAGCTACGAGAACTACCGCAACGCCATCACGATGATCAACGAGAAGGGCGGACGCGAGATTGAGGGCTCGGTGCTGCAGAACTTCTTCCTGGTGAGCGACGCCATGTACAAGAGCGCCCCCAACGCCCTGCGTGAGCAGTATCTGCAGGACTATCTGGACTCGAAGGACGCCTGCGAGCGCATGCTCCAGCTGGCCAAGGAGGCTCAGGCTGCCGGCGACACGGAGAAGGCAGAAAAGCTCCTGGCAAAGTATGACGGCCCTCTGGCCATGATCGAGCAGAAGTTCACGGAGAGCGGAGCTGCCGACAGCGCCCAGATAGTAAAGATTTACACGAAGAAGCTGGAGGACTACAAGGCCGACATCAACAAGCTGAACAGCGCCCTCACCGTGATGGCCAACAACGACTGTGACAACACGGACATCTACTACCAGTATGCCGAGGCCGCCTATAACATCGAGCCCACCTACACAAGCGCCATCGGTATGGCACAGAAGGCACAGAAGGACGGAGAGGCCGAGAAGATGCTGGAGTACTATGAGAAGGCACTCGAACTCAGCTCGAGCGATGCCAACCGCGGCGTCATCTGCCTGAACATCGCAAACAGCCTGATAAAGAGCAAGAGCTTCACCGGCGCACTCACCTATGCCGAGCGTGCCATCAAGTACAACGCCGACCTGGCCGGAAAGGCATATCTGAAGGAGGCCAACGTATATACCCAGCTGGGCCAGTACAACGATGCAGTGGCATACTGCACAAAGGCTGCAGAAGCCGACATCACCGTGAGCGGAACGGCTAACCGACTCAAGGAGAACATCCAGCGAGTGCAGGCCAACCAGGCCGCAAACGAGAAGGCACGCAAGGAGTACGAAGAATATGTGGCTCGCCAGAAGGCCGAGGAAGAATTCTGGACACGCGCCGCAAAGAAGTAATCCGAGCAACATTTGCACACAGGCAGGCGAAACACTCGCCCTACCATATTATACAAAGGGAAAAGCGGGGTCAAGCACAGTACTTGACCCCGCTTTTCCCTTTGTTGTGTTAATAAATATTAAAAGAGAAGTGCCAAGATAGGCCATGTGGGTAAAAAGTTGTAAATTTACAGATGATAAAGCGGATAATCGTGCCTTTTCAAGGCATTTACGTTTTATTGGACATAAAAAAAGCAGCATGTGGGAGCGCCTGCGTGCAGACATCAGAGACGAGAAAGAGAGAGAGAAGAGCATGCCAGCCCAAAGGGCAAAGGTGCTCGGCAAGAACAAATAAACAAACCAACGTAAAACAAACTCAAACACATGGCAAATCATCTTTTATTCTTAGGCAGCCTTGGCACAGGCGAACTTATCGTCATCGGCATGGTGGTGCTTCTGCTCTTCGGAGGCAAGAAGATTCCCGAACTAATGCGAGGCCTCGGCAAGGGCGTGAACAGTTTCAAGCAAGGGATGAACGAGATTGAGAAGGACATCACGGCTCCCGTAGAAGACACTGAAAAAAAGGAAGAGAAATAATCTTAATATAAACCCCAACCAAACTTATTACATTATGGACAAGATGTCAAGACGTTCCTTTCTGAAGACAGGAACAGCAGCAACGGCTGCATTTGCAATGGCTCCGGCCGACATGCTGGCAAAGGCCAAGAAG
>CADAJS010000013.1 GCA_902788315.1 uncultured Bacteroidales bacterium
GGTTGCAAAATTCAGGGCCTCTAAGGGAAGTGTTGACCTTCTTGCGTCCCTTCGGTAGCAAGCGACCAGAGGTCGAGCGCGGTCGACAATGCTCACGCTCAGCAATGTTGGCTGTCGCCTTCCTCGGACGCGACTCGGCCATCACTAAGCAAGCTCAGATGGCGCTCGCTGCTCCCTCGGTTGGCTGTCGCCTTCCTCGGACGCGACTCGGCCATCACTAAGCAAGCTCAGATGGCGCTCGCTGCTCCCTCGGTTGACTTTGTCTTCCTCCTTTTCGCTCGGCATAATAGAAGCAAGCTTCATTCTGCACTCTCTCATGCGTCGTTTCAAGCAAGCTCGGTTTTGCTTCTCGCTTAATCGCAGTGTTAACTGTTACCTCGTAACGGACAAAGTTGCCCGCTTTTTTCCTTTAAGAGTAGAAGTTTAATATTATATATAATATTAACCAATTCTCAACTTCATTTCTCTTTTGAGGCGCCGCCTTTATAGTTTATAGTCAGTTGGATAGTGCACTATTAAAGTTTATAGTTTATAGTGTATAGTGTAAAGTCAGTTGGATAGTGTACTTTTAAAGTGTATTGAACCAACCTCTTTTCGCAAGGAGTTGGCAAGTACTTAGCAAGGGGTTGGCAAGTCCTAAGGTGCTCCATGGGCTTGCGAAGGGCTTGCCAATAGCATGAGAAGTCGCTTAGATGACTTTTAAAGTGTATAGTTTATAGTGTATAGTTTATAGTCAGTTGAATAGTGCACTTTAAAGTTTATAGTGTAAAAGTGTATAGTTTATAGTGTATAGTTTATAGTCAGTTGAATAGTGCACTTTAAAGTTTATAGTGTAAAGTGTATAGTGTATAGTCAGTTGGATAGTGTATAGTGACTTATAAAGTGTATAGTGTAAAGTGTATAGTGTAAAGTCAGTTGGATTGTGTACTTAAAAAAAGGCTGAATAAGCACATAGAAAACATGAGCCCATAAAAAGCAAATGGCGTGTAACTCACCAGAGCTACACGCCATTTGACAGTGTTTTGTTATGTCTTTACTTATGCGTCTCATTTGACCTCCTCGAAGTCGGCATCCTGGATGTCGGGACCTTTCTGACCGCCCTGAGAACCGCCGTTAAAACCATCGCCACCTTGAGCACCGCCTTGAGCGTTGAAACCAGCGCCGGGTTGCGGACCTGACTGCTGTGCCTGATACATCTTCTGAGCTGCGTTGTTCAGTTCAGCAATGGCAGAATCGATGGCGGCTATATCCTGTGACTTGTGAGCTGTCTTGAGTTTTTCGACAGCGGCCTCGACCTCATTCTTCACGTCGGCAGGCAATTTGTCGCCGCTCTCCTTGAGCATATTCTCGGTTTGGAAAATCATCGAATCGGCTTGATTGAGTTTGTCCACCTTCTCGCGTTCCTTTTTGTCGGCCTCGGCATTAGCTTCGGCTTCCGCCTTCATGCGTTCAATTTCCTCCTTGGAGAGACCGCTGCTGGCCTCAATTCGAATGGCCTGTTCCTTGCCGGTGGCCTTATCCTTGGCGCTCACCTTGAGGATACCATTGGCATCGATGTCAAAGCTCACTTCAATCTGAGGCACTCCACGACGGGCAGGGGCAATGCCTTCGAGGTTAAACTGACCTACGCTCTTGTTCTGGCTTGCCATGGGGCGTTCGCCCTGAAGAACGTGAATGGTTACTGCGGTCTGATTGTCGGCTGCGGTGGAGAATATCTCGCTCTTGTGGCAGGGAATGGTGGTATTGGCGTCAATAAGACGAGTCATCACTCCACCCATTGTCTCGATACCCATTGAAAGAGGAGTAACGTCGAGCAAAACGATGTCGCTCTTGTCTCCGGTAAGCACAGCGCCTTGGATGCTGGCACCAACTGCCACCACTTCGTCGGGGTTCACACCCTTCGAGGGTTCCTTGCCGAAAAAGTCGGCCACCAGTTTCTGTACGGCGGGGATTCGACTGGATCCTCCCACGAGGATTACTTCGTCGATATCACCATTGGAAAGACCAGCGTCCTGCATTGCCTTCTGGCAGGGCACCTTACATGCCTGAATCAGACTGTCGGCAAGTTGTTCGAACTTTGCCCGAGTAAGCGTCTTCACCAGATGCTTGGGTCCACTGGCTGTGGCAGTAATATAGGGCAGATTGATTTCGGTGGTAGTGGAGCTGGAAAGTTCGATCTTGGCCTTTTCGGCAGCCTCCTTCAATCTCTGAAGTGCCATGGGATCCTGCTTCAGGTCAATGCCTTCCTCTGCCTGGAACTCACCGGCAAGCCAGTCGATAATTACCTGATCGAAATCGTCGCCGCCCAGATGCGTATCGCCGTTGGTAGAGAGTACTTCGAAGACTCCGCTTCCGAATTCGAGGATGGAGATATCAAACGTACCACCACCCAGGTCGAAGACGGCAATCTTCATATCCTTGTTGGCTTTGTCCACTCCATAGGCAAGTGCGGCTGCTGTAGGCTCGTTCACGATACGCTTTACGTCGAGTCCGGCAATCTGTCCAGCCTCCTTGGTGGCCTGGCGCTGCGAGTCGCTGAAATATGCGGGCACAGTGATTACAGCCTCTGTCACCTCATGTCCCAGATAATCTTCAGCTGTTTTCTTCATCTTCTGCAGAATCATGGCGCTGATTTCCTGAGGCGTGTACTGGCGTCCGTCGATATCCACTCGGGGAGTGTTGTTGTCGCCGCGCACTACAGAGTATGGTACACGAGCGATCTCCTTCTGCACCTGATCATACGTCTCACCCATGAAACGTTTGATGGAGAAAATGGTTTTTTTCGGGTTTGTGATTGCCTGACGCTTGGCCGGATCGCCCACCTTGCGTTCGCCGCCGTCTACAAAGGCCACGACGGAGGGAGTCGTACGCTTACCTTCACTGTTGGCTATCACCACGGGCTCGTTGCCCTCAAAAACGGATACACACGAATTTGTCGTACCCAAGTCAATTCCAATAATCTTTCCCATAATCGTTATTTTTTTTATTTGTTTATACTCGAATTAAAATTAAATCTCGACTTTAACGTAACAAAGGGCGTGCCAAACGACGGAATGCGCTATACAATGTGTCATACGGACTGACACTATGTCATGTCACGCTGGCTCGACTGTACGATAAGGGAAGCTGAGGAGAGAGAGGACGTGGTAAACGTGAAATAAAACATTGAACCACATGCGCGGGTACGAATCTTATAAGTAAAAAGTTCAAGTTTCGGGTGCTCTCAACGTTTTGTAGTTCTTGGACGAGCCAAGCGGCAAGCCGGTTACTTGGACGAGCCAAGCGGCAAAGCCGAGCGAAGTAGTTAAAGTAGTTCTTCGACGAGCGAAGCGGCAAGCCGGTTACTTGGACGAGCCAAGCGGCAAAGCCGAGCGATCACTACGCTCGTCCTTCGGACAGTAGTTAGGCCCAAGCGGCAAAGCCGAGCGATCACTACGCTCGTCCTTCGGACAGTAGTTAGGCCAATACTTCTTTTCGTCTATCAGACGGACAGGCACATTTTCTGGCAGAAGACAGGAAAGGAGAGCTCGATGCGGCTAAGTTCATAGGGCGAGAGCTTAAGCGAGAAGGTGCCCCGCAGTTCCTCAAGGCCGAAATATGCCTTCATCAGGCTTGCCATATTAAATGACAGGGCATCGCCACGCTTGGCCAGATGGACAGCAAGGCGAAGCATGAAGGCACGCTCATGGTCGCGACGCCGCAGGGCCAGGAAGAGCAAATAGAAAGCAGGCAGCGTGCTGCAATCCACCAGAAAGGGGATCCACTCCTCTTCATCCGAGAGTCCCAGAGAAAGAAATAATCGTCGGATTTTGCCAACGTCATCGATGTGCGGCAGCAGGAGACGCAGCGTTTTCTGCCGATCAACAGCACTCAAAGCCAGCTGCTGAGAGAGTTTCAGAAAGCCCTCGTCGTCGAGTGAGACACTCCCCTCCCCGAGACGCAACAGAAGAGCCTTGAGCATTGTGACCAGAAAAGCGCGGGCATCATAACGAACCAGCAGGAGGAAGAGAAACCAGAAACGATCCGACGGCAGCCGGGGGGCTATTTGTTCCCCAAGAATATATCCCGCCGTGCGAAACGAGGCGCGAGAGAGTGACGACAGCCACGCAGGCAATGCCTCGGCCACATCATCACGCCGCAGCATCGCGTCGAGCTGAATGTAAAGATTCCGGCTGTAATGTCTTTCGGATATCATGGGAGAGCCTCTTGTCGGATTCGAACCAACGACCCCGAGATTACAAATCACGTGCTCTGGCCAACTGAGCTAAAGAGGCGGGTGGGAAAGCTTACTGTATCGCGCCGCTACGACCGACTACCCTTGCTGCCGTCAAGCCCTGGGGGGATTCGTCAGGAGCATGCCGTACAGGACTTTCCCGTTTTCGGGTGCAAAGGTAAGCATTCTTGGCGGTTCTGCCAAATATTCCAGAGATTATTTTCATAGAAAGACGAGAAAGAGTACTTCCCTCGCCCGGCATAGCATTGGAAAGATTGAGTACTTGTTAGGCGCTTTAATACCCATCCCTGGCCGAGGGCGAATCATAATCTTACTCCACCCCTTTCATTTTTTTCACAATATATTTGCAAAATTGCGATACTTATTATATTTTTGTACTCAGAAAAAAGATATAAGAGAAAATATAATGAAAAAGACCATTATTTTCTGTTTGATGCTGGCTGTGAGCCTGAGTGCAATGGCCCTTAGCAAGAGCAAGACGCGAACCTACGCACGATTTCTCTCTGACCGCATGGCATACGAGCTGGACCTGACGCCCATGCAATATGACGACTGCTATGAGATCAACTACGACTTCATCTATCTGGCCAGCCGAGTGATGGACGATGCTGTATATGGTTACATGGACGCCATCGAGCGCTACTACACCCTGTTGGACTATCGCAACGAAGACCTGCGATATGTGCTCAACGCAAGACAATACGCCCGGTTCCTGGCCCGAGACTATTTCTACAGTCCAATATACTCGACAGGAAACAACTGGGCTCTGCGTATATACACGATATACAGCAACCGCTCGTTCTACTACTTTGACGCACCCAGTATCTTCCGCAGCTACCGAGGTGCACATGCACGGACGTACTACAACAACAGCTACTACGGGAATCGGTATGCCAACCACGACCGCTATACAGGCAACTTCCGCATCACTGGCACAAACGTGATGCCCGGACGGCGCACCAACGACTTCGGAATCAACCTGAAGCAACGGGGAGGCACCACCTATAACAACTATAAGAACCCGACAGCCAACAATCGCACGCAGGACACCCGATATCGTGACAACAGTGGCAATAAGAACTCGCCTCAGATAAACCACCGCCAGCAGACGGTGCCCAGCCGCTCCACCAGCACACAAAGCACGTCCGGCACGCAAAGCCGTTCCAACACCCCAACCACAGCCGGCTCGACGGGTTCGACGCAACGCAGCGGGCAAAACACAGGTACACGCGGCGGACGCCGATAGGACAAGACTTATAGCCATACGCCCCACTGTCGTGAAAGATGATGCTAATCGCCAAGGGAGGTAAAAGAGGATGAGGAAATTTGAAGGAGATTAGTAACTCGAGAAAGATGAATGTAAAAATACAATGACCGCCAATGAGTCAACATTCATCAGTTGTACACCAAAGACTAACCTTACACACACACCGAAAAAGAATAAACTAAACAAGCAACATCAAAAAACACAAAGATATGAAAAATTACGTAAAGTCCACGCTTTGGCTCACAGTAATCGGAATGCTGGCAGCATGTAGCGAGCAGGTGGACACCAGTGCACGTTACGTGTACAAGTATGATTCGGCACTCTCCTATCTGGAGAAACACGAGCAGTACAGCCAGTACGTCGAGTTGCTCAAGGCGACTCCCGTCTCGCCCGTCAGCGACACTAAAGTGGCACAGCTCATCAGCACTCGCGGCCACTACACCGTATTCGCTCCCACCAACGAGGCCATCGACACCTTCCTTACTACGCTCTGCCTCGAAGAGCCCGAACTGCTGACCGCCCCCTCATGGGACGCATTCGTCTCCGAACGGAAACGCGACTCGATCCGCCACGTAGTCGTGCACAACAGTATTATCGACTCGGGAGACAACGAAGAGGCATTCCTCACGTACGACTTCCCCATCGAGTCGGGCAACGAACTGCCGCTCAACAACATGAACGAACGCAAGCTCTCCGTACGCTATTACCGCGACACTATCTTCATCAACAACACGTGCCCCATTAACCCCGTCCAGCAGGACATCATCGTGACGAACGGAGTAATCCACCAGATGGGACGCGTCATTGCCCCCAAGGATATCACCGCATCTAAATACCTGCTCGATTTGCTGAACAAGCAGGAGGAGGGTTTCCTCGTGATGGCCAAGGCCATACAGGCATGCGGATTGATGGACACTCTCTCAATGATTCGTGACGAGGTGTACGAAGACCTCTATCAGCGTGGAGTGATTCCAGAGTTCCATGTGCTGTACATTGACGGACATCATCCCGACGGCTACAACTGGACACCTCGTCATCGTCTCTACGGCTTCACAATCTTTGCCGAGACCGATGAGTTCTGGCGCACTCAGGGACTGGATCCTACCGAACCCTCGGCCACACTGCTGCCCAAGCTCGTGCAGTGGATTGTGGACAAGCATCAATATTCTAACGATGATGTCTTCACCACCGACAAGAACTATGCCTCCGAGTCCAGCCTGCTCTATCAGTGGACCACCTATCACATTCTCCCCTTCCGGGCGCCATCTGACCGTCTGGTGTTCCACCGCAACGAATATGCTTACACACCCAGCAACGCCGGAAAGTACACTATCCCCATGTATGAGATCTATCCCACAATGGGCAAGCGTCGTCTAATCAAGATTTACGAGAGCAAGGAGAGCGACGGAGTGTATCTGAACCGCTTCCCCAATCTGGACATCGGACGCCGGAACATATATCACGAAATAAGCTGCGACCCCGACAAGGTGGGCTGCTATGTGGAAAGAGATCCTAACAAGGCCGTCCTGACCGACATCATCAATTGCTGCCTCTACCCCATCGACGCCCCGCTCTCGTACAATGACGATGTACGTGACAACCTGGCACGCCAACGCCTGCGCTTCGATGGCATGTCACTCTTCCCCGAAGCGATGAACAACGAGATACGACTCAAGAAATCCACCGACCCGAAGAACCAGGACGTTTACATCCCGCCCACATCCATCTATCCCTACTTCGAGAACATGATGATGAATGATGAGACACGCTTCATCTATCTGAATGCTTACGAGTACCAGTGGTGCAACCTGCACAGCGATGAGATGAAGGCCAAGGGTCGCTTCGAGTTGACCTTCAAACTGCCGCCTGTGCCGCGACGTGGAACATACGAGCTGCGCTACAAGGTGCTGCCAAACGGCGACCGAGGCATCCAGCAGTTCTACTTCGGTTCCGACCTCAACAACCTGCCCGTAACCGGAATTCCCGTGGACCTGACACGCCCCATCAGCAATATGAACGTCGGCTATGAGAAAGACACGGGCGATGACGACTATGATGCCGAGGTTGACAAGCGCCTACGCAACAACGGAGTGATGAAGGGTCCCAAGAGCGTCAATGGTACGTATGGAAACGGCGAAGACAACGACCGACTTCGCGGCAACAACCTGCGCTACATTATCACACGCCAGACACTGGATCCCGACAAGACCTACTACATGAAGGTGAAGTCCGTGCTTGACGCCGAGATGAAGGAGTTCTACATGGACTACATGGAATGGTGCCCCAAGGAGGTGTACGACAACCCAGAGCATCCCGAGGACATCTGGTAAGACGTGCCCCCGAAAGGTAGCGTGGTAAAAAACGCCACAGCCTCTTATCGCGCGCACCCATGCACGCACATGATATAATAAGGTAGAGACTAACCGCACGGATTATTTAAATAAATACAGGAACGCCGACCACGAAGAGGAGCAGATGACGACTGCACCAACCCATGGTCGGCGTTCCTGTATTTATATGAGAGAGGGGCCAGTGCTAATGCTGAGGAACAAAATGTCTCCGCATATACTCCACCGTACGGTGTAGCGTATCGGAATGATAAATCTGAGTGAGGTGACCGGCAAAATCCAAATGATATCTTTCTTGCAACCCAACGAGCAAGCGCTGCGTTTCCTGTTCACGACTCGGAAAAGCATTCTCAAAGAGTTCCTCAAGATATAGCTGCCTGCTCTTGTCGCCTGTCAGATTATAGATGCTCACGCCTATCAGACGTACAGGATGGTGCGTCACACGTTCGAGCATCCTCAGCGCCTCATGATAGATATCGATAGCCGACCGTGTGTCTGTCATACCTCGCGAGCGGCTGATACTCTTCATATTGCCATAGGTTATCTTAAGCGTCACTCCACGCCCGCGCAGTCCCACACGCTTTGCCCGATGCTCCACACAGAGCGACAGCAACAGGAGAATGTCCTTCAGCAGGTCGTAGTCAATCACATCCTGCTGGAAGGTGACCTCGCGCCCGATGGATTTAGCATCCTCTGGTCTGTAGGGAACCACCTTACGCTCGTCAATGCCTTGCGCCACCTGAGTAATCCAGTTTCCCACTTTGCCCAGCAAGCGAACGACCTCAGCCGAGCGTTCCCGAATGTCACGCACCGTATGAATTCCTGCAGCATGCAGTTTGCCCGCTGTGGCATCGCCCACGGTATAGAGCACGCTCACGTCCCGGTCGATAATCAGGCGTACGAAATCCTCAGGCGTTGTAATCTCAAAATAGCCGTCTGGTTTCTTCTCCTCGCTGGCCATCTTCGCAGCCGTCTTCGAGTATGCCACGCCAACCGAGCACGTCAGGCCCACCTCCTCCAGTGTCCTCCGCTTGATCAGGTGTCCGATTTCGCGAGCCCCCTCCCACGTTACGGCACGCTCCGTCACGTCGAGATACGCTTCGTCCAGTGCAATGGTCTGCGACGCAGTGGCATACGTATTCCATATCTCGTGGAGCCGATGGGAGGTTTCCTTGTATTTATCAAAGTTCGGATGCATGAATATACCGTGCGGGCACAGGCGGAAAGCCTCCTTGATGTTCATCGCCGAGTGAACCCCATACTTGCGCGCTTCGTAGCTGCATGTAGCCACCACACCACGCTCTCCAGGCAGTGCCCCGATGATGAGCGGCTTGCCCTTCAATGCCGGATTGTCCCGGATCTCCACCGAAGCGAAGAACGCATCCATATCGACATGAATGATTATCTGGTTCATATCAAGCGACCCTCAACGGCAACAAAATCCGATGCGTTATTTCAATATCTTCAGAATCTGCTTCTCACTGGCGTTGGGCAAGAGCCGAGAGAGAAATTCCGTCATGCGCCCGAGCGATTCCTCGGGAGAACGCTCGCACTGACAGACTTCGTGACCCAGCAGGCATTCAGGAGTCGTGAGCAGCGACCAACCGAAGCCATACTCGCGCCCATGCTTGTCAACGGGATATACAAAGTCCTCCGTCACGATATAGCAAGCCATCTGCAGACGAGTCACATAGGCATCGAAACGCGAACGCATCTTCGGTCCCGTGAAGTCGCATGCAGCACGTAGCTGCCTGGTAATCATGCTTCCATGCTCGCGCAGGGTACTCAGGATTACATCCTCGATACTCCCCTCAGCAGGCAGTGGATGCTGGCTGCGCCTCCAATTATAGAAGTCGGGCCACCAGTCCAGACTGATGAAGCCAGCCTTGTCCGCAAAGAATTTTCCATAGACACACCGGCCCTCCTTGATTACCGGCCCTTTCCATTCCCACAGCGGCCACTCCCACGAGCCATCGGGGAACACCGTGTAGCGGCATTCCTCGGCCAGCAGCGATTCGGCAGCATAACCCTCGATGCCACTCTCGAGCAACGGAAGGAACCCCACCTGTCCGATGCATTCAATCAACTCCGGGCAGGAATGAATCAGCGCTTGCACTTCCCCACCCGCATATCGGTTCTGATAATTCTTAAAGTAATCTATAAATGTATTCATATCGTCGAACCTCCGGACATTAAACTTCATCTCTTTCCGACAAAAGCGACACAAAGTTACAATTTTACTTTCACGCAGACAAAAAAAAACGTAACTTTGCCAAAGAAATACGGGAAGAACCTTCGTGTATGAAACTATCTATTGTAGGTACAGGCAAGATTGTCGGTGAGGTGCTGCAGATGCTGCACCGCGATTTTCAGAGAGAGGTAACGGTGACGGGCATCTATGCCCGCCAGCAGAGTGTGGAACATGCCATCGACCTGTGTATGGCCTATGCCCCCACTGGGTTCGTCTATACTGACTATGCCCAGATGCTCAGCGAGGCGGAAGCCGACTTCGTGTACATTGCCAATGCCAATCATGTCCACTATCCCTATGCCCTACAGGCTATCCAGACGGGCCATAGCGTAATCGTAGAGAAACCGCTCACGGTGACGCGCGAAGAGACCGAGGCGCTCTACGACGCGGCCATGCTCCACGGAGTGCTGTGCCTGCCCGCCTTCAGCCTGCTCTATATGCCCCTGTTCGAGGCACTGACAAAGGCTGTCGGCCAATTGGGAACGGTTCATCTGGTGGAGTGCAACTATTCGCAATACAGCAGTCGCTATGACCGTTATCTGCAGGGCGACGTAGCACCCGCCTTCGACCCGGCCTGCGCCGGTGGTTCACTGATGGACATCAACATCTACAACCTCTGCTTCACCATTGCCCTCTTCGGTCCGCCACGTACCGTGCGCTACTCGCCCAACCTGGGCTTCAATGGCATCGATACCAGCGGCGTGCTCACTCTCCAGTACCCCGACTTCGTGGCTTCGCTCATCGGAGCCAAGGACTGTGACGGCCCCTCGCACGGCATCATACAGGGCGAGCGGGGATACATAGAAGTGCACGGCCCCGTCAGCCTCATGAAGTCCTTCACCCTTCACCTGCGAGGTCAGGCCCCCCAGACATTCACGTCCGATGACGGACGCCACCGCCTGAGCTACGAGTTCGAAGCCTTCCGCCATCATGCCGACGAGCGAGCCAGCAGTCCCCTGAACATTCCCTATCTGAGTCGAGTTGCACTCGAGGTGGCCATCGCGGTGGAGAAAACCAGGGTAAGATAGAGAGACCTGCTCCCCACTCCATACTAATTCATTATACACCATGAACGAAGAAAAGTCCAAGTCATCCATCCTGGCCCAACAGCTGGGACTGGAGGAAAAATACGTCCAGGCTACCATCGAATTGCTCGAGGACGGAGCCACCGTACCCTTCATCAGCCGCTATCGCAAGGAAGCCACGGGTGGAATGAACGAGGTACAAGTGGCAGCCGTGATGGACGGCCTCGATGCCCTGAACGAGCTGGAGCGCAGGCGCGAGTTCGTTCTCTCCACCATCGAGGCACAAGGAAAGCTCACCGACGAGCTGCGACTACGCATCGCACAATGCTGGGACGCCGCCACGCTCGAAGACCTCTACCTCCCCTACAAGCAGAAGCGCCGCACACGGGCACAGATAGCCCGCGAGGCGGGATTGGAGCCCATGGCCAACATCATACAGGCCCAGCGAGGAGCAACGCCTCTGACACAGATTGCCCGGCGCTATCTGAACCCGGAGAAAGGCATCGAGACACCAGAGCAGGTAATTGCCTGCGCACAGGACATTATCGCCGAACGAGTGAGCGAGAACGAGCGGGCACGGCAGTCGCTGCGCTACACCTTTGCACATCATGCCGTCATCGAGAGCCACTTGGTCAAGGGAAAAGATGCAGAAGGGCAGAACTTCCGTTCCTATTTTGACTGGCACGAACCGCTGGCTCGCTGTTCCAGCCACCGGCTGCTGGCCATGCGCCGTGGACAGCAGGAGGGCATCCTGCGCCTGGACATTCACGTTGACGACGAGGCTGCCATTGAGCGCATCGCCCGTATGTTCGTCAAGGCCGATGGAGAGGCATCGCGCCTCGTACGGGAGAGCGTGGAAGACGGCTACCGCCGCCTGCTGGAGCCCAGCATCAGTGCCGAGGCGGCCAGCGAAGCCAAACGACGTGCCGACGAGGAGGCCATCCATATCTTTGCACGCAACCTGGAGCAGTTGCTCATGGCACCACCCCTCGGGCAGAAGCGCGTGCTCGCCATCGATCCGGGCTTCCGCACGGGATGCAAGGTGGTATGCCTCGACCCGCAGGGCGAGTTGCTGCACCATGAAGTCATCTTCCCCCATCCGCCACGAGGCGAGCGTGTCCAGGCCATGATGACCCTGCAGCGCCTTGTCGAGCGATACCATATCGAGGCCATCTCCATCGGCAACGGTACCGCCGGACGCGAGACGGAGGACTTCGTACGCCACCTCGACCTGCCTGGTCACGTAGAGGTATATAGCGTCAGCGAAGACGGAGCCAGCATCTACAGTGCCAGCGAGATAGCCCGGCAGGAGTTCCCCGACGAGGACGTCACCGTGCGCGGTGCTGTCTCCATTGGTCGCCGCCTGATGGACCCGCTCTCAGAACTCGTAAAGATAGACCCAAGCAGCATCGGCGTGGGACAATACCAGAAGGATGTCAACCAGCCAGCACTCAAGCGCAGCCTCGACCAGACGGTAGTCTCCTGCGTGAGCCGAGTGGGAGTAAACGTGAACACGGCCAGCCCTTGGCTGCTCACCTATGTGAGCGGTCTCGGTCCGGCCCTGGCACAGCGCATCGTAGCCCATCGTGCCGAGCATGGTCCCTTTGCCACGCGAGAAAGCCTGAAGCAAGTGCCGCGCATGGGAGCCAAGGCTTTCGAGCAGTGTGCCGGTTTCCTACGCATCCCTGGCAGCATCAATCCACTGGACGACAGCGCTGTACATCCCGAACGATATGCCATCGTGGAGCAGATGGCACGCGACTGCGGATGCAGCGTCGATGACCTTATCCATTCATCCGAGATGCGCGCAAAGATTGACCTCAAGCGATACATGACTGACGAAGTGGGCCTGCCCACACTCCACGACATCCTCTCCGAGCTGGAGAAACCCAGCCGCGACCCGCGCGAGCCGCTCGAGGAATTCTCTTTCGCCCCCGATGTCCACACGCTCGAGGACCTCCACAGCGGAATGATTCTGCCAGGCATCGTCACCAACATCACACGCTTCGGTGCCTTTGTTGACATAGGCATCCACACCCAGGGACTCATCCATGTATCCCAAATGGCCGAGCGTTACGTGCAGGACCCCACCACGGTGCTCTCCCTGGGACAGCATCTGCGTGTGCGCGTCGTCGAAGTCGATATGCCACGCCAACGACTTTCCCTCAGTCTGCGCGACGTTCCGGCAAAGTAAGCGTTTGTGGTCAAGGCCAAAGCAAGGGGCATGACAAGACAGAGAGTCAATCATAAAAAAATAGAATCGGGATGTACAATGCCCATGTAAATATTTCGGCCAAATAATACACATGACAACTAAGAAAGGTACACCAAAAATGAGGCAAAAAAGCCCGCTTTTGGACGTTTTTCGAGGTCCCGCGCAGGGTTGTAAGCAGGTAAGTGTTTAATAATCAATGGCGAAAAATTCTGCGATTTTCAGAACCGAACTTACCCTCGGACAGAAATACGCGATTCTCGCGATGGAAGAACGTGTTGCGGGAGTCGGAGGAACGTGTTCCGGGAGTCGGAGGAACGTGTTCCGTAGCTCGGTGAGGCACGTTGCGTCGGGCTACGTTACACGTTATTAGCGAACAAGCAAAATAATCTGTAAGCATTTATCTGACAATGCAGCAAGATATTGAAGAATTCTTCGCAAATGATTTTCATACGCTGCAAGGAGAAAAAGCTCGTTTTCCTTTGCAGATTACACCATTATTTGTATTTTTGTGGCACAATAACAACTTTGACAAAACTAACACACATTAAACTGACAAATCATTCTATGAAGAGGAAGATTCCTTTTGCAGTGCTGGCTCTCACTCTCTGTGCATGCAGCGGGGTCGGCACTTTGCAGTCGGACGGTTCAGCCCGATCCCTGGCCCAGTTAGAGAACGAATTCCAGCAGCCGCCGCGTGCAGCCCGGCCATATTTGTGGTGGCATTGGATGAACGGGAATATTACCAAGGACGGCATCCGCAAGGACCTGCTCTGGATGGACAGTATCGGCATAGGCGGCTTTCACCATTTCGATGCGGGAATCGGGGTGGCGCCGATCGTGGAGAACCGCCTCGTTTACATGCACGACGACTGGAAGGACGCCTTCAGCTACGCCATCTCCCTGGGCGATTCGCTGGGAATGGAAATGACGGTAGCCAGCTCGCCCGGTTGGAGCTGTATGGGCGGGCCGTGGGTGGAGCCGCAGGATGCGATGAAGAAACTGGTGTGGAGGGAAATGCGCCTGCCAGGGGGCAGCCCCTTCAAGGGTGCTTTGCCTGAACCGTTCAGGAATGCGGGTGATTTCCAGAATCTGGATAACGGGCAGCAGAAATACTACCAGGACATTGCCGTCCTGGCCCTCAGGATGCCCCAAGAGGATATTCCCCTGACCGACATGAATGCCAGACTGACGTCCTCGGGAGGAAATTTCAGCATTTCGCAGCTAACCAACGACGACCTGACCGACGGCGTGCTGCTACCCGAGGATCCAGCAGCCGGCTTTGCCTGGATAATGTACGAGTTCCCCGAGCCTCAGTCTTTCCGCGCAGTATCGCTCCTTGACGGGCGCCAGAGGCCGTGGCCCTATAACTCCACTCCGTCCTATAGCGTGTCGTTGGAGAAGAGCGACGACGGGCAAACCTTTACTGAGGTGACCAAGATAGCCAGCACCAGCTGTCTGAGGACAACCGTCTCGTTTCCAGAAGCTCGCGCAAGGTTCTTCCGTCTGAAAGTGAACAACTCTGGCGGACAGGGCTCAAGAATCAGCGAATTCAACCTGTATGCAGTGGGCCGAATCAATCATGCCGAGGAGAAGGCCTGCTTTGCCTCACCCCACGACCTGCACGACTATCCCACAGTCACAGACGGCGCTTTTGCCGACCAGGTAATCGACCTGACAGACAATGTGCAGGACGGACAGCTGACATGGGATGTGCCCGAGGGAAACTGGAAGGTGCTGCGCATCGGCTACTCGCTGACGGGCCATCGCAACGGACCCGCACCCGAGGAGGCTACAGGCCTGGAGGTGGACAAGCTGGATCCCGAGGCACTGACCAGATATTACCACACCTACCTGGATATGTACAGGGATGCCTCGAAAGGTCTGATAGGACAGAAAGGCATCCAATACCTGCTGACTGACAGCTACGAGGCAGGATGCCAGAACTGGACACCGGCTATGATTTCGGCTTTCCGCAACAGGCGAGGCTACGACCTGCTGCAATGGCTGCCCGTTCTGACGGGAGAAATCGTTGAATCCGTGGAGCGGAGCGAGGCCTTCCTGTGGGACTGGAACGTCACTATAGCAGAACTTTACGCCCAGAGCTACGACCATATCGACGACATCCTGAAGGAGTATGGCATGAAGGGCCGCTACAGCGAGTCGCACGAATGCGGCAGGGCCTATGTGGCCGACGGAATGGACATCAAGCGACGTTCGGCAGTTCCGATGGCTGCCTGCTGGATTGATGCAGGATCGCCCACTATGGCAGCCACCGATATCAGGGAGTCGGCCTCCGTGGCCCACATTTACGGGCAGAACCTTGTGGCCGCAGAATCCCTGACGGCCCACGGCACGGACGTCAGCGCCTACAGATATAGCCCCGGAAGCCTGAAGGGGACAGCCGATTGGGAAATGGCCAACGGCCTGAACCGCTTCGTGATTCACGAGTCGGCCCACCAGCCGCTCGACAGCATTTTCCCGGGCCTCGGCCTGGGCCCCTACGGCCAGTGGTTCAATCGGCATGAGACGTGGGCCGGCGAAGCCCGCTCATGGATGGACTATCTGGCACGCAGCAGCTATATGCTGCAGCAGGGACGAGCCGTGGCCGACTTTCTCATCTATTATGGCGAAGACAGCAATGCATGTTCCCTCTACGGCTTCGACATGCCCCAGGTGCCCGACGGATTCAACTATGATTATGCCAATCCCCGGGTCGTCACAGAATTGCTGAAGGTCCAGGATGGCAGAATCCAGGCCGGGAAGATGACCTACAGCGTGCTCTATCTCGGCAAGAACGTGGGGCGCATGTCCGTCCCCGTGCTGAAGGCAATCGTGAAGCTGGCCCAGAAGGGTGCCCAAATCTGCGGGCACAAGCCAGGTGGACCGGCCAGCATGAGCGACAATGCCGAGGAGTGGAACAGCCTGCTGAGCAAGCTGGAGGCCTGTCCGAACGTGCATCTCGGAGTGCCAGTGAGCGAGGCGGCCCAGGTATGCGACCTTGTTCCGGATGTCCAATATCCCGAGGGGGAACAGCTTCGATTTATTCATCGCAACTCGCCCTGTGCCGATATCTATTGGATCAACAAGCCTTCGGATGAGTTCCGGCGCATCAAGGTCTCCTTCCGCCAGACAGGTCGCAAGCCACGGGTTTGGCATCCCGAAACAGGATTGACTGAGGATGCCACTTACCTGATGCACGATGACCGCACAGAGGTCACCCTGGACCTTGTACCCAATGATGCGGTGTTCGTTGTCTTCGGCGAGAAGACCGACTCGGAACAATTCGCAGTGCCCGAATCCACTCGCCAGACTTTGTGCGAGCTGAACGGCCCCTGGGAGGTGGCCTTCCAACCCAATCGCAGCGCACCGGAACGCGCAGAGCTCCCGACGCTCTCGTCCCTCACGGAATCTGATGTCCCGGGCATCAAGTACTTCTCCGGCAAAGCCGTTTATTCGAAGGACTTCTTCCTTGACAGACAGCCTGAGGGAAGAGTAGCAATCGACCTTGGCGACGTAAGGGAAATGGCCCGGGTGAAGGTGAACGGCAAGGATTGCGGACTCGTATGGAAGCAGCCCTTCCGACTGGATATTACGGACGCCCTTCGCGAGGGTGAAAACAAGCTGGAGGTCGAGGTGACGAATACGTGGACCAACCGCCTTATCGGCGACCAGCAGCCTGACTGCCCCCGAAAGATTACCTACACTTCCTATCCCTTCTACAACGAACACTCCATGCTGCGCCCCGCCGGACTGTTAGGACCGGTCGCCATCGAGGTTGTCGTCACTCCATAGTACGTGGACAATTTAGAATATAGAATCATGAAGACAAGGACAAAGACTGTGATGCTGCTACTCTCGGCACTGCCTTTTCTGGCAGGTTGCAGCCAATCTAAGGTGGAAGACCTCACGCAGTATGTCGATCCCTTCATCGGCACCGACTTTACAGGGCATGTTTACCCTGGCGCTACCACGCCTTTCGGCATGGTACAGCTGAGTCCCGATGTGGGCAATCATGGATGGATGTACTGTTCGGGTTACCACAGCCAGTCGCCCGTCATACAGGGCTTCTCCCATACACATCTCAGTGGGACGGGAGCTCCCGATATGGGCGACATCCTGCTGATGCCCGTGGTGGGAGAGAGTTCGTTCGAGACAGGCGATGCCGAGCATGAGGGCTATCGCTCATTCTTCTCGCACGAGACGGAGGAGGCCACTGCCGGATACTACCGGGTACGACTGGACGACTACGACGTATTGGCTGAGCTTACGGCGACCCCGCGAGTCGGCGTTCATCGCTACACCTATCCCGACACCAAAGAGGCAGGCCTGATGATAGACCTCGCTCACGGAATCGATGACAGAGCCGACCGAACCCACATCCGAGTCGTTGACCCTCAAACGGTTGTGGGTATGAGACATTCCGTAGGATTCGTCAACGATCATCAATATTATTTCTGCCTGCGCCTTTCTGAGCCAATCACCCGAGTGGAGTCTTACTGCGATACCTCTATCGGCTCCGAGAACGAAATCAAGGGCGAGACTACGAAGATGGTCCTGCGTTTTCCCGCAAAGCGCAGACGCCCAGTGACGGTTAAGGTGGGGCTATCGACGGTGAGCGAAGAGGGAGCCATTCGAAATCTGGAGGCTGAGATACCGGGATGGGACTTCGACGAGGTGCGCAGGCAGACTGCACGCCAATGGAACGACTATCTGAAGCGAGTGGAAATCGTCCCGCGCGATGAGGGCCAGCGCATATCCTTCTACACCTCCCTCTATCACGCCCTGATTATGCCCAATCTCATCTCAGACGTGGACGGCTCGTATAGCGGATGGGACCATCAGATACATCGGGACAGCATCCGACCCCATTACACGAATTTCTCCTTGTGGGACACTTATCGGGCCGAGCATCCCTTCCTCGAACTGTTGTACCCCGAGGTGAACGGACTGCTCATGAACTCGCTTCTCGAGAAACACCGTCAGACGGGGCTCTTGGCCACCAACGAGTACGGCCAGTGCGAGACCTGGTGCATGATAGGCAACCACGCGGTCGATGTCCTGGCAGATGCGTTTCTCAAGGGCGACACCTCGTTCGATGCAGCAGAAGCCTACGAGGCGGTGAAGCATGCAATGACCTGCGAGCATCCCAAGTCCGACTGGGAGACCTACGACCTCCACGGCTATTTCCCTTACGACAGCAGTTCCCTGGAAAGCGTTTCCCGCACGATGGAAGCCTGCTACGACGACTACTGCGCAGCCCAGATGGCCCAGGCGCTCGGACACGAAGAGGATTATGCATTCTTCTCCCGTCGGGCCCAGAACTACCGTAATCTCTTCGATGACCGCTTGCAGATGGTGCGCCCCCGCAACAGCCAGCGCCAGTGGAAGGAGCCTTTCAACCCCAACCAGCTGAATGCGGGCAACGGAGACTTTACCGAAGGCAATGCCTGGCAGTGGACCTGGCACGTACAGCACGATGCCGAGGGCCTGATCAACCAGTTCGGCTCTGCCGAAGCATTCATGCTGAAGCTCGACAGCCTCTTCTTCATCGACCCAGGAAAACTGCCGGGCCACGAGATAGCACCGGACGTGACAGGCCTGATTGGACAGTATGCCCATGGGAATGAGCCAAGTCACCACGTAGCCTACCTCTATACTCTGGCTGGTGCGCCACGAAAGACAGCTCGTATCGTGCGCGAAGTGTTCGACAAATACTACCTGCCCAAACGCGACGGACTGTGCGGTAACGACGACTGCGGGCAAATGTCTGCCTGGTACATGTTCTCGGCCCTAGGATTCTATCCGGTGAATCCTGTTTCCGGCGAATACATCTTCGGAGCGCCCCAGCTGAACGAGGCCACCCTGCATCTGCCTGACGGCAAGACGTTCAGCATAAAAGTCGATGGCCTCTCCGATGACAACAAGTACGTGAAGGAAATTCGACTGAACGGCAAGCTACTGCCCTACCGCAGCCTTTCATACAAAGAGATCATGCAGGGAGGCACCTTGGAATATGTAATGACAAACTGAGGTTATCAATAGTTAAAGCACTTAACGACCACAACTACTTAATTACGAATACAGCAACATGATGAAGGAGAATCTTTTAGGCATAGACATCGGCGGGACCAAGTGCGCCGTCATCTACGGGCAGAGGGAGGACAATGCCCTCAACATCGTGGAGAAAGTGAAGTTCCCCACAACAGACGTTAACGACACGATCGGAAACATCTGCAAGGAGTTAAAGCAGCTGATGGCCCGCCACGGCCTTTCGGCAGAGAACACACGCGCCGTGGGCATCTCGTGCGGCGGTCCGCTGGACAGCAGGAGGGGCATAGTGATGTCGCCTCCCAACCTGCCCGGTTGGGACAACATACCCATAACTGAGATCATTCGCAGTCAGACAGCACTCCCCGCCTATATCCAAAACGACGCGAATGCCTGTGCCATGGCCGAGTGGAAATTCGGCGCGGGACGGGGTACGCAGAATATGGTGTTCCTCACCTTTGGCACAGGCTTGGGCGCTGGCATCATTGCGGGCGGACAAATATATACGGGTGCCAACGACAATGCGGGCGAGGCCGGACACATCCGTCTGGCAGAGTTCGGGCCTGTAGGCTATGGCAAGGCCGGCTCCTTCGAAGGCTTTGCCAGTGGCGGGGGTATCGCCCAACTTGCCAGGATGCGGCTCAGCGAGATCCACCAGATGGGCGGGAAGGTCGGTTGGTGCGACTGCGGGCAGACAGACCGCATTACGGCAAAGGACGTCACCGAGGCCGCTGCAGCCGGAGACCCTGTGGCCACGGAGATTGTGGAGCTCTCTGCGCGCTATCTGGGTCGGGGCCTTTCGGTGATCATCGACATCCTTAATCCCGAACTCATCGTCATAGGCGGCATCTTTGCCCGCAGGGAGAGCCTGTTCCGTCCGCAGATGGAGGAGACCGTCCGCCGCGAAGCCCTTTCCCCAGCTAGAGACGTCTGCCGCATCGTCCCTGCCCAGTTGGGAGAATCCATCGGCGATTACGCAGCCCTTTCCGTCGCATGCTCCTAATCCGAATTATGAATTATGAATTAATATCCAAGGGTCTTGAAGAAGCACGATGCTGCCTGGAGAACTTTATCCAGGACGAGCGTACGCTGCCAGCCATTGACGCCGCGGCTCGTATGATGCACTCGGCACTGAAACAGGGCGGTAAAATAATCACCTGCGGTAACGGAGGTTCTCTGTGCGACGCAACACACTTTGCAGAGGAACTGACCGGACGTTTCCGTTCCTCTCGCCGCCCCCTGCCCGCAGTCGCCATCAACGATGCAGCCTATCTGACCTGTACGGCCAACGACTTCTCGTTCGAGGATGTCTTTGCACGTTACGTCGAAGGAGTGGGAAAGCCTGACGACGTACTGATATGTCTCAGCACGAGCGGCGAGTCGCCAAACATTCTGCGCGCCGCCCAGGCGGCAAAGAACGGTGGGCTGAAGACCATTGCCCTGACTTCGGGCAGCGGCACCACGCTCTCCAGACTGTGCGACGTAGCCATCCAAGCACCCCGCGCCCCACATTCCGACCGCATTCAGGAGATTCACATCAAAGTCCTCCACCTGCTGGTGCAGTGCATTGAGCAGCAGGACGAAACCCTGTGCTGACAGAGAGGCCAGCCTGCCGTCCTCCCCTCCTCCCCAAACAAGAACCTTGTGCTCCGCTCACTTACATATACCTTCCCTCACTAAAGAAAAAGGGTGATTTCTTTATCGGACAGGCTTGTAAATCGTATTTTATTCGTATATTTGCAGGACATTAATGTAAAAGAGAGAATGAATACAAGACATTTTTGGGGTGCGGCGCTGATGACGGCGCTGACCAGCGTATGGACAACAGCAGGGGCCGACAATGCGGTGACGCCGCTCTGGCTGAGGGATGTACAAGTGAGCCCCGACGGGACACAGGTGGCGTTCTGCTACCGGGGCGACATATATAAGGTGGCGAGTCAGGGAGGAGAGGCACAGCGCCTGACCACGCAGGGCAGCTACGAGTGCTCGCCCGTATGGAGCGCAGACGGGCGGCAGATTGCCTTTGCCAGCGACCGGCACGGGAACATGGACGTCTTCGTGATGTCGGCCGACGGCGGTGCTGCCACACGCCTGACATGGAACAGCACGGGCGAGGTGCCTCAGGCGTTCTCGCCTGACGGCAAGTGGGTGCTCTTCGGCGCTGCCCTGCAAGACCCTGCAAGCAGCGTGATGTTCCCCTCGACAGGTCTGCCCGAGCTATACAAGGTGCCCGTGGAGGGCGGACGTACGCTCCAGGTACTGGGCACCCCGGCCGAGATGCTCTGCTACGCCTCCGACGGCAAGGGATTCTACTATCAGGACCGCAAGGGCTACGAGGACGAGTGGCGCAAGCACCACACCTCGTCGGTCACCCGTGACGTTTGGTTCTACGATATCGCCACCGGCAAACACACCAACGTGACGAATCATCCCGGTGAGGACCGCAACCCAGTGACGACGGCCGACGGGAAGACGCTATACTTCCTGAGCGAACGCGACGGCGGCAGCATGAACGTCTATAGCTGTGAGGCACAGGGAGGAGAGACCAAGGGCGGTACGCCAAAGGCTGTGACCAGTTTCAAGACACACCCCGTGCGTTTCCTCAGCGTGGCACGCAACGGCCTGCTGTGCTACACCTACAACGGAGAGATCTACACACAAAAGAACGAAGGCAAGCCACAGAAGCTGAACATCACCCTGACGCGCGACGACGATCCGGCCATCAGCGACCTGAGCTTCACGAGCGGAGCACGCCAAGCCGTTGTGAGCCGCGACGGCAAGCAGGTGGCATTCGTCGTGCGCGGCGAGGTATTTGTCACCACCAGCGAATATGCCACCACCCGACGAATCACGGAGACAGCCGGCGCCGAAGCTGAGCCGGACTTTTCGCCCGACGGACGAACCGTCGTCTATGCCTCGGAGCGCAACGGCAACTGGCAGCTCTATACCGCCAGCATCGTGAGAGACGACGATCTGAACTTTGCCAACGCCACGCTTATCAAGGAGGAGAGTATCTTCCCCGAACTGCCGCCGCTGAAACTGGACGGACGAATCGACTTCTCGCAAGTGGAACGCCGGTGCCCTAAGTATAGCCCGGACGGAAAGAAGCTGGCCTTCATCGAAGACCGCACGAAGCTGAAGGTGGTGGACCTTAAGAGCAAGAAGGTGACGCAGGTGACCGACGGCAGCCAGTGGTACAGCCAGGACGGAGGATTCAGCTACGAATGGAGCCCCGACGGGAAATGGTTCGTGGTGAGCTACATCGCCAACCGCCGCGACCCCTACATGGACCAAGGCATCGTGAGCGCCGAGGGCGGCGAGATACACCCCATCACACAGAGCGGATACATGAGTTCGAACCCCCGATGGGTGATGGACGGCAAGGCCATTCTCTTCGAGAGCGAGCGCTACGGTATGCGCAGCCACGCCTCGTGGGGCAGCCAGGACGATGTCTTCCTGGCCTTCCTGACACAGGATGCCTACGACCGCTATCGCCTCTCGCCCGAAGACTATGCCCTGCTGAAGGAGTTGGAGAAGAAGAACGAGAAGGATGCCAAGGGACAGGCCTCGAAGGACGATAAAGACAAGAAGGAGACCAAGGACAAGAAGGACGACAAAGACAAGAAGACCGACGCCAAGGACGAAAAGAAGACGGAGGCCGACTCGACAAAGACGCTGAAGATAGAGTTCGAGGGACTGGAGGACCGCATCGTACGCCTCACCCCGAACAGTAGCCGCCTGAGCGATGAAATCGTGAGCAAGGACGGAGAAAGCCTCTATTACTTCGCTGCGTTTGAAGGCGCTCCCGACCTGTGGAAGATGGACCTGCGTAAGCGTGAGACCAAGCTGTTGAGCAAAGGCATCAGTGGCTCACTCCAGATGGACAAGGACGGAAACCTCTATGCCCTGGGCAGCAGCATGAAGAAGATAGAGAAAGGCGACAAGATAACCGGCATCAGCTACAGCGCCAAGATGAGACTCAACATGGCCGACGAACGCGAATACATGTTGCGCCACATTGCCAAGCAGATCAACAAGAAGATATTCCGCACCGACTACAACGGATGTGACTGGGACATGATGGTCACGAACTATGCACGTTTCCTTCCGCACATCGCCAACAACTATGACTATGCCGAGATGCTGAGCGAACTTCTGGGCGAGTTGAACGTCAGCCATACCGGCGGACGATTCTACCCCTCGGGCGGCGGCGACGTCACGGCACAGCTGGGCCTGCTATACGACCTTACTGACACCGACGAGGGCATGAAAATCACCGAGGTAATCGAAGGCGGCCCCTTTGCCCGTGCCAAGAGCAAGGTGAAGGCAGGCGATGTGATTACGGCCATCAACGGACAGCCGGTAAAGAAGGACACCGACCTGTCTCAGCTCCTCAACCAGTGTCAGGGTAAGAAGACACTCGTCAGCCTAAAGGGGAACGCAGGAGAATGGGACGAAGTGGTACTGCCCATCAGCCGCGCAGAACAGAACAACCTGCTCTACAAGCGCTGGGTGAAAGGACGTGCAGCCGAGGTGGAACGCCTCTCGGGCGGACGCCTGGGCTATGTACACATCGAAGGGATGAACGACGCCAGTTTCCGCGACGTATATTCCGACATACTGGGCAAGTATAACCTGAAGGAAGGCATCGTCATCGATACACGATATAACGGCGGAGGACGCCTGCACGAAGACATCGAAATCCTGTTCTCAGGACACAAATACTTCACTCAGGTAATCCGTGGACGCGAGGCGTGTGACATGCCCAGCCGCAGATACAACCACCCCAGCATCATGTTGCAGTCAGAAGGCAACTACAGCAACGCCCACGGTACGCCCTGGGTGTACAGCCATCAGAAGCTGGGCAAGCTGGTGGGAGCCCCTGTGCCCGGAACCATGAGTTCGGTCAACTGGGAGACCCTGCAAGACCCCTCGCTCATCTTCGGCGTGCCCGTCGTGGGATATCAGCTGCCCGACGGGACATATCTCGAAAACACTCAGCTGGAACCCGACATCCTAGTCCTGAACCGTCCGGAGACCGTCGTCACCGGAACCGACCTCCAGCTGGAGGCCGCTGTGAGCGAACTGCTCAAGCAGATCGACGGGAAATGAGGTAAGGGGATTCCGCGTACTTTAGGTATAAGAAAAGAGTATGGACATAGAAAACACAGCACGAGGATTGCTGACGGCCGAAGAAATGGAACGCTTCGAGGCCATGCAGACCACGCTGACCGAAAAGGCTGGCGAGGCACTGCAAGACGGAGACGAAGAGCGACTGAAGGGATATCTGAAACGAGTGGCGGAAAGCGATAAGGCCATACGCGATGCATTCGGCCTCAGCCCGCTGCTCACAGACATGGAGACCGCCTGTCTGGTGGCCGAGGAGATTGGCGCCACACGCGGTGCCATGCTGGGCGCCATGCTGGACACAGCCGTTGCTGCAGGAGTGGCCACTGTCGAGGAGGTGACAAGCGACTTCGGCGAAGAGGTGGGGCGTGTGGTGCGCGGGTTGTCCCGCATTCGCGAGCTATATGCCAAAAGTGCTGCAGTGGAGACGGAGAACTTCCGCAGCCTGCTCATCACCTTTGCTGAGGATCTACGTGTAATCCTAATCATGATAGCCAGCCGCGTATGCCTGATGCGCAGCATACGAGACACGGAGAACCTCGAGGCGCGCCGACGCGTTTCAATGGAGGCTGCCTACCTATATGCCCCACTCGCCCACAAACTGGGACTTTACAAACTGAAGAGCGAACTGGAAGACCTCAGTCTGAAATACCTCGAGCCGGAGGCCTATTACCACATTAAGGACAAGCTGAACGAGACGAAGCGCAGCCGAGATGCCTACGTGGCCCGCTTCGTAGCCCCCATAGAGGAGAAACTGACGGCTGCCGGACTGCACTTCCACATGAAGGGACGCACAAAGAGCATCCACTCCATCTGGCAGAAAATGAAGAAACAAGGCGTGGACGTAGATGGCGTTTTTGACCTTCTTGCCATACGCATCATCCTGCAGAGTGCGCCCGAACGGGAAAAGATGGACTGCTGGCAGGTTTTCAGCATCATCACCGACATGTACCAGAGCAATCCGAAGCGCATGCGTGACTGGCTCTCCGTACCCAAGAGCAACGGCTACGAAAGCCTGCACATCACGGTGCTGGGTCCGGAACAGAAATGGGTGGAGGTGCAGATACGCACCGAACGCATGGACGACATTGCCGAGCACGGACTGGCAGCCCACTGGCGATACAAGGGCGTCAAGAGCGGACAGAGCGGCATCGAGGAATGGCTGGCCGGCGTGAGAAGCGCCCTGGAGACGAACGACGACATGCAGTTGATGGACCAGTTCCGCCTTGACCTGGCAGAGGACGAAGTTTACGTCTTCACTCCGAAGGGAGACCTCTTCAAACTCCCAGCCGGTGCCACAGTCCTGGACTTTGCCTACTGTATCCACACGAAGGTGGGCAACCAGTGTACCGGCGCACGAATCGGAGGGAAGAACGTGACCATACGCCAACGACTGCAGAGTGGAGACCAGGTGGAGATACAGACCAGCAGCACACAGACCCCCAAGCAGGACTGGCTCAACGTGGTGGTAACCAGCCGCGCGCGTGCCAAGATACGACAAAGCCTCAAGGAAATGCAGAGCAAGCAGGCCCTGATGGCCAAGGAGGAACTGGAGCGCAAGATGAAGAATCGCAAGCTGGACTATGACGAACCCACACTGATGCACACCATCACGAAGATGGGATTCAAGGCCGTCACCGACTTCTACAGCGCACTGGCCGACGGACAGCTGGACATGACACACGTCTTGGAGTCATACGCTGCCCAACTGCGCCACAACAGGGGTGAAGGCGACAAGGCTCCGGCAGAGAGTGCCGAACACTATCGGCTGACACCTCCTGCAGAAGAGAAATCAACGAACCATGTGCCCGATGACGTGCTGGTCATCGACAAAGGTCTCAAAGGGCTGGACTTTCAGATGGCTCGTTGCTGTCAGCCCGTCTATGGCGACGACGTATTCGGTTTTGTCACAAGCGGCGGAGGTATCAAAATCCACCGCACCACTTGTCCCAACGCGCCCCAGCTGCGCGAACGCTTCGGCTACCGCATCGTCAAGGCGCAGTGGGCCGGCAAGGGAGGAAATCAATATCCCATCACGCTCAAGGTGGTGGGCAACGACAATCTGGGAGTCGTCAACAACATCACAAGCATCATCAGCAAGGAGGAGAAAATCCTGCTCAGAAGCATCAGCATTGACAGTCACGACGGCCTCTTCAGCGGAACACTCACCGTGATGCTCGAAGATACAGGCCGCCTGCAACAACTCATTAAGAAACTCAAAACAGTAAAAGGAATCAAGAATGTATCACGTTCATAAAACCCTCATCGCATGTGCCCTACTGATTCATGCGACCCATGCCCGGGCCATCGACGTACAGACACTACGTCTGAGCCGCCCTTTCCCCACAATTACTCCCGTGCTCACCGACACGACCGACGTCCGAGGCGAGAAATTCAAGATGGACGACATCCTGCTGGACATGCCGCTCCCTATGAGCGCATGGAAAAGCGGCGAACAGCTCACAGACAGCATCCTTCCGGCAAACGGGGCAGGCGATGCGGTGCGACTGGCCGGATTCCAGGTGGAGACACCGAAATTCGCCAAGTGTGAAGTGAAGGCTAACGGCACACTGAAACCTATCATATATGTGGATGGCAAGAAGCAGAACTCGGCCAACCTGACACCTGGACGGCACGACATCGTACTGAAGTTCATCCAGAAACAGGGAAAGGCCGACACACTGAAGGTATCCGTCGAGAGCAAACAGGAGGATGCGCTCACCGTGAACCCAGAGGGTAAACGCCTATACACGCTGGAGGACTACCTCTATGGACGACGTGCAGGAAGCACAAGTCTGAGCGCCTCGGGCCGATACGTACGCTACACGATAACCACCACACTCGAAGGAGGCAAGACAGAGACCAGCGAGCGAATCCTTGACCTCAAGGACGGACGCGAGATACACACTGAAGGATTCAAGCAATGGGCAAGCAAGGGTGACAACTATATACGAAGCCGCAAAGACGGCAAAGGCAGCATCGTCTATGAGACGGTGAACCCGCAGGATGGCCATGCCACTCACCTCTTCACCGACGAAACTGCTTCGGGAGGTACTTTCCTGTCAGGCGAGCGCCAGATGCTCATATATAAGAACACCGAAGGACCTAAGGAGGACAAGCAGGTGTTCCAGATCCTGGAGCCAGACGACCGCATCCCCGGATGGCGCGACCGTACGAACGTACGCCTGCTGGACGTGGAAACAGGGCGCACCATTCCCCTCACCCTGGGACAGCACGACGTATCGGCAGTCCCCTCACGCGACGGCAAGCGTATCATCCTCATGGTTTACGAACACGACATCACACAGCGTCCATTCACTTTCACTACAGCCCTCCTGCTCGACGTTGAGACGATGCAGACGGATACCCTCGTGCGCCACGACGGCTTTGTGGCACAGGCAAAGTGGGCTCCCGACGGTGAGACGATATTCTTCAGCGGAAGTCCCGAAGCATTCGGAGGAATCGGCATCAACGACCCTACGGGCAAGACGCCCAGCATGGAGCAGATGGAACTTTTCGAGATGAATCCCACGACAAAGGAGGTACGTTCCCTAAGTCGCGACTTCGACCCGAACATCCAGCGCTGGGAATGCAGCGTATATGATGGAAATATCTATGCCCTGTGTGAGAACCACGACCTGCGCGAGATATTCCGCCTCGACCGCAAGAACGGCACATGGAGCCGCCTGCCGCTGAGCGAGGAATACATCTATAGTTTTTCGCTGAGCGAGGAAAAGCCTTTGCTCACCTATACGGGCCAGAGCCACAGCAACAGCGACCGCATCTATGCCGTTGACCTGAAGTCGGGCAAAGAACGACTGTTGCTCGACCTCAACGAGGAACGCATGGGCGACATTGCCCTGGGCGATTTCGACGAATGGAACTTCCAAAGCAGCCGGGGCGACACCATCTACGGACGCTACTATCTGCCACCACACTTCGATGCGTCGCACCAGTATCCGATGCTGGTATATTACTACGGCGGATGTTCCCCTGTGGGGCGCTACCTTGAGAGCTACTACAACTTCCACGGGTGGGCAGCCATGGGATATATCGTCTATGTCATCCAGCCCAGCGGCGCCACAGGATTCGGACAAGAGTTCGCTGCTCGCCATGTGAATGCCTATGGCGACTACACAGCCGATGACATCATTGAGGGTACCAAGAAGTTCTGTGCCGAGCACCCCTTCGTGAACTCCAAGAAGATAGGCTGTCTGGGAGCCAGCTATGGCGGTTTCATGACCATGTATCTGCAGACAAAGACCGATATCTTTGCCGCAGCGATGGCCCACGCCGGCATCAGCAACCCTGCCAGCTACTGGGGCTACGGTTACTGGGGCTACAGCTACAATGCTGTCTGTGCGGCGGACAGCTATCCGTGGAACAACCCCGAACTGTACAGCGGCCATGCTCCGCTCTTCAATGCCGACAAAGTTCACACCCCGATACTCTTCCTCCACGGAGGCAGCGACACCAATGTTCCTATCGTCGAAAGCACACAGATGTTCAACGCGCTTAAGATTCTCGGACGCGACTGTGCCTTCATCACCGTAGAGGGGCAGAATCATCACATCTTAGAATATGAACGCCGCATCAAGTGGGTTTATACCTTCTATGCATGGTTTGCCAAGTATCTGCAGGACGACCCCACATGGTGGGAAACACTTTATCCGACGAAGAACCTGAAGTAACATGGCACTTTAATAAAAAAACAGACGATGCTATATCCCAACAACTTCGAACAGAAGATAGGATTCACCGATATACGTACACTACTGCTCGGACAATGCTCCAGCACCCTTGGGCGTGAGCGTGTGGACGAGATGCACTTTCAGCATAATCCCGATGTAGTGCGCGCCCTGCACGGACAGGTGGGCGAGCTGCGTCGTATGCTGAGCGAACTGACGGAACAGCCCGAGCAGGAATTCTACGATCTGCGTGCCTGCATCCACCGCATCCGCATCGAGGGCACACATCTCGAGGAACAGGAGATGTGGAACCTATTTCGTTCACTGACGACGATGCACGCCTGGGCAGCACTCGTTCGACAGGAGGACGAGGACAAACCACGCTTTCCCGAACTGGATCGGCTCTCACAGGGCGTCTTCACCTTCCACGCCGTGACACGCCGTATCGAACAGATCTTGGACAAGTATGGACGCATAAAGGATGAAGCCAGCAGCGAACTGAACCGCATACGCCATGAGCTTCGTCGTTCGGAAGGCAGCGTGAGCCAAGCACTGAACCGAATTCTGCGCAGCGCCCAGGCAGAGGGCCTTGTAGAAAAAGACGTGACGCCCACCCTGCGCGACGGACGCCTCGTCCTCCCCGTAGCACCGGCACTGAAGCGACGCTTCAAGGGTATCGTACACGACGAGAGTGCTACAGGAAAGACCGTCTTCATCGAGCCAGAAGAAGTGGTTGAAGCAAACAATCATATACGCGAACTGGAGGCAGAGGAGAAACGTGAAGTCGTACGCATCCTGCGCGAATTTACCGATAGCCTACGCCCAAACGTCAAAGAACTGCTACGCGGCTTTGACTTTCTGGCTGATATGGAGTTTCTGCTGGCCAAGGCTCGCCTGTCTGACCAGCTGCGTGCCGTATCCCCTACCATCGCCCCCAGTCCGCTCATCGACTGGACTATGGCACGCCATCCGTTGCTCGAACTCTCACTACGGGGTCAAGGCAAGAAAGTGGTGCCGCTGGAGATAGAACTGCATCGCAAACAGCGTATCCTCATCATCAGCGGCCCGAACGCCGGCGGCAAGAGTGTCTGCCTGAAGACCGTAGGCCTGCTACAATATATGCTGCAATGCGGCTTGCCCGTGCCCATGGGCGAGAACTCGCACTGCGGCATCTTTGATCACCTGTTCATTGACATCGGTGACGAACAGAGTATCGAGGACGACCTGAGCACATACAGCGGACATCTGAGAAACATGCGCAACATGATGCAGCATTGCGACCCCTCCAGTCTGCTGCTCATCGACGAGTTTGGCGGTGGTACCGAACCCACCATCGGCGGTGCCATTGCCGAGTCTGTGCTGCGCAGATTCGTGCAACGAGGGACCTTCGCCGTGATTACCACACATTACCAGAATTTGAAGCACTTTGCCGAAGACACGCCAGGCGTGGTCAACGGTGCTATGCTCTACGACCGACAGAAGATGGAGGCGCTGTTCCAGCTACAGATAGGCCACCCCGGTAGCAGCTTCGCAGTGGAGATTGCACGTAAGACAGGAATCCCGGAGGACGTGATTGCCGACGCCACGGAACTCGTGGGCAAAGAATATGTGAATGCAGACAAATATCTGCTCGACATTACACGCGACAAGCGCTATTGGGAGGGAAAACGCCAGACCATACACTCGCAGGAGAAGCAGATGCAGGCTACGATCGAACGATACGAGCAGGAAATCACCGAGCTTCGAGCCAAGCGCAAAGAAATCATCCGCGAAGCCAAACAACAGGCTGAGCAGATTATCCGAGACTCAAATGCAATGGTGGAGCGTACCATCCGCAAGATTCGCGAGGCACAGGCTGAGCGGGAGCGCACAAAAGAGCTACGCCAAGAAATGGACGACTTCCGCCGCCGTCTCGAAGAGGAAAGCCAGCACGAACACGATGAGATGATTGAGAAGAAGATGCGCAAAATCGAGGATCGACGAAAGCGCAAGGAGGAGCGACGCAGCAACAAGGAACGCCTCTCGGCCCAGCAATCATCATCGACGCCCGGCGGCACACAAACAGGTAGCACAGCCAAGGACGGTCGTTCTGACGAGACACAGCTGCAGAAGGGACAGTCCGTGCGCATCAAGGGACAGACGAGTGTGGGTGAAGTCATTGAGATACAGGGTAAGCAGGCAGTGGTGGCTTTCGGCATGATGCGTACTGTAGTGGACATCAGCCGGCTTGTACCAGCAAAAAAACAGGAGGAGGCACAGCATGTAACTGTGTCTTACCTAAGCCGCAGCACACAAGACCAAATGCGCCAGCGCAACCTGAATTTCAAACAGGAAATCGACATACGAGGCATGCGAGGCGAGGAAGCCCTGCAGGCCATCACCTACTATATAGACGATGCCATTCTAGTGGGTGCTTCGCGCGTAAGGATACTTCACGGTACGGGCAATGGCATCCTGCGACAGCTCATACGCCAGTATCTATCCACGGTGCCAGCCGTGCGCTCGGCTCACGACGAGCATGTACAGCTGGGCGGAGCAGGCATCACTGTCGTCGAACTCTCATGATCCGACGTTAAACGAATTCACCATCTGAATGACAAAGGCCACCTCGTCTTCCGTGAGCACACTGTTAATGGGCAACGAGAGTATCTCCCGATGAATGCGCTCCGTAATGGGATACGAAAGATTGTTCCACTCGGCATAAGCCGCCTGCTTGTGCGGAGGAATAGGATAATGAATGAGTGTCTCCACTCCATGCTGGGCAAGATATGCCTTTAGCGCATCGCGTGCCGGGCAGCGTACAGCAAAGACGTGGAAGACATGCTCCTCGGGATTTTCCGGCATGGAAGGCAACGTGATCAGCGGGTTCTCTATACCTTTATAATAAAGCGCCGCTATCTGGCGGCGGCGTTCATTACGCGCATCAAGCTGTTCCAGTTTGACGCAGAGCGCAGCGGCATGAATCTCGTCCATACGGCTGTTTCGTCCGCGCAGTTCGTTCACATACTTTTCACGGCTACCATAGTTGGCTATCGTGCGTACCACGCGTGCCAGCTCTTCATCGTCTGTGGTCACGGCACCGGCATCTCCCAGTGCGCCCAAGTTCTTCCCCGGATAGAAACTGAAGCCGGAAGCATCGCAGAGATGACCGGCATGGACACCTCCCTGCTCCACCCCCTGAGCCTGAGCCACGTCGTCCAGTACCTTCAGTCCATGACGGAGGGCAATTTCATTGATAGCCTTCATGTCACAGCAGCGGCCATAGAGATGGACAGGCATGATAGCACGCGTACGCTCCGTGATGAGCGATTCGATGCGCTGCGGGTCGATGAGACACGTCTCCAGCGTTGGCTCACACAGAACAGGCTTCAGCCCCGCATTGGAGACTGCCAAAATGGAGGCGATGTACGTATTAGCTGGCACGATTACCTCATCATCCGCTTGCCAGCCCAATAGTTCGCGCCAGGCAAGCAGGATGAGCGTCAGGGCCTCCAGGCCGTTGCCTACAGCCACACAGTGGCGTGCACCCACATAGTCGGCGAACTGTTGCTCGAAGCGTTGTACCTCCTCGCCCAGCAGGAACCACCCACGATGTATCACGCGCAGTACGGCATCTGAGAGCTGTGGTTCATAGGAGTTACTTATTTTCTTTAAGTCAAGAAACTTAACCTCTTGAACTGCACTACTCTGTGGTTCGTCAATCATATGGTCGACGATATCGCGGTCGAGCATCACTTCATATGTATCATAGCACACGGCACGTCCGCCGAATCCCTCCTTCTGGAAGACGAGCCCGTCGTTGAGATACCATCCCCCTTTCTCATTTGAAGTGCCAAAATCGACATACTCCATCTGTTTGTAGCGTTCGTTTATGAGATGGCGGAAGAGTAAGTCAAGCGCACCGTATGCCCTCCCCTCCTCATCGGCAGCAATGTACTGGACGCGCGCCACCTGTCGCGTCTCGAACAGGACAGAGCCAGCTACTATCTTGGCATGGTCACGGACAAGGAAGAGCTTTATCTCACGCGGGAAACGCTGCATGAGCATCTGCATCTCCTCAAACGTATGCACGGGATGAGCTGAATGATACTTGTCAAGTACGTGCTCGAGCAACGTCCAATATTCTAGCAGGCTGTCCCAATCCCCCTCGGGCATGCGATCGATATAGAAGCCGTGGTCGATGGCCTTGCGAGCCTGTCTCTGTCGGAGCGTACGCATGCGCAGTGGATTACGCAACGAGACCACCGTGCTCACAAGCCGATGTGTCAGTCGGCAATGTGCACGAAACAGGGCATAGAGATCCTCGCCGCAGGGCTGAGCACTATATATATAAGGTATAGGTTTATATACAATCTTGCGCGCCTGAAGGTAGGAGATGTAATATAGGAAAATGGACTTCAATATACTGATCACCTCTTTCTGTGTGACATCTTCCTTCACAATCAGACCGCCATACGTGAGTCCCTGGTGGGTATAGACACATCGCTCGTGCTCGTCCCAGTTGGCCGGCATCACAGCCACCAAGTTGTGCATCGAGAGTTCGGTATCGTCCTCTTCATCGGAAGGCTCCACTCCGTCGAAAACCATCACCGAGCAGTCAAAGAAACGATCGGCATGGTAGTCCATGAAGCCGCGTCGGATGAGGAATGTACCATTCTTCGAGTGGGACACGAATTCGTCCCACAGTTCACGTCTGTTTATTGAATATGCTGTAACCGTCATATATCTCTTTAACGTAACTAAATCCAGCCGGAGTCGCATATCACGCTCCTTTCGTGGGACAAAGTTACGAATAAACGAGAGTAATGCAAAGGAAAAAGCCAATCTTTTTACTTTCATTACCGAATGGCAGTAACTTCGATCGAAGGTCAGAGTAACAAATTAACTGGCAAAGCACAAAGCAAAATGGGTAAATTTCGGCTTTATGCTTGCGAGCAGAAGCGCCTCTGAATGTGCACCCGACTCGTCAAAGACACACGACTACGCCTTCCGCACAAAAAAGCATGAATATATTTGGCACTTTCCACGCTAATTCGTAACTTTGGAGCGCAAACAACACGCACGCATGGAAAAGCACAACATTATCAATTATCAGTACTACACGTCGCCGTGTGGCGAGTTGGTGCTCTATTCCTTCAATGGACGCCTGTGTATGTGCAACTGGGAGGACAGTCATGACCAGAGTTCGGCCAGCCTGGCCTTGCGTCGCGAACTGAAAGCCGACTTCGAACAGAAGCCCACGGCCGTGATACTCGAGGCGCGCCGTCAGCTCACTGCCTACTTCCGGCGAAAGAGCGAAACGCTGAAGGTTCCCCTGCTTCTCGTTGGCACCGAGTTTCAGAAACGAGTCTGGAAGTCGCTCACAAAGATTCCTTATGGGAAAACCATCACCTACGGCGACCTGGCCCGAGAGTTGGGTGTTCCCACGGCCACACGTGCCGTGGCCAAAGCCTGTAGCGAGAACATACTCTCGCTATTTCTCCCATGCCACCGCGTGGTGGGAAAAAACGGACAACTACAAGGCTACAGCGGGGGACTCGACGTAAAACGATTCCTCCTCGACCTCGAGGACAACACGCTCTTCATGCCCGAGTTTACCCCACAAGAGAAGGAAAACGAGAGCTAAACTTTACCCTTAAAGAGAAACTTTTCGATATTGGACGAAAAAAAACACGGAAATACTTGCAGAGTATTCAAAAATGATGTACCTTTGCACCGCATTTGGGACGAAACCCTGTCGCAAGCGACATCAAGCGCGATGTAGAAAGGAAGTTTGGGTGAGTGGCTGAAACCACCAGTTTGCTAAACTGACGTGCGGGTTACCGTACCGGGGGTTCGAATCCCCCAGCTTCCGCCAGGGAATCTCGGATGCAACTATGGCGCTTTCGTCTAGCGGCTAGGACACATGCCTCTCACGCATGGAACACGGGTTCGATTCCCGTAGGCGCTACAAAGAACGGATGGGCAACCCTTCAAAAAGGTTGCCCATTCGTCGTTTAATCAGGGACAGACACCCTGCACTCCCCTTCCCCATACGACATACATGGGAGAATGGCAGAGGCATGAGAGACGAAAGGAACCGGATTACGTATGAAAGATTTTGCAGCAATTGACTTCGAGACGGCGAACAACGAACGATCCTCCGTCTGCTCCGTGGGCATCGTCATTGTCAGGAACGGCGAGATGGTGGATTCATTCTATTCACTCATTCAGCCCGAGCCAAACTACTATAATTATTGGTGCAGTCAGGTACACGGGTTATGTCGTGAGGACACAGACGACGCACCCGTCTTCCCGGAGGTTTGGAAAAAGATAGCACCCATGATTGAAGGACTTCCACTGGTGGCTCACAACAAGCCCTTTGACGAAAGTTGCCTGAAGGCTGTATTCCGCGTCTATCAGATGGACTATCCCGACTATGAGTTTTATGATACCCTGTGCGTCTCTCGTCGGAGGTTACCTTGGTTGGCCAACCATCAACTTCACACCGTAGCTGCAGCCTGCGGCTACCAGCTAGAGAACCATCACCATGCCCTCGCCGATGCCGAAGCCTGCGCATGGATTGCAAGGGAAATACTATAGCAGCATTGAGCAGTTATGGATTTTAGTTTCGGATGTATGTAGATCCGGAACTCCAATCAGATTACTTTTCGTTCTATTCCTTGCTTTTGCACTCACGTAATCGCATCACCTTATCTGATTTTTAGCGACATCGTATATGCCGCAAGAAAAGATTTCGACTTCAGACGGCCCGGGCCGTCCGGTTAGACGCCTCGGGCCGTCCGAATAGACGCCCCGGGCCGTCCAACCGTCCGCCCCGAGGCATTTTCCTTATCCAGCCGACTTCATCTCCCTCCTGAGTCGGTTACACATCCCTTTTCACCCTGCTCCGCGTCCCCATCCTCCCAGTTCCGTCCATCATAGATAAACACGTGCTTTGTCACAGACAAATAATTCTGTCACAAAACATAGGCAAAGCAGAATGGGTATCGACAGAAATCAGCAGAGGCGGGCATTATTGCCCGCCTCTGCTGATTCTTACTTTGGAAACTGTGTTTATATTTACCCAGTACCTTGGCTGTGTCGAGATGATTTACGTTCGGCAAGAGGTCAAGAACTTTCATTGAAGTTCTTGACCTTCTTAGCTTTTACTTAACCATCACCTTCTTTCCATTAATGATGTAGATACCCTTCTGGGCCTTCTCTACACGCACACCGTCGAGACGGAAGATTCCGAAGGGTGCATCAGCATCCCGAGATACGCCTTCGATACCACTCGGGTTGAGGATATTCTTCCACAGAGCGGTTACTTCAGCCTGCGTGAGAGGCTTGTCATAGGCACGTGCGATACCCAGATCGCCCTTCCATGCCTGGCCACCGCCATTGGGATCAGCATCGCCACCCAGGCAGAACCAGTTGCAGCCAGTCTGTGCAAAGCGGAAGTCACCAGGAGCATCCTCCATCTTGCAGAGCTCGCCGTTGACATAAATGTATGCCTTGGCCTCTTCCTTGTTCCAGACACCCACTACGTGGTAGAAGGTCTTAGCCTCAGGAACCACGCCGCTGTTCGTCCAGCGCCATGTGCTGTTGCCGTTTTCTGTGACATTTGGCAGGAAGGTGAATTCGTTCTGACGACCGGCGGTATTGGTCTTGCAAATCAGGAAGCCTGTGCCGCCACCCTGCATTGCACTGAAGGGCTTGGCCTCGACGTTCTCGATTGCGCCCTCATAGTCGGCCATCACAAGCATCTCAAGGCTGTGACCGTCAGAGAGTGCCGAGCGGATAGCCTCATTGCTCTCATAATCCACCTTGTAGTAGCCCGTACAGGTCTTGCTCCAAGGATTGTCGAAGCGAGCCACATAGCGCTTGTAGGTCTCATTGTAATAGGTGGAAGTAGTAGTACCACAGAGTTCTACCGTGTTATGCATAGGCGATACATCCTCGGCCGTGCCGTCCTCATGGAATACTACGTCGAGGAGGTCAGCCTCGGGAGCCGGCACTTCGACAGGAGTATTTGTATTGGAGTACGTACCGTTGTCGAGCTTGTAAACCACCTTGTGCGTATTGTCCAGCACGGGGTTGGCATCCTCGCCCAGGGTCTGGAACCATGTAGGCTCGGAGGTGTTGCCATCGTTCAGGAGGAAGCAGATCTCGCCGTTCTCTACCTGGCTGGGCTCTACCACACTGATGACGTCGGTCAGGAACTCGCCCCACCAGAGCGGCGTACCGCTGACGAGAGCTTCCTGTCCATATACCTCGCTCTGCTGATCCTTGCAGCCACGCTTGAGCAGATACAGGTGGTCGGCGGTCACATAGCAGCCTGCAGAGCCTGCTGTGCCCACAGTTCCGTCGCACTTCACGCGGAAATAGTAAGCCAGCTGAGCACCTTCTACTTCACCGATGCACAGACAGTGGCTGGCAGTCATAGTGTTCGTAGCAGACCAACCCACAAAACCGCCGGCGCCGCTGCTGTCAGAGATATTCATATCCACAGCAGACTTGCCAGAGAAGAGACAATTGCGGAACGACTGAGGACCACTCGACGCATTACCGATGAAGCCACCCACATTATTGAAGCCCAGCACGCTCAGGTTACTCTCGACATTCGAGAAGACAGTCTTGCCAAGGCTGCGGCCTACCAGACCGACGTTCGTTTTACCCTCGATGTTACCCGTAGCCTTCAGGTTACAGATGGTGGCAGCTCCGGCAGCGGAGAAGATACCGACGGCATCCGTCTCAGGCAGGCTGAAGTCGGCAGTAATCGTATGACCCTTACCGTTGAAGGTACCTGCATAGGGAAGGTCGGTAGTACCGATCATCACGAAGCCCTGACCGACACTCACATCCGCGGTGAGTTCGGCATTCAGCTTGGTATTACCGCCATTCACCATAGCAGCAAAGATGTTCAGCTGAGCGCCAGTGGAGATCTGCATGGTTCCCTCTTCGTTGAAGGAAGGATACATGGCAGAAGAAGCCAGGTCGCCTCCGCGAGCTGCCTCCTCACTGGTGTAAAGACCGTCTCTGTAGCCATTCGTGGTGTTCTCGATAGCCTTATAAGCCTCTTTTGCTTCATCCTCAGAGATCTCGCCAGAGGTGGTCATGGACTCCAGGGCGGCCATAAAGGCGTCGGCCATCACCAGCATCTTGCCGTAGTTGGCCTTGCAGGTGACAATCTGCTCGAACAGGTCGCCAATCTCCTGGATGAGGGTGTACTTGCCTTCAGCCTCCGTCGTAGTGGCAATGGCATCAATCTTCTCCTGCAGCGCGGCGCGCATCTTAGCGTCGAAGTTGGGATAGAACTTCACGAAGTCGGCGCTCTCGTTCTCGGGATCCTGTGCCAGCATGTACTCGGCACGGGCCTTCATGTTCGCGAGCGTGGCATCCAGAGCGTCGCCAGCCTCGGCCAGTTCACCCAGATAGGTGAGCTTCAGGTTACCCAGGGCAACCCACTCCTTGCCAGAGGTCAGCAAATGACCGTTGGTGAAACCGATGGTCAGCGTGTTGTCCGTCACATTGGCCAGGATGCGCACGGGATAGCGACCCGTGAAGAAGGCGCAGGCGGCACCCTGCTGTCCATGGGTGGTGTAACCGATGGTCTCCTCCATGTCGTTCTTGATGGCATAGTCGGCCGTGCCGGTCAGCCAACAGTTCACTCCATCCTGTGCATCAGCAGCGGGAAGCATGTCTTCATAGACTGCCGGCAGATAGTTTTTGTTACCGTTCAGATAAACCATTGCAGAGTGCTGGTGGGTGTTGGCCTGCTCGGCAATACGATAGGCTCCATTGAAGGTGAGTTCATAGACACCGTTCTCAGGCAGCGTAATGGTCTGGTGCATGTCGAAGGCATTGTCCGACCAGCTCTCAGCCACGAAGCGACCTTCGTAGCTCTCGCTCTTGGCAGCGGTGGTCATGAGAGTGCCTTCCCAGGAGGTGAAACCGTTCGAGAAGTCGGCGTTGGCGATGAATGATGTGGCATCGGCACCAGGATTGAGACCCTCGTTCAGAGCGTCGCTCATCATCTGATCGATGAATGCGATCTCGGCCTTCAGACCTTCAGCATCCAGGAGCAGGTTCTCGGGATCGATGATGAAGCCGAACGAGCCATTCGGGAACTCGTCCTCAGAGGGATCGGTCAATTCGTCGCTCAGATAAGCCTCCAGTTTCTGGAAGGCAGGTCCGCCCATGAAGTCTGCAGCATTATCCTCGATGTACTGACGTGTCTGCTCCACCTTCTGGATATATTCAGCATATGTCTTTTGGCTGGCAGCCACAATCTGATACTGTTCCTCGATGGCGGGATAGTATGCGCTGACAATCTCTTCGAAGGATTTGCACTCCTTCAGGGCTTCCATAGCCTCGAGATAAGCGTCCACCAGAGTCTTCTGTGCGGGATGTTCCTCTACGTTGGCAAACTCCTCGGCCATCGCCTGCAGGTCGCTGGCTATCTGGCTGTATGCATCCTTAGTGTTGGACGCATATCCATCGGCTGACTTATACACGACACCCTTGGTAGCGTCAAGCGAAGGTACTTCGTCGCGGTCTATATCCTGATACCATACAGGATTCTGGAAGCTGTTTCCATTGGCCGCATAGCAAAGCTGGCCGTCCGAGGCATTGTCACATACTATCGGGGTGGCATTCATCTCGCCGGTGTGACCATTCACATACATAATGCCTGGTGCAGGGATGTAGGCGCAATCCTTGACATTGAACGTACAGCCGTTGTTGGCACGAATAAACTGAGCCGTCTTCTCTGCCTTGATGCTCAGGTCAATGTCACCAATCATGATACAGTTCTGCATGTTAAACTTTGCACCAGATCCACACCATCCCAAGAAACCGCCCATGCCGTTCTTGTTCTCGGGGCCTACGTAGGCAATCTTACCTGCGAACATACAATTACGCATAGTCAGGGTCTTGTCGGTCAGTCCGCTGCCATTGCCTACAAAGCCAGCCACATTGAGCGAGCCCTCGATATCCATCTTGACAATGATGTTCTCCAGCAATGCGTCCTTGCTGTCCACATTACCTACGAAGCCAGCCTGACCGGCATTACGCAGGGTACCTTCGGCAACGACATTACGGATGGTGGCACCCTTGATGTTACTGAATATACCGCCGGTCTCGCCACCTGCGTCGATCGTAGCATAAATGGTATGTCCCTGACCATCAAAGACTCCCTCATACATAATCGGAGAGCCCACCATGGGACAGTCGGTATCAACACCCATATTCACATTGATATCGTTCTCCAGCACGGCAGACAACGTAGCGTTCCCGTTAGCCACATATTTCGAGAAGGCAGCAAAGCCAGCCTCATTCATGATATGGAACACGCCGTTCTCATCCGTCTTGATAGTACCGCAGTACGTGCAGACATTGTCCACGAAGTTGTGGTCGTCCTGTATTGTCTCGCCACTCACGTTGTTATAGCTGAGACCTTCGTAGTCGTCACCATTACAGTGCTTATGGCCATTGGCAAAAACTTGGGCATGACCGAAGGCAAACGGAACAGGATACTCATCCTCGCCCAGAGTCTGGAAGAACTTAATTGCGCTCTGGTCTCCATTCATCTGATAGCAAAGCGCACCCGAAGATACCTGCTCCGGATCTATCAACTTGGCGTTGGGCGCAATCTCCTTGCCATTGCCGTTCAGAATAGTCGGAGTGCAGGGAGCATAGTAGCAATTCGTCATATTGACGGTATTATTGTCTTTGATACGGCAGAAGACAGACATGGCACCTTGGTTTACGGTTACCTCGCCAATCATAAGACAGTTCTCCAGCGTATGAGTATGTCCGTTGGACCAACCCAGGAAGCTTCCGGCATCCTTCGTAGCCTGGATGGTACCCTTCACGACACAGTTAATGAAATGCGTGTCGTTGTTGGCCGTACTGATCAGGCCAGAGCAGTTTCCATCTGCCGTAGTGGTCTGGATGACGTCAACCAGAGAAACCACATTCTCCACCGTCACCAGTTCGCTGGAATAGGAGGCGATAGGTGCAGAGGCACAGGAACCAATCAGACGGCCTTTGAAGACGACATTGCGAATGGTGGCCGCACCGATGGTACCGAAAAGCGAAACCTTTCCGCTTCCCACATTAGTGTCAGTATTGTCTTCCGAACCCATAGTGACGTCAATGCTATGGCCCTGGCCGTCCAATGTACCGAAGTATCCGCTGGCCAGCGTACTGTGCTGTTCCACGTCAGTCTCCAGCTTAATGTTCAAGCCGATGTTACCCGAGTTAATCTGCGCGGCAGCCGTCTCCCATGCCTTCTGGCTGACCACATGGAAGTAGCCGGCCTCGTCTATCTGCAACTGCTTGCAATAGTCGCATACACCATCCACGAAATTGTGTTCGTCCACTGTCGTGGAGCCGCCGGTGTTGTTGTACGTCACGCCCTCGTAGTCATCACCGTTACAATGCTTGCGTCCGCTGGCATAGACAGTGCCATGAGTGCTGTCGAGTACCGGCAGATTGTCGCTGCCCAGTGTCTGATAGAAGTTTATCTTCTCCTGATCGCCATTGAGTGCAAAGCACAGGGCTCCGCTGGCCAGCTGATCTTCGCTGACAGCGGTGAAGGCGGGCGAGTTGGAATAGCTTTCTATGAGACAGAGCGAAGGAGCAATGTAGCAGTTCTCACTGAAGAACTTGCCAGCCTTCCCCGTGCTACCCACCACGATGTTGTTGGCGTCCGTATCATACGTGGGGTCGCTATTGCTTTTCCAATGCTGGACAGAACCGCCCATCAGGCAATTCTTGAAATAGTAGCTGATGTTGCCTGCATTGGGGCTGCCCACATAACCGCCCAGACGTACAGAGCCGTTGCCCTGAAGAATGGTGCCCGTGTAGGAGCAGTTGGTGAAGAAACAGTCGGCAGCTTCAGCAATCTTCTCCACTGTGCTGACGAAGCCCGATGCACGCCAACCTGCAGCGGCACCCGACTTAGACTCCTCTCTTACGGTTCCGCTGAAGGAGCAATTCTCGATGGTAAAGGCGCCATTATCCGTCACACGGCTGATAAAGCCTGCACAGTCGGCAGAAGCAGAAGTATAGCACCAAATCGTGCCATTGAATTCGCAACCTTTGATGGTAAGCTTATTCTTGCCCTCAACGACGAAGCCGCTCAAGGGGTAAGAATTGGAGTTGATGGTGGCACTGACCTTGACATCCTGAATGGTGGTGGCACCGTTCACGGTATAGACCACGCCAGCCGCACCAGTGTTTGCCTCAATGGTACCTGCAATCTTGAGGTTCTTGATAACTGCTCCTTCGCCAGTGGAGCTGAACAGACCGAACTTACCTGGATTGGTAAGGTTGTACGTGATAGTGTGTCCCTGGCCGTCCAGCGTGCCGGTGAAAGCTGCGGGAAAAGCCGTTGTCACCTCAAAGTCAGCACCGAACGTGATGGTTCCGCTGGCGTAGGCTTCTGCGTTAGAACACACTGTCTGCCAGTCTTCGGCCGAGTTGACGGTGAAATCGTCAGCCCAAAGCGAACACGGCAATAGCAAGAATGCTAATGAGATAATGTTCTTCTTCATAGCTTTAATGTTAGTTAATGGTGAATTATTAATGTGTTAGTATATCCAATTCTTTGGTCTATTATTTCGTTTAGGTTATGCAAAGATACAAAATAAATCCATTCAGTGCATCATTCTAAACCTTTTTTTAAGAAAAAAGAGACAAGTGAACTGAGAAATAAAATAAAATGCGTACCTTTGTGCTAAGAAATAAGCAGCAAACAACGATTCACAACTATATATAATATAATAATGTATAAGAGATGTCTTCTAATCAATGTAGCCTTCGCACTTGCCGTGGTACATGCTGAAGCACAGAATTGGCTTACCCGAGGGCCATATCTACAAGAACTTACTCCAGACGGCGTCACTGTGGTCTTTGAGCACGCAGTCCCCTCAGTATCCTGGATCGAGATTCGCGAGAAAGGACAGACAGAAGCAACGAAGTACTTCCAAACAGTAAACGGGAGGGTGAAGTCCTACAGCCAGATTCTTAGTACAAAGAACTCTGCCGTACCCGTACAGAACTTTGCAATACGGGCCGAGGGCCTGAAACCAGCCACCAAATACGAGTACCGAGTGAAAGCTCACAAGGTGCAAACACATGACTCGAATGGGGTAAAAGCTCTATTGGGTTCAAGCAACATGTACACCTCCACATGGAAAGAGTTTACAACGCAAGACCCGCAGCAGACGGAACATCACATATTCATCACCAGCGACATGCACAACAAGCCCGACTCGCTGGTGGCTCTGCTCAATTACCTTAATTATAAGACATGCGACCGTATCATCTACAACGGAGACATGACCGATTTCATGCAGGACGGGGTGCAAGATCCGTATAGTGGCTATATCAACGCCAGTGTGGGCTTGTTCGCACAGAACAAACCTTTCGAGATTGTGCGTGGCAACCACGAGACACGCGGCAACATGTCACGCCACTTCATGGACTATTTTCCGCACAAGAGCGGCCACATCTACAATGCCTACCGCTGGGGCGACCTGGAAATCGTGCTCTTAGACAGTGGAGAGGATAAGCTGGACAACCATCAGGAATATTATGGCATGGCTTCATTCTACAGCTACCGCGAAGAAATGGCCCGCTGGTTTGAAGAACTGATAAAGACCGATGAATTCCGTACGGCCAAATATCGCATCGTCATCTGCCACTTCACGTTGCTGATGGACGACAAGAAGCCCACCGACGAGTTCGGAGGTGAGCCGCAACTCATCAGTCTCATCCTACCGCTGCTCAAACAGTGTGACATCGACATGCTGATAAGCGGTCACTATCACCCGAAGACATACACATATATAGACAAGAACTACAAGAACAAAGGCAACCAGTTTGAGGAATACAACATCGGAGCACACAGCGGGATGCGCATAGACATCGCCGACGGCAATATCCACCTGAAAATTGTATCCACGAAGGGCGTTGTACTCTTGGATAAGATGATTAGAAACGGAAAGGCCGAGAAGAAGCTGATATATATCACTACAGGTTCGGACGATTAGGAATCGGGAGGATACAAAGATGAAGATAAACCGCATAACACGAAAAGGCGCAGTAATGCTTTCGGCATGCTGCATGACACTGACTCCTACCATGTATGCACAGCCAGAGCCTTTGGTGCCAGACGGCTACTACACGCTGAGCACCATGCAGCAAGACGCCCTGAACTACGTATATTCATATGACACGAACGCTTTGCGCGACCAATACGGCAACGCCATTGACTACGCCCATCCCATGGGCAGAAACGGCGAGCATGCCTATATGTATATCACGAGTGGAACCAGCATAAACCAAGCCTACAAGACATATTACTTCCGTTCTCAAGGGGATGGCAGTTATACGATACAGAGTTGTTCGGGAGAAGCCTACTCCTATCTCGACGTGGCTCGCTACGACCGCCACTTGGTGGTACATAGTGCCCGCCCGTATCATCATTTTCACCTGCGTTCGCAGGACGACACATCTCCTTGGCCCGAGAACGAATATATCCTGCAGCAGGTGCAGAATGCCGCACTCTTCGAGACCCCAGCCGCTACAGGACACAATGTAGAAGACCTGCAGGTTCTCACCCCGCTGGAAGAAGACAAGATTACCCCCTCGCTCACCATTCGCAGGGTTCTGGGTGATGCACGTGGCGTACTGGCACTCTATCCCTGCGGGGACAATCCCGGTCAGGTGTCACCTCTCATGAGCAGCACCCTCAGAGCATGCATAGACGAGGCACAGGAGTTGGCCGATGACAAAAACACCACGGCAGAGCAGGCAGAGGAAGTTTGCCAGCGACTCGCGCAGGCAGCAAAGACCTATGAGGAGACTGCAGCCGGCTCCTTGAACCCTGTGGCAGAAGGTTATTATTGGCTGACGAATGCCTATCGTGCTTTCGAACTTCGCCAGAACAAACAGAAGGTGATGCGAGAGCAAGAGGTGGACGGCGAACTCGTCCTGCGCTGGAACGATGCAGCAATAAATGATGGCACGACCGTCTTCCACCTCACTCCTGTCGGCGCCCAAGTATCCATGCAGGACTACATGGGACGACGGGTGGCGAGTCCCTCGGCCGACCACACACTGCACATTACGGCAGAAGAGACGAACGCCAAACAGATTTTCGCATACGACACAGAGGGAATGTTCACAATAGCTGATGCATCGTCGCCGGACGACTTCTTCTCGGTCGCCAACCCCTCAACAGGCGACAAAGGTCTTTACGGAAAGCCCAACGATGGGGACATAATAGCCTCGGGACAGAACTACCTTTACCCCGGATATTGCTCGTCGTGGACACTGCAGCGTGCATACCACCAAGTGACGGTACTCAGTTCAGGCTGGGCCGTGCTAAGTGTATCCTTCCCTGCCGAGGTTCCCGAGGGCGTGGAGGTATATAGCGTAATCGAAAAGGATGGCGGTATCTTCCTTGTTCCTTACACGAAGAAAGTCATCCCCGCAGTCACAGCTGTGGTAATCCATGCCCCTAAGGGCACCTACACCTTCCTGAGCACTCCGGCACAAGCAGACCCCATCGAGGGAAACATCCTGGTGGCCTGCTGCGAGGACAAGAAGAACATGACGGCTGGCAGCATGGCACTGCTGAAGGTAAAAAACGGCGAGGTGGGATTCCAGAAGTCCACATCCAAACAGATTGCAGCCGGTTCTGCCTACATTCCTTATAGTGAGGAACAGGAGACCTTCCGTGTATTAAGAATGATCGAGGACGGAATCGACAGCCCCACCCTCTCCCGCACGAGCGAAGATGCTCGCTACGATCTCATGGGACGTAAGCTGCCCAAGGGCCAGTCCAGTTCCATCATGATAGTCAACCACAAAAAAATACTGAACAAATGAACCACATACATTCTCGCCACACATTTGTATGGAAAGGAAGAGGAATGATCCTCCTTCTCTTTCTCCTAATCCCAGTTTTCCTGTCTGCAGCCACCACATGTTTCCGTGGCGGCCCATATCTTCAGGAACTCTCCCACGACGGAGTCACCATTGTGTTTGAGAATTCCGTTCCCACCTTTGCGTGGGTGGAACTGCGCAAGAAAGGGCAATCCGCTGTCACCAAGTATTATCAGGAAGTAGAGGGGCAACACCAAATCTACGACTATCTTCAGGCACCCTCCGTGTCGCTCCCGGTACAGAACTTCAGGATACGCATCAGTTCGCTGGAGAACAAGACAACCTATGAATACCGTGTCTGCTCGCAGAAGATTGAACAGATGAAGCCATACAGTGCCAAACTGTCCACTCAATACGAATCCGACTGGTATGAATTCACCACCCTCGACTCCAAGGCTACGGAACACCATCTGCTCGTGGTGAGCGACATGTTGGGCCGCACTGAGATGCTGAAGAAATTCCTCGATGCACTCGACTATCAGACAGCCGACCACATAATCTATGCAGGTGACATGATGGAGAACATGCAGGTGGGAAAAACTTCCAGCACAGCATCCAAGTGCGAAGAGCCCTATACCTCGTTCATCAACAGCAGCGTCGAACTCTTTGCCACCCGTCAAGACTTCAATATGCTCCGTGGAGACCACGAGACGAAAGGGGATGCAGCCGACTATTTCTCCACCTACTTCCCCCACCAGAGCGGCAAGAACTACAATGCCTACCGCTGGGGCGACCTGGAAGTGGTGATGTTGGATGGTGGAGAAGCGCTGCCCGACGATGACCCCACCGCCTATACCACTATCCTGGCCGCCTATAACGCTTACCGCCAGGAAGAGGCTCGTTGGCTGGAGCAGCTTATTCAGACACCCGAGTACAAGACCGCCCGATACCGCATCGTCGTCAGCCATCTGCCCATTCCATTCACCTCCGAGGAAACGACAGAGGGCGGAGCCAAATACTTTGCCGACCTGATGACCCCCATCCTGAACAAGGCTGATGTGAACCTCCTTGTCTGTGGGCACCTTCAACCCAAGACATACACATTACTGGAGCCTACAGCGGATGCCAACTTCCCCACCCTCGTTCAGGGCTACAATTCAGCCTTGCGATTGGATATCAAGGACGGGAAGATAACTCTTCGCGTGGTGGATGCCGACGGCAACATACTCGACACAAAGGAACTTTGACCTCCCGAATACAATGAAGGGCAGCCCCGAACGAGCTGCCCTTCATTGTTATCTTCATATCACCAAGTGCCTAACGCTTCTTGGGCGTTGATGCCGTGGTCTTCTTTGCGGCTGGTGTTTTCTTCGGAGTGTCTGGTGTTTTCTTCGTAGTAGATGGCGCTTTCTTCGCGACGGTCTGTTTCTTGGTGCCCTCAGCCGACTTTTCCAGCGCAGGCTTCACACACTCAGGTGCGGGTTCGCTCTTGGGCTCGTACTTCTCCAGACGAGCACGCAGACGGCTAATCTCATTTTCCTTGGCATTGAGTTCCTCGTCCATGTTGGCAATCTGGGTGTACAGGCTGTTGAGCTCATCGTTCTCCACCGCATCAGAGAACATGTCACGTACTCGTTTTAGGAAGTCGCCCAGAATGTTCATATAATTGGTGAAGGCATCGTAAGGGCTGTCATAGAAGCTGCGGTACATATGTACATTCATCGGCTTCGTCGTCATGAAACGCAGGTTGTCGCTGGCCTGTAGCCGGTCCCAGTCTTGCTTAATGCGTCGGTCTGGGCAGGCCAGGATGCGTCCCACAATCTTCTCGTCGTACAGCTTGTTGAATGCCTCGCGCTGCATACCATTGCCCAGCCAGCAACTGGTGTCGCGTTCCTCGTCGTTCCAGCTGACAGGATAGAGCATTTCCATCGGAGCCACTGCCTTGTTCTTGGCTATGACTTCGCTGGGAGTAGCAAAGATTATGTCGTGCTGCATGGCCACCGCCGGCAGTGCACGCAGGAACTCCAGGATGTTACTGGATAGGGGCTGGTACATACCCAAGGCGTCCAGTTCCATGAAAATATTCACGACGTTCTCGCCTTCGGGCAGTTCTGTAATCCAACGGATATACTTGTCTGCCATGAGAGGATATTCGCTCCAGCTCGAATTGGAGAAACGCAGGCTGATGTCGTCAGAGAGCTTATAGTCGCGCAAGAGCAGGCTGAGACGAGGATCCATGGCACATTTGTACACATAATGCGGGCTCTTCCAGCCGAGGATATGCTTGGCACCCTCGGCCAGCATGCCCTTGAAACCCATTTCAGCCGCAAGCACACCGATCTCATCGCTATAGATGAGCGAACTGTTGCGCAGTACCTTAGGCGTGTGGCCGAAGAGTTCCTTCATCTTGCGTGCCTGGCGCTTAGTCTCGAGCTTAAAGCTCTCGGTATTGCCCAGCGAGGCCAGGCCATGGCTGTACGGTTCGGCAAGGAATTCGACACAGCCCGTGTCATTCAGCTGACCAAGCAGGTCGATTACCTCGGGGGCATACTGTTCCAGTAACTCCAGCACTACTCCGCTTACGGAGAAGGCCACACGGAAGTATTTGCCATAGGTCTGAGTCATCTCCAGCATTGCACGCAGCGCCGGAATGTAGCTGCGCTGAGCCGTCTCGGTAATGGAGCGTTCATTCTCGTAGTCGTCGTAATAATAGTGGTCTGTACCGATATCAAAGAAACGGTAACGCTTCAGGTGGTTGGCCTGATGAATTTCGAAATAGATGCAGATGGTCTTCATAATTCTATTCAATTGGTTTTCCGCTCCCTCTGGGAGCTCGGAATATTCAGGGTACTCAGTGTAATCAGATTATATTTCACTCGAATCGTGCAGGTAAGCGTCGTTGTCAAACCAGCCATTTGTAAGCAGTTGATTGTAGCAGCAGCGAATACGCAGTCCGACGCGTTCCCACGTGATTTGGTCCACTTCGCGCATGCCCTCCTCGGCCAGATAGTCGTGCAGGGCATCGTTCGTACAGATGCTGTAGATGGCGTCGGCCATCGCATCGATGTCCCAATAGTCCACCTTGATGACATTCCTCAGTATCTCGCCGCATCCGCTCTGCTTGCTGATGATGCAGGGACACCCGCACTGCATGGCCTCCAACGGTGCAATACCGAAAGGCTCACTGACGCTGGGCATGACAAAGACATCCGAGTTCTTGTAGCATTCATACACCTGGCTCCCGCGTTGGAAGCCAGGGAAATGACATCGGTCAGCGATGCCGTACGATGCAGCCAGCTCGATCATGGCATTCATCATATCACCACTGCCGGCAAAGCAGAAACGTATGTTATGGCTGCGCTGCAGCACCCGCCGTGCCGCCTCGATGAAATACTCGGGACCCTTCTGCATGGTGATGCGTCCGAGGTAGGTCACCGTCTTTTCCTTAGGATTCTTGTGTGGTACGATGGCCTTGATATCGTCCGAGAGCGGATAGACGGCATTATGCATCGCCACACACTTGCGCGGATCCTGATGATACTGCTGAATCACCGTCTGGCGTGTCAGCTCGCTCACGCACATGATACAGTCTGCATGGTCCATGCCATCCTTCTCAATGCCATATACGGTGGGATTCACTTTGCCGCGCGAACGGTCAAAGTCAGTGGCATGCACATGGATGCAGAGAGGCTTTCCGCTCACCTGCTTGGCATGTACGCCTGCGGGATACGTGAGCCAGTCGTGGGCATGGATGATATCAAACTGCTCGCTGCGGGCAAGCACGCCGGCAATGATGGAGAAATTGTTTATCTCCTCGTTCAGATTGCTGGGATAGCCGCCGGCAAATCCGATACACCCCATATCGTCGAGTCCCTGCAGATAGTTGAAGTCGGCATAGAGATGGTCGCGGAAACGATAGTAGTCCTCGGCCGTATGGCCCACAAAGCGGTCCTTGATAGCATCGTACCATACATCGCGCCACACCACAGGCACCTGGCTCATATTGATTATCTTCAGGAATTTTTCTTCCTGTCCCGTGGGACGAGGCAGGCAGAAGGTGATCTCCACATCCCCCTGCAGGCTGAGTCCTTTGGTGATGCCGTACGAAGCGACAGCCAGACCGCCGTATATCTTAGGAGGGAACTCCCATCCGAACATAAGAACCTTCATATTCTCGTTCCTCCCTTTATTAATAGGTATTATATTTATCTAAGAGTTTCACGATGCGCATGATTCCGGAAACGTTCATGGCAAAACTGATGGCACCACGTCCCGAGAAGGGAGGGTTGCCGTCGAATAGTTCGGGAATCGTGCCGATGCAGTGATAGAAGAGCTCCTCTTCGTAGCCCACCAGCAGACGGTCCACATAGCTCAGGCGGCTCATCTTGTACACCTTCAGGCATGCTTCCATGTAGAAGCCGGCAAGCCACGGCCACGCGGTGCCCTGATGATAGGCATAGTCGCGCTGGGTCTGCGGACCCACATACATGGGATTGTAGGCACCGCTCTTGGGACTGAGCGAGCGCAGTCCCTTCGGTGTGGACAGCTCTTTGGTGCAATAGTCGAGTACGCTCTTCTGCTGCTTCATGTCCAACGGCGAATAGTCGAGTGCCACGGCAAATATCATGTTCGGTCGCACTTCATAGTCGCGATATCCGTCCACGCAGTAGTCGCAGAGGTAACCAAACTCGTTGAAGAACATCGGCACGAAGCTCGCAGCACACCGCTCAGCCAGTTGCTCCAGTTCGCGCGAACGCTTGCGCTTGCGCATCGAGCGGCACACGTCGGCCGAAAACATCAGGGCATTGTACCACAAGCAGTTGAACTCCACGATATATCCCGTGCGGGGCACGATGGGACGACCGCCGGCAGTGCTGTTCATCCACGTGACAGCCTTTTCACGGCCTTCGGAATATACCAGGCCGTTGGACATCACCCTCAGATTGGGATGTCCTCCCTGCTCCAGCCAGTCCATGATTTCGCAGAGCAGGGAGCCATACTTCTTGATACACGCTTCCTTGGATACCATGCTACCATATTGCTGGATGCACCACACGGCCCAGAGCAGCACATCGGGGTGTTCCATCTCGGTGACGCTCACACTGAGCGGCGTGCCGGCAATGAATTCGCGGATGGCCTTCTCGGCAGTCTGCATCACGCTCTCGAACTTGGCCACCTCATTGTTCGTCAGTGTCAGTCCGGGCAGGGAAACGAACATATCGCGGGCTCGGCACTTGAACCACGGATAGCCAGCCAGCACATAGTCCTCGTGCTCGCGGTGGATGATGAACTGGTGGGCGCTGTTCACCAAGGTGTTGTAAAAGTTGTCCCTCGGCGTACGCACCTTCAGCTCAAAGTCGGCCAGTTCGGCCAGTGTGTCGGTGTTCACCTCCTTCAGTCCGGCTGCAAACACCACGCTCTCTCCCTTCCGGATAGAGAACTCGAAATAGCCCGGCACATATAGGTCTTCATTCGAGGCATATCCGCGTTCCTGTTCCTTGGGGTATTCGAGGCCGCGATACCAGTCGGGACGGAAGACAAACTCGTTTTCCTTGTTCACCTGCATATAGAGGTCGGGATAGCCGGGGTACATGCACGTGCGGATGCCATTCTGTACGTGATGGTACTCACGGCTGGCCTGGGCATTCTCGTGTGTGAATTCCCTCACACTACGGAACGCGAGAAAAGGCTGCAGGCGCAACGTGGTCTCGCTGTGTGCATCGACCAGAGTGTAACGGATGATGATACGGTTCTCAAAATGCTGAAACATCTGTTCGCGCTTGAGGATGACACCGCCCACACGATATGTCGTAGTGGGTACCTGTAGGGAGTCAAACTCGCGAATGTACTTGTGACCGCGCGGACTGAAATGTCCACCGGCATACTTGTGCAGGCCCAGATTGAACTCAGCACCATGCTGGATGACCGTGGCATCAAGCGACGAGAGCAGCACGTGGTTCTCGTCGTCCAGCTCGGGCACGGGCACCACCAACAGGCCATGATACTTGCGGGTGTTGCAATCCACGAGGGTAGAGCACGAGTAGGCTCCCGAACGGTTAGAGCGGAGCACTTCCTTGGGCAACACTTCCTCGAGATTGGTCATCTGTGCCTTGTCGAAACGTAAATAGCTCATATAATTTTTCACTTTATGTGCCTCAAAGTTACAAAATATTTCTTATACGCCAAGACAATTTATCAGATATTTCATATGCTTACCACACTTTTTCCACATTAAATAACGAAATATCTACCATGGAGACATCTGCTACTCTCCGACATCACCGATTACTCCGGAGCGACATTATTTTTTTGAGGGAGACAGAATGTGAAGCCTCAAAAGGAGGATTACATTTGGTGTTCGGCTCGCTGAATCTACTTTTTGGCACAGCCGCGTTTGACGTTTACAGCGCTTCTGCCCGCTTGCGGGTGTTGAAGAATTTACTCCCGTTCGAAAGAGCAAAATTGAAAATCTTCACGATTTCATTTTGCTCTTTGCTCACTTATTCGTAACTTTGCAGCATGAAACCTACTTTTGACTCTTTCAGGACAACAAACAATGCTGATTTCGACGTGAACAAGGAAATCATGACAAAACTGTCAGATTTCTTTAAAACTCTCGATGATGAGGAGCGCGACAATCTGATGGAACGCATGACTGCACGATGGTATCAGCCCAGCGAACTTATCTATGGCGAGGGCGAGACCCCGCGTCAGCTATTCTGCCTGCTTTCGGGGAAGGTGAAGATATTCAAGGAAGGCGTGGGCCGCAGTCAGACGGTACGCATCCTGCAGGCCGTGGAATACTTCGGCTATAGGGCTGCGATGTCACAACAGCAGTTCATCACAGCCGCATCGGCCTACGAGGAGTCGTTCATCGTCAAATTTCCGTTGGCGCTCGTAAAGAAATACACACAGGAAAATGCCCGTCTGGCATGGTTCTTCATACAGCGCCTGGCCACTGCATTGGGCAGGAGCGACGAGCGCACAGTAAGCCTGACCCAAAAGCATCTGCGCGGCAGACTAGCCGACAGCATCCTCTACCTCTACGAGTGCTATGGCACACAGCCCGACGGACACACACTGGCTTGCAGCCTGAGCCGCGAAGACCTGGCCAACCTGAGCAACATGACCACGAACAACGCTATCCGCACCCTGAGCCAGTTTGCTACGGACGGAGTGGTCACCCTCGATGGACGCACCATTCGCATCGAAAGCCTCGAAACGCTCCACCAAATCTCAAAAAGGGGATAAAAGACAGTCCCCAGTGCCCGACTCAAGGCTTCAGGCGCAAGACTTCCTCCAACTGTTCCTCCACACTTCGTGAGGCATCTATCCAATGGATGGGAATGCCGCGACGCTCCATGCCACGAAACCAGGTCATCTGCCGTTTGGCAAACTGATGGATGGCTATCTCCAGCTGGCGGCTCATCTCGTCGTACGACAACCGGCCCAGACAATAGAGCGTCACATACTTGTACTCCAGTCCGTAATACATCAAGTCCTCGGCCGAGACGTGCTCCAGCAGGCGGTTCACCTCGTCCACCATGTGCTCCGACTCCAGCCTTCGGTGCAGGCGCTCGGAGATGCGGCGACGACGTTCCTCGCGGTCAAGCATCAGACCTACCGTGAGACTTTCCACCCGCGGAAACTCACGTTCGTCGATATGATGAGAGCGATAATATTCCTGTATCTCGATGGCACGTATGGCCCGCTGCGGAGTGTCGATGTCCGTCGTGTTGTGCAGCGGCTTATAGCCCGCCAGCATCTCTGCCAGCTCAGCCAGTGTCTTTCCCCGCAACTGCTCCCTCAGGTCGGGATTCTCCGGTACGGGCACCATCTTGTAACTCTTCAGGATGGATTCGATGTAGAGTCCCGTACCGCCGCAGAGGATGGGGCGCCGTCCGCGACTCGTCACATCGTGATATGCCTGCCAGAAGTCTTGCTGATAGCGGAAGAGATTGTACCGTTCCCCTGCCTCGCATACGTCGATGAGATGGTATGGTACCGCCTGCCCGTCCACGACATAGTCTGCCAGGTCCTTGCCCGTGCCCACGTCCATGCCACGATACAGCTGCCGGCTGTCGGCACTGATGATCTCGGCATTGCCCAGCCTGACAGCCAGCCTTGCCGCCATCGATGTCTTGCCCGAAGCCGTGGGCCCCAGTATGGTAATCATTCGCTCTGTCTCCATCATAGATGCTTTTGCACGGCAAAATTATGAAATAAAGGGCAAAAAGCCAAGGATTTCCTTTTTCCTTTGCTCGTTTTTACCTATTTTTGTGCACGGGAAAACGAATGAATATGGAAATGCCTACCTTAATATATAATATTGTCGCGCGCATGCATACAGACCTTGTCGGCAAGTTTGGCATCCCACGGCAAGGGGGTGTGGCCAGTGCACTGCGCGGCCGTATCGTATTCGAACCGCCCTATCGCAATGCCGAGGCGCTGCGCGGACTCGAGGACTTCACCCACCTGTGGGTGATATGGGACTTCAGCGAGGCACATGCCGAACAGTGGCATCCCACCGTACGCCCGCCCCGACTGGGCGGCAACCGCCGGATGGGGGTCTGGGCCACACGCTCGCCATTCCGCCCCAACAGCATCGGACTCTCCTCGCTGCGCATCCATGCCATCCACCTGCATACGCCCGAGGGGCCGGTCATCGAGGTAGAAGGTCCCGACCTCATGGACGGCACGCCCATCCTCGACATCAAGCCTTACCTGCCCTATGCCGACTCTCACCCCGATGCCACAGGGGGATTCACACAGACACTATCCTCCGATGAACAGCTACTCCGCGTCGAGATCCCTGCCGAAGAAGCCCGCCATCTGCCGCCGGAAAAACTGGAAGCACTGCGCCAAGTGCTTGCCTGCGACCCGAGACCACGCTATCAGGACGACCCCGAGCGCCTCTACGGCATGACCTTTGCCAGACGTGAAGTGCGATTCCGGGTGAAGGACGGCCTGGCAACGGTGGTAGAGATTACCGTAAAGAAATAGGAAAAAAAGCCAAAGAAGGGAGTTTTTATTTACACTTCACCTCGCACAGATTCGAGCGAAGTGCCACATCATCCCAAACAACGTGCCGCGGGAGCCGACGGAACACGTTCCGTAAGCCGATGGAACACGCTCCTCCGAGAAGAAAATGCCGCGAGAATCGCGTAAACACGAGCCGACGACCGTTCGCTCCCAAATAATCGATTTTTCGCGCAGCCTGAATATCAGACATATACATCTCTCACTCCATCAAAAAACAGCTGATTTCACCCCCAAAAGGCCACTTTTGGGCCCTTATTTGAGTCGCCCTCCATAAGGGTGCTGATGCCAAAAATTTCCAAAATACGGACATTCAAATATCCTCTTCCAACCACTGACGACGATAAGTCTTGGCAGTGATGCCGGTGTGTGCCTTGAAATAGCGGGCAAAGGACGACGCATCCACAAAGCCCAGCTGGAGCGCAATTTGCTGAATGGTAAGGTCCATCCGATGATGCAGGAGCAGCTTAGCCCGGATGGCCACGTAGCGTCCTATCCACTCGCCTGCACTGACGCCCGTTTCCTGCTTGATAATATTCCCGAAATACTTGGCCGAAAGACAGAGCTGGCTGGCATAGAAGCTCACCTCGCGGCTCTCTGTGTAATGCTTGACGATAAGGTTGTAGAAGGCCTCGAAATAGGTGCGCGACGAGGCGCTTTTGTCCGCTGCCGGACGCTCCATGTAAAACGTCTTCGAGCAAAACTCATCGGCCATCAGCGAGAGGACATCGATGAAGCTGGCAATAATTTCGTGGTTGCGCGTAAGATTCATCCCACTCACCGCGTTCATCACACGAATGACATCGCAGATACACCGATACTGCTCGTCTGTGAGATGAAACTTGGGCTGGCTGCTGAAGAGCCGGCTGTTGCCATAGGCCAGGCGGGAACGAAGTTTACCATACAACTCGCTGGAGATGACCAGGAGCGTCACACGATAGTCCGGCGAGGAATCATGGGCCGATATCATGTGGTTAGGATAGATCACCGAAAGATCATGTGGCAGAAATACCACAGGACGCATATCATACTCGCCATGCGAGACACCCTCATGGCTGACGGCAATGACCAGGTGGGGCGAGATATAAGGCTCGTTGTAGGCAGGAAGGCCATTCACGTCGTCGATAACCAGCATCCCTTTCTGCTCTATTTCCAAATTCATTGCGTCCAGCGGATGGACTGCGGAAGGCATACTTTGACTTTGATTCATGAACAATCAGACTTTTTGTATGCAAAAATAGGTATTTTTATAAAAACATACAATCGAATCCGTCCTTTGGACAATTATTTTCGTCCATATGAAATACACGGGAAGGAATAAAATACCTAACTTTACAGCCCAATTATAATATCATAACATAAAAAACAGGAACTGACAATGAAGAAAGCGCTCATTACATTGCTTATGGCCATAGGCGTCATGACAATCCAAGCCGAAGAATATACCTACCTGACCTTTGAGACGACCGACGGAGCGAAGGCAAGCGTACAGGCTTCTTCGACCACTCTCTCCATCAGCGGAAGCACGCTCACGGCTGGGAACAAAACATTCACGCTCACCAACCTCAGTAAAATGTACTTCTCGACAACCGACGAAACCACCACAGACATCAAGTCTGTACATGGAGAGGCGACGAAAGACCTGCTCTCGGCCACAGAGATATACAACCTGCGTGGACAGCGCATCAAGCGCGAAGAGGCGACAAGCGGCGCATACATCATCAAGACCCCACGGGGAAACTATAAAATAATAGTAAGATGAAAAGGACACTGACACTCCTTACAGTCCTCTCGCTGACGATAGCAGCAGAGGCACAGACCCTGAACATACAAACGGGCAACGTGGTATATCAGTTCCCCGCCGCACAGACGGGCGACATGACATTTACCGACGGCACACAGCTCACCGTCATGGGACGCACCTTCACCCTGGCCGACATTAGCAGCATGACGGTGGACAACAGCGAGGTGACGGACAATCTGGTCAGCGTGGAATACAACGGCACGGACGTCACAATCCACGTAGCAGGCAACGTGGCACAGTATGTGGAACCCACCTGCAGCGGAGCACACGTGACCATACAGCAGACAAACAGCGATGCCGTGGACGGCAACGAAATTACCTATCAACTCTCGGGCACAAGCAGCAACGGCTCGCTCACCCTCACGGGAGAATATAAGTGCAGCATATCACTCGACGGACTGACATTGACCAACCCCGCCGGAGCAGCCATCAGCATTGCAAACAGCAAGCGCATACAGATCAGCGCGAAGAAGGACACAGAAAACACGCTGGCCGACTGTGCCGAAGGCTCGCAGAAGGCGTGCATCTACTCGAAGGGACAGCTACAGCTGCAAGGCAACGGCACGCTCCACATCGCAGGAAACACCAAGCACGCCATCAAGAGTGCCTCCTACATCGCTGTGAAGAATCTGACGCTGAACATCACCTCGGCCGTGGGCGACGGTATCAGCTGCGAGGAATACTTCCAGATGAAGAGCGGCACGCTGAACATCAGCGGAGTGGGAGACGACGGCATCCAGTGCGACCTGGGAGGAACTGCTTCGACCGGCGAGACCAGCCTCCACACGGATGAGGACACGGGAAACATCTATATCGAGGGTGGAACGCTCACCGTCACCGTGCCCAAGACAGCTACCGCCGGCAAGTGTATGAAGAGCGACGGTGACATACAGCTCACAGGCGGCACACTCACGCTCAATGCCTATGGAAACATCGACCTCACCGACACCACCGATCCCTCGACCACTGCCGGTCTGAAGGCCGAGGGCAGCGTAGTGCTGCAGGGCAGCGACGTCACCATCAACGTGACGGGAGCCGCCGGACGCGGCGTGGGAGCCGCGACATTCACGGCCAAGAGCGGAACACTGGCAGTGAACAATAGCGGAGCACTGAGCAACTCGGGCTCCAGCTACTTCTATACGGCCAAGAGCGTCAAGGCTGATGCCATCGACATCGACGGCGGAACGATAACCATCACGACGAGCGGTGCGGCCAGCAAGGGCATCAGTGGTGATGCCGTAACCATCACAGGCGGAAACATCAACGTGACCACCAGCGGCAACGGAGCCACCGACGGCACCGAAGCCGACGGAAAAGGTGCGGCCGGACTGAATTCCGACGGTGACATCACCATCAGCGGTGGCACACTCACGCTCAAGAACACCGGCACGGGAGGTAAATGTATCAAAGCCGACGGCACACTCACCGTGAGTGACAATGCCGACATCACAGCCACCAACACCGCCTCGAAATACAGTTCGGGCAGCTACTCGGCATCGGCCAAGGCCATCAAGGCAGGCACCCGCACTGCCAGCAAGACGTCGGTGAAAGCCTACGGACCTGGCGGAGGCGGTGGATTCCCCGGCGGTGGCGGAGGTAGCAGCACAAGCTACACCTACACCGGCGGCCTCGTCGTGAAAGGAGGCACAATCGTCGCCAAGGCATCAAGCCATGAGGCCATCGAATCGAAGAGCACCATCGACATCAGCGGTGGATACATATACGCCGAATCCAGCGACGACGCCATCAACTCGGCATCCACATTCAATATCACGGGCGGCTACGTCATGGGCAACAGCACGGGCAACGACGGACTGGATGCCAATGGCAACTTCAATATCTCAGGCGGCTACGTGGTGTCCATTGCTGCAAGTTCGCCCGAAGTAGGCATCGACGCCAATACAGAAGGCGGCTTCAAGCTGACCATCACAGGGGGCAACGTGGTAGCCGTGGGCGGACTGGAAAGAGGCAGCAGCCTGAGCGGAGTGACCAGCAAGTCGGCTTCCTTCAACCGCAACACCTGGTACACGTTCAAGAACGGCAGTACATCGGTGTTCTCGTTCAAGATTCCGACGGCATCAAGCGGCAGAGCTTCATCGTCAATGACCATCGTAGCCTCGAGCACACCATCCATCTCATCAGGCTCCATAAGCGGCTCATCCATCTGGAACGGCTACGGAGTGGTCGGTAACTAAGGTTCAGGCTACGCATGAGCCAGAGAAGGTCGGGGCTGAACTATTTCTCCCTTCCGATACAATAAACCGGGCTAAGGCGGCGTTTATAATAACGTAAAACGAACCATAAAGCCCGAAAAGAAACAATGAAAGGAACACACCAAATTGCGGGGCTACTGTTAGCCCCGCTTTTCATGCTGGCCACATCCTGCCACCACGACAATCTGCCGCCACGGCTCACACAGCAACAGATTACAGATTACTGCAAGGCGCTCTCCGGCGAATACGAAGGTGCCTACCATATTCTATATACGGACAGCACATCCAAGCAATGGCAAAACGAAGCGGGACATACGGTAAAAGGAGAATATGACTCCATCATCGCGCCAGCCGTCATCTCCATCACCGACCGTGACATGCGCTCGGTATTCTTCCACCGCTTTCCCGTGAGCATCCTGTCAAAGGTGGTGGATGCCGATGCCGCACTGAGCGAAGCCCTGAGTCAGACGGCACCTGTGGACATACAAGTGAAATACAACATCATGCTCGACACGGACTACACCCACGTAGAGTGGTACACCATGCCCACCGTGCTGCCGCTGACACTGACGTATGGCGGCACGGAACACCGCCTGCGCATCCAGCTGGGGAATGGCAGCATACATCACCTCTTCTCACCCGAAGAACTGGGACAGCCGCTGGCATTCAGCGGATGGAGGTACTTGGAACTTGACGTGAATGCCCTGTATGACGGCGAACGACTCGTACAGAAGTTCGACATGTGGTCGGGAAATGGCATGACGCTTGTCTTCCGACAAAAGAAAGACTGAGGCCTACGCCACTCAGCGCGACAGCAGGAAAGCCTGGAAATCCTCGAAGCGTGCCGTCATCGGTACGCTTTGTTTTATGCCCTGCATGAAGGCGGCCAGGCGCTCGGGAACAGGCACGTCGGCCCCCGTGATGTCATGCACCGTCTCGCGGAACTTGGCAGGATGAGCGGTCTCGAGGAAGATGCCCACCGTGCCCTGTCGCAGTCCCTCACGCAGTGCTGCATAACCGCAGGCTCCGTGCGGGTCGAGCTGATAGCCCGTCTCGCGCAGGCAGCGGCGCATCGTCTCGCCGATCTGTCCGTCGCTGAACGTGGCACTGCTGATGTCGCGGCATATTGCCTCATGAGACTGCCCATAGAGGTCGAGGATGCGGGCAAAGTTGCTCGGGTCACCCACGTCCATTGCATTGGCAATCGTCTGCACGCTGGGGTGCGGAACATACTGCCCCGACTGCAGATACTGGAAGAAGACGTCGTTGGCATTGTTGGCCGCAATGAACCGTCCTACGGGAAGCCCCATCCGGCGACCAAAGAGACCGGCACAGATATTGCCGAAGTTGCCCGAGGGAACGGAGATTACGATTTGCTCGGGCGACACGTCGGGACGCAAGACACGCAACTGAGCTACAGCCCAGAAATAGTAGAAGGCCTGTGGCAGGAAACGGGCGACATTGATGCTATTGGCACTCGTGAGCTGCATGTGGCGGTTCAGTGCCTCGTCCATAAAGGCCGACTTCACCAGACGCTGGCAATCATCGAATGTACCGTCCACCTCCACTGCCGTGATGTTCTGCCCCAGCGTGGTGAACTGACACTCCTGGATGGGCGACACCTTTCCCTTTGGATAAAGTACATACACTTGGATACCCGGCACGGCCAGGAATCCGTTAGCCACAGCGCTGCCCGTATCGCCGCTCGTGGCCACCAGTACATTGATCTCCCCACGGACATCGGCCGCAGGATTCTGACGTATAAAGAAGGAGAGCAGGCGTGCCATGAAGCGGGCACCGACATCCTTGAAGGCAAGTGTGGGCCCGTGGAACAACTCGAGGCTGTAGATGGAGTCTGAAACCCGAACCAGCGGAACGGGGAACGACAGAGTGTCGCGCACCAGATCCTGGAGTACATCGAGGTCGATGTCTTCACCAAAGAATGCGCTGGCCACATTGTATGCCACATCGTGGAACGACATGGAGGCCATATCGGCAAAGAATTCGTCGGGCAAGCGTTTGATACGCTGAGGCATATAGAGGCCACGGTCCTCAGCCAGGCCTTTGACCACCGCCTTCTCCAAGGAGGCCAGCGGGGCATTTCCGTTTGTGCTGTAATACTTCATATCTTCATAAATTCCTTGATGAAATCATTGCCTTGCAGCAGACCATAGCAGCCTGCTGTGCATGATGTCTCGTCAAATTTCTGCACGCCATCAGGCTTGATGCCAGGATAATAGATGCAGAAGGGGATGGGCTCGGCGGTGTGCGTACGCAGGTGGCACGGCGTAGGATGGTCGGGCAGGAGCGCTACGGCGACAGGCTCGCCCCAGGCAGTCAGCGCCTCCATGATGGGAGCCACGAGACGATGGTCGAGGTCGTGAATCGTGCGCAATTTCAAGGGGATGCTGCCGTCATGGCCAGCCTCGTCGCTGGCTTCGACATGTAGATAGACAAAGTCGTCTGTACGCAGGGCATCAATCGCGGCATGCGCCTTACCCTCGTAGTTCGTGTCCCAAAGTCCGGTGGCTCCATCCACATTGATAACCCGCAGGCCGGCATAACGTCCGATGCCTCGTATGAGATCCACCGCCGTAATGACAGCCCCGCGACGAATCTGCGGGAAGGTCTGCGTGAGAGGAACCATCCTGGGACGATATCCCCCACCCCACGGCCAGATGCTGTTGGCTGGGTCCTGCCCATTGCTGCGCCGGGCCTCGTTCAACGGATGGTGAGCCAAGAGTTCCTGACTACGATAGACCAAGTCGGTGAGGAGGGATGCTGTCTCCTCTGCCTCGGGACACTCTGCCGTGAGCATATAGGGACGAAATGGCTTGCCGGGAATATCATGAGGCGGCGTGCAACGCAACCGTTTGTCGCCCCCCTTGATGACAAGCAGGTGACGATATTGAACACCTGTATAGAAATGCACTCGCTCGCTGCCAAACTGTGCGTCGAGATAGTCTATGAGCACGCGGGCATCATCCGTCTCAAGGCGTCCACAGCTATGGTTCTTCAGCAAGTCGCCGTCGATGCTCACCAGATTGCATCGCATAGCCAGGTCGCCCGGTTCCAGTTCCACCCCGATGCTGGCTGCTTCGAGTGGACCGCGACCTTCATATACCTCATGCTGGTCATATCCCAGAATACTGCTGTTGGCCACCTCGCTTCCGGGATGGAATCCGTCGGGCACGGTCTTCAGCATGCCGCAGCGACCATGGCGTGCCAACCAGTCGAGGTGCGGCACATCGGCATGTTGCAGGAGTGTCTTCCCCTCCAACTCCATGCATGGCCAATCGGCCATGCCATCGGCCAATATAATAAGATGTTTCATACGAAGACGTTTTTTATGCCAACGACATAATATCGGCAAATACACCGGCTGCCGTCACACTGGCGCCTGCGCCGTAGCCCTGGATGAGCATGGGGTATTCGTTGTAGCGCTCGGTGGTCAGCAGGACGATGTTGTTCGACCCCTCAAGCACATAGAATGGATGGCTGGCATCCACCTCCTGCAGAGAGATGGTGGCCTGACCGTGGTCGCAGGTGGCCACAAAGCGCCACCGCTTGCCCCGTTCCTCAAGTGCCTTACGACGTGCCTCGAAGTCGGCATCCAGCGAAGGAAGCTTGTCCCAGAATTCCTCGAGCGTGCCGTCGAAGAAGCTCTGTGGCACAAAAAGATTGGCTTGCACATCCTCCTGATTTATCTTATAGCCCGCCTCGCGGGTGAGAATGACTAACTTGCGAATCACATCGCGCCCGCAGAGGTCAACGCGTGGGTCTGGCTCGCTGTAGCCCTGCGCCTTAGCCATACGCACAGTCTCACTAAACGGAATGTCGGCCGAGATGGTGTTGAAGATAAAGTTCAGCGTGCCGCTAAGCACAGCCTCGATGCGCAACACCTTGTCACCGCTGTTCCGCAGGTCGTTGATGGTGCGTATGATGGGCAGGCCGGCTCCCACATTCGTCTCAAACAGGAACTTGGCACCGCGTTTCTGTGCGATAGTCTTCAGTTCATGGTAGTTCTCATAATCGCTGCTGGCAGCAATCTTGTTTGCCGCTACCACATTGATATTGTGTCCGAGGAAGTCCTTGTACAGACCGGCCACCTCGGCACTTGCCGTACAATCCACAAAGACACTATTGAAGATATTCATGCCGATGACTTCGTCATGCAGGCGCTGAATGTTGCTGGCAGGTGCCGCATCGAGTTGCTCGCGGAACGTCGTCAGGTCGAAGCCCTCACGACTGAACATGGCGCGATGACCGCTGGCGATACCCACCACATTCAGTTTCAGGCCCTGTTCGCGCATCAGTTTCTCGCGTTGCTGAGCTATCTGGGCAATCAGGCTGCCCCCCACCGTACCGACTCCAGTAATAAATAGGTTGAGCACCTGGTACTCACTCAGGAAGAACGAGTCGTGAATGACGTTAAGCGATTTGCGCAGCAGGCGACCTTCGACCACAAAAGAAATATTGGTCTCGGAAGCTCCCTGCGCACAGGCAATCACACTGATACCATTGCGGCCGAGCGTACCAAACAGTTTGCCGGCGATACCCGGAGTATGCTTCATATTCTCGCCCACGATAGCCACAGTGGCCAGTCCACTCTCGGCCTTCATTTCATACATGGCTCCCGTCTCAATCTCTTTCTGGAACTCCTCGTTCAGCACACGGCATGCTTCCTCGGCATCCGTATCGCGCACGCCGATGCTGGAGCTGTTCTCGGAACTGGCCTGGGAAACCATGAAGACGGAGATGCCCTTATCGGCCAGGCAAGAGAAGATGCGCCGGTTGACACCGATAACGCCAACCATCGACAGACCGCTGATGGTAATCAGGCTGGTTCCGCTGATGCTGGAGATTCCCTTGATGGCCTTGGTGTTCGATTCCACACATTGCTTGATAATAGTCCCCTCGGCATCGGGGTTGAAGGTATTCTTGATGCGGATGGGGATATTCTTCACGCAGACGGGATAGATGGTGGGAGGATAGACCACCTTGGCACCGAAATTGCACAACTCCATTGCCTCTACGTAACTCAGTTCATTAATTACGTAAGCGTTGGGGATAACTCGTGGGTCGGCCGTCATGAAACCATCCACATCGGTCCATATCTCGAGCACGTCGGCATCCAATGCTGCAGCGATGATGCTGGCCGTGTAGTCACTTCCGCCCCGCCCCAGGTTGGTGATTTCGCCGCTTTCCGCATCGGTACTGATGAAACCCGGCACAAGGCTCACCTGCGGTATCTCGCACCAAGTCTCACGCACGAGACGATTGGTCAATTCGCTTGCCAGCAGGCTGCGTCCGCCCTTCACTTCGGTCTTGATGAACTCGCGACTGTCATACCATTCGGCACCCCGTATGAGGGTGGCCACAATACGGCTGCTGATGCGTTCGCCATAGCTGACGATGGCCGACAACGTCTTCGGACTGAGATCGCGGATGAGATACACACCCTGGTAGATACTGCGCAGTTCTTCAAGCAAAGCTTTAACCACAGCCCAGAGCGTATCGCGGTCGCGACCGGAAGGAATCACCGTGTTTACCATCATCTCATGACGCTCGGCCATCTCCCAGAACGATTTCTGGTAAAGGGGGTCGCCTTCCACAGCCCGATGGGCAGTGCTTATCAGCTGGTCGGTAATACCCCCCAGGGCACTCACCACCACAATCACCGGCTCCTGCTGTGACTCTACAATTCTCTTTACACTCAAGACGCTCTCTGGCGTACCTACGGACGTCCCGCCAAATTTCAGTACCTTCATCTATCTATAATGTCGAATATAATATCGGTGTACGATTCGCGATGCAAAATTACACATTTTCTGCCGAATGACAGCGCATATTGTTAGCTTTTTCGTAACTTTGCATAGAAAAAGACACCAAAACGCATTATGATACACGAACTGCAACTACGTCTTATGCCCCGCGACGCCTATAACGAACAGAGCATTAGGGCATATCTGGAACGAGAGAAAGGCATCGCCGCCTCGGCCATACGCATCACCCGACGCAGCATCGATGCGCGACAACGCACGGTGTTCGTAAATCTCAGCGTCACGGCCTACGTGGGCGAGGAGCCCGCGGCAGAGAACTTCGTGCCGACGGAATATCACGACGTGAGCCGGCAACAGCCCGTCATCGTGGTGGGTGCCGGACCGGGCGGACTCTTTGCAGCCTTGCGCCTAATCGAACTGGGACTGCGTCCTATCGTGGTGGAGCGCGGTAAGGACGTACACCAGCGCAAGAAGGACCTGGCTCGCATACGCACCGAACAGCAGGTGGACCCCGAGAGCAACTATTCCTTTGGCGAGGGAGGTGCCGGGGCATACAGCGACGGCAAACTCTTCACGCGCAGCAAGAAACGCGGCAGTGTAGAACGCATCCTGCACACCTTCGTGCAGCATGGCGCCAGCCCTGCCATTCTCGTGGATGCTCATCCCCACATCGGCACCGACCGTCTGCCACGAGTCATCCAGCACATGCGAGAGACCATACTGCAAAGTGGCGGCGAGGTACACTTCGAAACACGGATGACAGGCCTGCTCCTGCACGGCAATGAGGTGGAAGGCATTGAAGCCGTTCGCGACGGAAAGCAGCTCACACTGAGAGCACGCGCCGTAGTGCTGGCCACAGGCCACTCGGCACGCGATGTCTATCGTTGGCTCGTGGCCAACCGTGTGGAGGTGGAGCCAAAGGGCATTGCCGTGGGAGTCCGGCTGGAACATCCCGCCCAGCTCATCGACCGCATCCAATATCACAGCCGCGAGGGGCGCGGCCGATGGTTGCCTGCAGCAGAATATAGTATGGTCACCCAGGTGGACGGACGCGGTGTCTATAGCTTCTGCATGTGTCCGGGCGGATTCGTCGTTCCCGCAGCAAGCGGTCCGGAACAGATTGTGGTGAACGGCATGAGTCCCAGCAGCCGCGGCGGGCAATGGAGCAACAGCGGCATGGTGGTGGAAGTGAGGACAGAGGACTTGGGGAATGGAAACGAGGAGGGAGAAGACCCTAAACTAAACGTACTACGTTTTCAGGAGATGCTCGAACGTCAGTGCTGGCTGCAGGGCAACCGCAGGCAAACAGCGCCGGCACAGCGCATGACCGACTTTGTCCGTGGCAGGCTCAGCGCTACCCTACCCGCCTCGTCCTACGCGCCCGGCCTAATCGCCAGCCCTCTCCATTTCTGGTTACCCTCCTTTATCAGCAACCGACTGCGCGAGGCATTCAGCCTATGGGGACGACAGAAGCATGGATTCCTCAGCGACGAAGCCATCGTAATCGGTGTAGAGACGCGTACCAGCAGCCCCCTGCGCATCCTGCGACAGAACGAGACGCTGCAACACGTGCGCTTGCAGGGACTCTATCCCTGCGGCGAGGGTGCGGGCTATGCCGGTGGTATCGTCAGCGCCGCCATTGACGGTGAACGATGTGCCGAGGCCGCAGCTGAATGGATACGGGATTAAACAGGAAGCCAGTAAGACTACTCATAGCTGGCTTGACTTTGACAGACGGATCGCTATATCAGTTTCTCCTTCATCACGTACGTCACGAGGCAAACGGTGTTCTTGGCATTGAACTTGGATAGCAGACGCTTGCGATACCAATTCACCGTCTCTGTGCTCAAATAGAGTTCCGAAGCGATTTCGGGATTCGTGCGCCCCTCACAGAGCAGACGCAGAATGTTCTTTTCCACCTCTGAGATGCTTACCTCCGTACTGCGCCCACGCTTTAGGATGTCGTCCACGTCGGGGGTTACGTAGTTCTCACCTTGATACACTCGCTGGATAGCCTCAAGCAAGACTTCCACGGAGGCGTCCTTGAGCACATAGCCATGCACGCCGCACTTCAACATACGCTGAATGACGGTGTACTCACTGTGATATGACAGAACGATGATACGCATCCGAGGATAGTTGGCCAGCAGCTCGCGGCAGAATTCGAGAGTGTCCCCGTCGGGCATCGAGATGTCCAGCAGCAAGACATCGGGACGGCGATCGCGCAGGGTCTGGCGACATGCATCAAGGGCGGTGAATGTACGGCTTATGTGAGCCGTGCCACTGTGGTTGATGAGTTCGGTAAGTCCCTCAACGAACATCACGTGGTCATCCACGATATTAACATCGATTCGGTATGTCTTCATATCGGCAGTGTTACGTTTACTTCGGTTCCGTGCGTAGTATCAGAGTCAATATCCATTGTGCCCCGGTAGTGAGCAATACGGTCGCGGATGTTCTGCAGTCCCATGCCGTGTGATGCAGAAGACTGAGTGTCAAAGCCGCAACCATCGTCATTCACGGTAAGCGTGACACGACCGTCCTGTTGCATGAGCTGGATATTGATGTGGCTGGCATGGGCATGTTTGATGGCGTTGTTCACCAGCTCGTAGGCACAACGATATAATACCAGTTCGACGTCACGCGGTAACGGGCGCTGCTCGCCTATCTGGTGGAACTGGGCTCCAGGCACCGAGATGGCAAAGTCGGCCAGTGCCGGGCAGAGCCCGCCACGTAGCAGTTCCTCAGGCAGCAGATGATGGGAGATTCGACGCAGCTCGCGGGCGGTGGAGTCGATGAGAGAGAGGGAATCAGTCCGAGTGGCTCCGCCCTCAATCTTTAGGCGCAGCAATGACAGCATGCCACCCAGGCCGTCGTGAAGGTCGCGTGCCAGGATACGTCGCTCGCGTGTCTCGCCCTCAAGGGTGGCTTGGAAAAAGGCGGCCTTGCGCCGCAGGCGTGCACCACGCCAGAGCAGTAAGAAGAGTAACACCGTCAGAAGCAGCAGCCCACCCACGAGTGCCACGCCCCACTGATACCAGCGGCGTTCGCGGCGCAGCCCCTCGATGACGGACTGCTTCTTCTCCGTCTCGTACATCACCTCCATCTGGCTCAGTGCCGACTGATAATGATCGCTGGACAGTTCCTCCATGCCATTATAGAGACGTGCCACACATTCCTTTACCTTTTGGGCATCGCCCATCTCAGCATATATCTTGGTCATGTAGGCATAAGTGCCCATGTCGCTGTAGGTGACGGCACTGTCGGTATCGAGTGCCCGTTGTGCAAACTCCAGCGCACGGCCCCACTCCCGCCGTTCCATGGCCGTCTCGCAACACAGGTTGTACACGTCTGCCCGTGTCTCGGAGGAAGTGGCATCCGAATCGACATACCGCATCGCTTCGGCAATCAGGGAATCGACAACAGACAGGTCGTGTCCGCGCCCCATCTCCACACGTGCCAGCACCACCAGCATGTCCAGATAGCTTCCAGCCTCCTCGTCCCGATGGAGACTGTAATAAGCGTTTGCCTCACGAGCCCGGCGTTCGGCCGCATCCAGGTCGTCACGCGAACGGGCGGTCTTGGCCAGCCCCTTGCAAGCCATGGCGATGAGCAGCGAGTCGCCCGAGAGGCGGGCCGCCTCGTCGCTCTTCACGTAATTGCGTTCTGCCTCGGCCGTGTTCCCAATACACTGGTACAGTTCGCCTACATTATAATATAATATGGAGGTGGATTCCGTCCATCGGTGTTTCTCGAAGAGAGGCAACGCCTTCTGGTAATAGGCAATGGCCAGATGGAGGCTGTCCTGAATATTATACAGGTTGCCGATGCTCCCATAGAGAGACGAGACAATGTCATCCACATCCTCCTCATTGTAGCTTCGATGAGAGCGCATGGAGTCGGCCACGGCCAATGCCTGCATATAGTAATTTATGGCCGCCTCGTAATCATTACTTCCATAGGAGAGCATGCCCAGCATGCGCAGGGCGTCGGAACGTGCCGAGAGCCAGTCGTGGGCATAGGAGAGGCGCAGCGCCTCGCGGGCATAGTGGGCCGAGCGATTACCGTCGGTCTGCTGATATCCCCACATAAGTCCCTTGTAAGCCAACATGCGTTCTTCGTCGGTGAGCGATTGCCCAGACTGCAGGACGTTCTCAAGCGAGTCCACACGGCGGTTGCGATGGTCGCTGTAATCAGCTCTGGCCGTCGGTCCCGAAGCAAGATGCAGGAACAGGGAAAGAAGTATCACACGTGACCTCATAGGATATATTTTGACTTATTTCTCATGCAAAGATAGTCTTTTCTTCCCGATACCACCACCCAAAAGGGTGGAAAATCCACTTATTTTGAACAATTCCCCCCATTTGGGTGGAGAAAGGCGAGAGAAGAAATGCTTACCTTTGTGTACATAACTTTAATTTCAACAACAACCCCTAAAACAATCAACAGCTATGAAGAAGTATTTTATGATGGCAGCCCTCATGTGCATGGGCGCATTGTGTCTCACCTCGTGCGGTGACGACGACAAGGATGACATCGATGACATCATCGACGACGTCGAGCAGGGAACACTAAAGCCTACGACCAAGTTCGAGGAGAAGGGCAACCAGATGATCCTCACCATCACGTGGAAAAACGTGGACACACAGGTCCAGACCGCCACATTACAGAACGACATCTGCGTAACCTACATCGTGAAGGACACGTATGCCAGCACCAAACTGGCCGACGAGGCATGGAAAGAAGTCCAGAAGGACAAGGACTATGCCCAGTATGTCACCCGCGACGGCAAGACCATCACACAAGACCTGACGGAAGAATTCAAGGGACTGCCCAAGGAAGTCTTGCGCGGTGTCATGCAAAACATGGCACAGGAAATGGAGAGAGGTATTACTAAATAAGCCCTCCAGCGCATTACGCTAAAACAAGTCGGCCCCTGTCATGGAAGGATATTCGCTCCCCCTGACAGGGGCTTTATGTTTCACCCGTTCGGGGAAAAGCGACATAGGGCCACCGGCTCTCTGGTGGCACTCCACCAACTCTTTTGCGGCACTCCACCAACTCTTTTGCGGCACTCCACCAAACGATTGGTGGCACTCCACCGGAATCGCCGGGGCCCCGCCATGCCCCTGTTGCGACGTCAGAGACGCTTATTGCGGAAAGACAACACATTTTCACACGCCACTTTGAAACACATTGGACAATTTATTCTCCTTTTTGGCTGAAAAGACAATAAAAAGCACGGCAAGATTTTGTATAATGACGCAGAGTTTATATATTTGCACGAGATATTAGTCAAAAACTTTTTTATTAACCTTTTAATTCACTTGAAACGTTTATGAGAAAGAAAATCTTGAACGTATGCCTGCCGGCACTCATGTTGCTGGCAAGCACTGTGGCTTGGGCTCAGATTCCCACGGTCAAGGTGTACCAGATTGGTACGGCCGAGGAACTGAAAGCCTTTGCCGATGCCGTGAACAACGGCGAGAACTACGCACATGGCATTCTCACGGCCGACATCGACTACGGTACGGAGAGCACCATGATTGGCCGCGACGGCATGGACTTCCAGGGTTTGCTGGACGGCCAGGGACACACTCTCACCATCAACATGACCGGCTCGGCCGACGGACAGGCACTCTGCCGCAACCTGGGCGTGAACGGTCGCGTACAGAACCTCGTGATTAAGGGCACCATCACCACTGCCTTCAAGTATGCAGCTGCTGTGGCTGCATGGAGCGGCGGTACGGTGACCAACGTGAAATCAGAGCTGACGGTGAACAGCAGCATTTCCGGTGACGGCACACATGCCGGCATCGTGGCTGTGCCCGGAGCAGGCTCGCTGATTGCCAACTGTATGGCCGTCTTCACCATCGACGGTCCGCAGACTACCAACTGTGGCGGTATCGTAGGATGGGCCAGCGACCGCTGCATCGTCGAGAACTGCCTGGCCATTAACAACTTCACCCTGAGTGGACTGGATGGCAGCGCATCCATCTCGCGCAACGCCGGCAGCATGTTGAAGGCATACAACAACTACTACCTGAACGCCACAGGCGACGGCGCAGGTGGCACACAGGTGAGTGCCGAAGACCTGGCCAGCGGTAAGGTATGCTTCCTGCTGAACCACGATCAGAGAAACATCCAGTGGACACAGACCATCGGCACAGACCCCTATCCCGTACCCTTCACGACACAGAGCACGGTATATTGCTCGGCCGCCACAAAGTGTGACGGAACCAGCGACGATGCGGGTGCCACATATAGCAACACGGCCACCAACGCCATTGCTACGGCCCACACCCTTGTGGGCGGTGCATGTACCACCTGCAAGTCCCTCATCAATGGCTCGGCTGCACAGCGCAGCATTCCGCAGGGATACGTAGTGCCCAACTATGTGGCACGCGACGAGAACGACATCTACCTTGTGAAGACGGCCGACGATATGGACTGGCTGTCCATCATCCATGCTGTCGGCAATGAGTCGTTCAACCTCAAGCTGATGAACGACATCGACTACACCAGCCGCAACGAGTGGCTGAACCAGCAGAACTGGTACGGAGGCGTGGTCGACGGACAGGGCTACACGCTGAAGATTGCCCTGGGCGCCGGCAACACCACCTCCATCATGCCCAATTTTGCCGGTGACATTAAGAATGTGGTCATCGAGGGTACGATTGCCGCTGGCACCAAGCAGTTTGCCGCTGCTGTTACCAGCCATACACGTAATCTTGGACGTACGCCCTCTATCTCCAACGTGGCATCTAACGTGGCCATCACTTCGACGGTAGAAGGCGACGGCACACACGGAGGACTCATCGGTGTGAACGAGGTGGAGAGCCGCGTATCGAACAGCATCTTCCTGGGAAGTATTACCAGCACGCTGACCAACAACTGCGGAGGTCTCATCGGATGGTGCAGCAGCCCCTGCTTCATCTCGGATGCTATCCAAGCCGGAACCATCAGCATTGCCAGCGGTGACAACAACACGATTGCCCGCAACCCCGGCAACCTGCGCATGGAGAACGTATATTATGTGACCGCCAATGGCGACACGCCAGGTGGCATCACACAGATTACGAACACCGACGACCTGAAGAGCGGAAAGATCACCTTCGAGCTTAACAAGTCCAACACCACTGATCCCGCATGGCGCCAGAATCTGGGTACCGACCTCTACCCCATGCCGATTTCCAGCCATGCCATCGTCTATGCAGCTCCTGCAGAGGGCTTCCGCTGCGACGGAATGCCCCAAGGCGAGACCAGCTACACGAACGAGGCCAGCGCAAGCACGATTCCTCCCCACACCTTTGCCGACGGTTTCTGCCAGGTATGCTCGACCTATGACCCAGACTTCCTGAAACCCGACGCTGACGGATTCTATCAGCTAAAAAGCGGACGCGACCTGGCATGGTTCAGCCACAAGGTATCCGATGGCAAGCAAGGTAATCTGAGCGCCAAGCTGATGAACGACATCAACATGACCGACGAAGACAACGCTGTCTTCGTGAGCATTGCCAACAGCAGCGATGCAGCCTACAGCGGCACTTTTGACGGACAGGGCTACACAATCAGCAACCTCAAGGTCGTTCGTCCCACCTATGCCGGACTCTTCGGCTACGCCACGGGCGGCGCCACCATCAAGAACTTCACGCTTGACAAGACCTGCAGCATCACCAGCGAAGGAGGCTTCGCCGGACTCATCGGTGGATCCACCGGCAGCGGCACCATCACCATGGAGTGCCTGGGCAACGAGGCAACCGTAAAGGGTGCTGCACAGAACGTCGCTGGTATCATCGGTGTGAATATGGGAAGCGCTGCGGCCTTCATCATCCGCAACTGCTACGTATCGGGTAGCGTGAGTGGAGCTAACGAGTGTGCAGCCATCACCGGATGGGCCGGCGGCTCACAGAGTCTCATCGAGAACTGCTGGAGTACAGCCACCATTACGGGCAACGATAGCGGCAAGCCTTTCTATCGCAACGACGACACTCGGGTGGTAAACTGCTACAACCTCACCGGCGAGCAGGCCACTAAGATGTCCGAGGAGCAGCTGAAGAGCGGCGAACTGGCTTATCTGCTCAACGGCAAGACCCCGAAGAACGCTGCTTGGTTCCAGACGCTGGGCACCGACGAATATCCTGTCCCCAACGCCACACACAAGAAGGTATATCTGCTTGGCGAGGCCTACGTGAACGACTATGCCACGACTCCCGAGCTCGTGGACGGCATATATCAGATTAAGAACGCAGCCGACCTGAACGGCTTTGCTCAGATCGTGAACGGCGGTCAGTCGGATGCCAACGCCGTGCTGACGGACAACATCGACATGAGCGGCATCGAGCTGACTGCCATCGGCAAGTCGGGCTACAACGGTAGGTTCGACGGCGGTTGCTTTGCCATCAACAACCTCGAGTCTGACGGCGCTCTCTTCGGTATCGTGAAGCCAGGTGCATTCATCTGCGACCTGACCATCAACGGTACCATCGTGGGTGACGACAACACGGCAGCATTTGCAGATGAAGTCACCAACACGACTGCCGCTCCCGTGGCCGACCTGCTCGACGTAGTCTTCAAGGAGGACGGTACGGCTGAGGACGTATCTCCCATGCACAA
>CADAJS010000014.1 GCA_902788315.1 uncultured Bacteroidales bacterium
CAACTGGGACAACTTCTCCACGGTGGGCAACCTGAACCCAATTACGGGTTCTGTAGGCTCCATCGCCAGAGACTTCTCGACAGACGCTTACAATTATGGTGGCGGGCAAACAATACACACAGGCCCCAGGGGAGGACAATACTACTACAACAGTAATGGGAACAAGACCTATGTACCCAAACGGTCGCTGTGGTGAAGATACCAGGCAGAGTGTACAATGCAGATATAATGTCATGACGATTTAAACGAATGTGATTATGTGGATTTGGATTATAATAATAGCTGTAATCATCGGTGCCATTTGGGGCTATCTTTCGGAAGGAGATGGTGGAGGTGCAGCCGCTGGAGCTGTAGCAGGAGGATGCCTTGCAGGCAACTGTCTTGGACGATTATTCTTGGCCGGCATCTTCATTCTGGGAATACTGTGGCTGTTTGGAGCAATCTTCGGTTAAACACAATTAAAAGTAACATACAATGGGATTATTTAATGCAATGAGCAGTATCAGTCAGATTAACGGTCTGCTGAAGAATGTGGAGTACCATGTACAAATAGGTTGTACACTGAAAGAAAACAATGCCTCGGACGAGAGCGTGAAGGCCGAGATTAAATCCTTGGGCGTAATCTACAAAGAGATGGAGCGGATATTGGCAAACAGTTCTGGAGCACGCACTGCAGTCTATACCATCTTTGGCCGTAAGCATCGCAGCTGGGAGGCGATGGACTTCATCAAAGGATCCATGATTGCCTTAACCTACATGTAAGGTCTCTAATGTACGAAATGGGGCTACGTGCTCCATTTCGTACAGCCGTTAGGGTGTTTCATACATTGGAAGTGAAACGATTCAGTCCTTCTCGGGAATTCTTCCTATTTTTGCAGACAGAATGGAGGGCGACAGAAAAACATTAACGTATAAAGAACAAAGGTGGAAGTAAAATGAAACGAGTGATTTGCATGGCACTGGCAGTGGTGCTGATGGGATGTTCCGGCGGACGGACAGCGAAGGAGCCGGAGAGCTATAACTACAAGCGGGGATGCGAGGCAGCGTCGGACGGGAACACGGACGAGGCGATGACCTATTTCCAGCAGGAGCTGGACGAGAACCCAGAGAACGGATATGCCTGGTCCTGGATGCAATGTATGTACCGGGATAAGGAGAAGTATGGCGAGGCGCTGTCGGCCGGCGCCAAGGCACTAAAGTACCTGCCGAGACGAGACCACTTTTATGTAGCGTTCACGCATGCGACACTGGCGAAGGTGTATTACGCCATGGACGAGATGGAGAAGGCACTGGAGGAAATCTCGAAGGCGCTCAAAGTGGAGCCGAAGAAAGAGGAATACCTCTCAATGCGCGGTGACATGCTATGGGCGATGGACGAGTATGCCAAGTCGAACGCCGACTATGAGAAAATCATCCGCCTGAATCCCGGCTCGAGGGAAGGCTATATGGGCAAGGGACGTAACCTCCTGGAGATGGAGCGGTATGACGAGGCCATCGAGATGTTCACGTATGTCTCGAAACTGGACACTGACCTCTCGCTGCCGTATAGCTTCCGGGCCAGTGCCTATCTGGGCAAGGGGGATAACCATGCGGCGGCACAGGACATCATGAAGTCGCTGGACATGGATGCCAACAACCGCTCGTTCCTCATCATGCAGGATGTCAATGACACATGCTATCGGGAACTGGTGGTGATGATGAAAGTGAAGGCCAACACGCCGGGAGCGGAGCGGGACAAATGGACGTATTACCAGGGTGTGCTCCATCAGCGGCAGAAACACTATCGGAAAGCCATCGAGAGCTACAAGGAAAGCGCGGAGGAGGAGGCTACGGCAGCGGTCTATGAGAACATCTCCGACTGCTATGGAGAGCTGGGCAACTATCCGATGGCGCTGCGGTACATAGACATGGCTATCGCACAGGACTCGACGGATGATAATCTCATCATGTCAAAGGCAGACCTGCTTTATGACAGTGGCGAGGGGAAGAAGGCCGTGGCCGAGATGAGCCGACTCGTGGCACGGAGACCCGACTACTATGGCGGGTATTATCGTCGGGGCTTCTTCAAGGATAACATGCAGGATATAGAGGGAGCCATCGAGGACTATACGTATGCCGTCACACTGAAAGAGGATTATGCCTATGCTTATCTGGGGCGCGGCGATATGCTTATGGAGAAGGGCGACACGGCGGCAGCGCGTGCCGACTATGAGAAAGCTGCCCGGCTGGATTCGGTCATCGGCGAGACGGGAGACTGCCGCCAGTATGCCCTGCTGATGCTGGGCATGCCGGACAGCGCCGAGGTGCACATGAAACGTATCCTGGCAAAGGACTCCACCGCCGGGAACTTCTACGATGCGGCCTGCCTGATGTGTCGCATGGGGAGGCACACAGAGGCGCTGGACTATCTGCAGAGGGCTATGGAAATGGGCTACCATCGCTTTGCCCACATGGAACTGGATGACGACCTGAAAGCATTACGCGAAACGGAGGAGTACCGGGTGCTGACAGACACATGGAAAAAGAAACATGACGCTGATGACAAAGAACCCATCGGGGAGGCTGTCCCAGATGAAGCATCTATGCCGATAGAAATGGAGACGACGGAGGTGCCCTTCAAAAAGGACGGCAGTATGATGAAGATAGCCTGCACGATAAACGACCTGCCGCTGCATTTCATCTTCGACACGGGAGCAAGCGACGTGAGCATATCAGAGGTGGAGGCCAACTTCATGATGAAGAACGGTTACCTGACCCGCAGCGACGTGCAGGGCAAGGCGCATTACAGCACGGCCGACGGCAGCATACACGAGGGGACGGTGCTGAATCTGCGACACGTAAGGTTTGGTGGACTGGAACTAAGCAACGTCAAGGCCTCGGTGGTGAAGAGCCAGCAGGCTCCCCTGCTGCTGGGGCAGAGTGTCTTCGAACGTCTGGGACGCATCGAGATAGACAATGAGGGACGAGTGGTGAAGGTGACACACAGAAAAAGGTGAACCGCCATATCAAATATAAACGCAAATACGTAAAAGAAGTGGTGACGAATAACTAGGCAGACCTGAGACGATGGTGCTGGGCCAAGACGCAGCAAGAGAAAACAATCACCGATATCGACCGGCAGATGAAGGACAAGGGACAGCTGCTCCGGCAAGTGCTGAGGGAAAACGGATGCAAATGGACGAAATCCCATCCCAAACGCGGAGTCACAGAATTGCAGTTCTATTATCAAGGAAACCTGTGCAAATTCTACTACGGCACAGATAACAGCCTGGTATGCACGATGGTTTTTAGTGCAGCCATTGATGGTACGAACGAGGCATTTATAGTTAAGGTGCAGGAGGGTATAAAGTTATTCAATGAGAGGTATCGCGCACAGATAGAGTCGTTCAGGGAAGAGTTTCTGGATGAAGACACGAATGAGGTCGTAACCATGATGGATCTGCATTTTTGCTGTTGGGTCGTGGTGGACTTTGCCGAGATGCTTATCGATGCCAACCAGACGTTTCATCAGATCTTTCAGGACTTTCAAGCTCTGGAGCGACAATTCGTCTATTACACGACTTTCTATGATGATTCGGATAATTGACAACTGATGAAAAGCGTCCTTGCCGCTCATCTTTTTGTTCTCGGGCTTGGATGAATGGAGAAAATGTCTTACTTTTGCAGTGCAGTAACATTAAATAATAGGAACAAGAATGGGATACGAGAAACATTATGGCGAGGAGATGTCGGCTGAGCGGGTGCAACAGGTGACAATGAGCAAGGTGTATGGCTGGATGACACTGGCCCTGATGGCGAGCGCTCTGGCTGCCATCTATACGGCTGGCAGCGAGACGATGCTCGGGCTGATATTCGGCAGCAAGATAGGTTTCCTGGGGCTGATGGTGGCCGAGGTGGCGCTGGTGGTCTATGTCTCGGCACGCCTCATGCGACTTTCCTTCGGCACTGCCGCTACGCTCTTTGGCCTCTATGCGGTGCTGAACGGCATCACGATGTCGGCCATCCTGCTGGCGTATTCTGCCTCGACCGTCTATGCGGCCTTCTTCTCCACGGGGCTGACCTTCGATGTGATGTCGTTCGTGGGATATACCACGGACCGCGACCTGACGGGCATCGGCTCCTTCCTGATGATGGCGCTCGTGGGGCTGATTATCGGCACACTGGTGAACCTCTTCTTCCATTTCACCTGGATGGAGTCGCTCATCACGTATGCCGGGCTGTTCATCTTTGTGGGGCTGACGGCCTACGACACGCAGAAGATCAAGAACGCCCTGGCCTATTCCGAGGCTGCCGGCCTGGCCGTGGACACACGCAAGATAGCGCTCATGGGGGCCCTGAACCTCTATCTGGACTTCGTGAACCTGTTCCTCTACATCCTGCGCCTGCTAGGCAGCCGCAGGAGCTGAGGCCATAAGGGGAACTCGTCGCTCACAATCGGCCATATCCTTGGCGAAGCTCCACCGAACGTCGGTTGGCACACAATAGAAAACCCCGAAAGTCTTTGGTCCTGACTTTCGGGGTTTTCGTTTTGCTTTCTATTCTGCAGATACGACTGCCGGATTAGTCCGGATCGTATTCCTCGCTATCGTCCGAGTCGGCGTTGCCGCCCCACCTGAGTGAACTCCGTCCCTCGATTCGTCCGCCGATGAGGCACGCCGCGCCAGCCGATGAGGCACGCCGCTCCCGCCGACGGAGCATGTAGCGTCGAGCTTCCCCCAGTGCGGAGACAGCCCGCCGGGCTTTCCTTCGATGCCACTCCCGAAACTTCGGTAAGCAGGACAGCAAAAAAGAGAAAGCCACTCCTCAAGACATGAAGAGTGGCCCACAATAACTATTAAACACGAAAAGGGGGCGCGAAGGGTTACTTCACGCGACCCAGATAGCTGCCGTCGCGGGTGTCCACCTCGATGATCTCGCCCTCCTCGATGAAGAGAGGAACGCGCACCTCGGCACCGGTCTCCACCTTAGCAGGCTTCAGCGTATTGGTGGCGGTATCGCCCTTGAGTCCGGGCTCGGTCCAGGTGACCGTCAGATGTACCTTGGCAGGAACGTCCACGTAGAGCACCGTCTCGCTGCTGGCATCCACAACCACCTCAACATTCTGGCCGTCCTTCATAAACTTGACGCCGTTCACCTGGTCGGGAGCGATGGTCACCTGCTCGTAGGTCTCGTTGTTCATGAAGACGAGGTCTTCACCATCCTTGTACAGGAACTGATAGGAACGACGCTCCACGCGCACGTCCTCCAGACGCTCGCCGATGTTGAAACGACGCTCGAGCACATTTCCGCTCACCACGTCCTTCAGCGTTACGTTCATGATTGTGTTACCCTTGCCTGGCTTGCGGTGCAGGAAATCAATGCAGAAGTAGAGCTTGCCGTCCATGCGGATACAAGTGCCCTTCTTAATGTCTTGTGAGTTAATCATAAGATGAATCTACTTTAATAAAATGATACGTATTATTGTTTTCTGGGTGCAAAGGTACGAAAAAAACCATGAAATGTGAAGTAGTGGCAAGAAAAAAGAGAGGAAAGTTTGCTCATTTGGGAAAAAAGTCCTAATTTTGCACCCCGAACCGAAGAATATCACCGAGTATCAAACAATAAAAAGAAGGACAAAGATATGAAAAGAACATTTCAGCCCCACAACCGTCGCCGCAATAACAAGCACGGTTTCCGACAGAGAATGGCCACGAAGAACGGCCGACGCGTACTGGCCTCGCGCCGCGCAAAAGGTCGCAAGAAACTGACCGTAGCGGATGAGACACATGGTAAATAAAGAAAGATTTGCCAGAAAATAGAAAAGAAGTAAGGGCGACTTTACTTCTTTTCCGTTTTTTATTAGTACCTTTGCCCCCACACAAATGCATCAGAAGAAATGGCATCAAACTCTCTCCTACACCGCATGCTACGCTCCACCCTGCTGTGGAACCTCGTGGCCATGCTGCTGGTGGTCATCGCAGCAATCGTCGGCGCATGGTTTTGGATGAACAAATTCACACATCACGGTGAAAGCATCGAAGTGCCCAACGTAAAGGGCATGGTGCTCAGCGACGCAGAATATGCGCTGACACGTGCCCAGCTGGAAGCCGTGGTCGCCGACAGCGGATATAACCGTAAGCTGCCGGCCGGCACGGTGCTCGAACAGATACCGGCCAGCGGAAGGCAAGTGAAATCGGGACGCGAGGTTTACCTCACCATCAATTCGGGCCAGACGCCCACGATGGCACTGCCCGACATAGCCGACAACTGCTCGCTGCGCGAGGCAGAGGCAAGGCTCAAGGCCATGGGATTCAAACTGGGACCCATCGAATACGCACCTGGCGACAAAGACTGGGTGATGGCTGTGAAGTGCAGGGGACGCAAGGTGAACGCCGGAGAGAGAATCTCCATCGACGACCCGGTGACCCTTGTGGTGGGCAATAATGCCGACGACTCGGGAGACTTTGACGAGGACGAGGGCTGGGAAGAAGACGAACCGGCCACACTGGACGAGACACTGTAATACACGACACACGATGTCCAGACCTGCGGAAGACATAGACCTGTTGGAGGACGAACTGCTCGAAGAGGACGGTCCCGAAACCGCTGCCCTGCCCCATGAGGAGCACGAGCACTGGCGCATCGTGGCCGACAAAGGGCAGAGCCCCATACGCATCGACAAGTTCCTAATGGATCATCTGGGCGACACCAGCCGCAACCGCATTCAGAAGGCGGCCGAGGCAGGATGCATCCGCGTGGACGGACGGCCGGTGAAGAGCAACTACAAGGTGAAGCCACTCGAGGTGGTGACCCTCGTGCTCGAACGCCCCAAGCGCGACTGGGAGATTGTGCCCGAGGATATCCCACTCGACATCACCTACGAAGACGACCAGCTGATGGTCATCAATAAGCCAGCCGGACTGGTGGTACACCCGGGATGCGGCAACTACAGCGGCACGCTGGTCAATGCGCTGGCATGGCACCTGCGCGACAACCCAGACTTTGACCCCAATGATCCCGACGTGGGACTCGTCCACCGCATCGACAAGGATACGAGCGGCCTGCTCGTCATCGCCAAGACGCCCGAGGCCAAGACTCACCTGTGCCACCAGTTCTTCGTCAAGACCACCCGACGACAGTATAACGCACTCGTGTGGGGAAGCTTCGCGGAGGACGAAGGCCGCATCGAGGGCAACATCGGACGCGACCCGAAGGATCGCCTGCGGATGGCCTGCTTCCCACCGGAGAGCGAGGTGGGCAAGCCAGCCGTCACGCACTATCGGGTACTGGAACGTTTCGGACACGTCACCTTGGTGGAATGCCGCCTCGAGACGGGGCGCACCCATCAGATACGCGTCCACATGAGGCACATCGGTCACCCGCTCTTCAACGACGAACGCTATGGCGGCGATCAGATACTGCGCGGCGACACCTCGGCCTCCTACCGCGCTTTCATACACAACTGCTTCGCCCTCTGCCCCCGGCAGGCGCTCCATGCCCGCACACTCGGCTTCGTCCATCCCGTCACGGGCGAGGAGATGTTCTTCACCTCTCCCCTGCCCCAAGACATGACCGCCCTGATAGAGAAGTGGAGAGGCCGAGGAGTGAAGGGCACAGAATGAGGATTAGTAACTTCAAATTATGAATTGTGGATTATGAATAAGAAAAAGATTATTGCTATTTTATGCGGAGGCGATACATCTGAGCACGACGTGAGTATGCGCAGTGCAGAAGGCATAGCGTCCTTCCTCGACCCCGCGCGCTATAATATATATAAGGTAGAGATTCATGCCGGCCACTGGGAGGCCATCCTGCCCGACGGCACACGGAACATTGTGGATCGCAACAACTTCAGTTTCCAAGACGGCGAGCAGCGCGTGCATCCCGACTTCTGCTACATCACCATCCACGGTGCACCGGGCGAGAACGGCGTGCTGCAAGGTTATCTCGACCTCATCCGCATGCCCTACAGCACCTGCAACGTACTCGTCGAGGCCATGACGTACGACAAGTTTGTGCTGAACAACTACGTACGTGCCTTCGGCGTATCGGTGGCCGACAGCCTGCTCATCAAGCAGGGTCGAGACCATGAGGTGAGCGACGAGGAGATTATCCGCCGCATCGGGCTGCCATGCTTCGTGAAGCCAGCCAGCGGCGGCAGCAGCTTCGGCACCACCAAGGTGAAGACACCCGAGGCACTGCGCCCAGCCATCGACCTGGCGCTCAAGGAGGGAGAAGACGTCATGGTGGAGGCCTTCATGAAAGGCACCGAGGTGACCTGCGGATGCTACAAGACACGCACCAAGAGCGTGGTATTCCCCGTCACCGAAGTGGTCACGAAGAATGAATTCTTCGACTACGATGCCAAGTATAACGGACAGGTGCAGGAAATCACACCCGCCCGCATCAGCGATTCGCTCACACAGCGCATCCAGACACTCACCGGCATGCTCTACGACATTCTGGGCTGCCACGGCATCATACGCATCGACTACATCATTACCGAGGGGAACAAGATAAATATGTTGGAGATAAACACCACACCCGGCATGACACCCACAAGCTTCATACCACAACAAGTCAGGGCTGCCGGACTGGAGATACGCGACGTGCTGACCGACATCATCGAGGACACGCTGAATGCCTGATTCCCACCATCAGAAAGGAAAGAGATTATGGATAACGACACAGACATGGACATCGTGCCACAGTACACAGAGAGCGACTTCGACGCCATCCGCCCGTATAACGACAGCGAGGTGAAGGATGTCACGAAGAAGCTGCTCTACGACAAGCAGTTCAACCGACTGATGGACCGCATGATTCCCTGGATGCCCCGACGCGTCAGGACATGGCTTCTGCGGCTGGCACTCGTACGAGTAGATACCACCCTCAAGTTCCAGAAGCGCTTCATGCAGCCCGTGGTGAACTACGTCATCAGCAAGTACACACGTGGCGTCACCTTCGACCACGACTGCATCTCGCCCGAGGAACGCTATACCTTCATGAGCAACCACCGCGACATCGTGCTCGACAGCGCCATCCTGGCCAAGAAGTTGCTCGAGGCAAAGTTCCCCACCACCTGTGAGATAGCCATCGGCGACAATCTGCTTATCTATCCCTGGATCAAGCGAGTGGTGCGGCTGAACAAGGCCTTCACCGTGCGCCGCGGACTCAGCCCCCGCGAACTGCTGCAGAGCAGCCAGCTCGTGAGCCGATACATGCACTATGCCATCAACCAGAAACGGGAGAACATCTGGATTGCCCAGCGCGAGGGACGCGCCAAGGACAGCAACGACCGCACGCAGGAGAGCGTGCTGAAGATGCTCTCCATGGGCGGCGAGGGTAGCATCATCGACTGCCTGCGCGACCTGCACATCGTGCCGCTCACCATCAGCTACGAATACGATCCATGCGACTTTCTCAAGGCACAGGAGTTCCAGCAGAGGCGCGACAACCCAGACTTCCGCAAGAGCCAGCACGACGACCTCGACAACATGAAGACGGGCATCCTGGGCTTCAAGGGGCGCGTGCACTACCATGCGTCAGCGTGCATCAACGAATGGCTCGACGAGCTGAAGGACCTGCCCAAGACGGAAATCTACACCGCCATTGCCCGACGCATCGACCAGGAGATCCATGCCGGATACCGACTCTACCCGGGCAACTATGTGGCACTCGACGAGCTGAATGGCACACAACATTACCGTGCCTTCTACTCCAAGCGTGAGAAACGTATCTTCGACACCTACGTGCGGCGGCAGCTGAAGAAGGTGCGCATGGCCGACCCCGACATGCCGTATCTGCGCGAACGCATCCTTACGATGTATGCCAACCCCGTAATTAACAAATTGAAGACCGAGGAAGGAGAGTGACCGGATATGTGGCGACGATATATCTTTCTGCTTAGCCTGCTGACCCTGCACCTCACGGCATGCCAGGACGACGAAGAAAACTATCCCAGCATCATCACCGAATTTGTGGATGTGCTGAGCAACGCTGACGGCCGTCTCATACGCTTCACCACAGACCACGGGCAGACGTACCAGGTAACCAACTCGATAGATGGCTTCGACCCCAACGCCGTCTATCGTGCCGTATGCGGATATGTGCCCGAGGAGGACTCGTATGCCACCATCTACCAACTGCTGAACGTCGCCCTGCTACGCGACTCCACCCTTGTCCTCCGGCATGATCCCATCCGCCTGCACAGCGTGTGGAGTGCCGGCAGCTACATCAATATGCAACTGGCACCACTCGGCCAGGGCGGACGCCAATACTGGGGCTATGCCATCGACAGCATCACGCCCCGGCACGTCCACCTGAGCCTCCACCACGACCAGCACGGCGACCCGACATCCTACACCCAGAACGTCTATGCCAGCATCTATGTCAAGCACATCGAGGGCTACCACGCCGGTGACAGCATCAGCCTGGCCATCTCCACGTTTGACGGCATACGCCACTACACCTTTGTCCCATGAACTGCGCCGTACTCATCTCCGGAGGCGTGGACAGCGCCGTGGTCACCCACTTGCTATGCGAGCAGGGGCTGAAGCCCGACCTACATTATATTAAGATAGGCATGGAGGGCGAGGACTCGTCGTGCACAGCCGACGAGGACATCGAGCTGTCCCGCGCCACGGCCCGCATGTACGGACTCCACCTCGAGGTCACCGACCTGCAGCAGGAATACTGGGACCAGGTGGTGGGCTACGCCATCGAACGCATCAAGCAAGGTCTGACGCCGAACCCCGACGTCATGTGCAACCGCCTCATCAAGTTCGGTGCTTTCGAACAGCGCATAGGTCACCAATACGACTTTGTGGCCACCGGCCACTATGCCACCAATATTGAGCGCGACGGGCTGATGTGGCTGGGCACAGCCATCGACCCCGTAAAGGACCAGACAGACTTCCTGGCCCAGCTCTCCTACGACCAACTCCGCCACACGCGCTTTCCACTGGGAAGGCTGATGAAGGAGGAGGTGCGCCAGATAGCCCTCGACGCCCATCTGCCCAGCGCCCACCGCAAGGACAGCCAGGGCATTTGCTTCTTAGGAAAGATCAACTACAACGACTTTGTGCGCCGCTTCATGGGCGAACAGGAAGGGAAGGTCATTGACATCGAGACGGGCAAGGTCATCGGCACACATCGCGGCTACTGGTTCCACACCATCGGGCAGCGCAAGGGGCTCGGCCTGGGCGGCGGCCCATGGTTCGTGGTCAAGAAGAACATCAAGAAGAACATCATCTTCGTAGCCCACGGCTGGGACACGCAGCTGCAGTACGGCCACGACTTCCGTCTGGCCGACCTCCACTTTATCACGGCCAACCCGTGGGAGCAGCCACCTGTAAACGAGCCCATACAGTTCAAGGTGCGCCATGTGGACCACTTCATGCCAGGCACGCTGACGCTCGACGAAGAGGGCTACCACGTCCACTCCCCTCAGCCCATCCAGGGCATCGCCCCCGGCCAGTTCGGCTGCATCTACGATGCCGACGCCCGCATCTGCTACGGCAGCGGGGAGATAAGTATCTATAGGGAGCGGTAGTCAAACGCACTTTGTTCCTAAGACTCACGCATCTGCCTAAGCCACTTTCGGTAGCCGAACCAGGCGATGACGGTGTAGATGGCATAGAGGATGGCATAGAAAGGGATACCTTTATATATATACAGCCCCGTGCTGATGGCATCGACCACGAGCCACACGAGCCACTGCTCCACCCACTTGCGCGCCAGCATCCACATGGCCACGATGGAGAGCGCCGTGTTGAGCGCATCCCACCAGGGCACAGTGCTGTCCGTGAAATGTATCAACACGTAGGCAATACCGAGGTAGATGGCCAGGAAGGCCAGACCGAGCAGCGGCCATGTCTTCAGCGGAGTGCTGGTGATGGCCCTCTCTCCTCGTTCCACGGGAGGGACATCGTCCCCCGGCCCCTCCTTTACGGAAAGAGCAGGGGGAGATGTTCTGCGCCAGACCCAGAAGCCGTAGATGGCTATGAGGAGATAGTAGATGTCTATGCCGAAGTCGGCATAGAGCCCGGCATTCCAATAGACGAAGAGGGAGATAGCGGGCATCACCACGCTGGCTATCCACATGCGCCAGTCGGCCTTGTACTCCCAGTAGAGGTACAAGAGGCCGACCAGCAGGCCAAGGATTTCGAGCACGCGATCCATCAGAACTTCAATGTGACGTTACCCATAATCGTAAAGCCGGCCATGGGGACATAGCCTATCTGATAGTAGCGGTTCGCCTCGGGATAGTCGTCGCCCACGATGGCACTATAGACCCATCCGCTGGATGCATAGCGACGATTGAAGATGTTGCCCAGGTCGAGACCGAAGATGGCATGCTTCAGCCCGCGGGGCGAGATGTTCCAGTCGTAGGACAGGTGGATATCTGTGCGCGTGAAGGCAGGCAGCGAGCGGTCCTTGTTCTCGGTGTTGTCCAGATACTGGCGCGAGACATAGCCCGTATGCCATGTGGCCGAGAAATCGCCCACATGGAAGTCGGCAAAGCCATTCAAGAGAGCGGAGGGCGAAAAGGCCAGTGTCGAGTGGTTGTAATGCACGGTGGTGGGTGCCTGCTTCTTCCACGAGCCGTCATACGTCTCCACCACCTCGTCGAAGTCGGTGATGCGGTTGCGGCTCAGTGCGGCGTTTGCCTCCAGGGAGAGCCAGCGTGTCACCTCCACTCCGGCGGTGAGCTCCACGCCCATGCGATAGCTCTCCTTGACATTCGTGGTCAGGTTCTCCCCGATGTCGCTCTGCTGTCCCGTCTGTACGAACTGGTCGTGATAGCGCATATAATAGAGTCCCGCTCCGGCATGCCAGCCACGCCCCGTGAACTCATATCCCGCCTCCACGTCGTGCAGCGTCTCGGCCTTCGGGGCGGGATAGGAGCCGTTGTCGGTGAAGTTGTTGCGCTCCGGCTCACGATGGCTCATGGCATACGAAGCGTATGCACGGTGTCCGCCGCTGTGATACGTGAGTCCGGCCTTCGGGTTCAGGAAGTCGTAGCGCTTGAAGATGTCGAGCGACTGGTTGTAGTAAGAACCTCCGCTCTCATAGAACTTGTCGTTGATGCCGCCCGTCTGGAAGCTTACGTGACGGTACTGCAGGTCGGCGAAGACATCCCAGTGCGACGTGATGTGCAGCATCGCCTTGGCAAACAGATTCTGGTCACACTTGTCGGCCTGCGAGTCGTAATACTTATAGCGACCGGCAGAGAGAATCTGACGGTAGAGTTCTGCGTTGGCCGCATAGGTCAGATAGCCCCAGTGGTCTGCCTCGAAGTTCTGGAACGAGGCACCACCCACAATGTCCCACAGGCGGCTGGTATAGTTGGCATGCCACGTCATGCCGTAGGTATTCTGCGTCAGCCCCTTGCGGCGGACGAAGTCGTCCTTTTTCAGCGTCGAGCCGTCGGAGAGTGTCATGTTCGAGAGGCCGAACTTGCTTAGTTTGTTCTGCGGGCGAAACTCCTCGTAATAGCCATAGCCATGCGCGTAATGCAGCGTTCCCGCCATGCTCCAATGCTCGCTCATCTTGTATGCCATGCCGAGCAGCGTGCGGTTCTGCCAGAAGTTGTCCGTGGTCTTCGGCCAGAGCGAGCCGTCGGCCATCTGATAGCGGCTGGTGGTCCATCCGCCGGCCCAGTCGGGATTGAACGACTCATAGAGGCTGTTATAGCGGCCCAGCCCGGCATCGTACATATCGCGGTATGTACGAATACCATCATAGGCGTTCATCGAATAGTCGTCATTGCCAGCCGTGACACCACTCCATGCCTGTCCCGTCTTCTCATAGTTTCCGATGTTCTTCAGGCTCACTCGCAGCGTGCCGTCGCCCTGCTGATATGTCAGATTGGCAAAGTAGCTGCCCGAGTTGCCCTTCGTGCCGTGGATATAGCCGTCGGTGCCGGTGTGGTTCCACGCGCCGTCCAGCGTCCAGTGGTTCCAGCGCAGGCCTGTGCCGAAACGCAGGCCAGCATTATACGTATTGTAACTGCCATAGCTGCCCGTGAGGGAGAGATGAGGAAGCAGCGAGGGCGAGGCGGTGGAGAGAGCCACCGTGCCGCCAAAGGCACCGTCGCCGTTCGTCGAGGTGCCCACACCACGCTGTATCTGCGCGCTGCCCAGAAAGGCAGCATAGGAGTTCATGTTGGCCCAGAAGACACACTGGTCCTCGGGCGAGTTCAGCGAGACGCCGTCCAGCGTCACATTGATGCGGCTGTCGGCGGCACCGCGCATACGCATATAGGTGGTTCCCGTGCCCAGTCCGTTCTCGCTCCAGGCCATTACGCCCGGCGTACGGGCAAAGAGGAAGGGCAGTTCCTGCCCCGTACGGCTGAACGTCTGCAGCGCCCGATAGTCCACATTGCTCACCGCAAAGGGGGCATCCTTCGGTGCACGCACGCCCTTCACAGTCAATTCGTTCAAGTCCCGCTCATAGGCCAGCGAGTCGGCGGTCCACAGGGTGGTCCCATTCCGTTGTTGTCCATACACACATCCGGCCGCGCTTGCCACAAGCGCAGCACATACCATGAATCTTTTCATCATACGTTTTGATTTTAAATTGTTCATACTCTCTACGCCGGCACTACCCGGTTCAGATCATTAGGGTATGTTCTCAGCCGCGCCAAAGTGGCGGGCACCCCTGATAACGGCTGCAAAGGTACGAAAATTCCAGGTAAGCGAGGGCAAAAAGAATGAATTATTTTTGCCGAGCGTGAGGAATTTATCAAATAAGTGAGAGAAGAAGCATTTCCCATGACGTGTTCCTGAGGACTTTATCACGTGTGATAAATTTTTTTATCACGTGTGATAAAGCGCTGCGCGGCACGTTATGTAACTCGACCCCGAATCCTTCATGGGCTGCCGGTGCATACAGCATCGGCGCAAGCGATGGCGGCTGTGGATTCTATGTGGGGCTCAAAATGCAGGCATAACCTACACACTATTATAAAACTTACACATAGGTTACGTGCAGACAATCACTCTGTTGCCGAGCAGGTGTGTAGGTTTTGCAGTTTTTCGGGACGAAGTTTAAACTCAAGGATAGGAGCACTGGCTTTTCTTATGCGCCAGCAGGCTTCCTTCCGGTTATCAGCCCTTACTGTTTGATGGCCACTGAGGACGACCGATTCGGGTTCAACCTTTTTGTCCGACTTGTCGTACTTTGAGTTCTTTGTCTATGAGTATGAGTGGCTTGAACATACTTGTGGAATATACCAATGTAAAAAAGGGAGGAACTCCCGAAACTTAAATCATTGATTCTTCTGAACGGGAGTGGGAAGAGAATAGAAGCAATCCCCCAGGGCCTACCTCGGCACGTAGGGTCCGTCCTTCATCTCGACGATGACCGTAGGTTCGTGCACCTCCACGCTGTGCCACATGCCGCGGGGGATGCTCATGCCATAGTGGCCCAGGCGCACATCGAGCGTGAAGCGGGCTATCTCGCTGCCATGCTCGCCGTCGTAGAACACCTCGTCCATCTTTCCGCGCATGATGACCACCGTCTCCGACGTTTCCTCGTGGCGGTGGATGGGCAGCACGGTGCCAGGCAACAAGGCATTCAGCATGCGCTGCGACTGGTCGGCGGGCGTGTTGCGCAGGTCGCGGTTCATACGCAGGCGGGGCGACTGGGCTGCCTCGGCCAGCAATTCATCTAAGAGTTTATCGTCTATCTGCATAGGGGGTTGATGATAATTTTACGCAAAAGTATACATTTCTTGGCACATTACAAAGCGGGACGCACAATTATTTTATGTACGCACGCGCAAACGCGCAACACGCCGCACCCTTTTTTCCCACGTGTGGGAAAACACTGCGCAGCGTGTTGCATCAGCTTTTCCCACACGTGGGAAAATTCAGAAGCGTATGTAGGCCTGAGCCCACAGCTCATTATAGTGGCGGTCGGTGGCCGACTTGTCGTCGGTGTGATTATACTGGAGCTGGAAGAGGAGGTTCTTGTGGAGCCGGAAGTTGGCACACAGGCTGTAGGCGTTCATGCGACGGTCCCAACTGGTATCGTCGCGATATGTATCGTAGCGCACGAAGGGGATGAACCAGCGCGTCACGGGCACGCCCAGCAGGGCATACCATCCGTCGGCCTCGGCCTTGCCGCTCCAGGTGTGGGTGGTGGCATCGTAATCCGAGGGGCGGTGACCCGTGTGGTGGATATACTCGCCGCGTGCCGTCCAACCCTGTTTCTCGTAGGTGGCGCCCAGCGCCCAACGGTTGCGGCCCACGGAGATACCCTCGCTGGTGTAAGTGCCACGCCAGCCAAACAGGCCGACACGCAACCCGTCGATAGGACGAATCTGGATGTTCCCTATCCAATCCTTCTTTCGGTTATTGTCGGCGCGGTTTATCCCGTTGCCGTTGAAGACACCCGCCTCGTAGTGAAAGAGACAGCGACGGTCGGGTCCCACGGGCAGCAGGTCGCCCTGGAACTGCAGTCCCTGGTCGCGCCCGTTCACATTAGGCTCGCCGCTGTAATCACTATAGCCCACGAGATGACGCGTGACAGCCGAGTATCCACCAAGCCCCACATCCCAGGGACTCAGCGGGCTGTCGAAAGTGAAGGGGCGCTTAAACTGCCCTATCTTTACGGAGAATTCCGTCCAATGGGCCCATTCGATGAAGTAGTCGCGCATGGCGGGGGAACCACGGAACTCCATCTGCAGGCGATAGCGGAAGTCGCGCAGGAGGGTGCCGGAGACATAGGCGCGAATGAAATGGGCATTGAAGCCCTCGCCGCCATGAGCTCCCGCCTGGTCGCTGTAGCTGTACTGTCCCACGAGGAAGCCGCCAAACTGAGGCGGCGAGACGTAGCGCGACACATCGCGTCCATACTGGAGCGGTTCGCCATCGTCGGCTGCGTCACGCTCCATCATACGGGCGATGCTGCGATTGAGAGGCTCGGTCAGGAATCCGCTCTCGTAGTCATCGTCGGACCAAGCAGATACCGCTGCGGCACACATCAGTGCGCAGACGATCGTCACACGCCGCCACATCTCACTTTTCCTCTATGTATTTCACGATCCACTGCCCTACCTCGCGCGTGCCATAACGTGCACCGCCCTCCACCTGAATCTCAGGGGTACGCACATTGGCGTCGAGCGATGCACGGACAGCCTCGCGTATCAGCTGGCCCTCGGCCTTAAGGTCGAAATATTCAAAGAGCATGGCCACGGAGAGTATCTGAGCCAGGGGATTGGCAATGTTGAGTCCCTTGCCCTGAGGCCACGAGCCGTGGATGGGCTCGAAGACCGGCGTGCTGCTGCCCGTCGAGGCACTGGGCAGGAGGCCCATCGAACCGGTGATGCACGAGCCCTCGTCCGTGAGGATGTCGCCGAAGGTGTTCTCGGTGACCATCACGTCGAAGAAGCGCGGATCCTGGATCATGCGCATGGCGGCGTTATCCACGTACATGAAGTCGGTCTGCACATCGGGGTACTCAGTCATCATCTCTTGGGCCACCTTGCGCCACAGGCGGCTCGAGGCCAGGACGTTGGCCTTGTCCACCACCGTCACGTGACGACGACGCTGGCGGGCATACTGGTATGCTACACGCAGAATACGCTCCACCTCGGGACGGGAATAGTAATTGGTATCGTAGGCTTCGTCGGTTCCCTCCTTCTTCTCACCGAAATACATGCCGCCCGTCAGTTCGCGGATGCAGATAAAGTCGGCGCCTCGCACCAGCTCATCCTTGAGCGGCGACTTGTGGATCAAGCAGTCGAAGGTCTCCACCGGGCGAATATTGGCATAGAGACCCAGCTTCTTCCGCATGGCCAGAAGTCCCTGTTCAGGACGCACCCGGGCCGTGGGGTCATTGTCGAACTTCGGGTCGCCCACACTGGCGAAGAGCACCGCATCGGCCCAGAGACACGTCTGGAAGGTCTCCTCGGGGAAGGGATCGCCCACCTCATCAATGGCATGGGCGCCGCAGAGCGCCTCACGATAGGTCACATCATGTCCACACTTGCGTGCCACAGCGCTCAGCACCGCCACGCCCTGCTCCATAATCTCGGGGCCGATACCATCACCGGCCAAGACTGCAATCTTCAGTTTCATCTCGTTTCGTTTATTGGGTTCCGACGCAAAGGTACGAATAAGTGAGAGAAGAAGCAAGAGAAAAAGGAACTTTTTCATTGATTCGCCCGAGCGAAAGTACTCGGGACCGCAGGTCAGAGGTACGACAACCCCTCCATGGAGGCATCGCCTTGGGACTGAAGTGGGTAATTATCCGCGAGGGATGACACCAAGGACCTGACATACATGGCCCACTCTCAAAGCCCCCCGGACAACTCGATGTCGGAAGCACATCATGTATCTCGCTCAGATGTACGTAACAAAAGAACAAGACCAACACTAACAGACCGAGACAGCACAAAGTAAAGTTTTTGGAATCGCACCACACAACACACAAACAACACAGGCACACAAAAAAAGCGAAGGGAAAAGCACTTTGGGGGGAGCAGCCCAATGGCTCGACAGCAAGGGGCAGAGGCAAGGAAAGACATCCAGCCAACAGATGTACTCCCTTTTTGCCATGACACCCAACCGCTTATGACTGAGATACACAAATCGGATGCAAGGACGACGCACAAACCAGCAAAACATTCCACCTCGTCTTGTACAAAACGCCGTGTAAGGATTTATTACCCCCCCCTACACCATTAACACTTTTTAACGGCCAAGGAGGGGAGTTTTTCTTAACTTCCCCTCGCCATACAACCTTTTTTTTATAACTTTGCAAAGCAAAAGACCATAATATGATGAACCGGAAAACTATCTGGGCCTTGATGGCCCTTCTCTGTATTCTTGCACTAAACGCATGCAAGGAAAGTATCGACGAATCGTCGCGCTACGTATACAAGGAACGTACCATCGCTGATTACCTGACCACCCACGAGCAGTTTACTGACTACGTAGAGATTATGAAAGAGACGCCCCTGAGCGACTATTCCTCCACGAGCGTCTATCAGCGCCTGACAGCCTACGGGTATTTCACCTGCTTTGCTCCCACCAACGACGCCATAAGTATCTATATGGACTCGCTCACCCAAAAGGGCCTCATCGAGCAGCCATGCTGGGACTCCATACCCGAAGGCGAACTGAAAGACTCGCTGCGCCGCGTCATCGTCCTGAGCAGCATCCTGGACGGCACGGAGACCAAAACCATCTACCATTCATGGGACTTGCCGCGCGAGAACGAGGAATTCCTCACGCCCACCATGAGCGACCGCAAGCTGAGCGTACACTACAGCAGGCTCTCGCACGACTCCATCTATATCGACCGCGTGTGTCCCATATCGCTGAAGAACCGCGACATCGAGACACAAAACGGACTGATCCACGAGATGGGCTACGTCATCAATCCCAGCGACGAGACGCTGGGTAGCCTCATGTTCCGATGGAGGAACGACCCCTCGTCGGGCTACAGCGTCATGGGCAAACTGCTCACGGCATGCAACCTGATAGACACCCTGCGCCGTACACGCGACGAGGTGTATGAAGTGCTGCGTGTGACAGGCGTGATCGACCGCGTGCCCATCATGTGGGGAGAGGCCACCGACACCTATCCCACCCCCGAGCATCGCAAACTGGGATACACGCTCTTTGCCGAGACCGACCAGTTCTGGGCCGACGCGCTGGGCAAGGACGTGGTTGACATCACGGTGGAGGACGTGGCCGAATGGCTCGAGGACCAAGGCTATTATCCTGATGCTGCCAGCAAGGGACAATATACGAAGGAGAACAACATCGTGAACCTCTTCGTCACCTACCACTTGCTGCCCATGCGCATCCCGGCAGACAGACTGGTCATCCACTACAACGAGAAAGGATACAACTACCAGACAAGCATGGCTCCTACCATTCCCGTATGGGCCTACTACACGACGATGGGCCGGCGCCGACTGCTTGAGCTGTTCGAGAGCCGAGAGAGCAACGGTGTCTTCCTGAACCGATTCCCCGAACTGAACAACGCCATCCACGGGAACTACCACGAGGTATCGTGCGACGAGGACAAGAAGGGCATCTACGTGAACACGACAGCCGACGTGAACGTGCTGAAACTGGTGAACGGCATGGTATATCCCATCACAGAGCCACTCGTATATACAGAGAATACAGCCAACTGCTTCGCCCGCATGCGACTGCGATACAATGTACTCGACTTCCTGCCCGAGATGATAAACAACGACCTGCGAGGCTACAAGTCGATAGGCTTTGCCAACGATGAGATACACCCCTACTTCAACGATGTGACCATCAACTCGAAGGAGACCCGCTTTGCCTACCTGTGCGGCCGTGGCAGCGGATGGCCCAACTATCAAGGCGACGAGCTGAACATCCAGGGAATCTACGACGTGACGTTCCGCGTGCCACCCGTGCCACGCACCGGCACCTATGAGATACGCATGGGCGTCTCCACCGAATCGTCGTGGCGAGGCATCTGCCAGGTATATTTCGGCACCGACCCCACCAACCCCGTACCCAGCGGCATTCCCGTGGACATGGCCTTAGGAGGACAGAAGCGCAACCTGAACGGAACCATCTACGAGAGCAACGTGGGATGGGAACCCGACACGGACGACGATGACTACAATGCCGAGGTGGACAAGCGCATGCGCAACAACGGGTTTATGAAGGGACCCGAGTACTTCTCCGAGACACCTGGCGGCGGAGACACGGGCCGTACATTGGAGAAGGCCACGCGACGCATCATCGTGCGTCAGCACATGGATGCAGGAAAGACATACTACCTGCGGTTCAAGTCAGTGCAGGACGTCATCTGGAAACAGCTCTTCATCAACTACCTCGAATGGTGCCCCAAGGAAGTCTATGACAACCCCATCGAACCGGAGGACATCTGGTGATAGTTCAGAGTGCATAGTGCATAGTTCAGAGTTAAAATTCGATCTACATGAAACGACACCTTATATATATAATAATGTATGCGATGGCATTGTCCGCCGGAGCACAGGACTTTCCTGAGCGGGACGACCAGGGCAATGTCATCTACTATAAGATATTCAGCGCCGCGCCGGACTGTGCCGGCCTATGCCTGACAGACAACACCGCCGACGTGAGCACAGACTATAAATACCTGATGACCGGGAACGAGGCGGACAACCGCTACCAGGAATGGCGCCTGATAGCCGACGAGACAGCCGGATGCTACCACCTGCGCAACCGCGCCACCTACCGCTACGTGTCGACCAGCGGCACATACGTCGATGCCTTCTTTGCCATCACCTATGCCACCAAGCAGGCTGCAGGAAATGCACTGATGTTCACATCGCTCGGCGATGACGGACAATGGTCCATGACGTACAAGGACGGAGTCACCACGAAGTACATGGGTGTGGGCGACGAGGCCAAGGGGCCTGACGCCTTCCGCAAAACCGACCTGTACGGCACGGCACGTGCATGGTACATCGTACCCTCGGGCCAGCTGCCCCCCACGGCAGTGAACGCACCGAAGAAGGCTCCGACAGACATTCGTGTCGTGGACCGCCGCATCGTGGTCAGCGGATGTAGCAGCTATGACATCTACGACGTGCAGGGACGCCAGATGCCCCGCGATACAGAACTACAACCCGGTCTCTATGTAGTCAAAGCCGACGAGACTGTCAAAAACATCATGGTAAAATGAAAGCAAGACTCAGATATTTCCTAACGCTGGCCACGCTGTGCTGCCTGACGGCCACGGCACAGGACAAGAAGTTTCTCTATGCCAGTGCAGCCACCTACCCGTTTGCCTCGGACTTCTACTATACAGAGCCCGACTCGAACTTCTACGTGTTCCTGTGCTTCGGCCAGTCGAACATGCAGGGTGCCGCACGTCCCGAGGACAAGGACTACGAGAACGTACCAAACCGCCTGCGCATGATGGCCGCTGTGGACTTCCCCGCCAACACAGGGAATTATCGAGGTGCAGCACGTAAGAAATACGAGTGGTACACAGCCACGCCGCCTCTGCACTCGACCATTGGCGGACTCTCTCCCGCCGACTACTTTGGCCGCGCGATGGTGGAGCATCTGCCCAGCCACATCAAGGTGGGACTCATCAATGTGTCCGTGACGGGCTGTGCCATCGAAGTGTTCTTCAAGGAATACGACCCCGCCTGCAACGCTCGCCTGGGCAGCAGCACCCGTACTGTCTGTGGCTACTACGACGGACTGCCCTACGTGCGCCTGCTCTCCTGTGCGCTGCGTGCCGCAAAAGTGGGTGTCATCAAGGGCATCCTGCTCCATCAGGGAGAGGCCAACCGCACAGACCCGCTGTGGTGCATGAAGGTAAAGCACGTCTATGACGACCTCCTGCACGACCTGGGCCTCCAGGCACGCGACGTACCCCTGCTGGCCGGACAGGTGGTGGGCGAGGAACAGCACGGCAAGAGTGCCATCGCAAACAAAAACGTCAACGCACTGCCCAAGACCATACCTACCGCCCACGTGATCAGCTCAGTCGGATGTGAGGCAGACCCCGATGACACTCATCACTTCTCGGCCGAAGGATATCGCACGTTCGGACGTCGCTATGCCGACGTCATGCTTGACCTCATGGGCGTGGAGCACTGACCCGTCCTGAGCACAAAGTAGGAAATGTCAATAGATTACTAACTAACAAAACTATAAATTCGAGAGGCATGAAAACAAAATTGTACTCTATGTTCAAGGCGGCGACCTTGACCGCCCTATTGCTCGCAGGCAATAAGGCGAATGCCACGGACATCACTCCGGGCTACTATTACATGAAAGCAACGGAAGTGTCCAGTGCAAACGGGCTCTATCTGCGCACCACCTCGTCCGACCTGCCCCGACTGGTCAAGCACGAGATGCCGGAAACTCCCACAATGGACGAGAAACCGTACATCTGGCATGTAGAGAGCATGGACGGAGGCTCCTTCTCCATCCAGAACATTGCCGACGGCTGCTATCTGGGTGGCCAAGTGGGAACCCATGCACATCATGGTACGATGTCCAGTGCACCGCATGCAGCAAAATTTACTTTCTTTGACACCTTCAACAACGGCTCTGCCGAGGTGACCAATGCATGGAAACTGGACGTGCAAACCGATCGCAACACTCAGTATGGCAATGCCCTTCGTCCCGGCCAGGGCGGTGAGGCGCTCTTCCTCTGGTACTGCGACAGCCAGGGCGGCGATGCACCGGTGTGGTACTTCGAGCCTGTGGATGCCACGATTGCTCAGCAACTGGAACAGAATCCCGGTACGTACAACGGAGCCGACGTGGAGGAAGGCTACTATCTGGTACGCGCCAATGCCGGCAACACCAGCAAGCCGGGTGCATACCTCTATGCCGACCAGGGAGACATCTACCGCACGTATCAGAACACATCCGTAGGCGAAATTGATCCCGCAGCGCTGACAAGCGAGACACTCCCCTTCATCTATTATATTAAGAAGACAGCTACGGGATATACCTTCCAGAACCAGCTGAACGGACGCTATATTGGCGGTTCGCCCAATACGAACGGACATCACGTTGGCGCTGTGACACGCCCGACACCCATGGTGCTGACATACTACGAGGAGAAGAATGCCTACAGAATCGAAGACAAGGAGCAACCGCGCAACGACTTCCTGCCCGCTCTGCTGAACTCGGGCAACGAGGCATTCGCATGGTGGGCCGGCAGCGCTGACTGGCTCCTGCCCAACGTCTATTGGGACCTGGTGAAACTGGAGGACGCAACCGTGAACAGCATCGTCCAGCGCACCGTCTATGCAGTGGGATCGCTCCAGGATGCCGAATGGGACACGGAGAACCTGACCTATACGCTCGAGGCAAAGGGTGAAGGTATCTATTCGGGAACCATCAACGTCGTGAGCGACGGTGACGGCATCGGCTATTTCACCCTCTATGCGGCCACACCAAGCGGCGATAACATCATTCAGTATTCCAGCCCGACCAAGAACGAGCAGCTCTTCCCCGGCATCGTAAATACGTTCACCATTGCTTCCGGCTTCAACTGGGCCGTGACCCCCGGCACGTATATCGTCACCATCGACGTCAACAAGAATACGATTCGCGTCAATGACCCGAGCGACCCAGATGCAGTCTTCAGCAGAGCATATGCCGAACTGAAAGCCGCCATTGAAGAGGCACGCGAGCAATGGCCCGGCTTGGACCTCAGCAGCGTGGAGGCCGTGCTGAACAATACAGCCAGCACAGACAACGAGCTGAAGGAAGCCAAGAACAGCATCCAGGGCCTCATCATCGCCTTCGTAAAGGACAAGATGACACGCGAGGCATCGGAATACAATCCGATGGACGTTACCGTACTGCTGCCAAATGCAAACTGTGCCACCACACAGGGATGGACGACGAAGGGCGCAAAAATTACAGACAACATGATGTCTGCCGCAAACTCGGCTTTCGATATCTCTCAGACACTTACCGACCTGCCCAACGGCGTCTATGAGATTAGCGTGAAGGCAGTCTCCCGCTATGGTGCACCGAAGACTTACTATCAGGAAAACAGTCCGCTGTCCATCGACAAGCACGACGCCTATGTCTATGCTACCGCATGCGGCATACGCCAAGCACGTCCCGTGAGCGACATCTTCGACTACGAATATGACGAGCTGGGCGTGGAGGGCGAAGCAGACTATAATGGTGCAGGCTGGTTCGTGCCCACAAACACGACCGGAGCCAAGGCATACTTCCAACGTGAACGCTACAATGAGAACCACGTCATCGTCTATGTCAACGACGGCACACTCACGATAGGTGCAAGCCGAGACGAGGCCACACCCGACAATCTGTTCTTTGCCGACGACTGGACGCTGCAATACTATGGCAACTCGCTGTCTGCCATGACCATGATTGCCACAGACATGAGTGAGAACACTCCTGACGTAGAGTCCACTCCCGCACAGGCCACCGTGAAGGACACCTATCTGGACGCACAGGACAAGATGAGCAGTCTGAGCGAAGCACAGCAGGTAGTCGAGACATACGTGGCACTCGTAAATGCCTACACCGCACTAAACAAGAGCCAGATTGCATACGCCAAGTACCAGAACCTCCTCGAGGAGGTAAAGGCCATTCTGGCAGATAATCCCGGCATCGAAGGCCCCGGAGCCACACTCCTGAAGACCTATCTGACGGAGGAGGAAGAACCCGGCGCATTTGCTAACGGCACAGCCCCCTACATCCTTCTGAACGGCAACCTGGACGAGGAGAAGCTGGCCGAAGAGATGGCACAGCTCAACACGATGCTGGAGAACGCCCTCAAGGGAGGTGTATCCCCCGGCACCGAGATCACAGCACTCTTCCGCAATATGACATTCGACGAAGCCGACTTTGCAGGATGGACGGAAAGCCACACCGGCCCGGGCACCTGCTCCGGCAGCCACGGAGATAACTCCAATCTCGTGGCAGGATGGTGGAATATGGACACCGCACAGCTCTACCAGACGGGTAGCGACCTGCCCAACGGCATCTATGCCATCACCGCCAATGCCTTCTACCGCCCCGGCACTCCCACGACATGCAGCACAGAGAACGAAATCTCGGCCTACATGGTGGTGAACGGACTGAAGACACCGATGATGAACATTCTGAACGACGCCCTCTCGGAGAGCGAAGCCCAGCCTGGCGTGAACTGCCACTCAACAGACTATTCCACCGGCGACATCCGCTTCCCCGATGCCCCAGTGGGAGCCAGCATAGCATTCGCTGCCGGACGCTATGAGCAGACAGTCTATGGCGTAGTCACCGACGGCAAGCTCACCTTCGGCGTAAGCCAGGAGGCATATCCGGCCTATGACGGCGACTGGATGATGATTGATAATTTCAAGGTGGTCTTCATGGGCAATTCGGAAGAAGCAGCCAATGCCATGGTGGAAGCACAGTGCAGCCGTGCTGAGGAGATGCTGGCCAGCATGCTCACATACCGTGAGGAGACACGCAACGGACTCGTGGACGCGCTCGACATGACAGCCAACGATATGGAAAGCAAGTACCAGAAGGCGGTGCTCATCAATCAGCTCTGCAACGAGGCCATCGTCACCGGTTCGCTCTCTGCCATCCTGGAAGAAGTGCTCTCCGACTTCCATGCAGTCACGGAAAGTTCCTACAAGAGCGGACGTATGACGGAGGAAGAGTACAACGCCTACGAGCAAGAGTTCCTGGACGTATGGAACAAGCTGTTCGTCGGACAATATACCGATGAGGAGATCGTGGCCATGACCGAGAAGTACCGTACGCTGGCCTTGAGTCTGATTCCGACGGTGAAGCCCGGTTACTACTACATGAAGGGCTCTGCCGCATCCACCTACCCCGACAACTATCTGACCGCATCTTCCTCCGACCTGCCCTTCCTGGTGTCGCACGAGATGCCCGAGGCACCCACACAGGCCGAGAAGCAGTTCATCTGGAAGGTAGAGGCTCTGGGCGACGGAACGTCCTCCATCCAGAGCATCTATGACCATCGCTACCTGGGCGGACAGCTTGGACGGTATGGCCACCACGGCACGATGGACGAGAAGCCGCATGCCATCACGTTCACTTACTCGGCTACTGAAGGCGAAGGAACGGGAGAAGCATGGAAGCTGAATGCCAATCTGGACAGAGACAGCGGCTATGGCACAGCCCTACGTCCCGGCATGGGTGGAGAACGACTGATGCTGTGGTACTGCGACAGCCAGCAGGGCGAAGTACCGGCATGGGTGTTCGAGCCCGTCGATGAGAGCCTGGCCAAGGCTATCGAAGAGACTGTTCCCGAATATACGGGTGACAACGTGGAGGAAGGCTACTACTATGTACAGGCTGCCGCGACCAATGCGTCCAAGGCTGGCAACTACCTCTGGTGCAACGGCAATGACATTTACCGTACTTACCAGAAGGCCGTGGAGGAAGAGCTCAGCACCACAGAGGTCAGCGAGGACCTCTATCCCTACATCTTCCACGTGACAAAACAGCCCGGTGGATATGCCTTCCAGAACATGAAGAGCCAGAGATACATCGGCGGTGCCCCCAGCGCGTCCGGACATCATGTAGGAGCCGTCATGAACCCCGCCCCAATGACACTCAGCTACGACGAGGAGACAAAGACATACACGATCCTCGACGAGAGCCAGCTGTGCAACGGTTTCCTGCCTGCCTACCTCAATTCGGGCGACGAATCGTGGGCATGGTGGGCCGGTAGCACGGAAGACCAAATGCAGAGTGTACACTGGAACCTCATCCGCATCACCGACCCCGCACTGGGTATAACACAGCTGCCCGAGGCCGACACTGAAAGCAAGATTGCAGACGGACTCTACACGATTGACGGACGCAAGGTGGGAACCGGCACTCCACGCCCAGGCATCTACATCAAGGCCGACAAGACGGGTGTGAAGAAGGTGCTCATCAAGTGAAGTGAACAGTAAGACGCCAAGTGACCAGTCTCCCGGCATACACAGTCCGGGAGACTGCACTGGGCTATAACAAGCACGTTGAACATGAACAGATACCTTATATATATATTAATGTGTGTCCCTACCGTCGGAGCCCTCGCACAGGACTACCCGGAAAAGGACGACAACGGAGCCACCATCTACTACAAGATCTTCAGTGCCGCTCCCCGGAACAATGGGCTTTGCCTGCAAGACGAGTCCAAGAATGACGGGAAGTATGCCTACCTGCTGGCCGAGCACGAGACGGACAACAAATTCCAGGAGTGGCAGTTCGTGCCGGGTGATGCACCGGGCTGCTATCTGCTGCGCAACCGTGCCACCTATCGCTACGTCAGCACGACGGGCGACTGGATCAATTCTTTCTATGCCATCACCTTTGCCACCAAGAAGGCCATCGACAACGAGATCCTCTTCACCCCTATCGGTGACGGACAGGTGACAATGACCTACAAGAACGGGACCACCACCCACTATATGCTGGCAGGCGACTCGGGAGCGGGACCCGACATCTTCGACGGGACCAGCCACTACAGCACCAACCGTGCCTGGTATGTCTTCCCTCTGGGTACCGTGCCCGTCACCGCAGCCGAGGCCAAGCAAGGAAGCGTGACCATACAGGCCTTCAACCGACGGATCGTGGTGAGCGGAACACGTGACTATCGCGTGTACGACATCCAGGGACGCGAGGTCGAGGCCGACAGCGAACTGCTACCCGGCATCTACGTGGTCGAGGCCGAGGGCGAGGTAAAGAACGTCCTCGTGAGATAAAGTGGTACACTCAACGTTAAGAAAGGAGTAACGATGAAGAAACTAACAACAATCATTCTACTGATGATGTGCAGCACGCTGCATGCTCAGCGCGAGGTGTTCCTGGCCTCCAGCCCCGCCAGCAATCAGCTCAAGACAGACAACTTCTACTTCGAGCCGGACACCACGTTCTATATCTTCCTGGCCTTCGGACAGTCCAATATGGTGGGCGATGCCAAGCCCGAGGATTGCGACTACCAGGGCGTGAGTCCGCGCTTCCGCATGATGCCGGCCATTGACCAGCCAGCCACTACGGGCAACAACCGAGGCGGACTGCGAAAGAAATACAAATGGTACAGAGCCACCCCTCCATTGAATCGCGTGAGCGCAGGACTGAGTCCCTGTGACTACTTCGGACGTACGATGGTGGAGCGACTGCCCGAAAACATCAAGGTGGGCATCATCAACGTGGCCGTGGGCGGATGCCGTATCGAACATTTCTTCAAGGAGTATGATCCCCGCGAACTGGCCCGAAGCGGATGGCCCTCATGGTTTGTCAGCAGCATGGCCGAATACGACAGCATCCAATACATACGTCTGCTCGACTGTGCCCTGCGTGCCCAGCATGTGGGAGTCATCAAGGGCATTCTGCTCCACCAAGGCGAGAGCAATGTGGGAGACAGCAAGTGGCCCCTCAAGGTGAAGAAGGTGTATGAGGACCTCCTCCAGGACCTGCACCTCAAGGCCGAGGACGTACCCCTCTTGGCCGGCGAGGTGGTGCATGCCGAACAAAATGGAAAGAGCCAGAGAGCAAACAATCTGGTGGACATCCTGCCACAGACAGTCCCCACAGCCCACGTCATCTCGTCAAAGGGATGCGAAGCAAACCCGGCCGACACGAACCACTTCAATGCCGCCGGCTATCGGGAACTGGGGAAACGATATGCCGAGGAAATGCTAAAACTCCTGGGATATTGACAGTTCATAATATATAAATCAAAGTTATTAACCCACTAATTCCCAAAAAACATGAAAACAAAATTGTACTCTATGTTCAAGGCGGCGACCTTGACCGTCCTGTTGCTCGCTGGCAACATGGCAAAAGCCACGGACATCACTCCTGGTTACTATTACATGAAGGGGACAGAAGTTTCCAGCGCAAAAGGACTCTATCTGCGCACCACTTCGGCCGACCTTCCCCACATGATTGCCCACGAAATGCCGGCCACACCTACGATGGACGAAAAGCCCTACATCTGGAAGGTTGAAGCCTTGAATGATGGAAACTTCTCCATCCAGAACATTACTGACGGATACTACCTGGGTGGCCAGGAAGGCAACTTTGCCCACCACGGCTCGCTGGCCGCCACACCACATGCCATCAAGTTCACTTACTTTGATACATTCAACAACGGCTCAGCCGAGGTAAGCGGCGCATGGAAACTGGATGCCCAGACCGACCGCAACACCAACTATGGCAACGCCCTGCGTCCCGGCCAGGGAGGCGAGTACCTCGTCCTGTGGTACTGCGACAGCCAGGGTGGCGACGCTCCTGTATGGTACTTCGAACCCGTGGATGCCACGATTGCCCAGCAGCTGGAGCAGAATCCCGGCACATACGACGGTGCCGACGTAGAGGAAGGCTACTATCTGGTGCGTGCCAATGCCGGAAACTCCTCCAAGCCCGGTGCATATCTCTATGCCAACGCGGATGACAAGAATCGCACGTATCAAGACACATCCGTAGGAGAAATCAACCCCGAAGAAGTTACGGACGAGATGCTCCCCTACATCTACCAAGTCAAGAAAACAGCCACGGGATATACCTTCCAGAACATGCTGAACGGTCGCTATATCGGCGGTTCGCCCAACACGAATGGCCATCATGTAGGTGCTGTGTCACATCCTGCAGCCATGGTGCTGAAGTACTACGAGGAGAAGAATGCCTATAGCATCGAGGACAAGGAGCAGCCGAGCAATGGTTTCCTGCCCGCCCTCCTGAACTCAGGCAACGAGGCATTCGCATGGTGGGCTGGCAGCGCTGACTGGCTCCTGCCCAACATCTACTGGGATCTGGTGAAGGTGAACTACACCGTGGGCAAGATTGACATCTCGGCTCAGGGAATGGCTACCTATTATAATAATAAGAGCTACACAATGCCCGAAGGGCTGCGCGGTGCCACCGTTTCTCTCTATGGCACAGAAGCCAACGGCTACGTGCTGTACCTCGACTGGAAGTATGCTGCCGGAGATGCAGTGCCCGCAGGCGAGGCACTCGTAGTGGAAGGCCAGGCAGGCACATACCCCCTGCAGCCCGCTGAAACGGACAAGGCTGCCACCGCAGGCAACCTGATGCAAGGCTACTTCACGGAAGGCACCGACGCAGAGGCCGGCAAGTTCTTCACCGCATACAACGACGGCAAGACCAACCTCTTCTACAAACTTACCACAAAGGACGGCAAAGACCTGGGCTTCTACTGGGGAGCAGCCGACGGTGCTGCCTTCTACATGAGCAGCAGCAACCACGCATATCTGGTCGTTGAGAAGACAGTGGCACAGAAGGTGAAGAGCTTCACACTGGACGGCACCGCCACAGGCATCGAAAAGATGCAGACCACGACGGGAGAAGCCAATGTCATCTACAACCTGGCAGGCCAGCGCACCACGAAAGCACTGAAAGGCATCTATATCGTGAACGGCAAGAAAGTGCTCAAATAGGGCGTTAACATCAGATTAGAGATTGAAGAATTTATATAACAGACTTAATTCAATAGAATATGAAGAAGAAATATATTGCGCCTCTGATGGAAGAAGTTTCCATGGAGGAGACTGCCATGATTGCAGAGAGCCTCATCAACGCCAAGAACGAGCTCGGTGACAACACCGACTACGTCAAGGAGGACAAGAACGACTGGGATATTGAATGGTAATAAGACTGAGCTTTCGGAAGTGGCATCCAAGGAAAGCAGGTGAGCCTGCCCCGCACTGGGGGACGCTCGGCGATACATGCTCCATCAGCAGGAGGAACGTGCTCCATCGGCAGGAGGAACGTGCTCCGTCGGCAGGAGGAACGTGCTCCGTCGAGGGGTGAGGTTCTTGAGGTGTCAAGCGACGCAAAAGACGTCGAGCGGGAGGCTCTGAGAATCAGGCATACTGTCTGCTCGCTGTCGTCGCCCGGAAAGCGAGGCGGAAGAAGAACCACCTTGCCCCAACTGCATACTGCCACGGGAGCAAGACTTCCGGAACACAACTTAAGCCCTAAGAGAACAGACTTGTTTCGGTAGGACATTTTCATGTCCTACCGAAACAGTCATAAAAATTGCAGGAACAAAAAACATTAAAACAAAAAGCATTATGAAGAAACAACTACTTTTTATGACGCTTGCCATGCTGGTGAGCATATCAACATGGGCCGACGAAGCAATCTACTGCCGCGGCGGACTCCAGGACGTGGGAAACTGGGCAGACACACAGGTATATCCACTGACAAAGAACAGTGAAGGTATCTACGAAGGCGTAGTGAAATTCGTGGACTGTAACATGACAGACCACTGGGGCACACGCATGGACCTTTTCTTCAAGTTCCCCGATGGCAGCCAATACGGTTGCGCTCTCTCGGCCAACAACGACGACCGATTCATCACGCCGGCAAGTACCGAGACTATGGAGCTGGCCGCATTCAACAATGCAAATACATTCCAGGCCATGGGCGGCGACTACAAAGTGTACATCAACGCCGAGGCTATGACCGTGCGCTTCGAGTGCATCCGCGAGTATTGGGTGAATGAGGTGCTGGCCATCGGAACACTCGACGGTGTGAAGGCATGGGACAACGCCGACCACAAATACACACTCGCCCACCAGGGCAAGGGTATCTACCGCGGCACCATCACGGCCATTGCAGCCGAAGGAGGTAGCCTGGGAGAGTTCAGCATCCAGACCACATACAACGGTGGAAGCAATGAGGGACGCTACGGCACCAGCGGGAACCCCACCCTGGAAACCGGATGGACCATGCCCGTCATACGCACGAACAGCAACACATCGAAATGGAGCGTCGTCCCCGGACAGTGGGTGGTGACATTCGACATGAACAACGGCTCCGTCCGTATCAACACGCCGGCAGAACCCGACGTGAACTACGGTACGAAAGAACTGGGCGAGAATAACGCCCCTATCTACTGTAAGGGCGGTCTGCTCGACGTGGGCAACTGGGCCGAGACCGAGAAGTATCCGCTCTATAAGAACACCGAGGGCGTGTACGTAGGAATCGTAAAGTTCACCGACCTCACCCTCACCCACGATGCTACACGCTGGGGCAACCGCAGCGACCTCTTCTTCTTCGACGGCAGCGGTAACTATTGGTATGCTGCTCCCTCCCTCAACAGCGAGCAGAAGTTCATCACACCCAGCAAGACCGATGCACTGCCCATAGCCACCTCTGGCAATGCCGTCTTCCAGGCTTTGGCAGGCGACTATATGGTTTACCTTGACACGAAAAACCTCACCGTGCGTTTTGAATGCGTCAAAGAAGCATGGCTCGACGAAATATACTGTGCCGGCACGCTGAAGGGTCATCGCTGGAACAATTCGGTTGCCGAAGACCGTTCCAACGTGCTCACCCACACATCTAACGGCATCTATACGGGAACCATCACGCTCGAAGAGGACCTTGCCGAAAGTGGCATGGGTTCGTTCTTTGTGGAAACGGCTTACAACGCAGGCAATGAAGGCCGCTACTCACCAGCCACCGACAAGGAGATCGTTCAGCCCAATGCCCCGCTCAACGTCGGACGTTATAACAGCGGAGCACTCAGCATCTCTGCACCCGTCGGCACATGGGAAATCACCTTCGACTGGTCCAAAGGCATCGTCTCTATAGAGAAGCCTGCTGTGGGAGAGATTCATGTATCGGACAAGGGAATGGCCACCTATTATAATAAGGTAGGCTATACAATGCCCGAAGGACTGCGTGGAGCCACCGTTTCCCTCAAGCGCACTACGGACTACGGATATATCGTGGAACCGAACTGGAAGTATGCAGCCGGCGATGCAGTGCCTGCAGGCGAAGCCCTACTCATAGAAGGGGCCGAGGGTACATACACCGCCCGCCAGAACGAAGGCAGTGAGGCTCCCACCGCCGGCAATCTCTTGCATGGCGAATTCACGGAAGGCACAGGTGCCAATGCCGGACAGTTCTTCACCGCATACAATGACGGTAAGGACAACCTGTTCTACAAACTGACGACAAAGGACGGTGCCGACCTGGGCTTCTATTGGGGAGCAGCCGACGGAGCTGCCTTCTACATGAGCAGCAGCGACCGCGCATACCTCGTCGTGGAGAAAGCCGTGGCAGAGAATGTAAAGAGCTTCACACTCTTCGGTACCGACGGTATCGCCAAGGTGGCAGATAGCACATCAGAAAGCGCCACAATGTACGACCTCAGCGGACGCCGTGTGGAGAAGGCCACAAAGGGTATCTACATTGTAAACGGCAAGAAGATTGCAGTGAAATGACAGAGACGTTTTGCCCCGGCTCACGCCCATCAGACGTGAGCCGGGACGGAACAAGAGCCAAAGTTAGTACGAATCCCAAGAAACAGAGAAATACTATGAAGAGAATGTATATATCCCCTCGGATGGAAGTTGCTTCCTCGGAGGAAATGACGATGCTTGCAGCAAGCCTCATCAATGCGAAGAACGAACTCGGAGACGATATCGATTACGCCAAAGAGAATAAGAACGAGTGGGAACTCGAGTAATAAGGAATACGAAAGGAGACAGAACATGAAAAAGATACTTTTTCTTTTGATGATGGCTGCGGTTCCATGCCTCTCATCATGGGCCGATGACATCTACTACTGCCGCGGCGGACTGGTGGGCACGGGCGACTGGGCCTCCACAACCATGTACCCGCTGACAAAGAATGCCGACGGAATATACGTAGGCAATGTGAAGTTGGTGTCCCGTACGGAAATGACCTCCAGCCCCACACTGGGCTGGGGAAACCGTGTGGACCTGTTTTTCGACAAGAACCTTTCGGGACAGTGTCTGAGTTCACTCAGCGCACAAGGCCGCTTCCTCACCCCGGCCAACAAGGGCCCGCACAAGCTGGCCAGCGGCACGGGAAATCCCTTCCAGGGAGGCGGCGGTGAATATACCGTGTATCTGGACGAGACGAACATGACCGTCACCTTCGAGTGCGTGGAACCGGCATGGCTGGACGAGGTGCAGATTATCGGCGACCTGGAAGACTGCTCCTGGGTGGGCGGAGACAACTCGCTCCGCCTGACCCACCAGGGCAACGGCATATACACCGGCACCATTCGCTTTGTGGCCCCAGAGTCTCATCCCGACTACTCGTCCTTCCGCATCGTGGCAGGATATGCCAATATGACAGAGGGTAACTACCGCAGCGCCACTGCCGAGCTACGGCTCCACACTGGCGTCGTGGACAAGTGTGACCGCTACTACGGCGAAGGAAACTGGACCGTAGAACCCGGCGAGTGGCTCGTGACCTTCGACATGAACCACGGCACCATACGCCTGAACGACCCGAGCGAACCAGACGTAATCATGTCACGTGCCTATTATGAGCTACAGCAGACCATCGAGGAAACACAGGCTGCATGGCCTAAGGTGGATTTGAAGGAAGTCATCGCCGTGCTGGAGAACAACGAGAGCACCGATGAGGAACTGAACACCGCACGGCAGCGCATCCCGGGAATCATCCGCGCATGGCTGCTCAATGAAATGGCCGTGTCAGGCACCAGCACCTCGCCCGTCGATGGCAGCTACCTGATCAGCGATGCCGACTACAACAATGGACGAGGCCAATGGAAGGGCACCTCCATTTCCTTCAGCAATGGTCTGGCATACGCAAGCGGGATGGACTTCAATCACTATCAGACATTGACCGACCTGCCGAACGGCGTATATCGGGTGAACGTGAAGGGAACGTCCCGCTATGGCAGCGGACAGATCTACTACACGAAGCCCGGACCGCTGAGCCTGAGCAAACGCACGCTCATGCAGTATGTCACAGCCTCGGGCGTGCAGATGACCCGCCACTTCAACGACTATTACGACCAGCAGCTCCCGGCACTGGCCACCGAGGCCTGCACCGACGAGAAGGATCTCACAGGCGAAGGCTGGTACGCCCCATATGACGTGGCCACAGCCCGTGCCTACATCGACAATGGTCGCTACGCCGACAACCACCTCTATGCCTATGTCAATGATGGCACGCTCACCTTTGGTCTGCGCCGCACCGCACATCAGTCCGACGACATCTTTGTAGCCGACGACTGGCAGTTGGAATTCTACGGAAACACGGCCAGCAGCATGCTCTTGATGGTGAACGAGCTCAACGACCAAAGCTTCGCACTTCTCGAGAAACCAGCCCAGACACCACTCAAGGAGGCCTTCGAGCAAGTATTGCAGACCTCAACCGGCATCACAGACGATAGCCAGCTGGCAGAGACATGGACTTCACTTGTCAATGCCTATGAGGCACTGGACGCCAGCATGACGGCCTACGCCAGCCTGCAAGACAAGGTGGAGGAGATGAAACGCTTCCTGAACGAAAACGAGCTGACAGGTGTCGGAGCCGACATGCTGAGAAAATACCTCGAGGAGACCGTGTCGCCAGGCGCCTATCCCAATGGCTCGGCACCTTACATTCTGGAAAACGGCAACCTGGACAATCAGCAGATAGCAGACGAATTGGCCTATATAGAGACACTCAAGGAGAGTGCCCTGAAGGGCGACATGGCTGTCGGCACTGACATCACCGACCTCTTCCAGAACATGGACATGAGCAAGGCAGACTTTGCCGGATGGGAAATGGAACTGAATGGACAGAAAACATGGAGCTCAAGTGGACTGAGAAATGGACGTCCCGTAGGCTGCTACGGCAATTCAACGCCCGCCAACGACGCAACGTTCCGCCTGACACAGACGATTGAGGGCATGCCCAACGGCATCTATGAGTTCAGCCTCAACGGCTTCTACCGGCCAGGCGGCAAGGGCAACGTGGACGAAGAACAATACGTACCACTGATGATCTGCGTAAACGACTTCCATACCCCGATGATGAATATCGTCGAAGGTGCGCTGCCCGAGAACGAGGCCCAGGTGGGAGTGAACTGTGCAGACGATGACTATTCGAACGGCGACTTCCGCTACCCCGACAGCTCAGGCGGCGCAGCCATCGCCTTAAATGCAGGCCGCTATGGCCAGAAGGCCTACGGCATAGTGACCGACGGCCGACTGACTATCGGGTTCGAGGACAAAGCATTCCCCGCCTACTCTGGCATATTCTGTGCCTTTGCCAACCTGCACGTACGCTACCTGGGCACGACGGAAGAGGCTGCATCCCTCCTGACCGATGCAATGGCCACACGAGGTGAGAACTTCATGGCCAGCGACTACAGCTTCCGTGCCGAGACGCGTGAAGCGCTGGGCACGGCACTGGAGAGCAGCCCGACGGATGCCGCCGGCCTGTGTGAGAAGGCAACCACCATCAACCAACAGTGCAACGACGCACTCGTCACGGCAGCTATCTACACCCGCCTGGAGGATGCCATCAGCCAACTCTATGCCAACACCTCGGAAGCAGCCGAAGCCGGACATCTGGACAAGGACAAGGCAGACACCTACGTGACATTGTACACCACGGTGATGGCAGGCATCTGGGGCGGAACCTACAGCGACGAGGAAGCCAGCAAGCTGGCCGAAGAATATGCCGTGCTGGCCGACAAGTTCCTGCCCATCTACTGCCGCGGCGGACTGCAGGATGTGGCCAACTGGGCCGACAACAAGCTCTATCCGCTCTACATCAACGACGAGGGCATCTACGAGGGTTTGGTGAAGTTTAACGACTGCTCCGACCTCAGCACTTCTGGTCCTTGGGGAAGCCGTGACGACCTCTTCTTCAAGTTCCCCGACGGCACCCAGTACGGCATGCTGCGCACGGAAGACAAGTTCATCACACCGGCCCACTGCGGTCCCTTTGCACTGGGCGAGTGGACGAATCTGAATACATTCCAGGCAGTGGGCGGCGACTATATGGTGCGCATCGACCGGGAGAAGATGACGGTATCGCTCGAGTGTGTACGCGAGTTCTGGATGGACAGCGTATTCTGTGCCGGAACGCTCGACGGCGTTTCTGAATGGAACTACAAGGACTACACCTACTCTCTGAAGCATCAGGGCAACGGCATCTACCGCGGCACCATCAAGGTGACTGCCGCCGAGGGAAGCACGACAGGCCGATTTGCAGTGATAGCCGCCTACAATACAGACGGTAAGGACGGACGCTACTCCCCGGCCATGAACACAGCATTGGAGACTGGATGGACAATGGCCGCACAGCGTTGCTACATCAGCGGCTCCAGCTACTGGGAAGTGGAACCCGGAGAATGGGTCGTAACCTTCGACATGAACAACAGCACCATACGCATCAACACGGTGGCCGAACCCGACGTGAACCACGGAATGAAGGATACCGAGACCCCGCCCATCTTTGCACAGGGTGGACTGCTCGACGTAGGCAACTGGGCCGTCACCGACGAGTACCCGCTCTACAAGAACGAAGAGGGCATCTACGTAGGTCTCATCAAGATGACCGACCTGACACTGAGTCTCGACGCCACACGCTGGGGCAACCGCAGCGACCTCTTCTTCCGCGACTCCTCGGGTGCATATTACGGTGCATCGTCCTCGCTGAACAACGACCAGAAGTTCTTCACTCCCGCCAAAAACGGTCCCTTCCCGATGCAGACGGGCAACAGCAGCGTATTCCAGACCGTAGCCGGCGACTATATGGCCTACGTGGACCTGGATCGCATGCAAGTGCGCTTCGAGTGTGTCAATGAAGCATGGCTGCCCGAGGTATTTGTGGGAGGAACGCTCGTAGGCCACCGCTGGAAGAACAGCGTAGCAGAAGACCGTTCGAACGTGCTCACGCACGTAGGCCATGGAGTATATCAGGGCATAATAGATCTGGAGGAGGACAATACCACGCTGGGCTCCTTCTATATCGAGACAGCCTATAACGCCGGTAATGAAGGCCGCTACTCCCCCATCAAGGACAAGATGGAGGTACGTCCGGGCGAGACGCTCGAGGTAGGTCGCTATAACGACAGCAAACTGAGCATTGCGGCCGCCACTGGTCACTGGCTGGTAACCTTCGACATGAGTCACGGCACCGTAGCCATCGCCGATCCGAGCGACGTGGAGACCATCAAGGCTTACGGCTATGGCGAGGTGAACGCCGGCACGGCAGTGGGCCTCTATACGCTCGACGGCAAGTTGCTCTATCGTGGCATGGGACGCTGGAACACTCTGCGTCCGGGCATCTACATCATGAAGACGGCCAACGAAGTGAAGAAGGTACTGATAAAGTAGTAAGAGTGCATTCATCATAGGGAGGCGCGTCGGCGTCATGCCACGCGCCTCCCTTTTTTCAGAATCAACCACAGCCATGACCCCATAAGGTCATGGTCAAGACAAACACAAAGAGAAAAATAATGAAAGCGAAGATCATGCTCCTGCTGCTCGCCTCTGCATCCCAGACAGGAGCCTTGGCACAGGACTATCCGCAGACCGACGAGACGGGTCAGACGGTGTACTACAAGATAATGAGTGCTTGCCCGGAATACGCGGCTGCAAACCTCTGCGTTCAGGACAACACCCAGAACAAGACAGACTATCCCTACGTTCTGCTGGAACACGACGCAGAACAGCGGCGACAGGAATGGACACTTCTCGAAGCGAATGCTGCCGAGAACACCTACCATCTGCGCAACCGGATGAGCTTCCGATACGTCAGCACAGAAGGTTCGTGGGTGGACGACACCTACGTACACACGTATGCCACTCGTAAGGTGGAGAGCGACGCACTGACCCTGCGCCCCATCGGCAACAACCAGGTGACAATCTCTTATAAGGAGAACGGAGACGAACGTCTGCTCGCTGCCAGAAAGGTGGGGTCGCTGCTCCCTGCCAGGGGAGCTTCGCTCGTGGACTCTCCATGGGCGTGGCGCATCGTGCCCACATCCGACCTGACTGGCATCGAGGAACTTACGACAGAGAACGCAGGAAAGGGCACGGCCGTCTATGACCTGAGCGGCCGCAAGCTGTCAGACAGCATGCAGGAAGGCAAAAGACTGCCCCACGGCGTATATATCGTGAACGGAAAGAAAATAATCAAATAAAGGAGGGAGGGACTACAGATGAGAAAGAGAATACAGACACTTGCCGTCATGCTGGCGATATTCGTCATCAGATGTGCAGCACAGGACGTCGTCCTGACATCCACCTCGTCCACCTATCCCAACCAACGCGGACAGTGGAGCGAGGCACAAGGCGAGGCGTGGCAGAAGAAATACGGACCCATCATCGGTGTGAACTGTCCCTATCCGCCCTGCGGAGCCATCAGCCAGGAGCAGTCTATCGCACTGGCCGCAAGCCTGGGCTACAACTCGATACGCTGGTGGCCGGGCGGTGGCACGAATGCCGACGCATACATCCAGGCCGTGGAACAGTGGGCCGGATGGGCCGCAAAGTATGGCATGACGGTGTCGCCCGTCTTCGGATTCAGCCAGACATACTATGCACAGTCCAACAAGACCATGGCCCTCAAGAACCTGGAGGCACAGGTGAGGAAGGTCATCCGCCATTTCCGCGGCGACGACCGTATCATCCTGTGGGACATCTGGAACGAGCCCGTGATGAGCGGAGCCGAGGAGTGCGAGGAGGTGATGTCATGGATCGAGAAGATGATACTCTGGTGTCAGCAAGAGGGCTGTACACAGCCCATCACAGCCTCCATCATCTGGGACTCGGGCGTGACGGCAAACACCACAACCAACGCCCTGCGCACCCGCCGCGAGAAGACCGAGGCACTCATGGACCTGCACAACTACCACAGCTATTCTGCTCAGGACGGATTCAACCAGGACACCCCCACGATGGTCGCCCGCATACGCAAGATGGACCAGCGCCCCATCGTCTGCACCGAGTGCATGACACGCCCCAATGGGTCCACCTATTCCCGCACGCTCTACGACTTCGCCCGCTATCACATCAACTTCTATACATGGGGGCTCTATGCCTGCGATGCCAACTGGGAGGTGAAGTGGAGCCGTTCGACCTTCTATAACTGGGAGCCGATGTTCCACAACCTGCTCTACGCCGACGGCGAACCCATCGACGAGCACGACCTGCCGCTCATTGCGGGCTTCCGCTTCACCGACACGAACGAAGACCCGGGTGCCGAGTGGACCGAGCGCTGGGCACCCCGTCGGGCGTGGCGCTGGATGAGCCGCCCCAAGGCTGCGGGAGTCGTATGCGCCGACATCAGCCGAGCCACGGCAGCCATCCTTGCCCACAAGAACGACAAGTCGGTGAACACCGTGGCCGTGCGCATCTCATATTCCGAGTACAACTCGAATTCCAGTTCGCTCTACAGCAAGTTCAACTCGTTGCTCACGACAGCCGAGAACGCAGGCTTCACCGTCATCCCCATCCTGCTCACCAGCGACCAGCAGAGTGTGAACGCTGCTTCGCTGGCCAACTACGTGTACAATTTCATTCTGAAGTACTACACCGACCGCCGCATCCAGGCATGGTGTGTCTATGAACAGACGAAGCAGAGCGATGCCACAAAGCTCGCCACCCTGCTCCCCGCCATCTTCCACAAGGCACGCTACGCCTTCCCCAACCAGCCCATGTTCGTCACCCCATTGGCCGACGAGAATGCCGCGCCCGACGAGGAGGCCGACGATGTCTGTAACCTGATGTGGCGTCTCAGTGACATCTGTTCCATCAATGGCGATGCATCGGCCGAGTGGCTGGCCCGCCTGGATGCTGCCTATCACCGCCCCATCTACAGCCTGACGTCCAGCACGGTCAGCGCCTGCCACTCCACCCAGGCCACACTCGCCACTCAGGGCAATCCCACCCGCTGGCCCGCCTGGCGTGCCTGGCAGTGGATGAGCGGAGTGGAGCGCCGCGGCATCAGCTACAGCAGCCTGACGGTCGCACAGAAGGCTCTCGCCGCCTTTGAAGAAAAGGGCAGCACGCCGTACAACTCCCTCTGCCTGCCGTTGGACTATCGCAACTGGCTGAGCAACAAGGCCACGTTCTACAAGGGCGTGGACAGTCTCCTCAACATGGCCGGACGCCTGGGGATGACTGTAGTGCCACAGCTGATGAGCGATGCCTATGCCCGCATGCCCATTGCCTCGCTGACCGAGTACGTTCAGGACGTCGTGGGCCACTACAGCCAGGAGCCGCGCGTGCTGGCATGGGACATTTACAACAAGCCATGCGCCACCAGCGCCGATGCCACCAAGGCCTCGGAGTTCCTCGATGCGCTGTTCACTGCCGCCCGTGCCCAGCACCCCATCCAGCCGCTCTACGCCACCCCTGTGGTGACCACCAACAACTTTGAAGCAGGCTTCGACCCCGTGGCCTCTCTCGTCCACGGAGTCCATGGCGGATGGGGGCGTCTGGCCTTCGGCAAGGGCAACGTCACGCTCTGCTACAACATCTGGTGCATGAGCGATGTCGTGGCCTATTCGTCCAGCCAGACCTCGGCACAGCTGGGCTGGCTGAACAGTGTGGCCTGCAAGTTCGGACGTCCCCTCTTCTGTGCCGACTGGAAGCCCGCCACCAGCGAGGAACCCTCAAAGGCGATGGACATCTTCAAGGATATGCACATCAACTGGTATGTCAATGGTACGCTGGACGAAAGCCTCGTCCGCGACTTCCACTACATCCCCGTCTCGACGGCCCACTGATGCCCTCCGTCGGGGCCATCGTCCCCCGTCGCATCCCTTCACGCGACACGTTCCATCCGCTCACGCAACACGTTGCATCACCCGATGCAACGTGTTGCGTTCTCCATTATACCCGAATCGGTCCAGTAGAGATTAAGGTTTATTAAAATACTGGTCGTTTGAGGTCCCATCAAGCAATCTTGTTTTTCCAGTTTTCAGTTTACCTTTTGTGGTTTCAATCGTTATTATAGTAGAACATATTGGTAAATGGAACAGAAGGACTTTCAACATCTCGCCGCATCGCTCCGCCCACGACTCATGAAGTTGTGCGCTCAGTTTTTCGACAGCCAAGAAATGGCATACGAAGCCGAGGATGCCGTACAGGAAACCCTTCTGCGACTATGGCAACATAGGGAAAGGATGGATGACAGACAGAAGCCAGATGCATTGGCAATGTTAATCGCCAAGAATGTCTGCATCGATATCAAGAAGCGAGGTGGGGCCTGGCATGACAGTTTAGAAGACAGCCTATACGTGGAAGCAGGCGAACATACAGACCAGGTCCTGATTGACAAAGATTCAAGGAAGCGTCTGGCCATAGCTCTTGATAGATTGCCATCCACACAGCGACGAATGCTGCTGATGCGGAGCGAGGGTATGAGCATGGCAGAAATTGCAGTGGCCTGCAATGCCACCCCAGCCAGCACAAAGACAATGATCTGTGCTGCAAGAAAGAAAATGACGGAACTCTTAAAGATAGGAAGGAACAGAAAATGATAAATCTGAAGGAAAAGAAGATACGACAGGAATTTGTCAAGCGATACCTGAATGCGGAAACAACGCAAGAGGAAGAACAGTTATTGGCTGAATTTCTCAGTAACGCGGATATTGCTCTCACCTGCGACGAGGAAGATGTGCTGCTTATGCTTCAATCCTCAAAACTCATCAAGCAACGCGATATAACGACAGACAAAGCCGACGAGTTTGACCGTCTGATGAATAAAGGCCGCGGCAAGAGAAATGGAATCGTGGCAATTCGTTGGGTCGCATCGGCAGCTGCCGCCGTGATATGTCTTGCCCTACTGATACCTAAACTTCGTATCGACAGGACGAAGGATGAGCATGAAGTAGCAATGACTGTCCCCCCAATAACAGATGTGGAATCGGCAGAAGCCTCTGAGGCTCACAGCATCAGTACGTCAGAGCTGCTGGAAACAGTTCATATTCTTTCAGAGATGAATAGTGATGATATCATCATCACTGCATCTTCATGTCATGATGGTTTTATCGTGAAAACGGCAAACTCAAACGGGCCATCAAGCTCATATATGCTAAAACGATGCTCCGATGGAACTTCGATAGAACTAACATCTCAATCAATAAACTTTTAAGGTAAGTTCTCAATTTTCGGGAGTTTTTAACTTCCAACAAAACGTAACAAACGAAACTTAATATCATTCAGTATGAAAAGAACAATTCTATGCCTGCTTGTAGCAGCGCTTTCAGTAGCCTTCGTTCATGCGCAGGAAACAAAAAAGACAATCTATGTGATTGATGGTAAACAGGTCGAGAATTTCGACGGGTCGCAGTTAGTCGGGAAGACAATCATCAACTATTCCATTAATTCTTCACACAACCTGCATTCAATTATCACCTCCGACCTGACTGGAGGGAAGGAAGTAAAAAGCGTGAAAGTTCTTTCTACGACGAAGGTCAGCAGACCCGACCAGTCAGTTACCTCAGGAGTCACAACCGATGTCATTCGTGCAGAAGCAGATGAGATCATCTATGTACTGGATGGAGAGATCGTTCCTTATTCTGAAATCCAGTCAATGTCATCATCCAAGATAGATTCAATTACGGTTATCAAAGACAAAGGAAATCCGACCTTCAAGAAGTTTGCTGATGAGTATAAGAAAACGTATAAGACGAACCTGACGTGCGTTATTCTTATCACAACCAAGAAGTAGGTCATAACCCTCTATTAAAATGAGAAGAACAGTTTTGTTGATTATACTCGCAGTCGTGTTTATGGTGACAAGGGTGCAAGGTCAGGAAGTGAACACATGTCGGCCGATAGCAGAACGTATTCTGACTGCCGCACAAAACCATGCGCCTGACGGCATTGACGAACTGTTGGCACCCGACTTCCGCTTCACCAACATCAAACAGCCGGTGGCCGCCAAGGTGTTGAAACAGATTATTGCCCAAATGCCCGCCATGACGGGTTGGGACTTTTCAAGCGCTGTACAGGACAGCACAGGGCTGATGCTGCGGTATACCATAACGAAGCCCGACAGCACCACCTCGGAGGCGACATTCCTTTTCAATGCCGACAACTTGGTGCTCGAAGCCGATTTGCTGAATGCAGATATTACGCTTAGAAAGGCCACTCCCACAGCCAAAGCGCAGCCCGAAGTCAGCATGATGCGAGTTCCCATGCATCGCTACGGTGGACTACCCATCGTGACCGTCACCATCGATGGCCAACCGTGCAATATGTTCTTCGATACGGGTGCTCCGGGCGTTATTCTCAACAGCAAGTATTTCGACCACAACATCGATGGACAGGTAATGGGAAATGGTGGTCATGGGGTTGTCGGCACAGGTTCTGTGAGCGGTATGCACCATGTGAAATTGATGGACATGGGCGGCGTTGCACTCAGCGAGACAGACATCATGACATCCGACCTGAGCAATCTGGAAACAGTCGGCGTAGCAGTGCACGGCATCCTGGGGCAAAGCTTCTACAAGGATTTCGATGTACTGTTTGACTTCAAGCGTGGCGAAATAGTGCTGCTAAACCCGGATGCCACACATCAATGGTTGCTCAGCGAGGGCTATCGCTGCCAGACGGTTAAAGGCGTGAAGAAAGGCCACCTGTTGGTTTTCGAGTGCCAGATGGGCAGTGTGCATGCCGTAATGGCATTCGACAGCGGTGCACAAAGCAATCTGCTCGCTACCGATTGGCCCGAACAGCATCCGTCCTCAGTCAAGGGCATCAAGAAAGCCCATCTCACGGGCTATGGTGACGGACGGGCATCGGTTACAAAGGGCAAGACCACCCTTACGCTCGGCGGACGCACGTTCAAGAAACTGTGGACAGCCTTCTCCGACGTATCGCACCTAAAAGAAAGCAAAGGCATTGATGGCCTTTTCGGTTGCGAGGTACTTGGCAGACAAAAGCTTCTCATCTCTTACAAACGCCAAGAACTGCTACTAATTGACAAAAGGCATAAATGACATGAAAGCAAAGGGGATTCCCCTGGCTGCGATTATCCTTTTTCTTCAAAAACTTATGTCCACTACTACAGTACACTACAAGGACATACAGATTTGCAGCACGTCCCACATGCTTTTTCCCACGTGCGGAAAAAGCGGATGCAACACGTTGATAGCTTAATTGTCCGGCGTTGTGAAATCCGGTTCGATGAGGTTCAGCATCTTGATGGTAGCCTTGATGGCAGCCTCCGTCTGGTCGGCATCGAGCCCTCGGGTGCGGATGGTGCGCTCGTCCCAGCTCCATGTGATTACGGTCTGCACGAAGGCATCCGTGCGGCCGCCGGGCGGAATGGAGACGGAATAATTGGTCAGCCAGGGGAACTGCCGTCCCAATTTCTCGCGATAGATGTGCCGGATGGCACGCACGAAGGCATCATACTGACCGTCGCCCTGCGCGCTCTCCTCGTAAGTGTGGCCGTTCACCTCCAGGCGTATGCTGGCCAAAGGCTTGAGGCCATAGGCCGTGGTAACCACGTAGGAGAGCAGGCGGACGTGCTCCTCCTGGGTGCCGTGCTTCAGGACATCGCTGACGATGTAGGGCAGGTCTTCCTGTGTGACCACCTCCTTCTTGTCGCCCAGCTCGATGATACGCTCCGTCACGCGGCGTGTCTGTTCGGGTGTCAGCTCCAGCCCCAGTTCCTCGAGGTTTCGCAGGATGTTGGCCCGGCCGCTGTTCTTTCCCAACGCATAGGCCCGCTTGCGCCCGAAGCGTTCGGGCAGGAGTGCGTTCTGATAGAGCCCGGCCTTGTTGTCGCCGTCGGCATGCACGCCGGCAACCTGAGTGAAGACATTGTCGCCGGTGATGGGCTGATTGGGCGGGATGGCGATGCCGCTGTAGCTCTCCACGAGGCGCGACACCTCGTTGAGGCGGTCCTCATTGATATGCGTCTCGGCCTGGAACTGGTCCTTCAGGATGGCCTGCACGCTGGCCAGCGGCGCATTTCCGGCCCGCTCGCCCAGCCCGTTGACGCTGGTGTGGATGCCTTGACAGCCGCTGAGCACGGCGGCCAGCACATTGCTGATGGCCAGGTCGTAGTCGTTATGGGCGTGGAAATCGAAACGAAGCGTGGGATAGCGCTTCACCATGCGGCGCACGAAGCGGATGAGGTCGAGTGGATTGAGAATGCCCAGCGTATCGGGCAGCATGTAGCGCTGGACGCTGGTCTGCCGAAGCGCATCGACAATCTGGAATACGTATTCGGGACTGTCCTTCATGCCGTTGCTCCAGTCCTCGAGATAGACATTCACGCCCACTCCCTGGCTGTCGGCATAGCGAATCACCTCGAGAATATCTTCGATATGCTGCTCAGGCGAGCGGCGCAGCTGTTCGGTGCAGTGGCGCAGGCTGCCCTTGCAGAGCAGGTTCAGATGGCGGCAGCCAGCCTTGAGGATCCAGTCCACACTGGCCGTGCCGTCCACGAAGCCCAGCACCTCGACGCTGTCCAGACGGCCAGCCAGCGAGGCCCAACGCGTGATGTTCTTCACGGCCTCCAGCTCTCCATCCGACACGCGCGCACTGGCCACCTCGATGCGATCCACATTGACGTGCTGCAGCAAGGCGCGAGCAATCACGAGCTTCTCATGAGGCATGAAGCTTACTCCGCTCGTCTGCTCGCCGTCGCGCAGCGTGGTATCCATTATCTCAATCCATCGTCCTTCCACTCTTATTGCTCTTTATGTTTGAACTCTTTGAACTCTTTAAACTTTGAACTTTGAACCTCTCATCCCACAGGCTCTACCTTGTATCCCTCGCGACGAAGCATGGCTATCAGCCCATAGGCATCCAGCAGATGGCGGCAGCCGACGGCAATCAGGCAGGGACGAGAGGCTATGTTCTCCTTGATGACGGGTATCCAGGCCTCGTTCCGCTCACGAAGAAGGTGCTTGTTCTGGTAGTCATTCATCTCGCCCATTGCTTTTTTCGCTTCATCTCCTTTGCTTCCCATAGCCTCAAGTCGTATATTCATCTCCTGGGCGCTTTCCTCGAAATAACGCTGGAACTTGCTGGTGTCGTTCTCCAGATAGACTGTGTGCAACTTGGGACTTTGGAATACACTATCATTGTCGAGAGAATGGACAAACGTGTAAACTATCTTTGCCTGCTCCTTCATGGAGAGCGTATCAATGGATTCCGTATCGGAGAACATGGGCATTAACTTTCCCATCCCAAAGGCATGCGTCTCAAGCCCGCCGATATCCTTCCCGCGTTTCTTGGCCTCCTCGTTCAATGCAGAGTCCACGGATCTGCACATCCTTGCCTTCGAGAAGCGGTACATGAACAGACGGATGCACCAGTAGCCGGGCGTTTTCTTCCAGTACTCCACGTCCTTCATCTTGTAGGTCATGAACTTGTTGACCTCGTTGAAGTGGGCGACACTGTCGAAGAGCGGCTTGTAGAACACGCCTTCGGGCATCATATACTCAGGGCCTGGTTTATAGATTTTGCCCATAAGTTGTTTTATCTTCTCCTTTTCTTCGTCGCTTATCTCCTTGGAACCCATGTCGGTTTCAAAGAAGACGGCCTTCGCCTCGTCGAGTGCATCGGCAAGACCAGGGATGTTGCCGTATATCTCTTCGTCGGTAAAACTGATGCCGTCGCCATGACACGTGCCGAACAAATAAGATTTCTCAGCCAGTCCGTTGCCGCTCACTTCCCAAAGCCAACCGGCCTTACCGTCCTGCGTTTCCTGTGCCATAGCCATTGAGTCCGTCAGCAGGACCGCCAGGAAGAAAGAGAATAACCTAATCTTGTCTTTTCGCATCTTGTTTCCTTTGAACCTTGAACTTTGAACCTTGAACTCCTAGAGCAGCGAGCGGAAACCAAGTTTGCTTGAAGTTTCCCGAGTCGCGAAGGGAGTAGAGCATAGCTCAACCTTGAACTTTGAACCCTCAAAAATAATTCCTTGCTACGCCCAGCGCCCTATTCAGGTCGGGAACCATCTGCATATCGTCATCTACATGGCAGAGGTCTGCAAGGGCGTAGATGTCCGTTGACTCGTCGGTACCCTGGTGAGGCTGAGGCATGAAGAGATGGTTGCGGGCATCGGCCACCTTGACCGCGCCGCGCACATACTCTCCATCCTGATTCCGAAGCTCCTGCGCCACGTAGCGGCAAAGCGCCCGGGCGAAATCCACGGCCTGATCCTGAAGTTCCATCACTTGTGGGCCTGCTCCCATTTCTCAATCTTATCCTTGTTCTCCAACAGGAAGTCGATGTCATCGTATGCGTTCATCAGGCAATACTTCTTGTAGGAATTGATGTCGAAATGTTCGCTGCGTCCGGTAGCGAGGTTCGTCACCGTCTGGGCTGCTACGTCCACGCGCACCTCGGCCTGCGGATTGGCAGCGATGGTGGCAAACAGTTCTTGCAGGAAAGCAGGACTCACCGTCACGGGCAGGACGAAGCAGTTGAGCAGGTTGTTGCGGTGTATGTCGGCAAAGCTGCCTGCGATGACCACCTTCACGCCATATCCGGCAATGGCCCATGCCGCATGTTCACGGCTGGAGCCGGAGCCCCAGTTCTGCCCGCCTACTATAATTTCGTGTACGCCCGCGCGAGGGGCCTCGCGATACTCGGGGCGGTTCATGACAAAGTCGGCCACAGGATGCCCCTCGGTATCGAAGCGAAGGTCGTGCATGAAGGCATCGCCAAAGAACTTCGGGTCACGCGTGGTGCTGGCCAGATAGCGAGCCGGGATGATGAGGTCGGTATTGCAATTGTCTATCTGCAGGGGAATGCAGGTGGACTGTACGATGTCTATTTTCTGTTTCATAGCTTACGGGGATCTGTGATTACACCTGTGACGGCACTGGCAGCAACGGTGAGGGGCGAGGCCAGGATGGTGCGGGCACCGGGGCCCTGACGTCCCACGAAGTTGCGGTTTGAGGTAGAGATGCACAGTTTGCCGGCCGGCACCTTGTCGGGGTTCATGGCCAGGCATGCCGAGCAGCTGGGAAGGCGCAGCTCGAAGCCAGCCTGCTCCAGCACCTTGTCGATGCCCTCGGCCACGATCTGCTCTCTCACAGCCCACGAGCCGGGCACAAGCCATGCCACCACACCGGGAGCTTTGTGGCGCCCCTTCACGATGCTGGCAAAGGCGCGGAAGTCCTCAATACGTCCGTTCGTGCAGGCACCCAGGAAGCAGTAGTCCACAGGCGTGCCTTCGAGGCGCTGTCCTGGCTGGAACTGCATATACTGCAACTGTGCATCGAAGCCGGGACGCTCTGCCTCGGGTAGCTGGTCCAGTGTTGGAACACACTCGTCGATGCCAATGCCTGCACCGGGATTGGTGCCGTAGGTGATGCGCGGCTGTATGTCCTCGGCACGGTAGGTCACTTCCTTGTCGAAGACGGCATCCTCGTCGCTACGCAGCAGCTTCCACTCCTCCACGGCGCGGTCCCAGTCCTCGCCCTTCGGCGCATACTCGCGCCCCTTGAGGTAGGCAAAGGTCACTTCGTCGGGAGCGATGATGCCTGCACGACTACCCATCTCGATGCTGAGGTTGGAGAGCGTGAGGCGCCCCTCCATAGAGAGGCTGCGAATGGTACTGCCCGCATACTCCACCACGTAGCCCGTGGCTCCGCTGGTGGTCATCTGTGCCATGATATAGAGAGCGATATCCTTGGCCGTCACGCCCGGCTGCAGCTGACCCTCGATGTTGATGCGCATGCTCTTGGGCTTGCTCTGCAGGATACACTGCGAGGCCAGCACCTGTGCCACCTCGCTGGTGCCAATGCCCATTGCCAGGGCACCTACTGCACCGTGAGTGCTGGTGTGGGAGTCGCCGCAGACGATGGTCATGCCCGGGAGCGAGAGGCCCTTCTCGGGGCCCACGACATGGATGATGCCGTTGTCGCGGGTGCCCATAGCGAAGTGGCAGATGCCGGCCTCGGTACAGTTGCGCTGCAACGTCTCCACCTGCTGTCTGCCCACGGGGTCGTGGATCACCTCCTGCTGGTCGCTCGGCGTGTTATGGTCGGGCATGGCAAATATCTGTGCCGGCCGGAACACCTTGAGGCCCTTTTCGCGCAGAGTGTCGAATGCCTGCGGGCTGGTCACCTCATGCGCATAGAGGCGGTCGATGTACAGTTGTGTAGGTCCGTCCTCCACATTCTGGACCACATGTCGGTCCCATATCTTATCGAACAAAGTCCTCATGACTTAAACTTATTTATACAGTCAATATATGCCTCCACACTCGCAGTGACGATGTCGGTATTGGCACCGAAGCCGTAATAGACATGCCCGGCATGCTCCACCTGCATGTGCACCTTGCCCATGTCGTCCGAGCCCTTCGAGATGGCTTGGATGGTGAATTCCTTCAGCGTCATCTCGCGCTTGATGATGGTCTTCAGTGCACGGATAGCAGCATCCACGGGACCATTGCCCGAAGCAGCAGCCTCGAACTTCTCGTTGGCAATGATGAGTCCGATGCTGGCCACGCTGCGCACGCCCTTTCCGGTGGTCACCTGCAGATAGTCCAGCTTCACGTTGTGCGTCGCAGCACGGTCGGCACCTGCCAGCACCAAGATATCGTCGTCCGTCACCTCCTTCTTCTTGTCGGCCAGGCGGAGGAACTCCTCGTACACCTGATCCAGCTTTTCTCCGTCCAGTTCCACCCCATTCACGCTGAGACGATGCTTCAGCGCGGCACGTCCGCTACGGGCCGTGAGCACGATCGAGTTGTCATCGATGCCCACATCCTTGGGGTCCATAATCTCGTAGGTACTGGCATTCTTCAGCACTCCGTCCTGATGGATGCCGCTGCTGTGGGCAAAGGCATTGCGTCCCACGATAGCCTTGTTGGGCTGCACCGGCATATTCATCAGGCTCGATACCATGCGGCTCGTGGGGAATATCTTGGTAGTGTTGATGTTCGTGGTGATGCCCAGGTCGGGGTGGGTCTTGAATATCATGGCCACCTCCTCCAGGCTGGTATTTCCGGCACGCTCGCCGATTCCGTTGACGGTCACCTCCACCTGCCGTGCACCGGCCAGCACGCCAGCCACCGTATTGGCCGTGGCCATGCCCAGGTCGTTGTGGCAGTGGGTGGACAGGATACACTTGCCAGCGGCAAAGGCATCCACATGTTCGTAGAGATACTTTATCTTCTCGTGATACTCGTTGGGCACGCGGAAGCCTGTGGTGTCGGGGATGTTGCACACGGTGGCTCCAGCCTTCGTCACAGCCTCGATGACACGGGCCAGGTATTCGTTGTCCGTACGTCCGGCATCCTCGGCATAGAACTCCACGTCCTCCACATAGCGCTTGGCATACTTCACGGCAGCCACCGCACGCTCGATGATTTCCTCCGGCGTCGAGTTGAACTTGTATCGGATGTGGCTCTCGCTGGTACCGATACCCGTGTGAATACGTTTGTGCTTGGCATACTTCAGCGCCTCGGCTGCCACGTCGATGTCTTTCTCTACGGCGCGTGTCAGTGCACAGATGACAGGCCAAGTCACGGCCTTGCTGATTTCTATCACCGAATTGAAGTCTCCAGGACTGGAGATGGGGAAGCCGGCCTCAATGATGTCAACGCCAAGCGCCTCCAACTGGCGGGCTACCTGAATCTTCTCCACTGTGTTCAATTGACAACCTGGCACCTGCTCGCCATCGCGAAGCGTAGTGTCGAAAATGTACAATCTGTCGCTCATATCTTCCTTTTCGTTATAATTTCATATTCAAAACTGGGTGCAAAGTTACAAATAAGCGAGCACAGTGCAAAGGGAAAGACGAAGTTTTTCATCTTTACACTGTCGAGCGAGCGTAACTTGGACGAAGTCAGAGTTACGAATAAGCGAGCGAAAAGCCAAATTTATTTGAGCTTTTCCGAGCGAAAGTAATTTAGACGAAGTCAAAGTTACAAATAAGCGAGCAGAGAAGCAAGAAAAAAGGAAAATCTTTTCATTATTTCCCATAACGTGTTCCTGGGGACTTTATCACGCGTGATAAACTCTTTTATCGCGTGTGATAAAGCGCTGCGCGGCACGTTGTGTAACTCGACACGGCCATGGTAAACCGAAAATCTTTGCTTTTCTTTTTGCATTACTCCCGTTTATTCGTACCTTTGCAGAACGAATGCAGAACTTTACAACAACACAATCTACGATGACACACATGAATAACCTGCGGCGCAAGACAGTGCGCTGCATACGATGTACGCTGATGGCCTTGCTGCCGATGTATGCCGGAATCTCCATCACAGCCCAGGAAGACGTGCTGCAATACGTACGCCCGATGATGGGTACCTCGCTGGACGGACGTATCATTCCCCTGGCCGTGGCCCCCTTCGGCATGGTACAGCTGGGACCAGACACCAACTACGGCGGGTCGGGCTACCACTACACAAACGTCCACGTACACAGCTTCAGCCACACACATGCCAACGGCAACGGCGGCGGCGACCTGCAGGACATCTGCATGATGCCCGTCACGGGAGCCGAATGGGACAGCCGCGCGGAGTTTCCGGGCGACATCCATACCAGCTACAGCCACGATGAGGAACAGGCGATGCCGGGCTACTACAGCCTCGTGCTGCCCGACGAGAAGGTGCGTGTGGAGCTGACGGCCACCGAGCGATGCGGCCTGCACCGCTATACCTTCCCGCAGGGAACGGAGCCCCGGCTGACCATCGACATGAAACGCGGCAACGCCTCGCGCGCCACCACGCTGCCCGAACGCTTCTGCGACACGGTGCTCGTCTCGCGCATCGAGATTGTCGACCGCCAGACCATACGCGGCTATCGCATCACCAATGGCTGGGCACCGCGCGAGCACTGCTACTTCTATGCCCGCTTCAACAAACCCTTTACGCTGGCCACGCTCTATGACAACCGTCGGCGCACGGAGTCGTGGGACGTCCTGTCGCGCGACGTGAGAGCCATGCTGCGCTTCCCCGCCAGCGGAGGACCACTGGAGGTACAGGTGGGCATCTCGGGCGTGAGCCTCGAAGGTGCCCAGCGCAACTGGCAGGCTGAAGCCGAGGGGCACACTTTCGACCAGATACGCAAGGCCACACAGGAGAAATGGCAGAAGCAGCTCGAGATATTCCAGATCAGCGACGAAGACTCGCCCCAGAAGCAGATGTTCTATACATGCCTCTACTTTGCCATGCTCTATCCGCAACTATACAGCGACGTGGACGGAGGCTATCGCAGTTCGGACGCCCAGGTGTACCGCACCACGACCCGCTACTTTGCCGGCGTGCTGGGCCTCTGGGATATCTACCGCAACCATGCGCCGCTCATCGCCCTCCTGCGCCCCGACGTGATGAGCGACCTCATGCTCACCTTCCTGCAGCACTATCGCCACTCGGGCATCCTGCCCATGTGGACCATTGCCGGACAGGAGAACAACTGCATGACGGGCTACCACGCCATGCCCATCATTGCCGATGCGATGGCGAAGGGGCTTGTGGCCGACTCGATTGCCGAACCGCTGTTCCAGGCCATGGTGGAGTCGGCCAACAAGGACTGCTTCGGCTATTTCGACCACGACTTCCGCGGTGCACGCTATTATAGGAAGTATCACTACGTGCCCTTCAATCACGAGGCTCACTCGGCCAGCAAGACGATGGAGTACAGCTACGACGACTGGTGTGTGGCTCAGGCAGCACGCATGCTGGGTCACGAGGCCGAATACCGCGAGTTCCTGGACCGCGGCAGCTGGTGGAAGAACCTCTTCGACCCCGAGACCGGTTTCGTGAATGCCCGCGACACCCTGGGCCAGTTCCGCCGCCCCTTCAATCCGTTCAGCCCCGCACCGGCCTATTTTGCCTCCGACTTCTGCGAAGGCAACAGCTGGCAATACTCCTTCTTCGTGCCGCAGGATCCCGAGGGCCTCATCCGCCAGATGGGTGGGCGACGGGCATTCACGGAGCGTCTGGACAGCCTGTTCACCGCCACCGCACCAGGCGCCCAGCAGCGCAGCTTCGGGCACATCGGGCAGTATGCCCACGAGAACGAACCCGTCCACCACATCCTCTACCTATATAATTACGCGGGCGAGCCGAGGAAGACGCAGCAGCGCGTGAGCCAGGTGCTCTACGAGGACTACCGCCCCACTCCCGACGGTCTCTGCGGCAACGACGACACGGGTCAGATGTCGGCCTGGTTCATCCAGAGCGCCATGGGATTCTTCACCCTACAGCACGGCAACGACCAGTATGCCATCGGCACTCCCCTCTTCCGCCACTTGGAACTGCGCCACGCCCACGGCACCCTGCGCATCCTGGCTCCCGCTGCCAGCCGCGAGTGCTGCTACGTGAAGAGCCTCCGCGTGAACGGCCGCAAGTGGAAGGGCTGGACGATAAGCGGCAAGGATCTCTTCGACGGCGATGTGACGGTGGAGTTCGAGATGAGCCGGTAGCCCCCGCGCGACATACGAAAAAGGGCGGCACACCCCGCAACGGTCAGGGCAGCAAGCCGTCATTCTCGGAGCGGTGTGTCGCAGCCTGCAGTGAGGCTTTCCGATAGCCCCGCTACATCTCGCTCAGGTCGGTGGGATAGGTGCATTCGAGCACCATCCGCTCGAAGGGGCGGCGTTCCTTCCTGCGCCCGCAGTCGATACACTCCGTCACGATGCGCACGGCATTCGCACCAATCTCCTCGACTGGCATGCGGGCCACCCTCATGCCGGGTGCCAGGGCCTTGAAGGCCGAGATGCCGTGGATGCAGCCCAACTGGTAGCCCTCGTTCACGTTAATACCGCGCTCGAAGAAATAGCGGAACACCTCAATGGCCAGGATGTGGGTCGTGAAAAAGAAGCCATCGACCCGTGGGTTCTGATGGTAGATACGGTCCATGACGTCGAAAATCTCCTCTTCGTAGTTGTCAAAGGACACCTCGCCATAGAGCGTTTCCGTCACTTCGAGCCCCCCCTCTCGCAAGGCATCCTCGTAGCCGCGACGTCGCTCGTTCATCGTGAAAAGGTGAGGGTTGGTGGTCAGGATGGCAATGTGGCGTGCGCCGCGCTTAATCATTCCGCGCACGACGTTGCGACTGGCGTCATGGTTGTTCACGGTGATGGAGTTCATCGTCAGGTCGGTGAAGAATCGGTCGATGGACACCAGCGGGAAATGTCTCTTGACAAGATTGCTCAACATCACCTTCGAGCGGCGAGTAGGAGCGATGATGATGCCATCCACCTGCTTGGCACAGAAGAGCGACAGGATGCGGTCCTCACGTTCCTGGTCCGACTCGGAAGAAGCTATCATCAGCGAGTAGCCCCGTTTCTCAGCCTCCATCTCCACCTGACGGGCGATGGTCGAGTAGAACGAGTCGGTAATATCAGGGATGATAAGCCCGAGCGTATTCGTCTGGCCTGAGTTGAGGCTGCGAGCCAGGAGATTCGGTTGATAGTTCATCTCCCGAGCACACTGCAGCACCCGTTCCTGCGTCTCGCGCCCGATATGTTTTTTGTCGCCCTGTCCCGAGAGGGTCCACGAGACAGTAGTCTTCGAAACATTCAGTTTCTCTGCGATGTCCTTTAGCGAAGTAGCCATGCTGTTTTCCGTTATTCCAAACGCAAAGGTACAAATAAGCGAGAGAAGAGCCAAATTTATTTGAGCTTTTCCGAGCGGAAGTACCTAAGACCGGAGGTCAAAGGTACGAAAATTCCGAGTAAGCGAGAGCAAAGAGAATGAATTCTTTTTGCCGAGCGTGAGGAATTTATTCCGCTCGGCTCTGCCGCTTCGCCTTTAGTGCGAAGAATAAGCGAGAGAAGAGCCAAATGTAAGATGTATTTTTTTAGCGGGAAGAGGATGAAGTCAGTTAAACCCGATTCGGGTTAAACGTCAAGCCTTCTTTCAATACACTCGATGAGGATATGTATGACCTTGATATGAATCTCCTGCACACGGTCGGAGTGGGGGCAGCGAGGGGCGCAGACGGCAATGTCGGCGCGCTCGGAAAGCGGAACTCCGCCCTGCGATGTCAGAGCCACCACCTTTATCCCCTTCTCGCGAGCCGCATCGACGGCTTTGAGAACGTTGGGTGAAGTGCCACTCGTACTGATGGCCAGCAGGACGTCTCCCTCTCGACCCACGCCAGAGACGTAGCGGCTGAAGACTTCGTCGAAGGAGAAGTCGTTGGCCGTGCAGGTCATGTAGGCAGGGTCGTTGATGCAGATGGCGGGCAGCGAGGAGCGCGAGTCGCGATAGCGCCCGGTAAGTTCTTCGGCAAAATGCATGGCATCGCACAATGACCCGCCGTTGCCGCAACTGAGTATCTTGCCACCCCGTGCCAGACAGTCCGCACAGACGGTGGCTGCCGCGGCAATGCTCGCCACCGTATCTTCGGCCGTCACAAACCGATGCAGCGCCTCGACAGATTCGGCGAGAGAAAATCGGATTAGTTGTTCCATAGTCAATTATTTATTAAGTTGTTCGACGCCATACGCAAGTGTCTGCCTGTACGCCTGGGATTCAGACTGGGGCGACACCTTCCATCCACCCCTTATAATCCTCGAGACGATATGGAGGCTTACCATAGAGATAATGATTGAGGAACGTCGCGTTCCCAACGCTGTATTCAATCAGATAGACCCCCTGCCCATCGACCGGCGGCAGGATGGCAATCATCTCGGCCGCGTTGGCCTTCACATTGAACGCCCCCTCATAGACGAGGCTCCCCGTAGCCCGGTCGGTGAGTCTCACCGTGCCCGACTGGTCGTTAGGCGTATCGTTCACCACCGTCAGCCGCCGCTCGTCGCCCGTCTCGCACACCATGCAGCAGACGTCGCGCTGTGCGTTGCGGATGTAGTAATAGGCCATCTTCTTCGAGTTGTAGTAGTCGGTCACCGCATCCGAGATGATGGGCCATCCGTCGCGCAGGTTCCACCAGATGATGCCGTCGCTCCCCGCAAACTTGCGGCCGCGCCAACGCTCCACGAAAAACTTCATGGCCTCGGCCTGCACGCTCTGCGAGGCAAAGATGAAATCCTCGAGCTGTGTCGGGACGCTGCCGAACACGATTCTGACCTGATTCAGCATCAAGTCGTTGCGCTCGTGGGTATTCCCCAGCCCAGGGAATCGGCGCACAGACTTCGTGAGCCACTCGTCGTTCCACTGAAAGTCACCCGTCCAGGGATAGACGGCATCAGGCGACATCATCCTACGCAGGCTCTCCAGATTGGGACAACCATGATACCCTATCTCGCTGACGAAGCAGTTCGTGGCCTCGGCATAATAGGCATCCTTGTAGTAGCCGCGCGGTCCCCAGAGATGAGCTTCGGTCATGAGCCGCTCGTCACAGCCGTGACGGTAGGCTTCCTCGGAATAATAGGGAGAGCTGGGCAAATAGGGTCGCGTAGGGTCGAACTCATAGACGACTCGTGGCAGCACCTCACGGCTCACTCGGTCACGGTTGGGGTTGATATTGAAGTGAGCCATGCCCCAATGGCTGGCACTATCGTCCTCGTTGTTCCCCGCCCAGACAACCAGGCACGGATGGTTACGCAGCGCCATGACCACCTGGACAGCCTCACGCTCGATGGCCTCGGCAAAGTCATCGCGCTGGGGGTACATCGTACAGCCCATCGAGAAGTCCTGCCACACCATCAGTCCCTGTTCGTCACACAGATCGTAGAAACGCTGGCTCTCATAGACATTGCCGCCCCAGCAGCGCAGCATGTTGCAGTTCAGATCGACGGCCATCGCGATAGCATCGTCCACCAGCCGTTCGTCGCGGCTGTGCAGCGCGTCGAGCGGCACCCAGTTGGTGCCCCGCACGAAGATGGGCTCGCCGTTCACGTAGAATCGGAAGATGCCAGGCCGCTCGGGCAGGTTCAGGTCAGTACGCTCCAGACGCACCGTGCGGATGCCCATCCGACGCTCGTCCCGGTCGAGCACCTCGCCCGTCGCCTCATCGACCAGTTCGAGCGTGGCGTCATACAGCGCGGCATCGCCGAACCCGCGCGGCCACCAAAGGTCGGCGTCCTGCATGTTAACGAAGAAGCGAAAGGCAGGCGTGTAGATACGCTGACTGGCCTCGAAGGCTACCCGCCCATTACGCTCGAGGCGCAGCCGGGCCATCGTGTGGTCGAAGCGCGCCATGGGCATGTCAGCCTGGACATCGGCATAAATGAGTGCCTGACGGCCGTCGATGCGGGCCGTGAAGTAGTTCACGTCGCGGATGTTCGTAGGATTCGTGATGCGCAGCGACACGTCGCGCCACAGCCCGGCACTCACCAATCGCGGCATGATGTCCCAGCCGAACATGTGGGGTGCCTTGCGTAGGTAAACCGACTCCTCGGCCGGGAAATTGCCAATGCTGATGCTGCCCAGCAGATGCTTTCGGGCTTCCAGTACGGACGAGCGCAGGATGACCTGCAATGTCTGTCGCCCTCCACGCTTCAGCAGGGGAGTCACGTCGAACGTCTGCTCCACCAGCATGTTGTCCGTGCTGCCCACGTGCTGCCCGTTCAGCCACACCTCGGCCAGACAGTCGATACCTCCGAAGCAGAGCCAGGCGTGCTGTCCCTCGTCGAGCCTCGGAGCGGTAAACGTCTTCGTGTAGCACCACTGATGGCCCTCCCAGACACGCAGCTTGTTCACGTTGCTGCCCGTCATGGGATCCTCAATGAGTCCCGCCGCGAGCAGGTCCAGCTCGACATTGCCCGGCACCGTGGCCGGAATCGTCTGCCGCCCGACATGCTTCATCTCGCGGGGCGACACCACTGCCTCTTCAGGTTGCGGCCAGAAGGAGAGCGTCCAGTCACTCCCGTTCAGGTTTACCACCTTAGCAGGATTGGCACCCGCCCAGATTACAGGCCAGAGCGCCAAAAGGAAAATCAATTTGCGTTTCATCTCTCTTCACCAAATATCCTCAGAGGTCTCGGGGTTATCATAGACCTCCTTGGCACAGTATTCCAAATAATCCAGATAGAACTCCTTGCGGTCCGAGTCGAGCACCGACTTGACACGCAGATAGTAGGTTTCCGCCGCCGACATATACTGGCGCACGATGATCCTTCGGCTCTGCCGCGTGTCGTCGCGCGCTGTCTGATTGACGTTGCCCAGCAGGCACACGCTCTTGGCGCCCTTCATGAATCCGTTGTTGCGCATGCGTTTGTCCACCTCGGCGTTGTAATCGTCGTCGTCCGAGTCGGCCTCCCATCCCGTACGGGGATCCGTGACCTCCATCATGAGATCGATGGGAATGCCAGCCACAGCGAGCTTGTCTGGGTCGGTGCCGAAATATATCTGTGCGATGCCGCGCGAGGGCTGGGCCAACACGCTGTAGCGCAACTCATAGACACCATTGCGCGGGACGGGAGGCAGCTTGATGGTTATCTCGTAGCGCCCGACACACTTTATCTCGTCAGCATTCAGGTTGAACCAGTCGTAACCATAGGCATTGAAATAGACCATGTTACTCTGGTCGTTAATCTCGAGGTTGTCGAAATACCTATATACGTTCGACTTCGGGATGTAGACGAACTGGAAGCGCTCGTCGTAAGCCGCCTTCTTCCGGATGTCGTTGTTCATCGCCTCAGGGAAGAGCGTAATGCCGTCATATCGGATGCGACTGCGCTGCATGCTGGCCCTCACCCGATCGGTGTAGCCCAGCGGAGCGTCAATCGGGTAGATGCAAGCGTTCTGCACATCGGTCACGACGGCCATACTGTCCTCGCGCATGATTCGGCATCCTGCATCAGCTTTGTCGCACGACAATTCGTGGTACGTCCCTCGCCGCCCGTTGTCCAAGAGCGGGAAACGGTTTGCATAGACACCTCCGCTCTCCCGGCTCTCATAGAGCTTCAGAAGGCGGCGGCGACCCAGTGTCGTATAGAAGTCCCAGACGGGGATGCCCAGCGTCATGGGCTGGTGGATGCTGTACCCCATCTCATTGTGATGGACCACGAGTCGGTCCGTCGATAGCCTCTCGGGCAGGATGTGATAGGTGGTCCAGAGGTTGAGCAGATTGTCGGGGTCGGTATAGTCAGCATCGGCCCGATACGGCTCCTCCTCGGAACACTGATGGTGGTCGGCAATCCACTGTTGCAGCTTCGCCAACAGGTCGGGGTCGGTGGGACTGAGTCCCTGCGCTCTCCAGAATTTGTCGGTCTCGGCGAGGATGGTGAAGCCATACTTTCTGTGCTCCGGAGCATAGGCATTCCCGCTCTGCGTGAATCCTTTGTTGAGCATGTTCTTCAAGTCCTCGACCTCACCATTCTGATATTTTTCCTCGTAAACTTCATCTCTGACGCTACGCAGGGTGTCGAGCAATCCGCAAGCCTGTATGGCCCGAGCCATGACGAGATAGCCCTCTTTCTCGCAATCCAGTATCTCGCGGAAGAAGTCGCTGGCTGTAATGTCCTGCGGAGCAATGACAGCCTCCATCTGGTGGACCACGCCGTTCAGCACCAATATATTGCGATTCTTGGCGCTGATGGGGCATACGCGGTTCACATAGAGGCTGTCAGGATAGTTCACACGATAGTGTACCGTCAACTTACGGTCGTTCATATTCGCAATGGGCAGTTCGGCTCCCTCTGTCGCGGGGAAGCGGCTCGTTTCGTAGCATTGGTCATTGTCGCCACTGTCGATGATGCTGTTATAGACCACCACCCGCTTGATAGAGTCCAGCCTGGCGCTGTCCGTGAAGGCGTCCCACGACGGTGCGGAGATAACACCCTCCCTAACCAGAGACTCCAGGTAATGCAGGACGGCGTCGTTCGTGGGAGCGAACACGGTGTAATGGCCACGCGCCGAGAGCAACTGACTCAGTGTCGTGGCCGAACGGGAACTGACGGGCACCTCGCGCAGCAAACTCAGGTATGTGCCATAGACATCGGCATGCTTCTCGAGGTAGCCCATCGCCGTCTGATCTTTGAAAACATATCGAACAGACGTATCAATCTGCTCACTGCACCCGCCGAGAAGGCAGAGTGCAGCGAGCAGCAGGGAAAGAAGATTGCATCTCGACATTACATTTGTCATTTGCTAACGGGACTTTATTTCCACATCATCTTCTTTCCGCCCACGATATACAAGCCTGGCCTTGTCCCCTTCTGGCGCAACGAGGAGGTGTTACCCATCCGACGACCCAGAAGGTCATAGCATTCACCATCCCACCATCGGCCGTCGGCCGACGACAGTTTCTCCACACCGACATCATCGTTGTAATACGTTCCATCGTCGCGCCTCAGCACAATAGCATGGGAGGCAAAGGGCACAGGCACGGCATCCACTGCCAACGTCTGAAACCAGTCGAGTTGACTCTGGTCACCGTTGAGCAGATAGCATGCCTCGCCACCAGCGGTTTGCTCGTTCGTCAACTGGCGGGCACCGCTACCGTCGCCCATTGAGGTAACGAAGTAGTTGTTCGTGCCCTCGTAGCCGCCACGGACAAACGCATTGCAACCCTCCATCTCAGGCAGGGCAACGTCCATCACCTCGAGGCAACTGTTCACAACCGTCGCCCCCCAGCCTTTCCATCCGACGAAGCCACCACAGTGAGTCGTAACTTCGCTCTCTATCTTGCCTGCAGAGAGGCAGTATTCGAAGCGAGCGTCGTTGTACGTCTGGCCTACCAGTCCACCATGGCCCGAGTCGCCGGCCCGATCGGCCATTATCGTCGCAAAACTGGCACAATGGCTTATCAGGCCACTGCTCTGTCCGCAGAGTGCGCCGGCGTTCTTGCCACTCGTCTTCAGTGTGCCGTCAACAATGAGGTTCTTAATAACACCCGTTCCGCCCAGGTTACTGAATAGGCCCAGGTAGTCATAGAATCCGTCTATATCGAGCGTTATACGATGGCCCTGCCCGTCAAAGGTACCTTTGTACGTCTCCGTAATGGCTGCCTCCGGACCGTCGTAAACGATGTCAGCCGTCAGCCGCGCCTTTAAGGAAGCCTTGGAGGTATTGACCTTCATCGCGAAAAACATGAACTGGGCATAGTTACCTATCGAATAGACACCCTTTTCGTCAATCTCAGGATAGAGCGTCGAGCCTCGCAGCAAGTCAAGGGCAAGGGCTTCATCGGTCGAAATGGTGCCAGTGACGTAGCCTTCCCAAGCCCATGTCTCAGCACTCTCGACGGAGCGATATTCCTCCTCAGTGATTTTTCCGATTTGGGAGAGATCGAGGGCGAGTGCATACAGGTCGTCGGTTGTCTGAAGCATCGAAATATATGCCATTTTACAAGCATAGACTGCCTCGAACGTGGCAGAGAAACGTTGTATCAAGGCATACTTCTCACTGGCACTTGAGGCCCGCTGTACCTCGTCAATCCATGTGTCAAGGTCGTCCTTCAGAGACTGGCTGAAGTTGGGCCATTCGGCATAATCTTTGTCAATGCTGAACTCATAGTCGAGCAGAGTAGTGGCACGGGCCATCTGTCCATCCAACACCCTATCCAACTCGGCCGAGGCCTCCTCGAGAGTGCCAAGATAGACAAGGCGGACGTTGCTGAAGCCCGTCCAGTCCTGACCGCAACCTGTGCCTGGCGATTTCATCCCGACGGTCAACGTGCCATCGGTGACGTCGGTAACGATGGTGCAGACGGCACGGCCGGCACTCGCGGCATTAGCTACGCCGAGCGGCCCGTGGATTGCATATCCAACAAGATTGTCCACGTCGTCCAACACGGCATAGTCAGGCGTGTCGCCCGTCAGGTTGCAATTAACGCCATCGACAGCCTCATCAGCTGGGATATACGATTCAATCACCGAGGGCATATAGACCATATTCTCGCCGGCATAGATGCTGGCCACGAGGTTGTTGTTCGTCATCGTGTCATGGGGACGGAAGGCACCGGTCATGCTGAACAGATACAGGCCGGGCTTGACGTCGGTAAGCGTCTGGTGCATGTCGAAGGTGTTATTCCAGCATTCTGCACCCACGATTCCGGTAGTTGGCGATGTGGCAGTGCCCGTGGCCATCTTACCCTCCCAGCCGTTGAATCCGTCCTTGAAGCTGGCGTTCTTCAGCAGACTGGTCACATCGGTTCCAGCCACGTAGTCCTGCGCCACAGCCTCGTCGAGCATGGCCTGTACTCGCTCTGTTTCAGCCTGAATCTCATCGGTGGTCATCGTGTGCTGGGCGATGATGTAGGGACAACTTCCGAAGGGGTAGTCGTCGCAGGGCTCGACAGTTTCATTCAAATAGGTTTCGAGCAGAACGCGGTAGCGGCCCGTAAACTTCGTATTCTCGGCGAGATAGGCCTTCACCTCGTCAACCTTCTTCTGGTAGTCGGCATAGGCATTGGCGCTGGTCGTGACGGTCTTCTTTTTCTCGAGGGAGCGCTGGTAGGCAGCCATAAAAGCGTCGCGGTCGTCAATCTCGCCCATCGACTCGATAGTCTCCTCATAATCGTCGAGCAACGATGCCGTAGCGAGGAGTCCGTTGACATAGTCCAATTCCAGTTCGGCGACACGCTGCTTGAAGGTATAGAACGTAGCTTCGTCATGGATATCGATATAGGTATCACGCCCCAGAAGATAGACAGTACCGTGGGTGGGCAGGGGGACTGGAGTCGTATCGTCACCGACGTTCTGGTACCATAAGATTGTACTCTGGTCACCATTCATCACATAGCAGGCTTCGCCGCTGGCAATCTGTTCGTCAGTAAGATGGCGGGCACTGCCGCTTTCGCCCATCGGAGTGACGTAGTAGTTATTCGTGCCTTCATATCCACCTCGGACAAACGCGTTGCAACCCTCCATCTCAGGCAGGGCAACGTCCATCACTTCGAGGCAGCCATTGACAACCGTTGATCCCCAGCCTTTCCAGCCGACAAAGCCACCGCAGTGGGTCGTGTTCTCGCTGACAAAGCTTCCTGCAGAGAGACAGTATTCGAAGCGGGCATCGTTGTACGTCAGACCCACAAAGCCGCCGTGGCCCGAGTCGCCTTCATGGGTGCTCCGGATGACCACTCGACTGACACACCGGCTTATCAAACCACTGCTCTGCCCACAGAAGCCTCCGGCGTTCTTTCCTTCCGTTGTCACGGAGCCGTCGATGATAAGGTTCTTTATGACACCCGAACCACCCAGATTCCTGAAGAATCCAATGTAGTCCTCCTCGCCGTCCAATGCTATCGAAAGCGTATGGCCATTGCCGTCGAACGTGCCCTCATAAACGCCTGTTATCACAGCGTCGTATGAGGTGAAGTCAATGTCACTGACGAGACAGGCATTAAGATTGGCCTTGCCCGAGGCCACGAGTTGGCAGAACCAGTTCAGTTGTCCGGGTTCCTCAATCTGGTAGGCTCCGTCCTTCAGTTCGCAGTAGTCGGGATTGATGTAATGGCACACAGTGCAGACGCCATCGACGTAGCTGTGCTCGTCCACGACCGTCTTGCCCTCTTCGTTCGAGTAGGTGGCCACGCCGAGTGAGGTGACGCCGTCACACTTGAAGTGGCCCGTCGCATAGACTCGCTTGCTCGTGCTGAAAGGCACGGGAACGGGATCCGCCCCGAGCGTCTGGAACCACTGGATGTTGCTCTGGTCGCCGTTCAGCATGAAACAGGCCTCGCCGCTGGACAATTGCTCGGCCGTCAGGGCTGCGGCACCACTATCGTCCCCCATCGACGTCAGATAGTAATTGTTCTGCCCCGAGTAGCCACCACGCACGAAACTGTGGCTGCCTTCGAGCGTGGGCAGTTCCACCTCCATGATTTCGAGACAGCTCTGTACGATGGTCGTGCCCCATCCCTTCCAACCGACATAGCCGCCGCAGTGGGTCGTACTTTCGCTGACAAATTTGCCTGCAGAAGTGCAGAACTCAAAGCTGGCGTCGTTATACGTCTGGCCCACAAAGCCGCCGTGACCCGAGTCGCCCTCGCGCGTACAATTAATAGTAACGTAGCTGACACAATGACTGATTACTCCACTGCTCTGCCCGCAGAGGGCACCGGCGTTCTTGCCGCTCGTAGTCAGCGTACCGTCGATTATGAGATTCTTTATGACGCCCGTCCCGCCCAGGTTGTTGAACAGTCCCAGGTAGTCGCGCGACCCGCTCAGGTTGTACGTAATCCTGTGGCCGCGACCGTCAAATGTTCCGCAGTAGAAAGTCGAGGCACCGATTACCTTGTCATAGCCAGTGTAGTCGATATCGTTCAGCAAGACGGCGTCAACCTTCTGATTGCTGTTCGTCACGGACTGGGCAAAGGCTGCCAGTTCCTCGGCCGTGCTGATTTCCACCGGGCCATCGGCAGCCGACGACCCGCTTGCTGCCACGAAGGACAGCAAACAGGCCGACAGGAATGAAAGTTTTCTTCTCATCTTTTTATCGCGTTAATCGTCATTGACACTATTGTCTTCTTCGTCGAAGATATCCCAGCCATTCTTCTTTGCCAGGGCATCGCCGCCATCGACAGTTCCCTCACCAATCGGCAGACTTGCTGCCAACATTTCCATAGCCGCGGCGGAAGCTGCTTCCAACCGAGGCGAAACATACTGCTTTTTCATCTTACTTTAACACCTTTTTGCCGTTAATAATATAGAGTCCCTTCGAGACCATCCCGGTGCGACGTCCGGAGAGGTCATAGATGTCTGACGTCTGCTGTGCATCGCTGTTCGGTACCACTTCTTCGATACCATCAGCATCATTGAGGGCAAAGTATTTCACTGCCGTCGAGCCGATGTTCAGATAGGCTTTGCCGGCATCAATCGTTGTTCCGCGCTCGGCCTGGTAGAAGCCGGTCTCGCCCTCGGCAGGTTTGGCGAGCACATACTGACCGCCGTCGGCCACGAGGGGTTCCGTCGTACCGACGAGGTCGTTCTCAGCCACGGGAGCAGCATCAGTGGTCGGCGTGTAGCTGTAATAGCCTTCGCCTTTCAGCACAACGGCAGTCGAGGCTGGAATCGTATTGGACTCGCGATGCAGGAAGAAATGTACTCCATCGCGCTTGCCCGTGAAGACCTCGACATTGTCGTTCAGCGTCACATCGGTAGCAGCAAAGAGCGTGGCGTAGCCGGCATCGGACATCAGAGCCACCCGTCCGTGGGTGTCAAACGGGAATGGGGACTCGTCCACGCCGAGAGTCTGGAACCACTGGGCGTCAACGAGGTCACCGTTCATCAGATAGCAGGCCTCGCCGCTCGACAGCTGGCCGGCACTGACCGTCGTGGCTCCGTTATCGTCACCGAGCGGGGTCAGATAGTAGTTGTTCGCGTAGGTGTAGTCTCCTCCTCGTCCAAATGCGCTGCTGCCATCCTTCGTTGGGAGTTCGACGTCCATAATTTCGAGACAGTGGGTCACTGAGGTGGCACCCCAGTCGTTCCACCCGATGTAGCCGCCGCAGTGAGTCGAGTTCTCGCTGACAAACTTGCCGGCCGATACGCTGTATTCGATAGTGGCGCCATTGTAGGTCTGTCCCACGAGGCCGCCATGGCCCGAGTCGCCCTCGAACGTACTGTTTATCGTCACGAGGCTCACGCAGTGGCTGATGGTACCATTGCAGCGACCGCAGATGCCGCCAGCGTTCTTTCCACTGGTCGTGATGGTACCGTCGAGAATGAGATTCTTGATGACACCGCCTGCACCCAGGTTCTTGATGAAACCGGCATTGGCCGAATTGCTCGTCTGGGCATAGGTAATGGTGTGCCCCTGGCCATCGAAGGTACCGGTGTAGGTGCCAGCAATACGAGACGAATAGCCCGAATAGTCAAAGTCGGCCGTGATAGCCACATTTGCAGAATAGTTTTTCTTAACTGCCTGGGTGAACCAGTACATCTGGCTGGCATTTCCAATCTGGTAAGCTCCGTCCTTCAACTCACAGTAGTCCATATCAAGTTCCTTGCACACAGAGCAGATGCCATCGACGTATGTGTGGGATTCCACTATATTCTTTCCTTCTTCGTTCGAGTAGGTGGCCACGCCAAGCGAGGTGACACCGTCACACTTGAAATGTCCCGACGCATAGACACGCTTGCTCGTGCTGAAAGGCACGGGAACGGGATCCGCCCCAAGCGTCTGGAACCACTGGATGTTGCTCTGGTCGCCGTTCAGCATGAAGCAGCCCTCGCCGCTGGAGAGTTGGTCGGCTGTCAGGGCTGAGGCACCGCTGTCATCTCCCATTGACGTCAGATAGTAGTCGTTCTGGCCCGAGTAGCCGCCACGCACGAAACTGTGGCTGCCTTCGAGGGTGGGCAGATTCACCTCCATGATTTCAAGGCAGCTCTGCACGATGGTCGTGCCCCATCCCTTCCAACCGACATAGCCGCCGCAGTGGGTCGAGATTTCGCTGACAAACTTACCAGCCGAGGTACAGAACTCAAACCGCGCATCGTTGTACGTCTGACCCACAAAGCCGCCATGACCCGAGTCACCCTCGTGGGTGCTGAGGATGGTCACATAACTGACGCAATTACTGATTACGCCGCTACTCTGTCCACAGAGTGCGCCGGCATTTTTGCCGCTTGTAGTCAGCGTACCGTCGATTATGAGATTCTTGATGACGCCCGTTCCGCCCAGGTTGTTGAACAGCCCCAGGTAGTCGCTTGAGCCGCTCAGGGCATACGTAATCTTATGCCCGCGTCCGTCAAAAGTACCACAGTAGGAGCACGAGGCGCCAATGACCTTGTCATAGGCCGTGTAGTCGATGTCGGCCAACAGCACGGCATCGACCTCCTGATTGTCGCTGGTTACATACTCGGCAAAAGAAGCGAGTTCCTCTGCCGTACTAATCTCAATCAGCTCATTGGCGGCCCCTGCAGGACATGCTATGAGGCACATTATGGCCAATGTCACAGTAGATAAAAGATTCCGTCTCATTGTTCGTTGATGTTTTGAAAGGTTATACTTAATCGGTTAAACACACTGCAAATATAGAAACAAAATCAGACAGCAAGCTAAAGAAAAAGGTTAATAAACGTTAAATTCGACTAAAAAGATACACTATCGCACCATTCGACAAGAAAATGGAGAGGCAGGATGGAGCTTTGGGACGACATTTCGACGGAAAAGATGAACGCACTTTATTGCAAAATGCAAAATGCAAAATGCAAAGGAGCGAGAGCAGAGCATCGAGTCTCGCTCGAACGCTATGCCGAGCGACGCATGCTCTCGACGAACGTCAAATGCAAAGGAGTGAGAGCAGAGACGAGCGAGGGCAGAGACGAAAGAACCGCAGGAGGTTATTTCCTGCGGTTCAGTAGGTTGGCGATATATACCTTGACTCCGAAGACGCTCCCGGCATAGACCAGTATCTGCCCGAAGAGCATCAGGACGCTGGAGTCTATCTCCCCCTGCGGGGGAAGGAAGAGGCTGATGGCGCAGATGACTGCGCCA
>CADAJS010000015.1 GCA_902788315.1 uncultured Bacteroidales bacterium
TTTTCGTGTTACTTTGTATATGGAGAGGACATCGTGTGCTCCGGCATGAAGTGTTCCCATCCTATGCCAACTGATAATAAAAACGAAAACCAGACCGACAATGAAACGTATTCTTCTCCTCCTCACCCTCCTGTCCTGCCTGCCCCTGACGGCACAGCAGACATATCGCGCCCGTGTGGTGGACGGCGTGACGGGCGAGGCGCTGCCGTATGCCCAGGTGTATATCGCTGAAGGAAATGGCACACTGACCGACGGTGAGGGATGGTTCACCGTGGAAACCCAACCGACGGAGATGTTGCACGTGAGCTACATAGGCTATGACAGGATGGAAGTGAAAGCCTCTGACATCGGGAAGGAAATACGGCTACATCCTATGTCCACCACGATGCAGGAAGTGACAGTGATGCCCGTGGAGACTATACTGAAGAAGATGCTCCAACGCCTGTGCCACGAATATGAAAGCAAGTGGTCGAAGAAAGGAAATTACTTTTACCGCCTAACGAATGACTATGCCGGGAAACAGGAGATGGTGGAGGCCTACATCAGTTCCCAAAACGCAGGATGTCTGCAAAATACTGCCTTGCTGGCAGGACGCAGGATGAAGGAGATGACATACACAGCCCGCAACTCGAACATCGCATTCACAAATCTGCAAACACTGATAGAGGCATCCCCCGTCGTTTATGATCAGATATCTGTGAGAAAGCCGTCGTCGTGGAATGTCGTATGCCCGTTCCATGTTGGTATCGTGGGCTGGGATTTCACCGCAATGAGTACGACGACCCAGGGCAAACAGGTAACGGCGGTCTTCAAACAGGAGAAGTCAGGGGACATAGATCCCAGGACAAGGATTACATGTCAGTTCAGCTTCAGCCCGGCACATTATACGTTCACCGGAGAAAGGCTGGAGGGCACTGATGGGAAGGCCATATATAAAATCACTATTACGGGACACATGAAAGCCCCCTTCATCGACGGCGTGGTTTATGTGGATGCCAAGAAGTTCCGTCTGCTGGCTTTTGAGGGTACGCTGCACAATGTAACTCTCGACCTGGAACGGGATTTTCGGAAGGAGTCGGCAGCCGTGACTCCCAGAATACGCATCAACTACACTCACGACAGGGGCTATGCCGAGGTAGAGAGCATGGTGGTCACCATGGAGGCTGGCGACCTGAAGAGCCGGTCGGTGCTGATGAGCCTGGGCGAGAAGAAACTGCCGTTCAGGAATAAAGTCGAAGTGAAGGACAACCTGGTAGAGGCAATTGACCAGACCCGTGCCGACTCATCACTGTGGAATTTGGCAAACATACAACGTTCGGAGAAGGAAGAGGACCTTGTCCAGCGCAATGCGTTGGATGCATCGCTCATAAAGGACTGGCAATATGCAGACAAAGACGATACATACGATGATGCAGGAGGGTTGCGTCCGTATCTGGAACGCTTGTCTGCCTTCGGACGAACAATTCCACAGGAGAAAGTCTATATCCACATGGACAACACCTGTTACTTCCAGGGAGATACTATCTGGTTTGCGGCTTATACGAGAACGACGTCCACGGATACGCCCTCGAATGTAAGCGGAGTGCTGTATGTGGAACTGCTGAATCAGGACGGCTATCTGGTGGAGCGCAAGCTCATCGAGATGTACAAGGGGCGAGGCGCGGGATTCTTCGCCCTGAACAAGCAGATTCAGTACAGCGGCTTCTATGAGCTCAGGGCCTACACTCGCTGGCAGCTGAACTGGGGGCGATACGAACGCCACCATTCTCCGCTCGCCTCCGAATGGTTTATGGGAGGGAAGGAGTTGGAGCGGGATTTCTTCCGCGATTATGAAAAGTTGTATAGCCGCGTCTTCCCTGTCTATGACCGCCCGCTCAGTCCCGGCAACTACGAACGTGACATGACGCTTCGCGCCATGCGCCGCACGTTCAAGGACGATCCCGATGCGCCACAGCCTACGCTTACTCTCTTTCCCGAGGGTGGCAATTTGGTGGTAGGGGTACCCAATCGGATAGCGTTCGAGGCGACGATGAGTGACGGGGAATATCTACTCGGCACACTTTCCTCCCCCTCGGGGGAGGTGCAGGTGGGGGGCTTTGACCGTGGGCGCGGGGTATTTACCATCGTGCCGGAGCGAGGGATGGAGCGGGAGGTTACGTTTACCACCGAGGACGGGCAGACGGTGAAGGCCCGGCTACCGAAGCCGGAGGAGCGGGGCGTGGCGCTGCAGGTGAGGCAGGAGGGGGACAGCACGCACATTGCGCTGCATCTGGCCGGAGTGTTGCCCGACAGCCTGGGGCTGACCATCATGCACGAAGGGAAAATATCATTCTTCTGCCCGATAAAAGAATGCACCGCCTCATTTGCAAATCAAAATGAAAGGGTAGAACTGGATATTCAGAACTCCACGTTGCCTTGTGGAGTCAATCAGGTAACGCTGTTCGACACGGAAGGACGCATCTGGGCAGACCGCCTGTTCTTTGTCCGAAAACGGGAGGAGATGCAGCCTACACTCGACATCTCAGGAATGAAAGATGAGTATCAGCCATACGAGCCAATCACACTTGACGTCCAGGGACGCGGTACACGTGGACTGGTCTCCCTCACGGTGAGAGATTCCCATCAGAGCGACGCGCTCTACGACAATGCCAACATCTTGACGGAGATGCTGCTCTCCTCGGAAATACGCGGCTTCGTGCCCGACCCAGGATGGTATTTCGAGGCGGATGACAGCCTCCGGCGCGCGGCGCTCGACCTGCTGATGATGACCCAGGGCTGGCGACGCTTCGACTGGCGCGACATGGCGGTGCGAGGGGCGTGGGAACTGAAAGAACCCGACGAACAGACGCCAATCATCATAGGGACGGCCACACGCGGAACCGACGCCTTACAGGAAAAGATGCGGCACGAGCGCATAAGCCGGCAAGCTCAGGAAGCGTTGTACTCTATGGAAGCGCAGAGCATAATCCAAGGGAGAAAGAAGGAAGAACTGTCTAAGGCGGAATTGGAGAGACTCGAGCAAGTGGAAGCCGAGTACATGATGCAAAATTACATCGCGGACAGTGACATTGCCGCAAGCTCTAAGAATGATGTGTACCGTAGGTATGGACTTGACCGCCCAATAAAAGACGAACTTAGTGTACATGCAGAATATGTGACTGTAAAAGACAGCGGCACGGTGAAACCGGAGGTGGTGGAGGCTGTCACACATGAGGGTAGTTTCCGCATCCAGTTGCCACGTGATTTTGGAAAGGCGATTTTCTTCCTTTCGTTGGCCGACAAGAAAAGCGTGGACGCAACAGACGGCAAGCCATACAACTGGGTGGTTCCGGTAAATCGGAATGCCGCATTTGCAGAATACAAGGCCCGCATACACTGGCCATACCCCAGGTTCGTAAAACCATACGACCACTATCAGAAAGTATTCAAAGAGCCAAAGCCGCTTGACAGGCAGACGAAAGACATCTATGACATCGACACACACCAGATGGAGGAACTGGCAGTGACTGCCAAGCGAGGCATGAACAGACAGTTTACAGACTCGCAGCCAGCCTTTTCCGTGGATGCCTATGAGGCATGGAACCACGCAGAGGATGCAGGCATGCCAGTTGATGTCATGGATGTGAAGCGCATAGCACGCTCCTACCTGGGCGACTTCGGCATGGAAGGACTTACGGATGCAGCCAGCGACAGTATGATACAGATACGCTACGGCCTGAGTCCTACTCGTCGTGCCCTGCCCCAATATATAGGCATCCCGGCAGATTCGCTCTACTCTCCCAAATACCTGACTTCACTGCCAACCAGTTTCAAGTTCTCTCCGGGCGAGGCTAAAGACTATTTTGGAGACCCTGCCGAGTATGAGAATCCCAAGGGACGGTTTGACAGATATGTCATTTATACAGACTACTGTCCACGTCTCGACGGCAGCAAGCGATACACAGATAATAAGGTGGAGACATTTGTGGCCGTTTATCCTATCTATGACGGCGGGCGGCGTGATGTCTATCGCGATCGTTACTATCTCCTCGACGGTTTTGCCCGTCCAGCCGAGTTCTACAGCCCCGACTACAGCCGCCAGGCAACGCCCGAGGTGCCCACCGACTATCGCCGCACCCTCTACTGGAATCCTCGTCTCCGGTTAGACAGCGAGGGTCGCGCGCGCGTTACCTTATATAATAACAGCCACACGACGCAGATCGAGGTGGAAGCCGCAGGCCAGGCCGCAGACGGCACGCTGCTGTGGAATCAATAAACCCGATTCGGATTGATGGGGAATGGAGATGGGGGGCTTCACGCTTGAGGCGAAGAGCGCATGGGTCCCCTGGTTCCTGTTTCACGGCTTCATCGCCTTCTCGGTGGCAAGGAAGTGGAGCTGATAGAGGCCCACGTTGGCATAGCCGTCATAGTTCATGTGGAGGTTGTCCTTCAGATAGAAGCGGTCCTTCGTCTCGGGCGTGAGGACGGGGAGCGAAAACTGATCGAAGAACTTCACTCCCTGAAGTCCTGCCACCTGGCGCTGCAGGCTGACGTAGTAGCCGAAGTTGTGCCCTGTCTTGTTCGTCTCCGTGCTGGCGGGGTCGTAGCCGCCCGTGTTCCACCAGAAGGGCAGGGAGCCGAAGACGTAGATGGTGGCCTCGGGATTCACCTCGCGTAGCTTCCGGATGCAGTAGTTCAATCCGCCACACTGTGTGACGAGCTTCGACTGGTCGTAGCCGTCGGCCTCGGTATAGTCCTGCGGCGTGCCGGGCTCGCGGTTGTTGGTGTAGTCGTTGGTGCTGGCCCAGAGGATGTAGATGTCGTGCTGCCGGGCGCGGTTCACCTGGTCGAGTACCGATCCCTGGAGCGACGAGAAGCCATAGCCGCCGTGGCCATAGTCGGTAACGTGCATGTCGAGGTACTCGCTCCACATGAGTTTGGCTGCCTGGCTCTCCTTGTTCACGGAGAGGCTTCCGCCGAAGACGGCCACCGACTTTCCGCGGTTCTTGCTGAAGCGGCACAGCCGCTTGACCTTCAGCATGAGCGATGAATCGACGAGCTCGCAGCCGAGTGCTTTCAGCTCGTGTATGTTGTGGGGGATGTCCTGGGCCTGTGCCGGACAGAGAGGCGCAATGAGCCATAGGGCACAAAGCAGGAGATGACGGGTGGGTTTCATTGTTTCTCGGTTTACTGGTTCAGTGTTATTCCTTTTTCTGAGAGTTGGATGAGGCGACGCTTGTAGAGGTCGCCCACGGCTTTCTTGAACACCTTCTTGCTGACGCCGAAGGTAGCGTATATCTCCTCGGGCGGTGTCTTGTCGCCCAGCGGTGCCTGGCCGCCATGGGACTTCAGATAGTCGAGGAGGACGGTGGCAAAGTCGTGGACGGCCCGCCCGCCTGTGGGCTGCAGGGCAAGGTCGAGCTTGCCGTCGGGGCGCACCTGGGATACGTAGGCCCGGAGGCGGTCTCCCGTCTGGACATGGCGGAACAGCTGGTCGTCATATAGGAGGCCGCCATAGCGGCCCTCGACGATGGCTTTCAGCCCGAGGTCTGTCTTCTGCCATACGAGGATGTCCACTTCGTCGCCCTCGCGGTAGGGTGGCATCGAGGTGTCCAGGTATCGCTCCACCTTTGCGCTGGCCACGATGCGGTAGGTCTCGGGGTCGATGTGCAGGTGGACGATATAGCTGTGTCCCTTCTGCATCTTCATCTTCTGCTCGCGGAAGGGGACAAAGAGGTCCTTCTGTGGTCCCCAGTGTAGAAAAGCGCCGAAGTTGTTCACCCACGATACCTCGAGGTATGCGAACTCGTCCACCATAGCCAGCGGACGGTGCATGGTGGCCACGAGGCGCTCCTCCTGGTCCAGATAGAGAAAAACTTCGAGCAGGGTGCCCGTCTCGATGGGCTGGGGCTGTGCCTCGTCCACCTCGCTTGTGGGCAGCAGCACCTCCGTGCGCCGTCCGCGGATGGTGCCTTCGAGGTAGTATCCGAAGTCCACTTGCTTCGCCACGGGCAGGCTGTTCATGCGTCCTAATTGCAGTTCGTTCATGTTTGAAGCTTTCTTGCAATCTCTCCGATTGGATGAGATAGGCCGGGAGGAGTGATTGTGAATTATGAATTATGAATTATGAATTATGAATTAAGCATTAGCATTCCGTCCATCATGTGGATGGTGCGGTCGGTCATGCCGGCCAGTGTCTCGTCGTGTGTGACGATGACGAAGGTCTGGCCGAAGCGGTCTCGTAGGTCGAAGAAGAGGCGGTGAAGCTCCTCCTTGTTCTGGCTGTCGAGGCTTCCGCTGGGCTCGTCGGCCATGACCACCGAGGGGTTGTTCATCAGTGCCCGGGCCACGGCTACGCGCTGCTTCTCGCCTCCCGAGAGCTCGTTGGGCTTGTGGGTGGCACGTTCCTGCAGCCCCATGAAGGCGAGCAGCTCCGTGGCTCGCTGTTCGGCCTCGCGCCGTCCCGCGCCTCCGATGAAGGCCGGTATCATGACGTTTTCCAGTGCCGTGAACTCGGGCAGGAGCTGGTGGAACTGGAAGACGAAGCCGATATGCTGGTTCCGGAAGAGTGCCAGTCGCTTCTCGCCGAGGCGGCTCACGTCCTGTCCGTCGATGAGTGTCTGCCCGCTGTCGGGGCGGTCCAGGGTACCCATAATCTGCAGCAGGGTGGTCTTGCCTGCGCCGCTCGGTCCCACGATGGAGACAATCTCGCCCCGTGCGATGTCCAGGTCGATGCCGCGCAACACCTGCAGGGAGCCGAAGCTCTTGGTTATTCCTCTTAGCTGTATCATGATGTTTCTGACTTATACCTTACGTATTACAGGTGATAGATGATGCGATACGAACCACTCTGTAGCTCGATGGGCTTCTTGGGATCGTACGTCGTGGGCGGTGTCTGCGGCCTCTTGTCGCGTTGGTCGTGATTGTAGATGAGTCCGTAGCGCATCAGCCCTGAGGGCGGAATCTCGGCACTGCGTGCCTCGAAGGGAACTTCGATGGTGGCTGTGGTGCCGGCCGGGATGACCACCTTGAGATCGAAGGTCTGCTTGCCCAGCGTCCAGTCGATTTTTATGTCGCCATAGGGCGTGGGCTTGCTGCATCGCACGAACGAGATGCCGTCGGCCATCTGCGGACGGATGAAGAAGTGTCGATAGGCGGGCTGTGCCTCGTCGGCCACGATGCCGGCCAGTGCCTGATAGAACCAGGAGCCGATGCCGTTGTAGCAGTTGTGTATGCGGCTGCGGCGTGCGTTCCAGTGCTCCCATGTCGTCGTGGCTCCGTTCTCGATCATGTAGAGGTAGCCAGGGAAGGAACGCTTCTTGAGCATGTCGTACATCAGCTGTGCTTCGCCGGCCTCGGTGAGCCATTGTGTCAGGATGGGTATGCCCACCAGTCCGGTGAAGAGGTGTCCTTCGAAGCGGTTGTAGGTGAGGTCGCGCAGGGACTGATTCACCCGAGCTTTCAGGTTGTCGGGCGTGGCTCCTACGAGCAGGGGGAAGGCCTGGTCCAGCTGCAGCCCGTTGGCGTAGTACTTATCCTTCGGATGATAGAAGGCAGCATGGATGCGTCGGTTCGTCTCGGCCTGCTTCTCGGCGTATAGCTTCTGCTCTTCGGTCTTGCCCAGCACGCCAGCCGTCTTGGCTATAATGCCGTACACCCAGCTCATGGAGCACGAGTTCACGTCGTTGATGCTCTCCTCCTCGTGCTGGTACTCCTCGTTGGGCAGTGCCCAGTCGCCCAGGAACCAGTGGTGCATGCGGCTGTTGGGCCAGCGGTTGTCCAGTGTGAGCAGTCCGTCGGTCATATACTGCTCGGCAAACTCGGCGTAGCGCTTCATGCGGGGATAGTATTTCTCGAGGATGTCCTTGCTGCCATATTGCAGATAGGTTTGCCACGGGGCGTTGGCGATGAAGGCCAGCCAGTACGGGCCGCCGCCGCAAGCCGAGAACGAGGGAGCGGTGTGGGGCAGGTCGCCGTTGGGCAGCTGCTCGTCGCCGTAGGCCTGCAGCCAGTTTACATAGAGGGGGTACATGTCGTACATCAGCTGGGCAGAGAGCGTGGACGAGTTGCCGTCGCCGCCATAGCCCTGGCGCTCCATGTGGGGGCAGTCCACCATGTAACCGCTCTGGGTGAGACACTGGAAGGTGTAGTGAATCATGTTGTGGATGGCGTTGATCTCGTCATCGTTGCAGACGAAGGACGACTGGTTTCTATAGCCCGTGTGGATGAGGGATGAGGTGATGTCGGTATATTCCGGTGCCTGGTCGAGGCCTTGAATCTTGATGTAGCGGTAGGCGTGGTAGTTGAATTTGTTCGTGAACACCTCCTCTTCGCCATTGCCGATGGCGATATAGTGGTCGGTGAAGACGCCTGCCTCGAAGTCACCGTTGAGCCCCAGCATGTCACAGTAGCTGATGGTGATGTGCTGTCCCGGACGCAGGCGGCCCAGCCGTACCTCGGTCCATCCCACGACGCTCTTGCCCATGTCCACCATCCACGTGCCGGGAGAGAAGTAGCGGATGCCTTGTGGGCGCAGGCGTTCCATGATGCGGTTGGGCTCGCACATCATCGGTGTGATGGGCATGTCGGGCACCTTGGCCTCGATAGCCTGCTGCCATGTGGCGCCTTCCAGAGAGGAGAGTGTGAGGTCTGTCAGTAGCTCGCCGGCCTTTACCACTTCGCCGTCAAAGCGGATGCGCGTCCAGCTGCCCGGGCTGTAGTAACCGCTCTGGCGAGCCTTCCACGTCTTGTCGGTGGTGACGAGTGTCTGCCACTCAGTGCCGTTGTCCGTGGCATCGATTTCGGCCATGACGTATGGGCCGCCGCCCACGGGGCCGCGTCCTGCTGCGTCATACCATCCCTTGCCAAGCCAGATGACAAGGTCGTTAGGCCCCTGCTGGAGAAGGCCCGTCACGTCGTACGTCATACTTGGGTAGCGTTTGTCATAGGGCACTACGGCTGGAACCAGCACGTCGTTGCTTACGCGCTGTCCGTTCAGGTATATCTCGTGGTAGCCCAGCGTGCAGATGTGCAGATAGGCCGCCTTTCGTGTCTGGGGGATATTGAAGGTCTTCCACAGCATGGGCAGGGCTGTCGTGTCGCTGCGTTCCATGCCGATGAAGGCTCCGTGCCAGTCGGCACGTTCCAGCAGGCCCACCGTGAAGCGGGCCGTGGCACTCCATCCCGACTCCTTGTCTTGCTCGTCCCATACCTTAACCTTCCAGTACACCTGGCTGCGCGAGGTGAGGGGCTTGCCGGCATAGTCCACCCAGATGGACTGGTCGGACTTCACCTTGCCGCTGTTCCAGAGGTCTGCTTTCTCCTCGCTCAGCAGCTCCGGCGTGGTGGCGGCCAGGATGTGGTAGGCCGTCTGGCGGATACCGTTGCGTTCCGTGGGAATCTGCCAGCTCAGGTGGGGCTGTACTGTACTGATGCCGCAGGGGTTGGCCAGCATCTCACATTTCAGGTTACTTGTGCGAATGGCGTTCGCTGTCATGGCTGCCAGAGCCAGGAGTGTGAGGACGAGTCCTCTGTGCAATCTTCTAATCATATCTTTTATCCGTTTGTAATATTATCGTGTAGAGACATTCTTCAGAGCGTAGGTTGCTCTTCCTTTGACGGTGGCGGGCACTCCGGCAAGCAGCAGTTCTTCGCCCTGCTCGCTGAAGTCCTTGTTCACCACGCTGCCCGAGGCAACCACCGAGCGTGCCGGCACCACTGCCCGCAGTAGCATGGTGCGAAAGCCCATGTACACACCGTCGCCCACAATGACCTCGCCCAGCATGGGTTGCGGCACTCCCTGCTTCACCAGTTGATGTTCCGTCGAGTCCGTGGCATACAGCTCACCGACGATGACGTCGCGGCCGAAGCAGATGTGATGGGCGCAATGTATCTGGCTGTCCCGACCGATGGCACACCCGTCGCCTATCTCCAAGAGAGCTCCCTGAGCTACGCCGATAAAGCAGTCGGGGCCGATGCGCACGATGCCTTGTATGCGCCAGACGCCCTGCACGTTCACCTCTGCGCGTCCGGCAGATGCCGTGTAGTCCTCGTGCCTGGAACCGATGATGAGCGTGTTGCGTATGGCATGTTCGGGAAGTTCTATCCGCCCGCTGAGGTGCAGACGCAACGGGCCATATACCTTGATTGGCATCCGAAGCACGCAGCGCCAGCCGCCTGCTCGGTAGTTGAGGCGTGCGGTGGAGGTCCAGTTGAGGCGAAACAGATTATTAATCTTCATACGCGGGTTGTGCTACCTTAATAATATATAACCTTGCGCGCACTGCCGTCGCTGTATCTCTCGAGGAAGATGCCGTTCCGCTGTGCCTCGTGGTTTATCTGCCTTCCGCTCAGGTCGTATCGTGCCACGATGCGCCCCCGTCCCGATGCTTCCGTGTTCTCTATGCCCGCAAAGTGGCTCAGCACGTATTGCAGGCCAGCCTCGGCATTGATCTCTCCATAGCCCCATTCGTTGTTGGGCACGGGCTGTGTGGAATCCAGTCGCCGGCTGGTGGCAGCGATGGCCTCCATGGCTTGCTCCCGTGTGAGGCTGGGGCAGGCTTCGAGCCACAGGGCGAGGATGCCGCCTACGAGCGGGCAGGACATAGAAGTGCCCGACTGGGCGTTCCACGAATATTCGCGTCCCTGGAAGAAGAAGCGCTCCACGTCGTAGGCTGTGTACCAGTTCTCCTTCTGATGTTCCAGATAATAGCTGCTCATGGCCGCAATGACGTGCATTCCCGGAGCCATTACGTCGGGTTTTGTCAGTCCCATCAGTGTGGGGCCGGTGCTGCTTGTCCACGTCCGTTCACCGTTGCTCCCGTAGCTGAGCGACTGCCAGGCATTATCGTAGTTCAGCGTGCCGGTGCGCCATGAGGTGGACCCCACGCAGATGACCGACGGGGCGCTGGACGGTGTGTGTATGCTGTGGGAGAATTCTCCATGCTGAAAGTCGGGATAGTCCGCCGAGTTGGTAAAGTTTCCGCCGGAGGCAAAGGCCTCTGTCGCACAGTCCTCGCCCAGGAGGGTGAGCATGACGCGGTAGTCGCGGTTCTCTTCTCCTTCGAGGCTCTGCAGGTATAGTTCCGTGGCCCATTTCTGGGCATCGTAGCATGAGGGATAGGCAGCCATCATCAGCACGTAGCTCTTTCCCTCGAAGCGGATGGTGTCGGAGAGCAGGCTGTCGGGGCATGCCAGAATGTCCTGGGTGGATATGGTGCGCGTGGCCATTACGTGCTGTGGGGAGTGAAAGAAGGTGAGACGCACGTTCATCATGCGGTCGGAGCGCAGGGTGTAGAAGGCATCCTTCGGCTCGAACTGCAGGAGGCTGCATGTTTCGGCCATGCCCTTCGGCTTGTTCAGATAGGTGAGGTAGCGTCCCTGGTTGCCTGCCGATGCACACAGCAGTCGGCCAGGGCCCAGGAGCGAGTCCAGTGCCTCGTACATCAGCTGGTCGTCACCGTAGAGGTCCTGATAGGCTCCTTCGCTGAAGGATATGATGCAGGGCTTTTTCTCCCGTTCGGCATAGTCAAAGATGTACTTGAACCCCAGGAGGTCTGTGGCCGAGGTGTATTTGTAGATGTCCTCCTCGGGGATGAATTCGCGATCGTCGCTCACTGCATTGGCCACGAGGCACAGCTCAGCCTCGGGAGCCGCACCGATGTATGGTGAACCGTATCCGCTGCCGGCAGCAATGGATGCCGTGTGCGTGCCGTGGAACTCCTGCATGCCGTCGGTGGCATGTGCTTTTGCGAGGATTGCATCCTCGTTCAGATAATCTCGTCCCACGTAGAGCGGTTCGTCGGCAAGGCGTGTGGTGTCCAGCTGGTCCCAGAAGGCCTTGATGCGGTATGCCTTCATGTCGCGCGAATAGAATGTCGGGTGGGTCAGGTCAAATCCGATGTCCATCACCCCCATTACGATGCCGCGTCCGGTATAGGACGTTTCTCGTTCGGGGACGGGTTGGTGCATGCGGTTGGCCTTGGTGACGATGAGGGATGTGTCGAGCGTGACTGTATGCTGCCGCCCGGCTTCGATGCGCTGTACCGAAGGTTGGGAGGCAAGCGTGGCAAGCTGGCTAATCGGGATGTCGGCGATGCAGAGATCGCCCCACGAAGCCAAAGTTTTGCATCCGTGGCGGGCGAGTGTGCCGCAATCGGACGTGCGCACTATGGCACACATCCGTCTGGTTTCCGTCTCGCTACGGGTTGCATGGCGGTTCCGGGCGGTGTTTTCCATCGTTGCCTGCCGCACGAGGGGGGACATTTTGCCGTACAGGTTTGCAATGCCTTGGGCGTTTGCTGTGGTGCAATACAGCGTGGCGAGTATTGTCATCGAGCGGAATACATGGTTGCGGAGCCAGCTGCCTAGCGAGTGAGACTGGCGTGTGACGGCGGTGCCGTTCGGCGTGAACACAGATACGGACTCCATCGGGTCGCCCCACTGGTCCGGGAACAGCAGCATGACGCTCGTCTGGCTGAAGTGCTGGTGCAGTTGCTGTGGGAGCAGGTCGAGGGCGGCGGTGTGGCTGATGAAGCCTGGACGTGCCGAGATGACTACCAGCATCTTGTCCTCGCCCATCTTGTCGTATAGCTGTTCGAAGTCGCTCCATCGCGGCATGGGCACATAGGTGGCCCTGACACGTGGATGCTTTTGTGTCATGTAGCCCTGGATGTACCACATCGTGGCCGGATGGGCACGGAACTCGATGCGGCAGTCGGTCTGTTCGCCGATGCGGCACAGGTGTTCCAGCCATTTATAGAATCCCACCTCGTATTCAGCCTTCTCCGGTACCACGACCACCACTTGGCGCAGTGTTCCCGGGGGGACGATGGCGCGGATGGCTATCACCTCGCGGTGTGATCCGCTCAGCACGTTGTCGATGACATTACCCAGGGATGCCTTGGGCATTCCCGTGTCGCGGTCGTTGAGGCACATGATTACCTCTCCCGCCTCGTATTCCCTGAGGGTGTGCAGGATGCCGCGTGCGATGTTGGTGCTCATGCGGTTCAGCGTGGCCATCTGTACGCCGGCAGATGCTGCGATGGCCTTTGCCTGCTGTAGCAGGTCGCGGCCGCGACGATGCATCTCCTCGCTCTCCTCACTGTCATAGGACACGGAGAGTCCCATGAGGCTGTCGGCGATGTAGGGGTTGCGGATGAGGATGGCCAGCTGGGTCATCACGTCCACGTTGTCTGCCTGAGAGTATGTGATGAGGCACTTTCCATGGTATGAGCCGCGGTTTTCCTCCAGTGTCGTGTCTGTCAGTGCCAGTTGCTTGGCTCCCCGGTTTGTGGCCAGCGAGCTGATGATGCAGGAGAAGAGGATGAGCATCACCGTGCTGTTGAGGAGCGACGAGTCGATAAGGTTCACTTCGGGCGCCGTGCCCACCATGACGATAGCCAGTGCACCGGCTGCGTGGGCATTGGTCAGTCCGAACATCAGTCCCGTGCTTCCGTTGCCCATGTTGGACAGGCGTGCCATGAGCCATGCGGCTATCCACTTGGAACTTGTGCCGGCCACGATCATTACCAGCATGCACAGCGCATCCTGTGTGTGGCGCATCACACTTACGTCGATAATCATTCCTACACCGATGAGGAAATAGGGGATGAAGAGCGCATTGCCCACGAACTCCACATGGTTCATCAGGGGGCTGGTGTGGGGGATGAGGCGGTTGAGCACCAGTCCGGCCAGGAAGGCGCCCAGCAGGCCTTCGAGCCCAGCCAGTTCGGCCAGGGCTGCGCTTAGGAACACCAATGCCAGGATGAAGATGTACTGGAGCACACTGTCGTCGTTTCGTCGCAGGAACCAGCGCCCCAGACGTGGATAGCCGATGATGACGATGGCTCCGTAGAGTGCACACTTCGCCGCAAATATCAGCCATGTGAATGCGTTGGTGTCGGGGTCGAGGCTGCCCACGGCAAAAGTCAGTGTGAGCAGGGCGGCAAAGATGGCAAAGGCTGTGGCTACCACACTGACCACCGCCACGCGATGGCGTCCCAGGCCATAGCGGCTCACGATAGGGTAGGCCACCAGTGTATGCGATGCCAGGATGCAGCTGATGAGCAGGCTGGAGAGCCAGCTGTAGCCCAAGACCATGTGGCCGGCCAGCAGTCCGACAGCAAAGGGAATGCAGAATGTGAGTATACCGAAAAGCAAACCTTGCCGGCCGTAGCGCTGCACGCTGCCCATGTTTAGTTCCAGTCCCGCCAGGAACATGATGTAGTAGATGCCCACCTTGCCGAACAACTCGAACGAACTGTCACGTTCCAGTACGTTCAGCCCATACTTGCCCACCAGGATGCCGGCCAGGATGAGGCCGATAATGGGCGGGATGTGCAGCCGACGCAACAGCAAAGGGGCAAACAAGATGATGACCAGCACGAGGAAGAATATCCACGTCGGGTCGGTGATGAGTGCGTTGGCAGCAGGTAATGCGAGTAATGTTGTGAGCATTATTTTCGGTCTTTGCGTTGCAAAGATACACTTTTTCGCACAAAGTAGCAAGCAATGTGTTACAATTATAGATGTTTTGATATGCTGTAAGCGAAAATTGTCGTACCTTTGCGGTGCGTTAGTGATTATTCCTTAATACATTCAGAAGAAGATGAGAGTAGCGATTGTTGGCGCCAGCGGCGCCGTAGGCCAGGAATTCCTGCGAGTTTTGGATGAGAGAGCGTTCCCCATCGACGAGCTTTTGCTCTTCGGTAGCCAGCGTAGTGCCGGACGTAAGTATGCCTTCCGTGGGAAGGAAGTAGAGGTCAAGCTCCTGCAGCATAACGACGACTTCCGCGGCGTGGACATCGCCTTCGTGAGCGCCGGAGGTGGCACCAGCAAGGACTTTGCCGAGACCATCACGAAGCATGGCACCGTGATGATAGACAATAGCTCGGCTTTCCGGATGGACCCCGACGTACCCCTCGTGGTGCCCGAGTGCAATGCCGAGGACGCCCTGAACCGCCCCCGCAACATCATCGCTAACCCCAACTGCACGACCATCATGATGGTGGTGGTGCTCCAGTGTCTGGAGCGCCTCAGCCACATCCGCCGCATCCACGTGGCCTCCTATCAGGCTGCCAGCGGTGCCGGAGCCGCCGCCATGGCCGAGCTGGAGCAGCAGTACCGCGAGGTGCTCAACGGACAGCCCGTCACGGTGGACAAGTTTGCCTATCAGCTGGCCTACAACGTCATCCCGCAGATCGACGTCTTCACCGACAACGGCTATACGAAGGAGGAGATGAAGATGTTCAACGAGACGCGTAAGATCATGCACTCCGATGCCCGTTGCTCGGCCATGTGTGTGCGTGTGCCCAGCCTCAGAAGCCACAGCGAGGCCGTGTGGGTGGAGACGGAGCAGCCCGTCAGCCCCGAGGCGTTCGCCGAGGCCATACGTCAGGGCCAGGGCGTGCAGCTGATGGACGACCCTGCCAACAAGGTATATCCCATGCCCCTCTTCCTGGCCGGGAAGGACGATGTCTATGTGGGTCGCATCCGCAAGGATCTTGCCAACGAGAACGGCCTCACGTTCTGGCTCGTGGGCGACCAGATAAAGAAGGGCGCCGCCCTGAATGCCGTCCAGATTGCCGAGTACCTGATTCGGGCGGGCAACGTAGGCTGACGCCGACCTTCACGACCCTATAACCCCTTAACACTCATACACACTATGACACTGAAACGCATACTGCTGGCCTGCCTTCTGGCAGTCCCCGCCCTGGCTCAGGCCGAGGAATGGAAGGGACAGTTCCTGACCATCGAACATCATCAGAGCCGCCCCAACACATGGATGCTCTGGCGCAAGAAAGCGAATGTCGAGAAAGTGCCGGCCTCGGTGAAGGCGCGGATAGCTACCGACTCCAAGTACTGGCTCTATATCAACGAGCAGCTGGTGGTCTTCGAAGGCGGCCTGAAGCGCGGTCCCGCTCCGGGGGCCAGCTACTATGACGAGGTGGAGATAGCTCCCTACCTGAAGCCGGGCGAAAACCTGATCTGCGTCTTGACATGGTTCTTCGGACTGAACGGATTCAGCCATGTGAACAGCGGCACGGCAGGCCTCCTCTTCGAGGCGCATGGCAAGGGCGTGGAGATATGCTCCGACGGCACATGGCGCGGCGCAGTGTATGGGGCATACGGCGAGACGGACGAGCCGCGACCCAACTACCGCATCTCGGAGAGCAACATACGCTTCGATGCACGCAAGGAGGAACAGGGCTGGTACAAGAACAGCTATACCTACGGCCTGGAGGAAGTGCTGCCCGTCGATGTGGAGAACTGCTCGCTGGGCCGACTGGTGAAGCGCCCCATCCCGCAGTGGAAGGACTATGGCCTCCAAGACTATGTCCGCACCGAGCAGCGCGGCGATACGCTGGTCTGCCACCTGCCATACAACTGCCAGTGCACCCCTTACATGAAGCTGAAGGCGGACGAGGCGGGAAAGCTCATCAAGATACAGACCGACGTCCACATGGTGGGCGGGTCGCCCACTCCACGCTGCGAGTTCATCACCCGCAAAGGCGAGCAAGAGTATGAGAACTTCGGCTGGTTCAACGGTCACGAAGTGTGGTACATCCTGCCCCAGGGCGTGGAAATCCAGGAAGTGAAGTACCGCGAGACGGGCTATGGCTGTGATTTCGTGGAACCCTTCCGCTGCAACGACGAGTTTTTCAACGAACTGTGGAAACGGGCCCAGCGTACCCTCTACATCACGATGCGTGACAACTACATGGACTGCCCCGACCGGGAGCGCGGCCAGTGGTGGGGCGATGCCGTGAACGAACTGGGCGAGACTTACTACTCACTAAGTCCTGCGGGAGCCCAGCTCGGCTTCAAGGGACTGAACGAACTGTTCTCCTGGCAGCGGGCCGACGGCGTGCTCTTCTCGCCCTGTCCCGCAGGCAACTGGAACAAGGAACTTCCCTCCCAGATCCTGGCCACCTGCGGCTGGTATGGCATCTACACACAGTGTTTCTACGGCAACGACTTCTCGGTGGCCAAGACCCACTACCAGCGCCTGCGCCGCTATCTGCACGAGGTCTGGCAGACGGACTCCGACGGCATGGCCATCCTGCGCCATGGCGAGTGGTTCTGGGGCGACTGGGGTGACAATATCGACCAGCTCCTGCTGCAAAACTGCTGGTATTATCTGGCTCTGAAGGGCGAGCGTGAGATTGCCACGCGGCTGGGTAAAGTGTCCGATGCCGCGCAGATTTCCGAGATGATGAAGAAGATGGAGCAGAATTTCGACCGCCGCTTCTGGAAGGACGGCGTGTATCGCTCGCCCGACTATACCGGCGAGACTGACGACCGCGGCAATGCCCTGGCCGTTGTCTCCGGCCTGGCTTCGCCGGACAAGTACGCCTCGCTCACCGAGTGCCTCACCCGCGAGCAGCACGCCAGCCCGTATATGGAGAAGTATGTGCTCGAGGCACTCTTCGTCATGGACGCTCCCGAAGCCGGACTCGACCGTATCCGCCGTCGCTACAAACCCATGATTGACTTTCCCGGCCTGACCACTCTGCCCGAGAACTGGATGCCCGAGGGCGCCAAGCCGAAGCCCGGAGAGCCGATGGTGAACGCGTGCTGGGGCACCTACAACCACGGATGGAGCGGCGGACCGCTCACCATCCTGAGCCAGAAGGTGTGTGGCGTGGAGCCCACGTCGCCCGGCTTCAAGACATTCCGTGTGCGTCCCCAGATGGGTTATCTCACGCAGGCCTCGTGCACGGTGGAGAGCGTGAGCGGCACCATCAAGGTGAGCGTCGCGAAGAAGGGCAAGAAGAAACTGCAGCTCTCTGTCTCTGTGCCCAAGGGCACTTCGGCCGAAGTGGTCTTCCCCAGCGGCAAGAGCGTGAAGTTGGAGGCTGGCGACCATCAGGTGGCCGGGTAATGCCTGCGTAGGAATTATTTGCTCCATCGTGTCCGTAAATCGGAAGGTTGGCGGATGCGTGCACATGCTATACCCCCTCGAAAAAGGTGCCTTTTTGGGCCTTTTTCGGGGGATTTTTGTTGTGTTTGGGGTGGTAGTGAGTAGTGAAGTACTTGATAGTGAGTATGAAATAATTCGGCGTTTTTTGCCGCCTCGCATCCCTCGGGTCGGAAATACGCGATTCTCGTGCAGATGGAACGTGTTCCGTCGGTCGATGAAGCACGTTCCATCTGCCTGCGCAGCACGTTCCGCAGAGCGGAATTACGTTCTGTTTCGCTGGACGCGAAAAATAATGTAAAGAAATACTCAGTGTTTTGTGCGATGCGTCAGCCGATTCTTGCGACGGAAGTTCCCCTCGCTCCATGATTCGGCTCCCATCAAAAAATCCCTCGAAAGTGCATGCCTCTCGCCGAAAAATAGTATTTTTGTCCTCGGAAACCATAATCAGACTGACGTATGAAGAAGTTTTTCCCCCTGGTGACCGCACTGCTGTGCCTGTTCGGCCAGCAGACGGCGGCGTATGCTGAGGACTTTCGGGTTAGTTCGCCCGACGGGCAACTATGTGTGACCGTCCACTTGACGGATGGGCGGATAGACTATGATGTGACGCGTGGCGAACGTAGCCTGGTGGAACGCTCCCCTCTGGGTCTGGTGGCCGAGGAAACCGACCTGAGCTGCGGCCTCAGCTTCGTCTCCGAGAGTCAGGGCGAGGTGAATGACGAATACACTCTGCCCTCGGGCAAGACCTCCCATTACACCGACCGCTGCCGCCAGCTGTTGCTCTCGCTCCGGAACGAGGACGGAATGTCGTTGTGGGTGTTCTTCCGTGTCTATGACGACGGCTTCGCCTTCCGCTACACCGTGGGTCGTGCGGCGGGAACGGAACGTCTCACGATTGTCGATGACCCGAGCCGTGTGCGTGTGGCCGATTTCGAGTACTGTCTCGGCTCCAAGTTCCTGGGCGGTGTCAACAGCCCTAACTACCCCTACGAAAGCTATTATCGACGCTACGACTGGACGGAGGTGCTCACCGCGCAGGGCGATCCGCGCCTGAATGCGCCGGCCCTCATCAGCAACGGCACGGATTATCTCCTCGTGAGCGAAGCGGCCAATGACGGTGGATTCTCAGCCTCCCTTCTGCGTGGCGAGGAGCGCAAGGGCGAGTTCTCGTTCCGCTATGCCGGTAACACCAAGGACTTTGCGGCCGACGGACCGCAGCGCCTCACGCTACTCCTGCCGCTGCATACGCCCTGGCGCATGGTGATCACCGGGTCGCTGCCCGTCATCTTCCAGTCCACGATGGCCGAGAACCTGTGTCCGCCCAGCGTGCTTTCCGACACGCAATGGATTCGTCCCGGACGGGCCGCATGGGACTGGGGAGGTTCCGACGGATGCGGCTATGCGCCTCTGACACGCGAGGGAGCCGACAGCCTTTACATCGATCTGGCTGCCCGAATGGGATGGGAGTACATGCTGGTGGATGGCGGATGGAAGCCGGAAACCATTCGCCAGACGGTGAACTATGCTACCAGTCGTGGAATCAAGGTGCTCCTGTGGCAGACGGCTGCCCTGCGTCACAGTCAGGAATTCTCCAACGAACGGATGGACGAGACACTCACACGATGGGAAGAATGGGGCATCGCGGGCATCAAGATAGACTTTTGGGAAGACGACTCGCAGGAGACGCTCCAGCGCATGGAGAACCTGCTGCGATGTGCTGCAAAGCATCGGATGGTGGTGAACTTCCACGGCTGCACCCGGCCTTCAGGCCTGCGCCGCACCTATCCCCATCTGCTCTCATACGAAGCCGTATTAGGCGGCGAGCAGAACTTCTGGAATCCGCAGCGCGACATGGCCATGACGGCCGAGCACCATATAAATCTCTTCCTGACGCGCAACGTCATCGGTCCGGCTGACTTCACGCCCGGCGACTTTGCCCTTCGCGCAGGCACGCTCATCTCCAATGTCTCGCAGGCACAGCGCATGGGACTGCTCGTGGGCTTCGAAAACGGCCTGTTGCATGTATGTGAGAGCCCCGAGAATCTGGAGTATTTCATGGGGCTCGACGTGATGAAACGTGTGCCGGCGACGTGGGACGAGAGCAGGCTTTTAGAGGCTGAGGTGCAGCAATACGCCACCATCGCCCGTCGCTCGGGCGAGGAATGGTGGCTGGCGGGAGCTACAGTGGGGGAGCGCACGGCGCGTATCTCGCTGGACTTCCTGCCCAAGGGGAAGCGCTATACAGCCTATATCTACCGCGACGGTGAGTGCCGCACGGAGATGCGATTCGAAAAGCGGCGTGTGACGCGAGGATCCACCCTGCGCCTGCCCGAGATGAATGGCGGCGGTTTCCTGGTCCAGCTGTCGCCCGACGACCACCTGCCGGTGCCCGTGGAGGCCGTGACCTACGAGGCCGAGGCCCGGCAGAACACGCTTTCGGAAGGCGTCACACGGCGCAAGGCCGATGCGCTCTACGCCTCTGGCGGAGAGATGGTGGGCGACCTGGGTCGCGGGCGCGAACTGACGTTCCGGAATATAAAGGCTGGCCGAGAGGGCGACTATGTGCTGACCATTTACTATTCGACGTATGATGACCGCCGTGCCGAACTGATGGTCAACGGGCAGCCGATGGGCATGCAGACGTTCCGGGGCAATGGCGCTTCCTACAAGACCTACGGTCCCGAGGGCCTCGGCTGGTATAAGCTTCGTGTTCGCCTGCATGCCGGAAAGAATACCGTCACCCTCCGTGCTCCGCAAGACGGATGGGCGCCCGATGTGGATCGCATCACCCTGTGCCCCATAGGAGAATAATCCGGAATCGGTTGAAAAACAGTCTCCCCGGACATACTCGACAAAGTATGTGTGGGGGAGACTGCATGTCAATGTTTCGAGATAATCTTGTGTCTTGAGCGGGACGGGCTATGCCTCCGTCGTGGCATGTGCTATGATTACTTGACCAGCACCTTCCGGCTACCGTGGATATACACGCCCTTCTGCGTGGGCTGGCCGTCCACGCGGCGTCCGTCAATGGTGTACCACGGGGCAGTACTGTCTGTGGCGGGACGTGGTGTGTCGATGTCACTCGTGTCATCCACATTGATGGAGAGGCCATAGACCTTCACCGCATCGTCGTTGGCATAGGCTGTACGACGGGGTGCATGCAGCGGTTGGTCGGCTTCCTCGCGAGAGGCTGAGGTGGCCTTGGGCGCAGCATAGACATAGATGTGCGTGGGAGCACCGACGTTGTAGGGCATGGTGGCCTGGCTGCGTCCGGCACTTTCCACCTTCTGCGGCTCGCCCTGGCCTATCTTCACGTAGAGCACGTTTTGTCCCAGCGTCTGGCAGTCGATTACAATGCGCCCTTTGCTGGCCGGCACCTCGAAGATGAGGCCATTGAACTGGTTTTTCACCGTCAGGTCGTCGGCACCGTCGGCCGTGGCTGCTGCCAGTTGTTCGTCGTTGACGGTTGAATTGATGACCAGGCAGCCCTCCGCGGCATCGTAGCCGTCGCCGCTGCCCTCGGTGTCGAGGGTGATGAAGACGCCATTGACGATTGTGCCGCTGAGGTCGGTGTCGTCGGTGACGCTATTGGCCACGCTCACAGCTGTATTCTCGACAATGGCTTCTGTGTCGGATGCTCCGTCGAATGTGGTCATTTGCTGGAAGGCTAATGCCCAAGTGCTTTCTGCTTGGTATGCCGCCAATGAGCCGTTGGGCACTTTCAAGAAACGTGTCCTTTGATTGTATTGATTGACTTTCACTTCGCCCCATGTCAACGTTCCGTCCGGTTCAATATGGTAATAGTACAATACTCCTCCGAAGGGCGCGTAACTATTGTAGGCCCTGTCAACAGAATAACCGCGCTCAAGTTCTCTTCTATTGTCCTCATCGTTCAGTATCTCTTCGTCAGAAGGTCGGGATGTTAATGGGAATGGTTCTTTCATGTAGGCTGTGCAATAGGTGACACTTGGGAAAGCATAATCTCCGATGGACTTTAGTGCTGCCGGCAGATCGATATATTCCAAGTTGTTGCCGGAACAAAAGGCTCTCTCGCCTATTGTTTCCACGGAGCTTGCCATTTGCACACGAACCAGATTCTCACATCCGTTGAAAAGATACGGAGGAATTGTCTTGACACCCTCACCAATGATGACGCGTGTCACGCTTTTGGGGAATGGTGCGTAATAGTTTCCCGATACATCGTGATTGTTGTTGAGATAGTCGGTCCGTTCGTCATAAGTCGTTGCATCCGTAGCATTGTAATTCACACGAATTATTCCAGTGCCCTCAAAGGCACCATAGCCGATGTGTTTAACCTTTCGTGGGATGGTCACGCGACGCAACTTTTCACATCCTGCAAAGGCAAATGCACCTATCTTCTCCAGCGACTCAGGTAGTTCAATCGTGCTTATCGCAGCCCCATTGAAGCAATCCGTTCCCAGAAATCGCAGCGTGGAGGGCAGTGTGAGGCCCGTGATGATTCCATTGTAATAATCATGGTAGTAGGCGAAGGCATCGCTTACTGTAACCGTTCCCTCCTTGATAGTTATGGCGCGTGGTTGAGGGATTCCATAGTCATCGCGCTCAGGAATAAATCTATAGGCAATCTTGCCGATATATTTCACGCCGTCTTCTACTGGCATATTTTCCACCCAAGGGATATAGCCGTAAAATTCGCTGCCAAAGGCATCCTTGCCTATTTCCTCTATATTGGCAGAGAGGGTCATATCTTTCAACCTTATACAGCCCGCAAAAGCTTCTGCGCCAATCTTCTTCACTCCATCGCCCATGTTGAAAGAGGTCAGATTCTCGCAGCCACCAAATGCATTATCCCCGATTTCCGTTACTGAGTTGGGAATGGTTAATGTGGTCATTCCGCAACCGCTGAAAGCCCAAGAGCCAATGGTTTGCACTGTACTGGGAATGTCTATCGTGGTCAGTGCTCGGCAACCGCTGAAAGCGCCTGAGCCAATGGTCTGCACAAAGGTGGGAAAGATAACAGAGGTTAGTTTCTGACAGCCATTGAACAGATTTTCGGGAATGGCTTTCAAGCTGTTGCAAAGTTCTGCCGTCTTCAGGTTTGTATTCGCCAGACAGTATTCGCCAAAACGGGACACATGGCTGATGTCTATCTGCTGGAGCGGTGTGCCGGAGAAGCAATAGTTTCCAAGGCTGTCAATAGATTCGGGTAGTTCGATGTATTTCAGTTTAGTACCGCTGAAAGCAGATCCGTCAATATAAGTGGATGCTGTGGGCAGAGAAACCTTCTCTAATGGAGTGTTACTCAAGATGCTGCTACCCACTCCCTTCAGTCCCTTGGGCAGTTTGCACTGCCTGAGGTACTGCATGTCTGTGAAGGCCAATGCCAGGTCGTTACGACGATGGTAGGAGACGTCGCTTGTCGTTGCGCCGCTGAAACCACCAGGTCCATCCTCGTCGATGTTCTCTTCCGACAACGTGTAGATGTCGGTATGGTATTCAATGAAACCTCCAAAGCTACCCCAGTTCTTCTGGTAGGTTCTTGAATAATACTCTCCGTCGTCATACACCAGTTCCACCTGCGAGAGGTCCAGGTATTGCAGTTGTGAAACCAATCCTTCCTGCGCTTTCAGATACACGATGTCAGCAGCGCCCATCTTACCCTTCACGGTAAGGAAATCTACCAGGTCGTAGTCGGTGGCCATTATAGCATTTGTCAGTTTCTGCTTCAGCGTACCGGGCTGTGTGAGGTTGACGGTGAAGTGCGCGCCTGACGTCAGGTCGATGTCGGGCACGTCGGTGGGGTCATCCTCTGGTTCCTCCGGCTCGTCCGGCTTTAGGAACGGGTCTTCGTCCTGCGATGTGCAAACGGCCATCTGGTTGGTGTTGAAATCCACCTTCACATAGTAGGTGCGAGTGGGGTCGTAGTCGCGCACCCAGAAGTCAACATAGTCCATCCAGTCCTTGTCGGGTACCATCTCCTCTTTCTCGTTGAAGGTAACCAGGTCTTTGGGATGACTGTAGCGATAGGGGCGCAGCGAATCCATGACTTCATAAAACAGATCGTCGTTGAGTCTTACATCCTGTGTGGTCAGAGCCCTCGTGATGGTAAAGGCCGAACTAGCAAACAGGACGTTGCCGGCATAAACGCCGTCGGTCTCGGTGGGCTGGAGTGTGGCTGAGGGCTGCGTGAAATTGTAGACGGATTTATTTGCCTCGTTCTTGCCCAAGAAGCTGAACAGGTAGCATCCGCCCTTGCTCTCCTCGTTGAGGTAAACGGGGTCTGGTTCCGGGTCTGGTTCCGGGTCTGGTTCCGGGTCTGGTTCAGTATCCGGAGATACTTGAAATATCTCTCGGTTGAAATCTACAATGACTTTAAAGGTTCCGCTAGTTCTTAGTGAGAAAAAGTAGCCTTCTTGGTAGCCCTTATACATGGCATGTGCTCTCCCGATAGGTACTCTGCTCCCTTGCCGTGCTTCGCACCATACGTCGTCCTTAATGCTTTCCCAGTCATCGGCTGATGCGGCCAGTTTCGTGGCAATATAAAAAGCATTTGACTCTGTGAAGGTTGCTTTACCTTCAAACACGCCGTCGCTGACTTTGGCCAGCGTACTTGAGGCCTGATTTGCCTTAGCCCCTTCTCCATCGGTGCCCAACAGGTAGCAGGCATCCTGTGCTGTGCCTGCCATGGCGGCAAACAAGAATGCCAATGATAGTAAACTACGGATCAACTGGCTGTCCGCTTTCTCCTCCACTATACTAAGGCGGGAGCGAATGCCTTGCTTCTGAGATAAGTGGTGTTTCATCGTGTTTGTGTGTTATGATGGTTTATTGGTGTCGAAACGTCATGTGTTGGCAAAGATACGGACTTCCTGACTTTACAGATAACATACCTTTCCACTCCGCGCTTCAATCTCACAAAACGGAGGGATTAACCGCGCAAACGGGCGTCCAATACATCAAAATGAAGCGTCAAAGCGTAAAAATGGCGATGTGGCTGAGCCCAATGTGAGGCGCGAATTCGGATAATTGTGTAACTTTGCATTGCATAAAACAGATACACGTTATGATAATCTCTGCATTTGTCGTCGGAATTGCCACTGCGTTCTTCGCCATCTTTGCCGTACATATATTGTTGTATATGCCGCGGCGCACACGCTTCCAGACCGTGGTGGGAATCATCATGGCGGTGTGGGCCGTGTGGTGTGCCAAGGACTTGGTGATTTGCATGCCTGGCATGTACGTGCAGCCGGTATTGGATTGGATTCTTATCATCGACGGATGGTCGGCCCTTACATACACCATATTCGTGTTCGAAGTGGTAATGCCGGGCTGGGTCACATGGCGCAGGCTCCTGCTGCTCTCCCTGCCCTTCATGCTGTTTACGGTAGGCTACGCGCTGTGGCCGGTTCGCGAGGTGGTGTATGCCTACTCGGTGTTCCTCTGGTGTTATGCCTGGACGATTGTCATAGTCGGATGGACGAGGATGAACCGTTACCTTCGCTACATAAGCCGCGAGTATTCCAATATTGACAAGATTGACGTGTCGTGGCTGCGGCCTGTGTTCCTATTTGCCATCATAGGACAGCTGGCGTGGCTTTTTACGTCGCTCTACTCGAACATCACATGCGATATCGTTTACTACATCAGCGTCATTGTGCTCTGGCTTGTGGTGTTGCGCTACAGTTGGAACTTCCAGCCGATTGCAATAGGAACGGAATCGGAGGAGGCAGAGACGTCGGTGTATGATGGCAGCCTGGTAACAATCACAGACGAGGCCTCGCAGGGTGAGGTGAAGAATCTGCTGTCCTTTGGAAGGCTGGAGAAACTGATGGACGAAGAAAAACCCTACCTCAGACCTTCCCTTACGCTGAAGGAACTGGCTCACGAACTGAACACAAACCGCACCTACATCAGCAATTACCTGAACCAGCAGATGAAGATGACCTTCTATGACTACATTAACAGCCTGCGCATAGAACGTGCTGCTATCCCTCTGATGAGAGAGCATCCGGAATACAAGTATGAATATGTGGCGTCGGAAAGTGGCTTTGCCTCCATCAGCACCTTCCGTCGCGCGTTCGTGAAGGTGACGGGACAGACCCCCAGCCAGTATGCAGCAGCCCTCTCTGCCCAGAAGTGACGTTGAGACTTATGTGGCTATAAAAATGCCAGCGGGGCAAACAAACGGAAATTGTTTGCCCCGCTGGCATGTAATAGAGGGTTCAGCGCGAGAAGCGATAGCCTATCGTGAACTGGAACACACGGTGGTGGCTCTTGTCATCGTCATTCTCGGCAAATTCTTTCATGCCCAGGATGTAGCGAGCATCCAATACCACGCGGTTGAATTCGTAGGACAGGCCAAAGGGGATGCCGAAGTCGAACGACTTTATCTTAAACCCCAAATCGGCTATGCTGCCGGTAACACTCTGCCCTCCGTTGGACACCTTGTACTTATCGACGACATTGAAGCCAGGCTGGATGCCGGCCTTAAGGGCCAGCCCCTTGTACAGATACACATTGGCCATGATGGGGATGTTCACATAGTCCAGCTTCAAGGTTGACTTTGTGCTGCCGTTTTCTGCTCTGGCTCCCTGCATTGAATAAAGGATGCCATAGGAGACGCCTACATAGCTTGCCAACTGGCTCTGCAGCTCGATGCCGCCCACCACACCGACACGTGGGTCGGTGCCGTGGCCGTGGGTGATATTCGCTACATTGAAGCCTACCTTAGGCTGAATGCTCAGTGTGCCTACCTCGGGCTGTGCATGGCACAGGACGGCCATGCACAGCACTGCGAGGAAAAGGGATGTCTTTTTCATGTCTTAATTGTTATTAGTTCATGTCTTAATTGTTATTAGATCGCCAGCCGATGATTACTTCACACTGAACTTATAAGTAGTCGTGGTGGAGTAGGTCTCGCCCGGACGAAGCACGGTCGAGGGGAACGACGGCTGGTTGGGGCTGTCGGGATAGTGCTGGGTCTCGAAGCAGAAGGCCGAGCGCCGCGGATACTTCACGCCCTTCTTGCCCACGAAGCTGCCGTCGAGGAAGTTTCCGGCATAGAACTGCACACCGGGCTGGTCGGTGAACATCTCCATGAGGATGCCCGAGTTGGGGTCGTAGATGCTGCCGAAGGGAGCGGCCTGGTCACGCTCGGGATTGAGAATCCAGTTGTGGTCGTAGCCGTTGCCGTTGGCAATCTGCTGATTGTCTGTCTTGTCGATGCCATCGCCCACGACTGCGGGAGTGCGGAAGTCAAAGGGAGTGCCCTCCACGGGGAGAATCTCTCCGGTGGCCAGCACGTTGGCATCGACAGCCGTAATCTCGTTGGCATCCAGCTGCAGAATCTCGTCGAGGCAGTCCTTCGTGCCGTCGCCACTCAGGTTGAAGTAGCAGTGATTGGTCAGGTTGAGCACCGTGGCCTTGTCCGTCGTAGCCTCGTAGGCGATGGAGAGCGTGTTGTCATCGCCCACCTTGTAGGTCACCTTGACGTTCACGTTACCGGGGAATCCATCCTCGCCGTCGGGGCTGAAGGTAGTGAATTCGAGCGTCTGGTCGTCCACCTGGTTGCCGTTCCAGATACGGTTGTGGAAGGCAATCGGACCACCGCCGTGCAGGCAGTTGCCATTGTTGTTGGGAATGAGCTGATACTCCTCACCGTCGAGCGTGAACTTGCTGTTGCCGATGCGGTTGCCATAGCGGCCGATGAGTGCACCGAAGTTGCAGCCGTCGGCACCATACTTCTCATAGTCCTGGATGTTGTCGTGGCCCAGGCAGACGTCGGTCATCTCTCCGTCTTTGTTGGGCACCATGATGCTGACGATGCGTCCGCCAAAATTGGTGAAGCACACCTCCATGCCTGCCGTGTTCTTCAACACATAGAGCTGGGTGCTGTCTGTCTGGAAGTCGGCGGGGTTCAGCCCCGAGAGCGTCAGCGCGGGCTCTTCGGCCACGGCATTCTTCTTCTGGCCGCCACAGGAAGCCAGACTCAAGCCTGCTACCAAGGCGAGGCTTGCGATAAACATTTTCTTCATTCTCTTTTTGAATTTAATGGGTTATTAATTGTTGCTTGTCGGTTAATGGTTGTGTGTGAAGGGCTCTTTGGTCTGTTTTTGTCTCCATCTCGTGCCGAAAAACATGATTCAGCGTTCGATTTTCGGTGCAAAATTACACTTATATTTGCAACATCGAAAGAAATATGCTAAAAAATTGTGCTTGATGGGCGAAGTCTTGAAAAAAAGATGTAATTTTGCATACCATTAAACGCATTAAACAACACAACAATGAAATACAAGAAAGGAATTTTACGATTGGTGGTGGCCGTCATGGGCGTGTTCGCTGCCGTGGCATGTAAGGAGTCTGTGGACACCTCGGCGCGCTATGTATTCAAGACGAATACGGTTCTCTCCTACCTGGAGAAGCACGAAGAATACTCGGAATATGTGGATTTGCTGAACCGGGTGAAGGTGGGCGCGATGAGTGAATCCACCGTGGCTCAGTTGATGAGCGCGCGCGGGAATTACACTGTATTTGCTCCGACGAACGACGCCATTCACAACTATATGCTTTACCTGGTGGAGGAGGAACTCATCGCTGAGCCGTCTTGGGAGGCATTTACGGATAGTGTCAAACTGGATTCCATCCGTAGGGTTATCGTCCACAATTCGATTATCGACGGCGGCGACGATGTCATCTATGAGACGGGCGGCTTCCCGACGGCTGACAATGCCGAACTTGCCATCAGCAACATGAACGGACGCAAACTGACTGTCCACTACATCGAGAACGAGCCTGACAGCATCTACATCGATGGCGACTGCCCCATTAACGACCGCAACCGCGACATCTTCGTCCTGAATGGCATCATCCATCAGATGGAGAAAGTCGTCGCTCCCACCATCGTGTCGCTGGGAGGAAAGTTGCGCGAAGTGTTGGAGGAACAGAAGGGGCCCTATCTCGTCACAGCACGCTGCATTATGGCCTGTGGATATATGGACACGCTGGATGCAGTGCGCGACGAAGTCTATGAACGCCTGCGCCAATCTGGCGTGCTGCCCGAACGCATTAACGCCACATCCGCGGGTCTTGCCTCGGTGGACGGACACTATGCCTACGCACCAGAGCATCGCAAGTATGGATTCACCATCTTTTCTGAAACCGATGAATGGTGGGAGGAACAACTGGGCAAGCCGGCCAAGGATATCATGCCTGAGGACGTGAAACAGTGGGTGGTGGACAACAAATGCTATCCCGATGCGCTGAACAACGACAACTATAAGGACGAGGATAATGTGCTCAACCAGTGGATTTCCTATCACATCCTGCCGTATCGCCTATCGGCCGACCGTCTGGTGATTCACTACAACGAGCAAGGCTACTATGAACCGAACCATCCTACGTCGTACACGATTCCCGTGACCGAGCATCTGGTCACCTTGGGCAAGCGTCGCCTGGTCCGACTCTATGAGAGCCGCGAGAGCAACGGCGTGTACCTGAACCGCTTCCCGAAGCTAAACAATGGACGCAAGGAAAACGGTCACGAGGCCTACTGCCTGCCTTCACGCGTGGGATGCTTTGTGGACAAGGATAGTCCCCTGGTCAGCCAGTACAACATGGAGAACGGCTTCATCTACAGTATCGACGCACCGCTCTCATATAACGACAGCGTGCGCAACAATCTGGCCCGTCAGCGCCTTCGCTACGAGGTGATGAGTTTCTTCCCCGAAGCCATGAACAACGACATTCGGCGCCTACCTCTCACCGCAGCCAAGTATCAATTCGTATGGATTTACGACGACAGCCAGTACAAATACTTTGATAACATGAGTATCAACGAGGGTTCCGTCTTTGTCTATTTCAATGCATATGGCAAAGGATGGGGCAGCAACCAGGGCGACGAGTTCAAGGGCGTGGGACGCTACGAGGTGGTGCTGAAGTTGCCGCCTGTGCCTCGCCGGGGAACTTACGAATTACGCTATCGCGTGCTGGCCACGACGGCACGTGGCGTGGCTCAGCTTTATTTCGGCGAAGATCCGAACAACCTGCCCGTGGTGGGCATTCCGGTGGATCTCGTGCTGTGCGGCGATGCTGCCCGATGTGGAGAGTCGGGCGTACGCAGATGTGCCTGGGAACCTGATACTGGTGACGAGGACTACGATTCCGAGATTGACAAGCGCATGCGTAACAACGGCTTCATGAAGGGCGAGTATGGCCTGTGGAACGGCTCGACCATTTGCCGTGCCGACGGCTACAAACATATTGTGCGCCATCTCGTGACCCGTCAGACGCTGGACCCCGACAAGACGTACTACATCAAGTTCAAGTCGGTACTCGACTCGGACAGAAAGGAACTTTATCTCGATACCATCGAACTCTGCCCGAAGGAAGTGTATGACAACCCAGAGACACCTGAAGATATATGGTAAATTGACATTCAGCGTCGAATTTTATGTATTTTTAACAAAAAATAAAGAAAAGAGTTCGTCATGTGAGATTCTTTTGCTATATTTGCATCGTAAGAATAAACCAAACATATATGAAATACAAGAATTATCTTCAAAAGTTGTGCCTGCTGCTACTGCCTGCGGCACTTCTTGTCGCATGTTCCGAGAAAGTGGACACGTCGGCACGCTATGTGTTCAAGTATGACACTGCCATGTCTTATCTGCAGAAGCACGAAGCTTATTCCACTTATGTAGAGCTGTTGGGCAAGGTTCCCGTGTCCAAGATGAGTTCCAGTACGGTCGGTCAGCTGCTGAGTGCACGCGGAAATTACACTGTCTTCGCCCCGACGAATGAGGCTATCGAACAGTACCTGCAGGATCTCGTGGCAGAGGATTCCACAATTCTCCCTTATCCATCGTGGGATGCTTTTGTCGATAGCACAAAACTCGACTCCATCCGTAAGGTGATTGTGTACAACTCCATTATTGACGGAGCCGACGAGGAGTATTACGAGATTGCTCGCTTCCCCCAGAAGGACAAGGAGGAATTCCCCCTGGCCAACATGATTGACCACAAGTTGTCTGTACACTATGTGACGGCCTATCCCGACAGTATCTATATCAACAACAACCATGCCATCAGCAGCACCGAGCGCGACATCATGTGCCTCAACGGTGTCATCCACCAGCTGAATAAGGTGATTGCCCCCAAGGACATCACGGCTGCTGTGTATATCCAGGAAGCACTGGACAAGCAGAAGGAAGGCTATCTGGCTGCATTCCGTGTTATCCAGGCTTGCGGTCTGCTGGATACCCTGAAGGCCGTGCGCGACGAGGTGTATGAAGACCTCTACCAGCGTGGCCTTATCGAGGACCTGCAGTGTATGACGTGCTGGGGATTTGCCGAGGGTAGCATCGGCTATGCACCGCAGCATCGTAAGTACGGCTTCACGCTTTTCCTGGAAACCGATGACTTCTGGCGTTCCCAGGGTATCGACCCGAAGAGCCCCACGCTGCTGCAAGAACTCTGTCAGTGGATTCTGGACAATCACCAGTACTCTAACGAGGACGTCTTCGTGACGGACGAGAACTACGAGAGTGAGAACCATCTGCTCTATCAGTGGATTACATACCACATGCTGGGCATGAAGATTCCCACCGATCGTCTGGTTATCCATAACAACGAGTTCGGCTACACCACATCGAACCCCTATAACTACACCATCCCCGTGTATGAATTCTACTCCACGATGGGCAAGCGCCGTCTCTTCAAGTTGATTGAGACCAAGGCCAGCAATGGTGTTTACATCAACCGCTTCCCCAACTTGGACGACGGACGTAAGGGTACGGGCTATGAGATCAGCTGCGACGACGATAAGGTGGGTGCCCTCGTAATCACGACGGGCGACCTGGTGAACACCACCGACATGGTGAACTGTAACATCTACCCCATCGATGCTCCCATCTCATACAGCGATGCCGTGCGCGACAATCTGGCCAAGCAGCGTATTCGCTTCGATGGCATGAGCTGTATGCCCGAGGCCATGAACAATGACATCCGCAAGAAGAAGGCTACTGACGAGCGCTATCAGCATGTGTATATTCCTTGCGACGCCATCTATCCCTACTTCGAGAACTTCAGGCAGAACGACGAAACAAAGTTCGTTTACTACAATGCCTACGGCTATGACTGGTGTAACCTGAATGCTGATGAGATGAAGGCAGTGGGTCACTTCGAGATTACCATCAAGCTGCCGCCCGTGCCGCGTCGTGGTACTTACGAGTTCCGCTATTGCGTGCTCGCCAACGGCAACCGCGGTGTGCAGCAGATTTACTTTGGTACCGATCCAGAAAACCTGCCTGTGGCTGGTATTCCCCTCGACCTTACACGTGGTCTGAAGTCGGCACGCGACCGTCAGTTCTTCGGCTGGGAGGATGACACGGGCGACGAGGACTTTGATTCTGAGGTTGACCACCGCCTGCGTAATAACATGGTGATGAAGGGCTCCAAGTCTGTGAACAGCAACGACGGTCCCGAGCGTGGTATCAATGACAGCGAGAACATCCGCCGCATCATGTGGCGTGGTACGATGGATCCCGACAAGACCTATTACATGAAAATGAAGTCGGTGCTCGACTCGGACAAGAAGGAGTTCTACATGGACTACATGGAGTACTGCCCGAAGGAAGTGTACGACAATCCCGAGAAGCCTGAAGATATCTGGTAATCGACAGACTTATTCTCGGAATACACAATGCGGGGCGGCGTCAGGAAAAGGACGCTGCCCCGCATTGTGCGTTTATATTGTGTTGCAGGTGCTACGTTTGCCTGCTTATATCGGCGCAGTGGCTTGGCGCAGCCATTGTCGGTCGGCTTCGTCGGCAAGGTGGGGGAGCAGTGTGTGGCACACTCGGGTGTGATAATCGTTCAGCCATTCTCGTTCTTCCTGCGACAGCATTTCGGGGATAATGGCGCGGCGGTCGTATGGGCATAGCGTGAGTGTCTCGAAGGACAGCCAGTGCCCGAAGTCTGTCTCTCCAGCCGTATGGCAGAGCAGCATGTTCTCGATACGCACTCCGAAACGCCCCGTGACATAGATGCCCGGTTCGTCGGTGATCACCTGTCCCGCGCGTATATATAATAAGGTACACGCGCGCGCGTTCTTTCTTATCTGTACCGGCCCTTCGTGTACCCCCAGCCTGTGCCCCACGCCGTGTCCTGTGCCGTGCCCGAAGTCGTAGCCTTCGCGCCACATGCTCATGCGGGCTGCTGTATCCAGTTGCAGGCCCGTAGTGCCTTCGGGGAAACGCATGGCTTGTAGTTGCAGGTGGCCGCGTAGTACCAGGGTATATACACGCTGCTCTTCTTCTGTGAGCGGCCCCAGCGCGATGGTGCGTGTGATGTCCGTCGTGCCGCAGTCGTAATGTGCTCCGCTGTCCAGTAGCAGAAAACCATGATGCGGCAGGCTGACGTCGGTTTCCGTCGTGGCCTCATAGTGTACGATAGCTCCGTGTGGGCCGCATGCTGCGATGGTCTCGAAGCTCAGGCCGCGGAATCCTGCTTGTTCGGCACGCAGTGCGGTGAGCCGCTTGTCCACGCTCAGCTCTGTCCATTCCCCTTTCCTCTCGTCTATCTCGCGCAGGAAACGTACCATCGCTATGCCGTCGCGCAGATGTGCTTGGCGAAAGCCTTCCTGCTCGGTCGTGTTCTTCTGTGCACGGAAGTCTGGCACTGGACTTTCGTCTTCCGCCAGTGTAATCCGGCTCTGCTGTTTGGCGAGGCCCTGAGCATAGGGTTGCAGTGTAACGCCCCATGCGGCAAGTTCGTTTCTGAGGTCGGTCGGAATTTGTTCTTCATGCACGTAGAGTGTGTGTTGCCCATTGGTGCGCACTGTGAGAAAGGCTATGAGCAATGGGTTGTACGGGATGTCTTCGGCCCGCAGGTTTAGCGTCCAGCAGATCTCTGACAGTTCGCTTACGAACAGTTCTGTCTGTTTGTTCTCCTCCAGCCATGCGATGATGCGCTGTAGCTTCCCTTGTGCCGTCTCGCCTGCCAGTGCGTCGGGCATCCGTTCGGCCTGCGAGAGAGGCAGTGCGGGACGCTCTGTCCATAGCGAGTCCAGACAGTCGGCGGGCAGGGAGCATGTTCTCTCTCGTGTGCCCTCATCAAACAGTTCTTCGTAGAGCGTTGGTGTCATCATGTCTTCGGGATAGCCGATGGTGCCCTTGGTGTGGGAGGCCAGCCATGTGCAGACATCCTCGTCCTCCCCTTCGCGCATCAGCCGGAAGGGTGTTCCCGCCAGCTGTTCGGTGGCTTGCAGCCAGTAGCGCGAGTCGGTCCATAGCAGTGCTTCGCTGGCCGTCAGCACTGCCGTGCCGGCACTTCCGGTGAAGCCCGTCAGCCACTGTCTCGTCTGCCAATGAGCTGCCACGTACTCTGAGCCGTGTGGATCCATGGTTGGTATGATTAGTGCTTCCGCCCCACACTCTTTTTCTATCAATGTGGCGCGCACCTTTGCCACACGCTTGCAGATGGTCTCTTTCATGTCGTTTGCTATTATCTGTGAGGCAAAGTTAATTAAAATGCTTTCAAAAGCCAAGCGATACGCCAGAAAAGTCGTACCTTTGCACAGAAAAAGAGCAATACATACATCCAATGGCAATATTCAAAAAACTCGAGGGGATGCCTGCTCCCCGCTATGGCAAGCACTGCTATTTCAGTGAAGGTGCCGTGATTGTGGGCGATGTGGAGATGGGTGACGATGTCACCATCTGGTTCAACGCCGTGGTGCGTGGTGATGTGCATTACATCAAGATAGGTAATCGCACGAATATCCAGGATTGCAGCTGTCTGCATACGCTGAACGGCAAGGCGCCCATTGTGTTGGGCGACGATGTCACCATCGGACACAGCGTCACGCTACATGGCTGTACGGTGTGCGACGGTGCACTTGTCGGTATGGGTGCCACGGTACTCGACCACGCCGTCGTGGGGCGGGGCTCCATTGTGGCTGCAGGCGCACTTGTGCTGAGCAACACCATTATTGGTGATGGCGAGTTATGGGCTGGTGTTCCTGCCAAGTTCATCAAGAAGGTGGATCCCGAGCAGGCACAGGCAATGAACAAGACCTATGCGGCACATTACATCGAATACAGCGATTGGTTTCGCCAGGCTGACGAAAATCCGGAAAACACCTGGAGTGTGGTGTACGGCGAGTAGGGGGCACACATTATCAGGCCAGACTCCTCGAAGCATGGTGTCGTATATTAGCCTGCTCCGCCCTTACAAGTGGAAAAAACGCATATTATTGAATTTTCTTGCAAAATAATTTGGAAGGAATGTTCGAATCGCCTATCTTTGCGATGATAATATCGCGAAAAGGGTTTATCGCGTATTATTAGTACGCCCGTTGCGAAACGGTATATAAGCAAATAGTTAATAATAGTTTTAGTTGTTAGGACTCGGTTCGTTCCGCCTTATAGGACGAACCGAGTTTTCCTTTTCCCTGTTTCCTTTGTCAACCTTGCCTTCGCCCTCGCTATATTGTATCTCTGGCTCCGGATTTGAGCGGCCTCGTGAGTGCCGAGGGGGAAGATTTCGACTTCAGACGCCTCGGGCCGTCCGGTTAGACGCCTCGGGCCGTCCGAATAGACGCCTCGGGCCGTCCAACCGTCCGCCCCGAGCCATTTTCCTTTTCCAGTCGGCTCCGTCTCCCTCCGGAGTCGGCTTCTCATCCCTCCAGACCCGGCTTCTCGTTCCCCACCTGCTAAGATTTTTGGAAATGACTTCACGCCTCGTGTAAGTGAGAGTCTCTCGTAGAATGCTTGCTCATCCCTTTGTACGCCTGATAAGACTCGCGCTCGGCTTAGCCGCTTTCAGCGTACGCGCTGAAAGAACTTCACGCCTCGTGTAAGTGAGAGTCGTTCGTAGAATGCTTGATCATCCCTTTGTACGCCTGATAAGACTCGCGCTCGGCTTAGCCGCTTTCAGCGTACGCGCTGAAAGAACTTCACGCCTCGTGTAAGTGAGAGTCTCTCGTAGAATGCTTGCTCATCCCTTTGTACGCCTGATAAGACTCGAACTTACACGCCTTTCGGCACCAGATCCTAAGTCTGGCGTGTCTACCAATTCCACCACAAGCGCAGTTAGGTGGCACAAAGATACGCCTTTTCGTCGAAACGACAAAGCGAAAGCCGTTTTTTCTTCTCGGGATATGTTTGTGGCACAGACATTATTGCCTGCATATCTCCCATGCCAGCGCATTCAGCGTATTGCAGGCTTCGCGTGTAATGACAGTGCGGTTGTTTGTGTGAGGGAAGGGGGAAAGGATGAGTAGACGGGCCTCGGCGCAGGCATAGAAGCGTTCGCCCGAAGGCTTTTGCATCGGCGCAATGCCATTGGAGGAAAGGGCTATCACTGGCAGCCGTTCGTCGAAGGCCGCACGCATAATCAGCTTCTCGCCAGGCGAGATGGAGGGCGATACGAGCACCGCCCCGGCACGGGCTGCAGACAGAAATCGCTCTTTTTCCGTGGCAAGCAGCTCTGGTGAGATGGAGCGTGAGATTCTCACTTGCAGTCGTGTGGGGGCAGTGAGCAGTGCCATGTTGCCCACTGCCGAGCAATGCCATTCGCCCACTGTCACTCCCTCGTGCACGCGAAAGAGATCGGGATGCATGCGCTTTATCAGGAGGCGGCGTGGATTGTCATGCAAGTAATCAAGCCATCGTCTCAGCTGCCCCTCCCTGAGGAGCAGCTTGTCGTTAAAGCCGTGGGCAAAAAGGAGGCCGTGGGGGCTGTTTTTGTGAGGCATCTTGCTTGTTTGTCGTGACTCAGTCACGACAGACGGGACGGAGGGGGATGGCTCAGACGGGACGGAGGGGGATGGCGTGGACGGGACGGAGGGGGATGGCACGAGATTGGGGAACAGTTCTCTGTAATGGCGGTTACAGCCGGTCTTGAAGCCGCGGATGATGCGGCTGAGGTCCACCTCCATCTTTTCCCGGACGAACAGGATGCCATGCAGATGGTCTGGCATGATCTGTAGGGCAAGGACTTCTACCTGAGGATAATATCTCGGTATGCCCCACCATTCATCATGGACACGTTGCCCCAGTGTGCTAAGTTCCGTTCTTGGGGCATCCTCACTGTTGGCGGGGGCGTCGATACGTCCAACGACCTGACCGAGGAGAGGGCGGCGCCCCTCAATTGTCATCGTGAGCATGTAGGTCATGCGTCCCGTATAATCGTGGTCCACACAGCGTCGCTGCATTGACGGCCTTTTTTCGCCGGCAAAGGCCTTTCGGCTTTCGTATGTCTCGCGTTTCATGACCACACGGATAACGTGTTCCCCAATCTCAGATTCGCTACAGTTTGATGTAGATGTGGCGCCGGTAGAGGATGTAGCCGATGGACCAGTTGAGCAGGATGAAGAGCAGGGCATAGGCCAGCGAGCCCGCAGTGTCGCCCAAGACGGGGACGAGGCACTTGCTATATACGATGCCGTGAAGGCTCATGGTACCCTCGCCCATGGGCACTCGGATACAACCCAGCAGGATGCCCAGCACGCCGCTGAGGGCATAGAGGAAGAGCGGGTTCACCCCGAACACCTCGAAAAAGCGCGACCATCGCTTATACCCGCGGATGTCTATGACGTAGATGAGCAGCCCCAGCAGCGTGGATGCCAGGCCGCAGGTGGCCAGCACAAAAGTGGGCGACCACACCTTCTTGTTGATGGGCAGTCCGTAGTCGAGCAGCAGGCCGCTGAACGTGAGCAGGGCACCCACGACGAAGAGTTCCGTGAGCGGGAATGCGGGAGATGACGGCGCGGGTCTCACTCCGTCATGCTTGCGGAACAGCATGCGCCCTACGAGGAAGCCTATCAGCACATGGGCGATGGCGGGCAGCGTGCTCAGCAGTCCCTCTGGGTCGATACCGTTGTCGTGGTACATGTGAGCATCAGTGAGCACGGCGAGGTCCACTCGACCCAGCAGGTTCTCGGGTCCATAGATGTATCCGTCACATGTGAGCAGCAGTATTCCGTAGCCCACGAGGAGCAGGACGACGAGCATCTTCAGCTGTCGGGGGCGCAGGCACAGGATGAGTGCCGAGCTGATACCGTAGCATACAGCCAGCCGGGCCAGCACTCCTGTGATACGCATGGACGAGAAGTTGTTGCATGCCTCCCACAATCGGGTGAGGAAGTCCACATCCGGGTCAGCCCCCACCCAGTAGCGGCAGAAACGCGAGAACCATCCCACAAAGATACCCACGAGGTAGATGCCCACCGTGCGCCGCACGATTTTCTTCCATGCTGCGGCCGAGGGCCGATAGTCGTACCTGCCCAGGGAGATGTACATCGAAAGCCCCATGATGAACATGAAGAAGGGGAATACCAGGTCGGTGGGCGTGAGCCCGTTCCATTGGGCATGGCGCAGTGGGGCGTAGATGTGGCTCCACGACCCCGGATTGTTCACGAGAATCATGCCGCAGACCGTCATGCCACGCAGGATGTCGATGGCCAGAATGCGTCGGTTTGTAGTTGGGGATTGTGCTTGCATATCGTTCATTTATATAGGTAGTATTTCTTGGCAAGTCGGCGGAAGTTGTCCACATCCTTATACCAATAGTCGCGTATGTCTTCCCAGCGGTGCCGTTTGGCAAAGCGTTCGCGGATTTGCTTTGAGCCGCATACGATGTCGAACATGCGGAAGCGTTTCGGGTCGGCCACCTTGAACATCGCCTGCTCGGGCCACAGTGCGGCCACCTCCTGTGCCACGAGGAACTGGATGTCCGTGAGCGGTGCCTTTCGATAGTCGGTGAAGTGCACCTGCACGCCCTGCACCTGTTCGCCCTGCATGGTGGCGTAGAATGGTTTGGCATAGATGGGACGGAATACCACTCCCTCCAGCCCCAGCGCGTTGAGGCGTGTAGCCAGCCGGTCGGCATCAATCCATGGTGCGGCAAACATCTGAAAGGGGATGGTGTATCCCACGCCGATGTTCAGGTAACTGAACTCGCCGATGATGCCGCTCATGGGATAAGCAATGGCCGATGCCGGCTGCGGGATGTGCGGCGAGGCCGGTATCCATTGCAGTCCAGTGTCGGCGTATGTCATGTTGCGTCGCCAGCCCTTCATCGGCACCACGGTGAGCCGGCAAGCCTTGCCGCCCGAGAGCATTCGCTCGCCATTGAGCAGGCGCGCCAGCTCGCCGCACGTCAGCCCATAGATATATGGGATGGGAAACTGGCTGACGAACGAGACACAGTCGTCTTCCGTGAGACAGCCCTCCACACGCCACCCACCCAGCGGGTTCGGACGGTCCAGTACGATGAACTCCAGGTCCTGTTCTGCCGCCACCTCCATGGCCAGCCCCATCGAGCTGATATACGTGTAGGAGCGGCAGCCGATGTCCTGAATGTCATAGACGAGCGCATCCAGTCCCTGCACCATCTCGGGCGTGGCCTTGCGCGTTTTGCCGTAGAGTGAATGGATGGGAAGTCCCGTGGCCTCGTCGCGTACGTCGGTCACACTCTCGCCTGCATGCTGGTTGCCCCGCACGCCGTGCTCGGGGCCGTATAGTGCCACTAACTGCACGTCGGGTGCCTCATAGAGCAGGTCGATGGTGGAGCGCAGTGTGTTGTCCACGCCCGTGGGGTTTGTGATGAGGCCTACGCGCTTGCCTCGCAGAGGGCGGAAACGCTGTTCTTTGAGCACCTCGATGCCTGTCTTTATACGTATCTTCTCCTCGGTATTCTTCTTTCGCGCCTGTGCCTCTTCTGCTTTGGTACACGCCAAGGTGAGCAGGAGCATGGCGGGCAGTATCATGAGCAGGTAGTGCAGTGACAGTCTTTTTGTTTTCATAAACTATATCATTCAGCGTGTTATGTTAATAGGATAGCATTCCCACATTGCCCTCGGTATTGGAGAAGAGCAGACGCCGTTTACCTATGGGAATGAGGGTGTTCATCAGCGAATTGCCTGTCTTGTGGCGCCATAGCAGGCGTCCCGTCTTAGCTTCGAGGGCAAAGCTCACGCCGGCGTTCGTGCTGCCGAAGACGATGCCGTCGCGTTCAGGCAGCATACACGGTGCATGCTCGTAGCCAATGCCGGCATCGGTGGCCCACAGCTGGCGGGGAGCGTCACCCCGTGCGGCATAGCATACGATGCTGTCCTGCATCGTCTTGGCGTAGAGTCGCTCGCCGTCGGCCGAAAGTCCCAGGCTCTCACGCACCTTCGACTGGAATGTGCGCCAGCGTGTCTCGCCCGTCTCCAGGTCGATGGCTGTCATGGCACGCTGCGGATCGACGATGAAGACGCAACCGTTTGAGGTCACCGGCCACACCTGTGCCGGCGAGAAGTGCATGCGGGTGAGTCCGCCCGTCCATCGCCACAGCTCCTGCCCATCGGCCTTGCGCAGGCAGTAGAGCGTGTTATCCCAGGCACCGAAGATGACCCGGTCGCGGGTGACAAGTGGTTTTGTCATCACGTATCCCCGTAGCCCCTTGTAAGCCCATACGAGCTTGCCCGTCTTGATGTCGATGGCACGGAATGTGGAGTCGCTGGCACCGATGTAGGCTGTGCCGTGGTCGATGCTCACGGAACCCAGCACGGGCTGTGATGCCTGCAGTGTCCAGAGCAGGCTGCCGTCTGATGCTTTCAGGCCGTATATCTTACGGTCTGCTGAACCGAACACCACGACGCCCTTGCTGGCGGTGGGCCCGCCCACCACGCGAGCGCCGGCCTTGAATTCCCAGAGTTTCTGCCCGTCGCGCAGCGAGAATGCCTGCACCCGTCCTTCGTCGTCGCCCACGAAGACGCGTTTCTTCTCTACACTGGGCGAGCTGTATATGGCCGCTCCGGCCTGGGTCTTCCACACCTCGCTGACCTGTGAGAAGCGTTCGTTGTCGCTGTAGTCTGGGTATTTCTCAGCCTTCCCCTGCGGGTCGTAGTCGGCTCGCTGCATGCTGTAGGCCTGTACGAACTTCTTCTCTTCTCCCACGCGTTGTATGTAGGCGCGTATTTCCTTTTCGTTCACTTCATAGATGCCATATCCGGGTTTCCCTTCGTCGTCGGGCAGGTTGCTGCGCATCAGGATGCCGGGCATACCGTCGTAGCGCAGGATGCGCAGGGCATGGTAGTGTCCTCCGATGAACAGGCGTATGTTGCCGGGGCGTCGCAGTGCGTCGGTGACATCATACCAATTGTCCACGTCGCCCTCCATCAGCGGATAGTGGGTCACGATGATGGCTGGCATGTTGCGGTGGGCCTGCAGGTCCTGTGCGGCCCATGTATAGACGTAGGGCGATACGTGGCCGTAGGCCATCTTCAGCAGCGGGCCGGTGTTGAAGAATACAAAGTGCACGCCGCCGAAATCCATGCTGTAGTATTCGGGGCCGAAGATGCGGCTGTATCCTGTGCAGCCCGACTCGCTCCATGTGGTCTCGTGGTTTCCCATGCATACGTGGTAGGGGCGATTCAGGCGGTCGAGACATTCCTTCACCTTCTCCATCATGCGCGTGTCGCCTTGTTCCGTGAGGTCGCCGGTCACGAGCACAAAGTCAATACTGTCGGTGTGGTTTATCTGGTCGATGCTTGCCAGCAGCGCTTTGGTGGGTCCGTCGCCGTTGGGGTTCAGGTGGATGTCAGTCAGCTGGGCAAAGCGGAAAGGCTTCACCTGTGCCATCGCGAGGGTGGCTGCGAGGAGGGAGAGGCTGAGGAAGAGAATTTTCTTCATGGGAATGGGTAGGAGTTATGGGAATGGATGGGATTTCTGGGAATTATGGGAGTTGGAGGAAGGAGACTATCTCCTGCATCAGACGGTCGCGGCCGTCGCGCAGGGTTTCGAAGGGCACGCCCATGACGAACGTGCGGTAGTCGCTGCCGGCATAGGCCACAGCAGCACTCAGGTTGTTCTCCTCGTAGCGCATCACGGTGCATGCTTCGGGCACTGATGGTTCGATGGCATCGGGGCTCTCTACGGCGTAGCACTCGCTGTTCAGCCGACTCCAGTAGTCGTAGCTGCCGCTGTGCTTCGCTGTGGGGTTGGGCACCCATCGCAGGCCACCGCCCGTGGCAGCCTGACCTGCCCGCCACTTGATCTTGAGCGTCTCTTGCAGGAATGTCTGGTCGGCCTTCATCTCATCCTTGTCCATAAGCGATTCGTCCAGTCGGAGCGGATTGTCCCAGCTGTCCGAGGCCACATAGGCACCCGTTACCAGCAGGCGTCCGTGCTGTCCGGTGAGGTAGTCCTTCAGCTGTTGCTGCATGGCAGGAGTGAAGGTGCGGAAGCGCAGGGGAGTGTTCTTCCCGGTGCCCATCTTCGTGCGGCACTCCTTGCCCAGGATGAGGTCGAGCATGGCGTAGTCTTGGAGCGGCAGTCCCTTCTCGAAGGCGTCGCGGCTGCACGAGCAGAAGCTTACGCCCGCCTTCATCAGTGCCTCGCCGTGGACGGCGGGATAGTCGAATGTGTTTCCGGCAATGACGTTACGTTCCTCGTTGGCATAGCTATCGCCGAATCCGGCGGCATCGTCGTCCATCCAGGGGATGCTGCGCCGATATTCCTTCTGTGCTCCTACGTAGCTGATGTCGCGCAGGTATGGCACTCCGAAGTCCACCTGGGGCAGGAATCCGGCCAGCTTGCGGCTTGCCTCACCCGGGGCCTCGAAATCGGCGGGCGCTCCGATACGGTCGAATCCGTTGATGACGAGGGCGCGCCTCCGAGTATCCTTTGCCACGCCGGCCGAGAGAATCTCCGAGTCGAAGCTGCGTCCGCCGTCGTTCACGGCCACCACCTTGTAGCTGTACAGTGTGCCAGCCTGGAACGTGTCGCGGAATGAGGTGCCGGACACCATGCGTCCGTTGTCCCATCCTCCGTCGTCCACGCGTTTATATATAAGGTAGCGATCGGGCAGTGCCGTGGGCTCCAGTGTGTCGGGCGTGGCTTCCCAGGTGAGTTCCACCTCGCTGTCTCCGGCGAAGGTCAGTGCCATGCCGTGTACGGGAAGCGGCTGCACCACGTAGGGTTCGCCACGCTGGGAGGTGATGAAGCGCAGTATGCCTTTATATATGGCACGGCTCACGGTGAAGCGGAATCGCGGGTCGAGTCCGTAGCGCATGTCGGCAAAGTTCTGGTGGGAGAGCAGCTCGAGCAGCATGGCCGGCACGCGCGGCATCCATGCCTCGAAGTAAGGCTTGTTCCATATCTGACGGCGGTTCCACCGCGGCTCATATAGCGAGCGTATGTCCTCGACGATGGCACTCTGCACGAGGTCGGCCAACTGGTGGTTCATCTCGGTGGATGCGCCGTTGGCATAGACGCCGTCATAGTGGTTCGAGTCGTAGATGGCCAGTGTGCCCACGGTCTGATCCGTGAGGGTGGTGCCGGCGTCGCTGTGGAAAGCCAGGCTCAGGTCGAGAGGTATGTTCAGGCCGCCTTCGGTGGGGTTTACCTCCGAGCCGCCTGCCAGCCAGTTCACCCAGAGGCCGCGGTTCTTATAGTCATCGACGTAGTCGTTCTGTCCGTCGTTCAGGTTGTAGATACTGTCGGGCACTCCAGCCCACTGCATCCAGTAGCGTGCTCCCTCGCAGAAGCGCGGGTCGCCGCTCACGCGGGCATCTTCGACGGTCTGTCCGCCAGCCGACAGATAGCGTGCCACATTGCCCATGCCGCCGCCGAACTTGACTGCATCGGCCGTAATGATGCTGCCCGCCTTGGCCGTCGAATGGTTTGTCAGCACCACTTTGCCCTCCTTGCTCCCCTTCGCGAAACGGTAGGTGCCCAGGTAGATCCAGGTGCCGCCGCCCATGCGCTGGTTCACGCTTACCGTGCTGGTGCCGCCCATGTGGTGGATGGTGTAGCGGGCATCGTCGGTGCTGTTAGGGAAGGATTTGTAGGAGACATATACGGCATAGTCGCGCGTCTCGGGCAGGTCGGGCGTCCAGACGGCCAGGCACTGGTTCTCTTCGCGCCGCACGGTGCGCGTCTCATAATATTTGCCTTCTGTGAAGGGGTTTTGGTCGTCCACATAGACCTCGCGCTTGTGGGCAAAGCCCGTACCTGTGCCCTCGCTCCATTGCGATATCCCGCTGACCATGAAGAACGTACTCGGGTCCGTTTCCCTGTCAGCAATCACCTCGATGGGGTTGGCATCGCGTTCGCGAGGCATCAGCACGTGAGCACCGGCCCGCTCGAGCATCGGCACCAGGAAGGGTAGCACGTAGCTCTGCGTATAGAGGTCTTCCACGGTCTGGAAGATTCGGGCACGCTGCCATTCCCAGCGGTCCAGTTTCTGCTCGTAATAGCGTCCGTGGCTCTGCCACATGGCGATGTGGCGTCCCTGCAATCCCTTCGAGGGCTGCACGGGCAGGGAGCGGTCGGTGGTGAGTGGCGTGCCGTTTTTTGTGCGGAAGGTTTTCTCCTTCACTTTGCCCGAGCGATAGACGATGGGGATGTAGTTCTCGATGGGCGTGCCCTCGGCCAGGAGACGTAGCTTCCTTTTGCGCCGATTGGTGGTGGGGAACAGGCTGTCCACGGCGGCGTAGAGTGCCTTCACGTTGTCCTCGCGGTAGGGGATGTATGATGAGTTGGCTCCGGCATAGACGGTGATGGTCTTCTTCTCTTCGCGGATGGAGTCGATGCGGATGTGGCCTACGTTGGTGAGGCTCTCCGCCACGTGGTCAAACTTCTCTCCGATGCGCTGGCGCAGGTCGGCGTTGTTCTGTTGTTCTTGCGCGGCTATGCTGCCACAGAGTGTCAGCATACATAACAATGCGTGTTGTTTCATCTGTTTTTGGTGCTTTGCCCGCCGCACTCGTGTGTTTCGGGCTTAATTCTCTTACAAAGGTACGAATAAGCGAGAGAAGTGCAAAAGAAAATTCTTTTTTTTTCTTTTGCACTGCCGAGCGGAAGTACCTTCGGCCAACGCTCAAAGGTACGAATAAGCGAGAGAAGTGCAAAAGAAAATTCTTTTTTTTCTTTTGCACTGCCGAGCGGAAGTATCTTCGGCCAACGGCCAAAGGTACACAAATTTTGTGGAATGGCGGCGGGCATGGAACTTTCTTCTCACATAAATGTCTCGTAACACTGTTTTTTGCTGGAAAATGTGTAACTTTGTTCTCTGAAACTAAACAAAGCACCACTGATGAAACGACTTTTTACGGCACTCGCTCTTTTTCTTGTTACTTCGACAACCCTCATGGCACAGCCCAGCTTGCCCCTCACATACGCGCATCGTGGCTGCTGGCTCTCGGGCGACGTGCCAGAGAACAGCGTGGCGGCCGTGGAGATGGCACGCCGCTATGGCTATCCTGCCATCGAGTGTGACGTACATTTTACGAAGGACAGCGTGATGGTCATCATGCACGACTATAACAATATGAAGCGCCTTATCCGGAAGCGGGAAGGATACGCACCCATCGACAGTGCCATGAAGACGACCGACATCACCTTTGCCGACCTTCGGCAGAACTATGTCCTGGCCAGCAAGAATCCTCATTACCGCACCCCGGTGCCCACACTGGTGGAGCTGCTCAAGGCCTGTAAGGAGAACGGCATCATTCCCATGCTCCACTGTAATCACCCCGAGGCATTCCCCGTGGCACAGCGTATGTTTGGCGACGACTGGGTTGCCTTCAGCGGGGTGGACTCTGCATTGCACGAGGCACGCCGCATCTCCAACTGTATGATTATGATGAGCCGCAGCCAGACATCGGCCGACTCCATCATCCACGACATGAAGGCGATGGGCGGACGAGTGGGGCTCTCAAGCATGAACTACGAGATGTTCACGAAGGAGTTCACCGACTCCATCCGCCAGGCGGGCTTCGACCTTCAGTCGTCCATCTTCCCCACGCGCCCCGAGGCTACGTCCGTGGTGAACGGATCCTCCATCCTGCTCACCAACCGGGCCTATATGCCCAACCCGGCCAGGAAACCTTACACGTCCATGCGGGTGGGTAAACATCAGTTTATCATTGGCGAAGGAACCACCATCCAGTCGCCCGACACCACCATGTATGGTGCCTGCGTCATGGAAATCACCTATTGTGGCACGCTAAACCTGATATTCAACGAGAAGGATACCTGCACGCTGACACGCAGCGAACTGGGCACTGACACCTACGGCGTGCGCCACTTCAGGAAGGCTCCCAAGGTGGAGATTATGTCCTTGGAAACTTCGGAAATCAAGCAAGGCAGGCTTTATCTCTATCGCTTCTGACCGCGACGCTCGGTCCGGAAACGCATCACACTGCGTACGGTCATGCTCTCGTCGGCCGCTGTGAGATAGCTGACGGAGAACTTGCTTCCGCCCCGCTCCACACAGAGCACCACGTGTCCGCCTTCGTAAGAGGCACGTTCCACGTCGTCGAGCCACGGCTTTCCGGCATCCTCGGCACGCCGTTCGGCCGGCATGATACCGGGGCATATGATGCGCTCTCCGGGGTAGATACTGCGGTCGGAGAGACGTTCCATGACGGGCGCCACGTTGTGCAGCTGATCCCACACGCAGGAGACGTACACCTGGGCCTGCAGTGCTCCCACCAGACGGGCGGGCATCGAATAGTGTCCGTGGTGGTTCACCTTGGCCACATTGACCGTCCCGCAGACGTCGGCCAACTGTTCCTCGATGACGGTCTTTGTGCCGTCGGCCAGCTTGATGTTGTCCGAGAAGTCGCCTGCCGTGAAGAGGCGGAAGTCGCCATACGTGAGAATCATGCCCAGGCTCATGCCGTTCTCGTTCAGCGTGGCGGGATTCTCTTTCTTGCGTTGTTCGTAGAGATCGATGATGCTGCCGTCTGGCGCGGCGATGCGTCCGTTGGCACAGATGTTGCGGATGGAGAAGTCGGGATACTTGTCTGGCTTCTTCAGCAGCGCCACCTGGTTTGTCTCGCCCACGCGGAATTTCTCGATCTGCATTCCCCGGTGTTCCTTCATGTAGCGATAAAACTGCTTCATGTGCTCCACATTGTCGGCACTCTTCCGGTCGATGAGTGGAATGGGGTCGTCATAGTCGGGCCAGCAGCGGTCAAAAGCCTTGTGGAAGGTGAGTGTCTCGGCGGCCTGTGAGAATCCGCTCAAGGCATACGTCTGGCCGTCGCGCTCCACGGTGCCGGCATGGAAACGCTCGCATCCGCCGTGATCGCTATGGTAGTGGGAGAGCATCATGTAGTCCACGTCGGTGCCGTTGGGGTTCACTCGTTCCACATAGCGGGCTATCCACTCGCCGGCATGACGTTCTGCGCTGGGCAGCACGGGCACCGCCAGCTTGCCACGTCCTATGGCATTGTGGTCGCCGCAGTCGAGCAGCATCGTCGTCCCGTCGGGCATGATGTAGAAGGCCGATTCGGCCACGCCTGTATAGATAAAATGGACTTGCAGCTGTCCGGGCTTCCATCCCGGCCAGGGGCGACCCACGAGTTTGTCCTTTGTCCCTCTGGCAAATGCAGTCTGCCAGTCAATCATGCATGCTGCGCCGGCCAGGGCCGATGTGCGCAGGAAATCACGTCTGTTCATATGTCGAGCTTAGTTTGGTTTGCCGTTTCCTTTTGCAAATATACGGAAAAAATCCGGCATGGCCATCTTTGGAGTGGGGTTTTTTTTAACGCTGCGCGGGCTGGAAAACATAGCTGCGTGTAGCGGGAGGCGATGGAACGTGCTCCTCTTCGGGATGGAACGTGCTCCTCTTCGGGATGGAACGTGCTCCTCTTCGGGATGGAACGTGCTCCTCCTCGGGGCGTGGTGTGACTCGCCTTCGGTGTAATCAGAAATTATATGTCATGGAGGCGAGAAGTAGTGGCTGTGAGAATGGGGGTTACCGAGCCTGGTGGAGCACCTGGCGGGCGGTTTCGATAAGCGTGTCGCGGCCTCGGGCTACGTCAGCCGAGTCGAGGGTGCAGGGAATGTCTGGCTGGATGCCGAACTCGATTTGCTGCATCTCGGCGTCATACATCACGCAGGCGCTGTAGCGCACGAGCCATCCGCTGGGCAGCTCGCTGCTGAACGGCATGCCCGAGCCGCCGCCGGTCTGGTCGCCGAGCGTCTGTACCAGGGGACATTGCTGCATGTTGCGCACGAAGGTGTTCGTGGCACTATAGCATTCCCGGTTCGTGAGTACGATGGCAGGCTTCTGCCAGCGCACTCGACCGCTGGGTTCCAGATACTCTGCCATGGGCTTGCTCAGGTCGCTGTGGCCCTTGCCGCGCTTGTGGCTGATGTAGCCCACGAGGCGCCGCTCGTTGGTGAACCGGCTGCTGAAGCGCTCGGCTGTCGTGAGCATGCCGCCGCCGTTGCCACGTACGTCGATGATCAGACCGTCGCAGAGGCGCAGGGCGTAGAGCACGTCGTCCAGATTTCCCTCGCCCAATCCGGCAGAGAAATCGTCGTACACCAGATAGCCGATGTTGTCGTCCAGAATGCGGTAGCGCAGGCCTGCGGCGATGCGATAGTCGGTGCCCAGATAGGTCTCGCGCAGTTCGTGGTCGAGCTGGGCGGGATAGTCGTCCTTCCACGACCAGTTGCGCCCCACGTCGGCGCTGCTGTATAGATTCACGTGCCCGTCGCGCAGTTCGGCAAGCATGTCGCTGAGTACTTCGAAGAGCTGGAGTCGCGACATCTGGTCGCTGAGGCGGCTGCGGTACTTGTGGTGCACGGCGTTCCAGTCGAGACCGATTGCCTGAGCCTTGTAGTCGAGGAAGCAGTAGCGTTCGTCGATGATTTGCCAGAGAGCGTCCAGATTGCCCTCGGGCGTGTCCTTGAATTCCTCTTCCTGCACGCAGGAGAGGGCTGTGAACAGCAGGCCTGCGAGGGCCAGCAGATGGAATAGTCTCGTCATAGGTCACCTCCTTCCTCCCGCTCGGCTTTCTTCAGCAGCCTGAAGTGTCGCACCACGCCCACCATCAGCTGCCGGCTGATGTCGTGCACCTTGATGTGGTTCACATGGCTCTGGCGGATGTCGTCCAGATAGGCGAGGCGCAGGGTGTAGCGTCGCATGGGGATATCGATGGCGACCGTCTGCCACAGGCTGAGGGCGTTGACGGGACATGTGGGCACCACGTTGTGGTCGCGGCTGCCCTGGGAGATCTCATAGTAGCTCTGGCCGTAGGCCGGGGAGAACATCAGTCCGGCGAGCGGCAGGCGTGCCTGGTAGCGCAGGACGAGCGGCAGGCGGCGGAGATGCAGGGTATAGCGCAGGGCGGCCGAGGCAGAGACGTCGGCGTTCAGACGGGCCTGGGCGGGATTGTTGCGGTTGCGGTCGTTGTAGAGAAAGCCGATGTCGGTCCCCACCATGCCACCGGCCATCAGCTGGAGGCCGTGGGCCAGGTGCCAGTGGTAGTGCCATCCGGCATCGTAACCCAGCCGTCCACCCCAGTCACAGGCCGTCGATGGGCGGTTCTCGGTGTAGGACAGTGCGCCTTGCAGGAAGCTCTGGAACGAGAGGCGCCCCCCGGCACGGCGGGTCAGATGGAGCGTCTCGCGCAGGAATGACAGCTGCGGCCCCCGATAGTCGAGCGGCGAGAGGTAGGTGTCCTGCTGGCGTGAGATGCCCGCTCCCACCAGGGTGGCCACCAGGGTGGTGCCGTCTGGCGTGCGGGATGCAGTCGGCGTCTGCCCCCAGAGCAGGGTGGGCAGCATACATATTATATATAGCAGCGTGTGGCGCATAGGCTTCTGTGCAGTGGGCCTCAATGGGTGAGGGCGGTGATGGGGGAGGTGTCAGTCGAAGAGGTGAAGCTGGCCGTTCATCTCGTCGGCCACGTCCTGCTGGCTCTTCTCCTTCGGCTCTTGAATGTCGGTCGGCTCGTCGTCGAGCGGAGCCTCGTCTGTGATTTCGGATTCCTCGATGAGCTGCTCGGCTTCCGGTTCCGGCTGGCGGAGGGGTTCCAGTTCCTCCACACTGGCCACGTTGAGCGTGGTGACACGCTTTCCACGTGCCTTGGCGCTCTTCACTCCGATGAACGACTCGGCATCCAGCTCGATGGGTTCGCGATAGTCGTCGGTGCCGCCCATCGTCACCAGCAGGCGCGGGTAGGGCGTGTCGGTAAGCACGGCCAGCTTGTTCGCGGCATTCTCGCCCAGGAAGGTCTGGTGGCGTGCCGTGGCCTCCAGCGGGAAGCGCTTCACGTAGAGGAACCCGTTCTGGTCGGCATCGAAGAGGGCTGCGGTCCACACCTTGTTGGCATTGTACTTCTCGATGCGCAGGATGTTGTCCTCATAATGGTTGTTCGTGTCGAAGTTGGTGACGTAATACTCGCCGCTGGGCAGGATGACGAGAATCTGATCGCCATTGTTGAATTCGCCCAGATAGGTGCCCTGTTCGTCGTAGTTCAGTCGCTTTACGTCCTGGTCGAACCACACCTTGCGTCCGCCCAGTGTCGATCCGCCGTGGCTCTTCAGCGTCACGCGGGCCACGTCGATCTTCGTCAGGATGTTGCCGATGCTGCCCCGGCCCTTGATAATCTGCTCGCTGAAGTCCTTGTCGAAGAAGGCTCGCTTCATCTTCGGGTTGGGCTTGAAGATTACCTTGACGACTTCGGCTTCGCCGTTGGGGTTGGCCGTAAAGTAGAGCACGCGGCTTCCGGGCTTGCCCTGCGTGAGGTCATATTCGCGGTCGCGTGTGATGCTGGTCACGTTGAAGCGCTTTATATAGCAGGTGCCGGACTTTCCGTCGCGATAGATCACATTGTAGATGGTGCGGGCGTCGTTCTTCTTGAAGACGGCGATGTGGATCAGCTCGGCTTTCTTCTTCTCGGCTTTCGAACGCTCGGTTTCGCCCACGAAGAGCTTGTCGGCGATGTGTACCACCTTATACGTGCCGTCCTTGTAGAAGAGGATGACGTCGTCGATGTCCGAACAGTTGCTCACGAACTCGTCCTTCTTCAGCGAGGTGCCGATGAAGCCCTCCTCGCGGTTCACGTACAGCTTCTGGTTGGCCTCGACCACCTTGGCTGCCGTGATGGTGTCGAAGTTCTTTATCTCGGTCAGGCGCGGATGGTCCTTGCCGTATTTCTCCTTGATAAAGCGGAACCAGTCGCTGGTCACCTCCACCATGTTGTTCAGCTCGCGGTCGATCTGCTCTATCTCCTCCTTGATGCGGGCGATGAGCTCGTCGGCCTTGTCCTTGTTGAACTTCAGGATGCGGGCCATCTTGATTTCCATGAGGCGCAGGATGTCTTCCTTCGTCACCTCTCGTATCATCTTGGGATACCATGGGGTGAGTCGTTCGTCGATCCACAGACAGGCCTCGTCCATCGACTTGGCATTCTCGAACTGACGGTCCTTGTAGATGCGCTCCTCGATGAAGATACGCTCCAGCGAGGCGAAGTGCAGGCTCTCCATCAGCTCGCCCTTGCGGATGAGGCGCTCTTTCCTGAGCAGCTCCAGCGTGGTATCGACATTTCGCTTGAGCACCTCGCTCACGGTGAGGAAACAGGGCTTGCGGTCGTCGATGACGCAGCAGTTGGGCGAGATGCTGACCTCGCAGTCGGTACAGGCATACAGCGCGTCGATGGTCTTGTCGCTCGACGCTCCGGGCATCAGGTGGATGAGAATCTCCACGTTGGCTGCCGTCATGTCCTCCACCTTGCGCACCTTGATCTTCCCCTTCTCGGCTGCCTTCAGGATGCTGTCGATGAACGTGCTGGGCTTGCTCGCCGTGCCGGTGGTCTTGCCAAAAGGAATCTCGGTGATGGCCAGCGTCTTGTTGTCGCGCTTCTCTATCTTGGCACGTACGCGGACCACGCCGCCTCGCTGCCCGTCGTTGTACTTCGAGACGTCGATGCTGCCGCCCGTCGGGAAGTCGGGGTACAGATGGAACTCTTCGCCGTGCAGGTAGCTGACGGCTGCGTCGCATATCTCGTTCAGGTTGTGCGGCAGAATCTTGCAACTCAGGCCCACGGCGATGCCCTCGGCTCCCTGGGCCAGCAGCAGCGGGAACTTCACGGGCAGGGCCACCGGTTCCTTGTTGCGTCCGTCGTAGGAAAGCTTCCACTCCGTGGTCTTCGGGTTGAACACCACGTCGAGGGCAAACTTCGACAGGCGCGCCTCGATGTATCGTCCGGCAGCGGCATCGTCACCGGTGAGGATGTTGCCCCAGTTGCCCTGGCAGTCCACCAGCAGTTCCTTTTGTCCCAGCTGCACCAGGGCGTCCTTGATCGAGGCATCGCCGTGGGGGTGGAACTGCATCGTGTGGCCCACGATGTTCGCTACCTTGTTGTACCGTCCGTCGTCCATGCGCTTCATCGAGTGCATGATACGTCGCTGCACCGGTTTGAAGCCGTCGCCGATGTGCGGCACGGCGCGTTCCAAAATTACGTATGAGGCATAATCCAAGAACCAGTTCTGATACATCTGGTTCAGGTGGTGTGTCAGTCCTTCAATCTGCGTTACGTTGTCAGTCATCGCTTTCCCTTTTTCGCTTTTCGCCTACAAAGTTACGGAAAGTCGAGAGAAAAGCCAAATTTATTTGAACTTTTCCGAGACAGAGTAAGTTCGGCGAAGCCAGCGTTCTTGCAAAAGCAAGCAGGGGTCGAGTTACATAACGTGCCGCGCAGCGCTTTATCACGCGTGATAAAAAGGTTTATCACACGTGATAAAGTCCCCAGGAACACGTCATGGGAAATAATGGCGAGTTAAGAGCTCCCGAAACTTAAGTAACATTAGAATAACTCCCCCCTTCCTGTCAAAAAGGAGGGTTGTCGTAATCGATGCCATAAGACATTGTGCTTGACTTGCCAGGTTCAGGCATCACTGACTCTGTGGATTCGCCATATGGTTTCCCCCTATATCCTTTCCGGGGAAGTAAAATGGACTCGAAATCTGGGTCGGATGGCTGTTTGTATTTCTCGTCCAGAGCGAGATAAGAATACTTGTATGCTATTCTTATCCGTGCTACAATAGAATTATATGAGTCAGTTACCTCAGCAAGTATGGTTTTGTATTCAGGGCTCCCAGATATGGCAACTTGCACTTCTTCATCCCATTTCTCAAGCCAGTCAGCGGCTTGCCAGTTTAGTTTCCGCAGATAGTTATGCGCACGAGCTACATCCTTAAACATTATTGGGCTGATTATAATACGACCCCAACTCGAGAAAGCATGTCTGTCATACACCCTATTTGGAATTTCGAGCCCCTCGATACAATACTTATGTACGATTCTGAAAAGGATGTCTTTGGCCTCTTCTTCTGAAATGGTCCCACCTGATTGATACAAAACCGACAAATAGTCTGCTGGCGTAAGTTTCTCTTTCTCTATGTGAAAACCCTTTTTGCCGGCAAGTCTCAGACAGATAAAGTAATAATCCTTTTCTACCGTGAACTCCTCCATGTGCTGTAATATGTACTTCTCAGGGAAGTAGCGGATTACAGGCCACGAGCATTTGTATTCGTGATGCTTCTCCCATAGTTCTTTTATCCGTGGCTCAAAACTTTTATCCCAACAATCTACCAACTTCGAATATGCCCATTGCCTGTCCGCCTTACCCGATTCCAGGAATGCAGAAAGGATTTTCTTCTGATCTTTCCAATCCAGGTGTTCAAATCGTATCTGTATCTCCTTTCGTGCTTCGCAAACGTTGCCGCTTTCTTTGTCGGTGAAGTCTCTTATCAACTTTGAAATTGGCGTATTACGCCTTACTGTATTCAATATCATGACTTGTGAGGGTTGAGTTTAACAAACAGTTCTTCGACATCTGTTTACTGTTCTTCATCTTTCTCTTCTGTGTCCTCGCCGGTAAGGGCTTGATATACCAGCTTGTGTGCAGCTATAATGATAGCCCATTCAATGAAGAATATGAACGCCCCGCCTGTGTCGGCAGCAGCAATGATTAGACAACCCAATCCAAATAGGAATGCGTCAAGTAAAAGGGTTAAGAACAAAGCGACATAACGGTTGAGTTTCATACGAATTGATATTAACTTGTTTAACAATAATAAGATTTGCAAGACACGCACATGTTTATTCTGTGCGTTTTCGGCGGCAAAGATATTAATTCTTCGCGGCCCTCACAAGGAAAATCTTTCCACAAGGCTTGTGAAAAACAATATTTCAATATTTTACGCATTAGCATATTGAAATTATTTGTATCTTTGCAGACAAGAGTCAAGTTTTTGCTGAAAATGATTAAGTTGAAGATGAGAACATCAAATGAACTATCCATTAATATCTGAATACATAGAGGCTATCAAATCGGCTAAGGACAACTTTGCAGAATTGGTCAACTTACGAGCGGTGCTTGGAGAGGACGGGCAGCCTGTGATGACGAGTGGTAACTTTGCTGTGGTGTTTAAGATGAAGGATGAGGAGGGAGGTAGGCTCTATGCAGTGAAGTGCTTTACAAAGGAACAAGAAGGTCGAGCAGAGGTTTATAGGCAGATTACTGAGCAACTGGTATTCGTATCGAATCAAGAATATATTATACAGATATCTTTGGCACTTATCTATGCTTAAGTTAATCTTTTTCGCTGAGAGTAACATAAGGAAATCCAGTAAAAAATCACACAAAATGAATGACAAATGATAATTAAATCAAACCCAAGAATATTATGAAGTACATTGAAATTCCTGAGAACATGTTATATCAGTACCCGCAACATAATCTTTATTTTGAAAAGAACAATGGATTTGTTGGTGTTTACTGGAAAAATAACAAAGCAATATTTGAACAATATTCAATTGAAGATAAATTCGATGATATCGTAATAATATCGGAAAATGGCATTTCGGAACAGAAATACAATAATTATGATGATTTACCATTTGAAAACAGTATACCAGAAAACAAGAATAAAGAAAAATGTAGTGAAGAGATTGAGAAGAGAATTGCTGAGCTTCAAGAAGCTTTGATTGGCCCGAAGTCCTGTTATGTCTTAATACTATATAATAATGGTAATGCATGCATTAAGGAACTCGTGAATAATAGAATCGTGATTGAGAGTTTCAATATTAATCATTATAAAAGAATATGGAACGGTTTATATTCGGGTCTATACAATGATTTAATCCAATTATGTGATTCTGAAAAAAAGTATTACGCTTTGTTATCACTTAGACACGGATATTTATTCGGTCCATATTATTTCAAAAAAATTGAAAATTATAATTGTGGAGTTATACTAGATGACAGGTTTTATATTGGACATCTTGGTGAGGTTATTGATGCTGCAGAATATGAAAAGTATATACGGAAGCATCTTGTGCTTTTAAACAAGAAAAAAGAGATTTGTTATATTTTAATAGATGGATTCGATAGGCTCTTACTGCTATTAACAAAGAAAGAATCAGATGTTCGGAATAAAATCTATTGCACAGAAATTGGGAATAATTTGTATAAATTTGATGAAGAGACAACAGAATTACATGTTGAGAGAGAATACAGTTTCACAGGAGAATGGACTGATGAAGATGCCTGGGATGCAATGACAGATGGTCAATATGGTGATTATCCTGGTCCCGGATGGGATATGGAACGATTTGGCTACTAATGGAACATAATTTTTATTAGAAGAAATTAAAACGATTAACCGTCTCAAGATAGAAGATATAATGACAAACTTTTTTTCCAAATCAGATGATGAATTGATAAAAATCTTAGCTCGTTGGTGGAACATGAGCGAAGATGAGTTGTTGAAACCATTTAAGGTCATAGCGTCTTTTAAGAAAGACACAAAGAAAACCGAAAAAGGTCAAGAATTTGGCTATTTTGTTGATGTTAGGAATCTAAATGGCGATGCTCTATATTATCCGAAACCTTATGGAAGAGTTAAAATTCTTTCGGAAAGTAAAAAAGGGGTTGCAACAAATGGGATATGGCAAATAAACGTAAGATTGGCTTCAAGAAGTGAACGAGAAAATGCTCGCAATCCTTTCTTATTAATAATGGACAATTATATTGTAGATAAACCTAAAGTCCAATTCTTAGATAAGCTTAAGAAAGAAAAATTAATCAGAAAGATATTCGAGGAAACAGGCTCTACAGAAAGAGATGCAAAAAACACCTCTAATGCTCTTCATGCGATTATGGGGGATCTCTATACAGAAACAGAACGTTTTATTTTTGAGTTACTCCAAAATGCAGATGACCAGCCAGAGGAAGGTAAACTAGTAAATGTAAAGTTAAAGACTTTAGATGAGAACTTACTTTTCTTACATACTGGCAAGCCGTTTTCTGAGGATGATGTTGAGAGTATTTCAAGCATTGGAGACAGTACTAAGAAAAAGGACACAGAAAAAACAGGATACAAAGGTATTGGCTTTAAGTCGGTATTTTCCGACGCTGATACAGTCTTTATAGATTCTGGTAATTTTTCATTTGGCTTTGATAAAAACTCTCCATTATATCCTGACGGAGTGAATATGGACGAAATCCCTTGGCAAATCAAACCAATATGGGAGGAACGATATCGCCTGCCTAAAGAAGTTCAAAATGAGGATTCGTTCTTCTTGGCTCCTGTTGGAATTGCATTAAATGTTGGTAGCGAGAAGATTGGTACTTATAACGAAAGAATTACTGAATTGCTTCAAAAGCCCCAGTTTACATTATTCTTGAGAAATGTTGCTGAGATTTCATTTGAAAGCCCCCAAAGGGAGTCAATAATCATTAGAAAACAAACAACTGAGTCCGGGATAACTCAAATTACTTCAAATAACATCACAGAGAATTGGATCTCGAAGGAATATATCATACCCATTCCACCAGAGACAAAGGAGGCCATACAGAATGAGAAATTAGTCCCAGCCAAATTGAAAGAAGCAACGAAAACAAAAATAACCTTTGCTGTAAAAATTGAAGATGGCACTATTTGTCCTGTAGATGATGCCGTATTGTACACATACCTTCCTACTAAAGTTGATGATTTTGGATTTAAGTTCCTTGTTAATGCCGACTTTTTAACAACCGCAAGTCGTGAACAAATTCATTTCAAAAACATTTGGAACAGATTCCTATTTGCTCAAATCGGGAAACTTCTACTCGACTGGATTAAAAGCCTGAAAGATTACAAAGGTGCTTTGAGTTTGTTGCCATCAAATATAGATGACACAGAAAATCTGCTTGCAAATGATTTTTATAAAGCATTAACTCAATCAATATCGAGCATTTCTTTTATTAAGGGGCATAAAGAGAATATGCTTGCTATAAAGGATATTATGATTGACAAATCTGGTTTGTCTGAGATTATAGGCAAAGACTTGTTTTGTGATATAGTAAATCCTGATAAATCTCTTCCCAATAACGAAACCGATAGCGAAGTTCTCAAAAATTCAGAGCTAATAGAGGACATTGAATCACATACACCTCTTTCAGTGTTGGAAAAGCTAATCAATAATCCGCTGTTCACAAAATGGTTTTTGGAAGCCAACGAAGAAGACAAGAACAAATTCTATACTTGGCTTGTTGAAAAAAATACCGAAAAGAGAAAGCCCCGCATAATATCTTTAGTTGCTAATTTGCCAATATATAAGTTTAACAATGTGTATTTTAACAAAGCGCAAGTTGAGGCGGATCCTAATAAATTTGTAATTCGATCTCCACATATGGCATTAAAACCTATCTTTGAGTCTTGTGGATATGAATGTTCAGACAATATAGATGAATTGCCTATTGTTGATTTTTATTCTGACAATGTTATAAAGTCAACGTTTGCCTATATTTTTGAACATTTATCAAATTGTGATTTGTTTTTTAAATGGTTATCACATTCTTCAGATGAGGAATTGAAAGTATTGATTGATTGGCTCGAATTACAGGATAAAGGACACCATAAAGAAGTAACCGATTTCGTTGATTCTTTACCAATTATAGTGTTTCCCGATAAATGTTGCAAAAAAGAAGAAGTTATTAAAAAGAGGAAAATATTAAATAAGGTATATTATGTAGAAAATGTTGTTTATGACCCTATCACAAATAGAGCTGTTCGCAAAAAAGTTCCAGTTGATTGCTCTCAATATGAAGTTACTCTTGACACGAAAAGGCTGATTATAACGAATAAATTAGTTCCTGTTGTCGATGTTCTTAGTAAAATCGGCTTTATTTGCTCCCAAAATTTAGAGGAATCTCCTTTTTTTAGATTTATTAATCTGGTCAAAGAGATTGACGTATTTGATTTGATAAAAGAGAAAGCCCGTGAAGCATTACATGAAAACGGGAAAGTGATTTCTGCAACAGAAAAATTATTACTCTTTAATGTTTTAAAAGAACTAGATGGTGTCGATGATAAGAAAATATCACAAATCCTCATTTTTCGGAATCAAACAGATACACATCGACGTTGGTTATCATTAATGACTAGCTTTTCTCCTGATATTCCGTCATGGTTATATGAATATACAATATGTGAAGAAGAAAACTTCTCGGATCTTCTTCCGTATTTGGTACAGAAAGAACGAGTTTTTGAGGATATTGTCAAGGAAAAAATAGAAGAGCTAATTAAAATTGTATCGTTGAAAGAAATATATATAGCATATAAAGATTCATGGCCATTACTTTTTACAAAGAAGCTTATCAATAATCATGGAACAACTCTTTCTGTTTTAGAAATGGTCGAAGTCCAAGATAATGAATCAAAAAGATATTTCTTGAAGCAAATCAGTAAAATAGACTTGAGCCTTGATGAAGTATATGCTCAATCTTCAATAGAAATAAGAATTTTATCCTTGGCATTTCAAGTATTCAGTGATGACGAACTCCGTGATTTTGCAGGGAAAATATGGATTGGAGAAAGAACTATTACTTCATTTATGATTAGTGATGAAATTTCATTTGAATATCATGAGGGTAAAACAATTCGTCTGCCTCTTATAAAATTACTTCCCTCATATGTTGACACGGGATTTGTTCAGAATATTAAAAAAGCATTATCTTACTTTAATACTTCCGCATTAGATAGGTTGCTTGCCCTAAAACCTATGAGCACGAAAGATGTTTGGCAAATGGTTGACAAGACAGACGGATTAACCCCTTATACATATCTATTAGGATTATATTGTACACGAAAAGTTAATGGTTGTTGGTATGCAGGTTGGGTTCCTTCTGTGAGTTTGGAAGAACAAACCGATACATGGATATCAGAGTTGCTTTCAATCATGTACGAACAGAAAATAGAACTATATCAAGATTGTTTTGGTTACAGATTATCATCCTATTTCACAGGATATCTTTCTAATGATTATGTCAATGAAGATGAAACAATCCTTAAGGCAATTGAAAAATGGGCAGATACGGATGACAAAATAACTTACATTGTTGGATTGGGTGTCAAGACCGAGCGTACTAATCTGGTAAAGGGCCGGAAATCGTTAATTAATAATGAACATCTCAGTAGTGGTGAGATGGAAAGCATAAAGGAAAATATTACATCCACAATCAATTTATTAAAATATAAGGATCTCTTGCCACTTCAAGGCAGTAATCAGCTTTCTACGATGCTTGCATTAGAAAGGGACTCGAAATATTTGGTTGTTAATATTGACAAAGATAAGCTATCCGCAAATTCTGTTGAGTATACTTTGCCCGAATATGAAAACTGGAAGCAGGCCAGTTCTATCACAGTGTTTCTTTATGATGGTCAGATGCCTTATCAGCTAAAGAAGACAAATGATAATGATTTGCTGATTTGTTCGTTTGTTAGAGATGACTATTATTACGATAATGGTACAAGAACTCTATATCTGAATAAATTATGTGAGGTACGAGATACGCTTTACTCATTAGTATCAGACAAATCTATTCCTTTTTCAGCGGAAGATTGGCAGCAACTGTATTATGACAACCTGGTATCCAAGTCTGAAGTAGAGAGTCGTGAGCAAGAAATAGAAGATTTGAAAAATGAATTGGAAGAATACAAGAAGATATATGGAACTCTTCCTCCCAAGACAGAGGAGGTAAAAAAAGATGAAGGCAAACAAGACTTAAAAGAAAGTGAAGACAAGCCAAAAGGAGATAATCCCCAATTTGATAAGGATGAGGCATCGAAAAAAGAAGAAGTCCCTACTACAATAAAAAAGGGGGATAACTCTCAAATACCAAAATCCAGACAATATGAGGCTCAAATTGAAGCACAGAATTTCCTTATGCAAGAAGAGCCATCATGGAACTTCCCCCCACATTATGGAGAGTGGCAAGAGAATGGCACGCCCTACTACTTCTCAACAGTGGAATTGGAAGATGCAGATGAGAATCCTATAACAATTGTATTGAAGAGTTACAAGAAACAGGATGAGCCATTCAGAGTTAATCCAGAAGAGTGGGATTATATTTTTAAGGAATCAGCCTATCTGTTAATATACACAGGGGATGATATCAAGAGAATTGAGAAAGAAGATCTAATCAGGAATCAATCTAGCATTTCTCTGTCTTTTAGCACCGAGAATCTTGATGTTGAGGAACGTATTGGTGCATTCTGCTCAACCTTGCATTATTTCAAAGAACTGCATTTTGATTTTAGTAGTTTCAATATTGCTGAGGATGCCGAATCAATAAGAAAAATATTCAACAGGAACAAAGGACGCCAAAATAGTAATACTGAGGAGGACTTATAATGAAGCATACAAGAGAAGAATACGTTAAGTTTCTCTGCACAGAATTAGAGGCTCAAGAGAAGAGTTATGAGCAGATAGTCAAAACAAAAGCAACTGTCCTTAAAGACAACGGTGAGGTCTTTGTGGGCATGTTCCAGAGAATTAATGAGGCGGGATTTGCTGTTTTTAAAATCCGCAATTCAGAAAACATGCCCCGAAAGAATTCATTTTGGTCAGCCGTGTACTTAAACGGTGAAATGGGAAAATATCGAAATTGGGGCGAATTGTCTTGGAACAAGCTCCGAGAAGAATATCAACGTGACTTCTCTGACTGTTTGTGCGCATGGATATCCAAGTCGGATGATGATGCTTTCTGTTTGGTGGGACTTAAGAACTTAACCATTCAGTTTACAGAATTATTGGAACAAGGGAAGACGATAATTGCTTTTGGGCCTAAAGACCCTCCATTACAATACTTGCTGAATCTAATCCAGATAGTAAAGGATGAGCAGAATCAAGAGACAAAACCTATTTTGGATTTCACCGAAAGTTCCAACCAATGGAATCCCAGAAAAATAGAGGCTAAAGAAGACTTAGTATCAATTATCTTGAACGAACTCTCAAATGAGAAATGCGTGGTTGTACAGGGTCCTCCAGGAACTGGTAAGACAACAAGAATGGCTCAGTTGGCTGCAAGGCTGTTAAAAGAGAATAAAAGCGTGCTGGTTACTGCCTTGACTAATCAAGCTCTTATAGAACTTGCCAAGAAAGATATATTGCAGGAATACATCAAGAAAGGAAAAGTCTCAAAGACTAGTCTTACTGTTGACGAAAAGCGCGAACAACCACATTTGCAGGAAATAAAGGAGAATAAATGTAACGCTTCTTCTGGTTTCCTTTCTCTCGCCACGTTCTATTTGTCAAGTGGATGGGCTGTAGATATCACGAATATTCCCTTTGATTACGTCATCATGGATGAAGCAAGTCAAGCACTGCTCCCAATGATTGCAGCATCAATGAAATTGGGCAGAAAGGTTGTCTTGATAGGTGATCAGAAACAGCTACCGCCAATTGTGCTTACTAACGAGGATCTGATTAACAGATTCAATTGGTCTGGCATTATCAAAGGGTTCCAGACTATATGCAGTTATTTCAGTTTCAATTCGTTTATGCTAAGTGACACCTATCGAATGACTGCACGCGGAGCGGAATGCACTGGTGCTTTTTATAATAACGGATTACGTTCAGTTTCTGAGATTCAAGAAGTGGTCACCAGCATTGCCGACTTAGACCCAAAAGGTGGGGCTGTAATAAAAGAACTAGATATGAGAGTCGGTGATAAGAATCCACAAAATGCGTTTGAATACATATATAGTCTGACAAAGAGTATTCTTCTGGAAAATTCCAAAGCAGAAATAGCCATTTTATCAAAGTTCAGGGAAACGACTCGACAATTACAAAAGTATTTCACTTTACGATGGGATGGAAAAGATTACCCAGATAATATAAAGATAGATACTATCGATAGGGTGCAAGGTCTCACTGTTCATTACTGTTTTTTCCTTATACCCAATGCTTCCATAAGGTATTCGTTAGAGCCAGAATTGTTTAATGTGGCAACATCAAGAGCAATGAACAATACGATCATTGTATTACCCACCACAATATATAAAGAACTTATACCCGAAGAGGTAAAGAGTTACTTTATTAAAGCAAAACAAGAATGTAAAATAGGAGATAAACCACAGTCAAAGGTTATATCATCTGGTGATGTTCGCGTAAAAGTTATAGACAAGATAGATTTGTCGAAGTTTGAAACGACCAGACAAAAATCTGTAAAATCACAAACAAAAATAAATATCTACATTATAGATACGAATGTTTTCATAAACTATCCTGATATTATTTCAAGAATTGACGATAAATATATAGTGGTTCTATCTGCAAAAGTTATTGATGAACTTGACAAATTGAAAATAAAACTTTCAAGCGAAGAAAAGCGCAACGTTGAAATGGCTTTGCGTAATATTAATAAGACAATGGATAAGCGAGAAGTAAAGATGGAGCTTTCTGATCCAGAGTTACTCCCTGCAGATTTTAACAAGAAGTCTCCAGATAATAACATCTTAACTGTTGCATTAAAGTTTAAACATGAAAATCCCATATTATTGACATCAGACAATGGATTACAAATAAAAGCTAAAGGATTGGGAATAGCCACGATTTCACTCAAGGATTTTTTGAGGCGAACGTAAGACAGCAGCCATAATATTTGCAATGATATAAATAGAAATTAAACAAGGGTGAATATTCTTGATCATTTACAGATAAAATAAGAAAAACTGAAAACAACACGAATAGAATGAGTATCTGGCAAATCATACTAATAATCATAGGAATTATCTCTTGTGTGTTCTTCATCGTAGGTGCATATGAATTTTTTAAAGAATGGAAAGAGAAAGGGAAACCCAATTGGGGAGAATTGGCATTAGCATTCTTTTTCATACCTGCACTGCTCTTTTATTTCGGAGTTGAAGCAAGCATGTATCTAGCAGATGTGTGGGAAGACGGGGGATTCATTCGGCATCATAGGAAAGTTAGGAAACGAAAGGAGGAGAAGGAACGTGAGAAAGAAGAATATAACCGAATAAAGTCTGCTTATGAAAAAGGGGACCTGCGGAGAGATGAACTTCCAAGGGCCCTTGATGGGATTTGGTACTTTGAACTCTATGGCAAATTGTTAGACGGAGATGACTGGCGAAACTTCGTGTATATTGAGAATGAATACAACACGGTGCTGAATGACTTCTTCAAGCGCCACCCGGTTATTCATCTAAAACATGACATCCGCGTGATATATCTGCCTGCGTGTGTGAAAGAACTGACAAACGAGGATGTACTCAGATATTGGAATCCTGGCTACAAGGGAATACTAGATAAAGATTGTGGAATAGATACGTCCTCGCTATTAGATGAGTTATGTTATCCAGAGGATGCCGCAAAACTTACACACGGATTGATATCTTGTTATGGCTGGAGTGAGAATCATGGGGCAAAGTACCTTCACGCCACATATTATCCCATAGAAGAAGCTGATGATGAAAGCATCATGCAGCAGATTGTGGCTATTGCGAAAGAAGCATTCCATAATAATACAACCGGATTTTATTGTAGTGTTAAAAGACCGCCTAAAGATGCAGAACCTACAGAAGACTTTGCCGACGAACAATTTGATTGGGAAATTGAGGAGTTGGTAGATGAGATTCGTGAACGGATAGAACAATTAGAGCAACGTGGTATCTCACGAACGATTTTGAAGAAACTTTTCACGGAAAAAATAGAACTTAGCCGACTTGTCATTACAAAAGATATGCGCATTCTGCTCCCCGACTATAATGACATGGAAATAAAGATGGAACCAATAAACAAGGCCGTATATCTATTGTTTATCAAGCATCCAGAGGGTATTGTTTTCAAACATCTTCCTGATTACAGAAAGGAGCTGGCTGAGATTTACCAAATGATAAAGCCTATGGGACTTAACGAAAGGGTATTGAAAAGCATTGATGATGTTACAAATCCTTGCCTCAACTCTATTAACGAAAAGTGTGCTCGCATTCGCGCTTCCTTCATAGCACAATTTGACGAGAATCTGGCGAAGCATTATTATATATATGGGACAAGAGGCGAACCTAAAAAAATTGATTTGCCTCGCGACTTATTGGTTTGGGAATAAAATTGTAATCTCACAAGTCTTTTCAGAATATGATCAAGAAAATATTTAAATACACAATCAGAATAGTCCTGGGACTCCTTACTTTGTTTTGGGGTTTTGCTACTTGGGCCGTTTTAACTCCTATGGAAGAATGTCCCTGTGAAGGAGAGCAAGATGCAATGTATGCAATAATCTATGCACTTATAGCCACCATTTCGCTAATCACATTCGTTTTCGCTTGGTATAAAACCAGAAACTGGTGAAAAGGAGAGGGATAGGATATAACAAGCAGTATAATGGGAAGAAAGCAGAAGAAAAAGTCTATGACAAAAAGATTGTTTGTCTATGCGACTGTATTGACACTTCTATTTGGAGGATGGGCCTTTTGCTGGCCGCGGGTGATGAGGTATGTGACAGCGCATAAGCATCGGAAAATACAGACTGAGTTGTATGGCGGTAAGTTCACCGATATGAATCAGATACAACTGGAAGCAGCGAAGCGATATGGCATTACACCCGTTGATGACAGGTCTTCTGATTTTGATGGTTGCCCTCGCCTTACTGAAATCAAAAGCTGCCAGGCATATAGCATAGACAGGCTGACTCACTCGGTGCCATATCTCACACCCGCTGCAGCAGAGCTGCTGAAGGAGATCGGAGAGGAGTTTCAGGCGCGAATGTTAGAAAAGGGAATGTCAAAGTGCAGAATTGTCGTTACCTCAGTGTTGAGAACAAAAGAGGATGTAAGCCTACTGAAAAAAGTAAATGGGAATGCATCTGAGAATTCTGCACATTGCTATGCTACAACATTCGACATTTCATATTATAGGTTCCAAACCTGTGGATGGGTTTCTTGGGATGTGTATGATGACAGTTTCGTGAAGGTTCTTGCGGATGTGCTAACAAAAAAACGAAAGGAGGGGCTGTGCTACGTTCGCTTTGAGAAGAAGCAACATTGCTTTCATGTCACCAGCAGAAGATAAAGGGAATAGTGACAAAGTGAGGCATAACTTTTATCTTGAGGACACTAGTGTCCACTAAAAAATGGACGAGTTAAAAATTAAACAAATTAGGTTCACTTGAACCGCTTCGGTCTTTGTCATTTTTGAATATAGTTTTGTCGA
>CADAJS010000016.1 GCA_902788315.1 uncultured Bacteroidales bacterium
GTGAAGCTATTTAGGGGTAACGCTTTTCAACAATTCTTCGCACTAAAAGGCGCGCTCGACCTTTGGTCGCTTCTGCCTGCCGCAGCAGGTGTTGAAGAAGCCGAGCGAGAGATTCTTACTACTTTCAACTTCAGAACAGACTTTACACTATAAACATTAAACTTTAAATCATACACTTTACACTATTACTACTTTCAACTTCAAAACTGACTTTACACTATAAACTATGAACATTAAACTTTAAATCATACACTTTACACTATTACTACTTTCAACTTCAGAACTGACTTTAAACTATAAACTATAAACATTAAACTTTAAATTTTTCCGCCCACGTGAGAGAAAATTTTTTCTCTGGTGTACGAGCAAAAAAACGCCTAAGTAATCGGATCTACCTGTTTGACTCGACAAAGTAATCGGCTCGAAGCTTCGCTCGTCGAAGAATGACCGATTTGGTGTAAAGAAAAACTGTCTTCCATATCCTATTCCGCTTTACATGGCCCATCTCCCCCCCACTCCTACCCGGCACACGCGTTTCCGATACTTTTTTCTACAAAAGCGACAAAAAGCAGGGGGCGGGGCTTGGTCGTGCGGAAAACTCTTTGTAACTTTGCGTCCGAGACGGCATTATGCCGTAGGCATACGAGAAGAATCAGACAAACAATAACAAAACAAAACAAGAAAATGAAAGATTTTATGAAGTACACGCTGGCCACAGTAGTGGGCCTGCTGCTGTTCAGTATCATCGCGACGATCATCAGCATCGTATCCATCGCCGGCATGGTGGCCAGCGAAGGCGTTGCCACCACGGTAGAGAAGAACTCCATCCTGCGCATCCCGCTGCGGGGCAGCCTGGTGGAGCGCTCGGAGGACGGCTCGCTCCCCTTCGACCCGACGACGATCCTCATGGGTGGCGAGACGGAAAACATCAGCCTGGAAGAGGCACTGACGGCCTTGGAGAAGGCTGCTGAGAACAAGAACGTCGTGGGCATCTATCTGGAGGCCGGTGCCTTTGGCGGCACGCCTGCTATGGTGGAGGAACTGCACGACGCACTGGTGAAGTTCAAGAAAGAGAGCGGCAAGTGGATTATGGCCTACGGCGACACGTACAGCAAGAGCGCCTACTACCTGAGCTCGGTGGCCGACACCATCATGCTCAACCCGCAGGGAGGCGTGGACTGGAGCGGTATGGCCTCGCAGCTGTACTTCCTCAAGGACATGCTGGAGAAGGTGGGCGTGAAGATGCAGGTGTTCAAGGTGGGCACGTACAAGAGTGCTGTGGAGCCCTTCATCTGCTCGGAGATGAGCGAGGCCAACCGCGAACAGGTGACCAGCTTCCTGACCGGCATCTGGAACAACATGCAGAAGGACGTGGCCGAGAGCCGCGGCATCAGCCAGGAGACGCTGAACACCATCGCTGACAGCCAGACACCGCTGGCCGAGGCACAGGCCACGATTGACAACAAGCTGGTGGACAAGTTGTGCTACATCAGCGAGGTGAAGGCCATGCTGAAGGAGAAGGCCGGAGTGGACGAGGATGATGACCTGCGCTTCACCACCCTGAAGGACGTGGCTGGCACGGAAACCGTGAAGAAGAAGATTAAGGAGGAGGTGGCCGTCTATTATGCCTATGGCGACATCGTGGACGAGGCCGGCAACGGCATGTCGCAGGGCCACCAGATTACCGGCAAGGGCATGACCGACGACCTGCAGAAGCTGCGTGAGGACGACAACGTGAAGGCAGTGGTCATCCGCGTGAACTCGGGCGGCGGCAGCGCCTACGCATCGGAGCAGATATGGCACGAGGTGATGCTGCTCAAGGAGAAGAAGCCCGTGGTGGTGTCCATGGGCGGCATGGCTGCCAGCGGCGGCTACTACATCTCCTGCGCCGCCAATAAGATCATCGCAGAGCCCACCACGCTGACGGGCAGCATCGGCATCTTCGGCATGTTCCCCGACCCGAGCGAGCTGATCACGCAGAAAATCGGTGTGAAGTTCGACGGCGTGAAGACTAACGCGCTGAGCGACTTCGGAGCCATGGGACGTCCGTTCAACGAGACCGAGAGCGCGCTCCTGCAGAGCTATATCGAGAAGGGCTACGACCTGTTCACCGGCCGTGTGGCCGACGGACGCGGCATGGCACAGGACTCGGTGAAGGCCATTGCCGAGGGCCGCGTATGGACGGGCGAGCAGGCACTCGGCATCGGGCTGGTGGACCAGCTGGGCAACCTGGAGGACGCCATCAAGGTGGCCGCTGCCGAGGCTGACATCGAGAAATACAGCATCGGACGCTATCCCGCTCCCGAACCTTGGTTTGCCAACATCATGAACAAGAAGAAGAACGGCTATCTGGACAGCCAGATGCGCCAGATGCTGGGCGAGTACTACACGACCTTCAGCCTGCTGCGCACCCTGGACAAGCAGAACCCCATCCAGGCCCGCATGCCGTTCTACATGACGATACAGTAATGGTTTGGGGCTTCCGGCAAGCACCGGGAGCCTCAAACCATGAACTTCAAACTATAAGCTATGTGCTCGGCTTGCCACTTCGCCTTTAGCGCGAAGAACTACACTCATCCCCTCCTCCTCCCCCTGAGCTGGCTATACGGTGTGGGAGTGGAGATACGCAATCGGCTATATGACAAGGGCGTGCTGAAGACGACAAGCCCGAGTCTGCCCACCATCTGCGTGGGTAACCTGAGCGTAGGGGGGACGGGGAAGACGCCCCATGTGGAGTACCTCATCCGCCTGCTCAGCCCACGCTACCGCGTGGCCATGCTCAGCCGGGGGTACAGACGCAAGAGCAGGGGCTACCTGCTGGCCCACATGGACACGCCCATGGAGCAGATAGGCGACGAGCCGTGGCAGATGAAGCAGAAGTTCGGCGACGAAATTCATGTGGCGGTGGACGCCAATCGTCCCGAGGGCATACGCCGCCTGCAGGAGGACAAGGAGACAAGCGACACACAGGTGGTCCTGCTGGACGATGCATTCCAACATCGCGCGATAAAAGCGGGACTGAACATCCTGCTCATGGACTGCCACCGTCTCATCTGCGACGACTGGCTGCTGCCTGCGGGACGACTGCGCGAACCGGCCAAAGGAGCCAACCGCGCCGACGTAGTGGTGGTGACCAAATGCCCGCCAGACATCACGCCGATGGACTGCCGGGTGATTCGGACCAAACTTCGCCTGAGACCTCACCAGCAGCTGTTCTTCAGCACGCTGCGCTATGACAGACTACAGGCCCTCTTCGGCAACGACACCCGCACCCTGGAGCAGATAGAGACGGAGAAGGCCAGCGTGCTGCTCGTCACAGGCATCGCCTCACCCCATCAGATGGAACAGGACCTCAGACCGTATGCCTCGCGCATCACTCCCCTGCCCTTCCCTGACCATCACTACTATACGGCCCAGGATGTCCGGCACATCTGTCAGGCACTGGAGACACTGCCTACACCGCGCATCATCATCACCACCGAGAAGGACGCTACGCGACTGCAGGGGCTGCAGGGACTCACACCCGAGGCCAGGGAGAGCCTCTACGTCCTGCCCATACGCGTGGAGATAATGCAGGAAAGAAACACCAAGTTGAACCAAATAATAGAAGATTATGTACGACAAAATTCTTGAGACAGCCGCATGGCTGAAGGAGCGGATGCCCAACGCACCGCAGACGGCCATCATCCTGGGCACCGGACTGGGCCACCTCGCAGAGAGAATTGAGAAGATACTGGCCATCCCATACGGCGACATACCAAACTTTCCCGTCTCCACCGTCGAGGGACACCACGGACAACTGCTCTTCGGACGACTGGGCGGCAAGGACATCATGGCTATGGAGGGACGATTCCACTATTACGAGGGCTACTCGATGAAGGAGGTCACCTTCCCCATACGTGTGATGTACGAACTGGGCATCCAGACACTCTTCGTGAGCAATGCGGCCGGAGGTACGAACCCCAGCTTCCGCATCGGCGACATCATGATCATCACAGACCACATCAACTTCATGCCCGAGAACCCACTGCACGGGCCCAACATCCCCACAGGACCGCGTTTCCCCGACATGAGCGAGGCATACAGCCACGAGCTGGTGGAGCTGGCCGACAGCATTGCTGCAGAAAAAGGCATAGAGGTGAAGCACGGTGTCTATCTGGGCACACAGGGACCCACCTTCGAGACACCCAGCGAGTACCGAATGTTCGGTCTCCTGGGCGGAGATGCCGTGGGCATGAGCACAGTGCCTGAGGTAATCGTGGCACGCCACTGCGGCATACGCTGCTTCGGAGTGAGCATCATCACCGACCTGGGCGTGGGAGAGAAGATCGAGAAGGTAACCCACGAGGACGTGCAGAAGGCAGCCAATGCAGCACAGCCGCGCATGGCTGCCATCATGGAGGAGATGATCCGCCGCAGCTGAACAGTCCCCGACAGCCTCTCCGCCCCCCCCTCTTCTCCAAGAAGAGAGGTTAGGGGGGGGAGGCGGGTAAAAGGTAAATAACATTATGAGTGAAATAGCAGAACTGGGCGAGTTTGGCCTCATCAGACACCTGACAGAGGACATCGAGCTCAAGAACGAGAGTTCACGCAAGGGGGTGGGCGACGATTGTGCCGTGCTGGCACCACAGGCGGGGATGCACACCCTGGTGACCACCGACATGCTGATGGAAGGCGTACACTTCGACCTCACGTATGTCCCCATGCACTATCTGGGCTACAAAGCCGTCATCGAAAACCTCAGCGACATCTACGCCATGAACGGGCGCCCACGGCAGATTACCGTGAGCCTGGCGTTGAGCAAACGATTCAGCGTGGAAGACATCGACCAGCTGTACACCGGCATGCGACAGGCATGCGAAGAACACGGAGTGGATATCGTGGGCGGAGACACCACCAGCAGCCTAACAGGACTGGCCATCAGCATCACCGCCATCGGAGAGGCACGACCGGAGGACATCGTATATCGCAACGGGGCCAAGGACACTGACCTCATCTGCGTGAGCGGCAATCTGGGAGCAGCCTACATGGGCCTGCAACTGCTCGAGAGAGAGAAGATGGTGTACAACCAGCAGCTGGCTGCCGCACAGCGCAGCGGAAACAAGCGAGAGATGGAATACCTGAACACCATGCAGCCGGACTTTGCCGGACGCGAGTACATCCTGCAACGCCAGCTGAAACCACAGGCCCGACGCGACATCGTGGAGGCCCTGGCACAGGCCGGCATCCACCCCACCAGCATGATGGACATCAGCGACGGACTGAGCAGCGAGCTGCTGCACATCTGCACACAGAGCCACACGGGGTGCCGCATCTACGAGGAACGTCTGCCGCTGGACTATCAGACAGCAGCCATGGCCGAGGAACTCAACATGAACGTGACCACCTGTGCCCTGAACGGCGGAGAGGACTATGAGCTGCTGTTCACCGTACCGCTCAGCGACAACGAACGCATACAGCAGATAGAGGATGTCCACCTCATCGGATATATCACCAAGGAGGAACTGGGGCATGCACTCATCTGCCGCGACGGTGTGGAGATGGAACTGAAAGCTCAGGGATGGAATCCACTGAAGAAGGATTAGGGGCTTTTCTTAATTCACTTAAGTTCCGTTAAACTACAGTCTGGGCCACCGGCACCCTCGAGTATATTTCCCATGACGTGTTCCTGGAGACTTTATCACGCGTGATAAAAAGGTTTATCACGCGTGATAAAGCGCTGCGCGGCACGTTATGTAACTCGCAGATGGAATCGCTGCCTACCAACGGCCTCCTCCACCACGACCGCCCCAGCCGCCACGGCCTCCCCAGCCGCCGCCACCGCCCCAGCCACCCTGGGCACGGGCTTGCTTGTTGCCCATAAGGTTCAGGCGGTACATGAAGCGAACCATCACATAGCTGTGGATGGCGTTCGACCAGGAGTCGGTACGTGAGATGGCCGAGATATTACGGCTGATATTGCTGCGCTCACGCAGGATGTCATACCACTGCACGCTGATGGTGGCAGCACGGTTCTTCAGGAAATTCTGGCTCAGCTGGGCATTCCAGATGAGTTCGTTCGTGTTCATCGATGCATCGTCATATCCCCGACGGCTCTGTTGCGAAATGTCGGTGCTGAAACTGGTGCCCCACGGAGCATTGAATATCAGGTTACCACCATAGTTGAACGACCAGGTGTCGAGATTGGCATTCTCCTGCACGTCGTTGCGCGAGTGGGAATAGTTGAAACCGCCGTTCACACCCACTTCCATGAAGTCATTGCGGTAGTTCAGGCGGACCCACTCTCCCATATTGGTGCTGCGGGTAATCGACTTGTTCAACGGCGTGTTGCGGAAAATGGCCTCCATGTTTATCGAACCGTCGGGCTTATAGATGCTGCCCCACGAAGTGCCGTCGCTGTTGCTGCTCATGTAGCCCACACGGTGGTTGTGGCTCAGGTTGGTGTTCGTGTTAATGTTGAAGAACTTCTTGGGACCGAGCGCAGAAAAGAAGTTCACGTTACCCCAAGTGTTCCAGTTTCCGTCGATATTCATCGGGCGCGAGTATCGGGCACCGGTGGAGGTATTGTATATCGTGGCGGTGGAGATGCTGTTCTTCGTCTGGTCGAACGAGGCGTTCACGTTCCATCCCATCTGCTTCTCGCTGCGAGAGTCGTTGTAGGAAACATTGAAGTCATTGTTCCAGCTGCTGCGCAGTCCCGAGTTACCCATGCTGATGTTCAGCGGGTCGCTGCTGTCCGTCACCTCGAGCAGGCTGGCGATGTCCGGCTGGCTCATACGCCCGTGGAAACGAATGCGAAGCTGACCGGCGTTCGAGAACTTCCAGCGGTAGTCGATACGCGGTGCCCAGTTGAACGTGTGGCGCACCACCGTGGTGTCCAGCAGATTCTTTTCATAGTCCATGTGGGTGGTCTGCGGCTGGAAGCTGACGCCCACGTTGAGCCAATTCTCGCCCACATTATAGCGTAGCATGACGTTGGCTTCATGGTTGCTCTCCCGATAAGTGGCATACTGGCTGTTCTCGAGATTGCGCACGTAGTCCAGACTGTCCAGTCCGGGCAGGTAGCCCAGATAAAGCTGCTCGGCCGTATAGGCACCGGGGTACTTTGTGAGCAGGCTGTCGATGCTGTACATCGAGCGGTCGCTGTCGCTGTATCGATACTGGTAGCGATAACTGAACTGCACGTTAAGGGCTCCGATGATGGGCTCCGTATAGCTGAGGCGTCCGCTACCATTATAGTTGGTGCTGGGCGAGGGAATATACTGATTCGTGAAGTCGCTGCGGTGCTGCCGGAAATAGTTAATCTCGCTGCGGCTGAAGTTGGTGTTTTCGTTTTTCGAGTAGCTTGCCGAGCCATCGAAGGTCAGGTTGCGCCCAGGCTTGCCTAACCGACGGTTCACCTGAAACCGTCCGTCCACGTTATTGCTGTTCGAACGACTCTTGCTCATGCGGTCGTTATCGTTCACGGCAATGCTGTCGCGCACAGCCTGGAACTCGGACAGATTATACTGAGCCAGCGGGTCGGACATGAAGTCGTAGGGGTTGCTGTTGAACGTCACACTCTGGCTCTCGCTGTGGCCGTGCGACTCGTTGTGCGAGAAGTGGGGATGGAACATCAGGTTGGTCATCGAGTCGGGCATCCATTCGAAGCGCAGACGTGTATCGACATTGGCACTCTCGCTGACCGAATGGTTCATATTGTTGGAGAAGGTGGAGTTCACATTGCTGAGAAACATCTCGCTGTTTGAGGTAGAGAAAGCTGTGTTACGCCGGTGGTTGTAGAAGATATGACCGCCCGTCTTCAGCATGCCGGCTGTATATTCGGGCTTTCCATTGTCCCACGAGAAGTTGGCTCCGGCCATCTGGCTGCTGACGATACCGCCACCGCCGCCCCAACCGCCGCGGCCTCCACCGGGGAATCCCTGGTCGTTGGTATTGTTGCTGGAGCCGATGACGGCAAACTGGGCATGGTCAAGGAAACGTCCTATCATAAACTGGCCCGAGTAGCGGTCCTCGCTGCCATAGCCCACGTTGGTGTTTATCATCCATCCCTCCTTCATTCCGCTCTGCAGGGTGAGGTCGAGCACGGTCTGCTCCTCGCCGTCGTCAATACCGGTGATGCGCGAGTAGTCGCTCTTCTTGTCGTAGGCTTTCAGCTTCTTAATCATCTTGGCCGTCAGATTCTTCGTGGTCATCTTATTGTCTCCCTCGAAGAAGTCCTTGCCCTCCACCATAATCTTACTCACGGTCTTCCCGTTGATCTTGATGTTGCCGTCGTCGTCAATTTCGGCTCCCGGAAGTTTCTTTATCAGTTCCTCCAGCGAGGAGCCCTCGGGCATACGGAAAGCATCCGCGTTATATATAAAGGTATCGGCCTTCATCTCCATCTGGGCGAGCTTGGCCACGACCTCTGCCTCGGAGAGCATCTTCGAGTCCTCGAGCAGTGAGACGGTTCCCACGTTCAGGGTGGTATTCTTCTTTGAAAGCGTCAGGTCCTTGTACTGCGTCTGGTATCCCACGAAGCTGACACGCATAATGTAGCTTCCCGCCTTGACAGTGGGCAGGGTGAACTTGCCCTCCAGATCTGACGATGCACCCACCACCTGGCTGCTATCTTTCTTGGTCAATAACACGACGGATGCTCCAGGCAGCGATTCCTCGCTGCTCGCATCCTTGACCGTTCCACTCACAGTTATCTTCTGCGCCCATATTATAGCGGGGCTCACACACATCCACAGCAGCAGGGCTAAGGTTTTCTTCATCGAATTATGCGTTGTATATAAGGATTCGGTTAATGTATCTCGGTGACGCACACCTCTTTTTCTGATTCGATTTTGTGAGCAGGGTTTAATTTGCCTATGTAAAGTTACACTTTTTTTATCAGTTTTTAAGGATTTGCCTTGCTTAATCTACAGAATCGTCGTACCTTTGACCAGCAAATCTACAATCAGGGGTTACAAGCCATGACACAGGAAGTCATCATCTGCCACAATCTGGAATCCGACCTGGAACAAGCCGTCGAGAGATGTCCGCACGACCGTCTCTTCGTTCTGGCGGACACCACCACCCGCGAACTTTGCTGGCCCGTAGTCAGCCATTTTGCCTGCATGCAGGGAGCAAGGCTCATCACCATAGGAGCCACCGACGAGCACAAGACACTCGACACGCTCGCCCATGTGTGGACGGCTCTGCAAGAAGGGGGAGCCTCGCGGCACAGCCTGATGGTCAATCTGGGCGGCGGCATGGTCACAGACCTGGGCGGCTTTGCAGCCAGCACCTTCAAGCGCGGCATCGCCTACATTAATATTCCCACCACACTGCTCAGCATGGTGGATGCCAGCGTGGGAGGCAAGACGGGCATCAATTTCGGAGGACTGAAGAACGAGATCGGTGTCTTCAACTGTGCCCGTACGGTATTGCTCGACACAGACTTTCTCCACACGCTCGACGACAGGAACATCCTCTCGGGCTATGCCGAGATGCTCAAGCACGGCCTCATCAGCGACGTGGCACACTGGGCCGAACTGCTGCGTTTCCCACTCGAAGATATGGACTATGCAACCCTGCAGCAGATGGTGGCACAGAGCGTGGCCATCAAGGAGCGCATCGTCGAGCAAGACCCCACCGAACAGGGTATCCGCAAGGCTCTCAACCTGGGGCATACCGTCGGACACGCCTTCGAGAGCATGGCTCTGGACCAAGGCAAGCCTGTGCTCCACGGATATGCCGTGGCATGGGGCTTAGTGTGCGAACTGTATCTGAGTGCACGCATGGCAGGCTTTCCAAAGCAATATCTCACGCAGACCGTACAATTCATCCGCGAGCACTACGGCACGTTTGCCTTCGACTGCAAGCAATATGGCAAGATCTACGAACTGATGACGCACGACAAGAAGAACGAAGGAGGCATCATCAACTTCACCCTCCTGGCCGATATCGGCGACATACGTATCAACCAACACGCCACCAAGGAAGATATCATGGACATGCTCGACTTCTTCCGCGATGGATTCTGAATCACATTATTAACCCTCAAACATTACACAAAATGAAAAAGAGAATCATGTCTGTCTCTGCAGCACTGGCGTTCGCGCTTTTCTCCCTGAGCAGCTGCATTACGATTAACAGCGGTGCCGCACTTGCCGAAAAATCCGTCATAGGACCGAAGATGGGCGAGGCCAAGTCCACCATTATCCTGGGCCTGTGGTCGTCCAAGGGCGAGGAGAACAACATCCAGCAGGCTGCCAAGAATGGTGGCATCAAGCAGGTTACTCAGGTAGAATACGTGGACAAGAGCATCTTACTGGGTATCGTTATTAAGCATACCACACGCGTTTACGGCGAATAAGCAGGACATATCGAGAAAATCGGTCATTAGCCAAACGGCTAATGACCGATTCGGAATTATCGCCCAATCCAAGCCTCGGGATTTAGCTTGGCCGTCTCCTTGCGCAGCTGGAAGTGGAGCACGCAGTTGCCATCAGCATCCGTGGCCACCGTGCCCAGCACATCACGCGCCTTCACCTTCTGCCCCTTCGTCACGATGACCGACGAGAGGTTGCAATACACGGAGATATAGCTGCCGTGGCGTACGAGGATATTCTTCGTGCCGTCAAACTGGAATACCGCGGTTACCTCACCGTCAAACACCGCCCGGGCACGCGCCCCAGGATGTCCCACATAGTTGGTGCCCTTGTTGTCTAACTGCACGTTCTTCAGTCCCTTCACATTATACACGCCAAAGCGGTTGCCTATCATGTACTGTCCCGTGATGGGAACCGGCAGCCGGCCCTTGTTCTGCTCGAAGGAGCCGTTCAGCTGACGTTCGGCTGCCGTGAGCCAGCCGCCCTGTTTGCCGCCGTCAGCCTTTTCCGACTTGGCAGGCTTCGTCGATGTTTTGCCGGACGAGGTGCCCTTGGACGATGTCTTTCCCGTGGATTTTTTCTTTCGGGCAGCCTCCTCGGCCGCCTTCTTGCGCGCCGCCTCTTCGGCACGCTTGCGTGCCTGCTCTATTTCGTAGGCAATCAGGTCGTCAATCTTCTTGTTCAGCGCCGTCAGCTGTTTCTGCTGCTGAGCCACCTTGTCGGCCAGTCCCGACTCCTGCTGTTTGAGCCCTTCCACACGCTTCTGTTCACGTATCTGCTGTGTGTTCAGCTGTTTGCGCTGGCTCATCACCTCGCGCAGCAGGTCGTTCATCTCGCTCTTGGATGCCAGCAGGCGGTTCTCATCCTTGAGCAGCTCCACCTGCTTGCCCACAATCTGTTCGGTGAGTTGATACTGATAGAGTGCGTATTCACGGGCATAGCGTGCACGCCGGTACATTTGGGTGACATTACCGGAAGACAGGATAAAGATGAGCGGACTGTTCTGTGTGCGTCGTGTGCGGGCATAACGCACGGCCTGCTTCAGCTTTTCGCGCTTTGCACGCAACTCCTTCTCCCCCGACTTGATACGTTCCTGCAATTTGCCAATCTCGCCCTCCAGGCTGTTCATCTCCGATTCGAGCTGGCGTATGTAGTTGAGGCGCGTGTCCATCTGCATGTCGAGAAAGCTGAGGCTCTGCTGCCCCGTGCGCACCTTCTGCTTTGTCTGATCCAGATCGGCTTTGGCCTTGTTGAGCGTCTTCTGCAGTTCCGTCTTCTGCGCTTTCAGTGCCTGTACTTTCTTGCTGTTCTGGGCATACGAAGTCACAGCACAGAGCAAGACGAGCCATAGGCATAAAAACCTGCACTGCCTAAGAACCGATTCCGGCAACAGCATGTATATATATAATATGGTACGCGCGCGCATGCGAAATTACTTTGCCATATTCATTATTCGTTTGAACACCGTCTCGGGTGACACCTGAGTAAACTTCTTATTGGGTGTCGTGCGTGTCTCCCACTTGCTATCGGTCTTTATATTGCTCAGGTTGAACGTGGCCTTCACTGGCTTCGACGCACTGTTCAGCTGCACCTGCATGCACGTTGGGAAACTTTGGCGGCTTACCTCACCGTAGTCCAGATACTGCCAGTCGAGAGCCGGCGAATCCTCATTGCGGCCAGAGAACGAGGTGCGTCGCACCAAGCCGTTGGTCACGTCGGCAAGGAACGTGAGCACTACCTGTCCGCCATCTCGGTTCACGAGTTTTACATCCTCTCCCTCCATGCTTTTCTGGAAATGCTTCGAGGCAGGAGCTTCGCCCTTGTCGCCCAGGATAAAGAGCTCGTCCCAGAAGAGCGACTGGAAGGTGTAGAAGTCGATACCGTTTCGCCGCATGAAGTCAATATCATCGAAGGAAGCCTTCACGTATTGCTGCCCCACGCGATCCACGACCATGAAGTAGTCGGGAGTGATTTCCATACGCCCCACCTCGAGCAGTCCCAAGGCCACCAACGAGACCTGTATCACATCGTCGCGCTTCATGCGCAGGTGGCCACCCACGTTCACCGACTTACCTCCAGCTTCGAGCGCCAGACTGAGGCGTGCCGTGACGTTCTCGACATTCACCCTGTGGTCATTGACCTGCTGCACCACACGCTCCATGGCGCGTGCGGCATGTTCCACAGCGTCTCCGCCTGCCACACCAGCCTCAAGTGCTTTCTTCCGGCTGCCACAGGCAGCAAAGAGGAGGAGCAGAGACAAACTGAGGGCCAGACGGCTGAGATTGAAGGGATGTGTCGTATGTATCTTCATCGTTTGAAAGATATTTGAGGAGGATTATTTCACGTATTTCTTTTTCTTCAGTTTCTTGTGCAGCAGCGGAGTGCAACTCTCGTCGGCCTTCTGCACAGCCAGACGCCAATAGCGCAGGGCCACGTCGGACAGTCCGTTGAGCATATAGATGTCTCCGGCATGTTCGAGCAACACGCCTGTCACCTGTTCGTCGGTCATGAGCGTATCGTCCGTTGCGTCGGGAGGTACCACCTTGTCTATATAGATACGTGCCGCTGCGTAGTCCTTCTTCATGAAGAGAATCCAAGCATACGTGTCCAGGTAGTTCACATTGTCCGGCTCGGCTTTGATGGCCCGATAGCTCATCTCCTCGGCGCGGTCCAGCTGTTCGTCGCGCAGGCTCAGGTAGTAGGCATAGTTATTCAGCACGCTGGCGTTGTCATCCATATAAACGAGTGCCGAGTCGTATGCGGCAAAGGTTTTCTCATAGGAATGCTCCTCGCTCTGCTTGGCATAGAGGTCGCCCAGGATGCTGAACATATCCGACACCAGCTGTCCGTTCCCTTCGTCGCTCTTCGTGCGAAGCCCCTGTTCCAGGGCCTCGATGGCCTCCTGCGTCTTGTCCTGCTGGATGAGAGCCAGGGCGAGATAGTAGGGATATCCCAGTTCCTCGGGCCGATAGTTCACTCCGCGTCGGCAGATGTCCTCCATGCCGGCGAAATCGTTGCGCGAGGCATAATGCTTCAAGAGCTCGGAGAGAGCCAACTGGCTGCCAGGATCGACGTCAAGAATACGGAGGAGTGTGGAATCGACAGCCAGTTCGTCGGCTTTGACAAATGACTGGTAGGCAGCCTTCAGGATAAGTATCTGTGCGTTCTGCTGCGGCATGGCCAGCACGGCATCAAAGGCACGTTCGAGGGACGGACGCAGAGTGGAGTCGCGCCGGGTCTTCTCGATGTAGTCGCGCATCAGCATCACACGCAACGTATTCTCTGTGCCCTCGTCATAGAGCAGCGAGTCGCGCAGGTGGTCGAAGCGAGCCATGTCGTGAGCCGACTGGTAGTAGTCAAGCAAGGCCAGCTGCAGATAGGCGTTTGTAGGTTCTGTGCGCTGTACTTCCTGATATAGGCTGTCGGCGCGTTCCAGATTGCCTGCCTTGCGATACTGGTTGCCTACGATGACCTTCGTGTTCATGTCGTGGGGAAATTCGTCGAGCAGCGCCTGCAGCTCGGCATCGGCCTTCTCTGCCTGTTCCATCTCCATATAATAGTCGGCCTTCTCGATACTCAGCTGTGCCGACTTTCCTTCGAGCAGCTCGATGCGGTCCAGGGTGGCCACTGCATCTGCGGTGCGTCCCACGGTATGGTATATTGTGGCCAGGCGCTCCAGAATGTCCGAGCGGCGTGTCTGTATCGCCGCCATGCGCTCCAGTACCGGGATGACGTTCTCCGTATCACGCTGGTCGAGATAGAGTGCAGCCAGCGTTTCCAGATACCAGGGATTATCCGGAGCCAGTTCGGTGGCTCGCTTCAGCAAGGGGAGTCCCAGCGTGTCCTCACGCATGTAGAGATGGATAAGGCCAAGGTTGTACATAGCCTCGGCTGCATCAGGGTTGATATCGAGACAGTGCTGGTAAAGCTCGGCAGCGGTCGTGAAGTCCTCGGCCAGACGGTACTTCTCTGCTTCGAGATAGAAATAGTCGAAGCGTGTCTGGGCAGATGCCGACAGCCAAGCCAGCAACAGCCACTGCATTATAAGGAGGGCTCTTTTCATTCCTGCTGCTACCCTTTCACTTCACTCCCGAGTGTCCGAATCCACCTGCGCCACGCTCGGTCTCGTCCAGCACGTCCACGGTCTCCCATTCGGCCTGCTCGTGGCGGGCAATCACCATCTGGGCGATACGCTCTCCATCGTTGATAACGAAGGAATCGTGCGACAGATTGACCAGGATGACACATATCTCGCCGCGATAGTCCGCGTCGATGGTGCCAGGCGAGTTTAGCACGGTGATGCCCTTCTTCAATGCGAGGCCGCTGCGAGGGCGCACCTGTGCCTCCACGCCTGCGGGCAGCGAGATGAAGAGACCCGTGGGAACCAGACAACGCTCAAGGGGAGAGAGCGTGATGGGCGACTCCAGATTGGCACGCAGGTCGACACCGGCCGACTGTGCCGTAGCATATTCGGGCAGCGCATGATGGCTGCGATTGATGATTTTTACTTTCATACGATAGGGAGGCTCATGCCATTGATTTTACGATAGAGGTCGAGGGCATAGACATCTGTCATGCCGCTGATATAGTCCAGGACTGCCATGAGGCGTCCGTAGAGGGTGGCCGAACGTATGTCATACTGCGGGCTCACGCGGTTGATGAGCAGCTTGGAGAAGGCGTGGTCCGTGTGTGTCACAGCCTTGACCATGAGGTCGGTCAGTGTGGAGATCACACGATAGCCCGCTATCTCGATGTCCACCACGTCCTTGCAGTGATATATCTTGGCCTCGGCGGTGGCAGCGCATTGGCGGTAGGCCTGGCGCGGCACGTCGGAGATGTGCTTGATGAGTGCGCCCTGGAAGGTGCCGGCCAGCAGTTCGGCCTCATGCTCCACAAAGACGCGCACGCACTCCTGTTCCAGACAATTGATGACGCACGAGCGCAGATAGACCACCTGCTCATTGATATCATCGAGGCTCTGCATGCGAGTCTCGATGCGCGAACGCTGCTCTCCGTCGAAGAAGCCGAGCAGGAGCTGGCGGGTCTCGTCGGTGGTCAGGATCTTCAGCTTGTGGGCATCCTCGATATCCATAATCTCGTAGCAAATGTCATCGGCCGCCTCCACGAGGAATACCAGCGGATAGCGCACATAGCGGCAGCCGGCGTCCGTCGCCTCAAGGGGCAGGATGCCCAGTTCGCCGGCAATGCGGCAGAAGTCGGCAATCTCACTGCGGAAGAAGCCGAACTTGCCTTTCTCGCCTGCAAAGTTGGAGGTGAAGGGGTACTTGACGATACTGGCCAGCGTGCTGTAGGTCATCACGAATCCACCCTCGCGACGACCCAGGAAGTGATGGGTGAGCAGGCGAAAAGCGTTGGCATTGCCCTCGAAATGTATGAGGTCTTGCCACTGCTCGGAAGTGAGCGAGTCGCCGGTCTCGGTGCAGAGATAGTCCTTGAGATAGGCTCCCTCGCCCTCGCGGAAGTAGGCTTGGATGGCGCGCTCACCGCTATGGCCAAAGGGAGGATTGCCCAGGTCGTGAGCCAGACAGGCGGCGCTGACGATATTGCCCATCTCGGAGAGGTGCGTGTCGCGCAGTTCGGGATGAAGTTCGAGCAGCTGGCGGCTGACATCATTGCCCAGACTGCGACCCACGCTGCTCACCTCCAGACTGTGCGTCAATCTGTTATGCACGAAGATACTGCCTGGCAGGGGGAACACCTGCGTCTTGTTCTGCAGGCGGCGGAATGGGGCCGAGAAGATGAGGCGGTCGTAGTCGCGCTGAAATTCGGTGCGGTCGTCCTTGCGGTGCGGAGCGTTCTCCTGCCCGAGTCGTTTGTTGGAGAGTAGCTGGCCCCAGTTCATCATGTGGTCTTCGGCTTATAGAGGATGCGGTTGGCACCGCTCGTTATCTTGATCAGTTCCGGGTGCTCGGCAGCAAACGTATCGATGTGGCGCATGCGCTTCTCTTCCAGTATCTCGTCCACAGCGATGAGGATTCCCGTCTCCTCCACATCGCCAAAGCCATAGTTGATGGCCGTGCCGAAGAGTTTCATCGTAGGGCTGAGGCCCATGTAGGCGTTCACTAACGGCGGGATGTTATACCCCAGACGGCGCACCTCGCGGTTCAGTATGCGATAGTCCTGCTTGAAATCGTCCTCGCAGAAGAGAGCCTCCAGCTGAGCCGGGTCGCTCTCGATTTGCAAGGGTTTCATCGGCTCGATGAGATGATCCTTGTCGGCAAAATGCTTGTGGAGGAAGAAGAGTATCATGTCGCGAGCCGTGCGGTCATAGCTGGGATACATCGTAAACTTGCCGAAGAAGTAGCGCACATCGGGCTGTACCACGGTGAGCGCACCCAGCCCGTCCCACAGGTTGTCCAGCGCGAAGAGTCCCTTGGTGCCCATGCGGCTGCTCTGGTACTCGTAGGTGACAAAACTGCGGCCCAGTTCGATGGTGTAGGGCATATACTCCTTCATGAAGCGTTCCGAGAAGCGGAACATGTGACTGGTGGCCAGAATGGGCTGCCCATCGGGTGTCGTCCGCACTTCGTTGCCCAGCAGGTAGCGGTATCCGCCCAGAATTTCCTGTGCCTCGGGATCCCATACGAGCAGTTGCTTGTAGGGATTCTCCATCGTGTCAAACTCGTCCAGGTCGAGGCTCTTGCCCGTGCCGCCGCCAGCAGCACGGAAGGCTATTTCACGCAGACGACCCAGTTCGCGCACGACATTGGGCGAGTCCTGCCAGGTGACCACGTAGATTTCGTTGCCACTCTTGTTCGTCATCCTCAATTTCTTGTCTGGTGTCAGTTCGGCCAACAAGGCTTCACGCGGCACTTTTTCGATGATATCTTCCATATCTCTGTCTATAGTCTTTCCATTTATGTTGGCTTTCATAGTTATACTATGCTCATGCCAGTACTAACTATTTCTTCTAACCAGTTTTCTATCCTTACTCAAATCTCGTACACGCGGTCTTGCACCCACATGCCCCACTGCTGCGGCGTGCGGCTCTTGTCGAACGTCTCGACAGGTATGGGACGCCCGATGCGTACCTCATAGTGCCGTCCACGGCTGCGGTACATCTCGTCGGGCAGGAGTGCCATAGCAAAGTTGGGCAGATGGAGACGCTTGCACCAGCGAGCCACGCTGTAGAAGCGCGAACTGTTCTGTCCGATGAAGTGCACCGGCACGATGTCGCGCCCATGCTGACGGCTTTTCACGACAAACGTCTTGTTCCAGGGCAGGTCACGAATCGTACCGTCGGCCTGACGCCGGCTGCACAGTCCGGCGGGAAACAGGATGACGTGATTCTCGCCGGCAAAGGCGGTCTCCACCATCTCGGGCAGGTTGCGCGCCTGACGGCCTAACTTATTGATGGGCACACAGAGCGGAGCCAGTCCCTTGAGGTTCATCAGCAGGTCGTTCACCAGATAGCGGATATGGCCATCGTAGACTTCGCCCAGCACCCATCCCAGCGTGACACCGTCGATGGCACCCAGGGGATGATTGCTCACAAAGGTGCACCAGCGGCCGTCCTTAGGCAGATTCTCGCGCCCCACCACCGTCACCTCGACACCCAGATAGTCCAGCACGCCCTTGCAGAAGGGGACCCCCTCGAGCCCTTGACGCAGGTAAGCGTTGATGAAGTCCTGATGGATAAGGCGCTTCAGAGCGTTGATGCCCCACTGGGGTACGTAGCGAGCCTTACGTCCCATACGGGCACGTACGATGGCGTCTAAGTCGATTTCAGTGATTGCCTGCTGGGGTGTCTCGGACATACGCATTCAGTTTATGGTAATAGGCTGGTTGTTGATGAAGTATTTCCCACGGGGAAGGCCGTTCAGCCAGTTAATACCTTTGGTGATGCGGACAGCCATATAGAGGGTGCCGGCCGACGTATAGATGGGCAATAGCTGGTCGTGCCCGCTGCGGATGCGCAGTGCGCGCCTCATCATCTTTATTTCCACAGGAAAGGGCGACATGCTCATCCGACGGTTTCGGAGGTCGAATTCGTGCAACGAACTGGCCGCCGCCACAGTGTCGGAAGGCTGGGCCATGCGGGTGCGGAGGCCGTCGGCAACAGCCACAACAGGCAGGGCCATGGAACAGCACCACAGCAGCCAGCCACACAGCATCTTCGGTACAGACGATGTCTCTAATAGCATGCAAACCCTTTTAACTAACCGCAAAGTTAGTGTAAATGCACGAAACAAGCAAGCATTTGACGTAAAAAGTGAGAACACGGCACAATGTGGAACCCTAAGCAACATGCACCACCGTTTGTACAATTCGGAATCATACATGGCACGGGCTGCATTCCATCCGACGGAGGAGCACGTTCCATCCGACGGAGGAGCACGTTCCATCCGACGGAGGAGCACGTTCCATCTGACGGAGGAGCACGTTCCATCCGACGGAGGAGCACGCCATGGTCCGTGTCATGACACGCAGGAGGCCACGCCGAGATACGGCGTGGCCTCCTGATATGAGTCGGGAACGACGTCCCGCTGGACGGCGAGGATTATTCCTCGTCCCAGATGTCCCAGTCGTTCTTTTCAGGTGTGAGCACGGGTTCGTTGGGATCGGCACCCACGCCAGGCTGCAGCGAGAGGGCCAGCATCTCGGTGGCCTCGGCAGGAGCTGCCTGCATCTCGGGCCGGATATATGTCTTCTTCATAAGCTTTTTATTATTTCTGTTTGCTATCCCCCTCCACCCCGCGAAGGGGTGGGAGAGGGAGTCGGTTTCTTTACTTCAATACCTTCTTTCCGTTCACAATATAGATGCCCTTCACGGCCTTCCTTACGCGGCGACCTGCGAGGTCGAAGATCTCGTTCTCGACGGCAGCCTCCACGTTCTGGATGCACTCAACGCCCGTGGCGTCGCCGAAGGTGAGGGTCTTCACGCCGGCCGTGGGCACATCAAGCATCAGATAGCACTTGCCAGGCTTCACAGTGGGCTGCTTGCCGTCCTCTACCTGATAGAAGGCCACCTGTCCGTTCAGGTTCTGCAGCACGTAGCTGCCTACAGGAGCCGGAGTGTCCTCATAGACACCCGTGAGCATGCCTTCGGTGGAGGTCACGCCCCTCATCTTTGTGCCGACAGTAGTGGCCGTAACGGCCTCCTTCGCATAAATGGCAACGGGAGTGTTGGCTGCAACGCTGTTGCCGAGCGACTGGAGAGCGAGCACGCCGTTGGCATCTGCGGAAATGACGACGCTGGCTTCCACTCCCTCGGGCAGAGTAACATTGAAGGGGCAGATGAACGTGGACCATCCCTCAGCAAACGAGAGAGTGACGGTCTCCTCCACCGCACTCACCTGGTCGGCAGCGAGCGGAGCAATCTCCACCGTGCTGTTGTACATCACCACCACACCGGTGATATCATAGTAGGCGTTCTCGGTGAAATCGGGCATGTCGGAGATCTTGAACGTATTGTACGGCGTCACACTGGCTCCGTTGGCGTCGAAGAGCTTTCCGTCCGAATAGTAGAGGCCGGAGAGCGAGACGAGCGCACCCTGGTTGGCACCCGTGAGCTGGCCGGGAGCCGTGGTCACAGCAGGCACTTCCATACCGGGAGTGACCACGAGACCATCATTCGCAGCAGTGAGTTCGGTGAGTTCACCCAGGTTCTTGTAGAGCACCAGGTTGCAGAGCACTGTGCCAGAGAGACAGTCGCCCTGGTTGAAACCATGGCCCTTCTGATAGCCCACGATGCCCAGGCCATTGCCATCGGTCAGATAGAACTGGTTGCCGTTCACGCCGCTCACATACCAGTCCTTGATGGTCAGCTTCACCTCGGCATTGGTAGTGGTGGCAGCCTCCTGCAGTTCGGCAATCGTGCTGTAGGTGGGAGTGGGATCAGGTTCCTCGAGCGAAACGAATTCGTAGCCTTCATACTTATACAGGCAAGGCAGCACGGCATTCGACTGCTCCGTAGCGTAGGAACCATAGGAACCGTAGCCCACACTGTACTGGATATACTTGTTCACGTTCAGGTTGATGATAGTCACGGTGCCGTCCTCATTGAACTGTGCGCCCCAGTCGAGACCCTCAGCGGTCTCGTCCGTCTCGACGTTGAAACTGTTATACGTGCCCTTCTGCTGCAGATAGCGTCCGAAGATGTCGGTGATGCGGGCGCCCGTCTGAGCGAGTGCAAGGGTAAAATCGCAGTCGCGCGAAGCGAGCTGGAGCGTGCCGTCCTTCTCGGTGGCATCGAGAGCCGGGAGGTATCCGTAGGTCTTCGTGGCATCGAGGGGCTGAGCCACCTTGACCGTACCGTCCACCATGGCTCCCATCACGTAGGCACCGCCCTGGGCTATCTGGTTCATGGTGGTCACCTTCGTATAGTTGAAGACCTTCTTCGTCGTGAAGACGTACTCGGCAGAGGTCATCTCGCTGGGATTGTCATCGTCGTCATAGGCAATGGCCTTCAGGGTCGCAGAGGAGCTGATGGCGATGGGCTCTGTGTAGAGCGTACCCGTAGCATCGTTAGGCTCCGAGCCGTCCAGCGTATAGTAGATGGTACCGTAGCTCTTGCTGGTCAGCGTGACGGTCTGCTCGCCCTCGTATGTGCCCGAGGCCAGGGAAATCTTCGGACGGTTCTGGTAGGCCGGACTGTTGGCGCGCTCCGTCTGGGCTGCCACAGCCTGCCACAGGGCACCGGCCTCGGTGGCATCGAGGGCCTTGTCGTAGGCGCGGGCAATCACGAGGTCGCCCGTCCAGCCCTGGCCGCCGCCGTTGGGATCGGCATCACCACCCAGACAGAACCAGTTGCAGGTACCAGTAGCAAAGTTGAAGTTGCCAGCCACATCGATGGACTTCTTCAACTCACCATTCACATAGATGTTGGCCTTGTTCTCCTCCTTGTTCCAAACGCCAATCACGTGATAATAGATGTCCGACTGGGGCACCACGCCACTGTTACACCAGTTCCACTTGCTCTTGCCATCAGTGCTCACATTGGGCAGGAAGGTGAGCTCATTCTGGCGCGCACCGCTTATCTTGGACACGAGGAAGCCCGTGCCACCGCCCTGCATGGCACTGAAACACTTGGCCTCGGCATCGAGGATGGTGCCATCATAGTGCCCCATCAGCAGCATCTCCAAGCTGTGACCATCGGCCAGAGCAGCACGGATAGGGCTGTCTGCATCGTTATAGTCCACCTTGTACCAGCCGGTACAGGTTTTGCTCCAGGGATTGGTAAATGAAGCCACATAGCGACCGAAGGCATCATCGTAGGCAACGGTGATTCCTGAACCGTTTTTCTCCACCGGGTTCTTCATCGTGGAGAGGTCCACGGCGGTACCGTCGGCCTGGAACTGCACGTCCAGAATGTCGGCGGCGGGGATTCGCTGTGCCGAGGCAGTCATGCAGGCCACGGACAGGGCAAGGGTGTAAAAGAGTTTCTTTCTCATACGATTTTGTTTAAGGGTTAATACTGTTGTTCGTGTTTTCTTTATTCTATTTAAGGAAATGTTGGAATTATTGGAGGTGCGCCCGCTGACGGGCCACATTGCGTTCGAGATATTCGTCGAGGGTGATGCCCTCCGACTTGTAGAAGCAGGAACGGGCAGTCTTCACAGTGCCCAGCCCGGTGAGTACGGCATCGGGCACGGTGGTCACCTCGCCTCGGCGGATGCGCTGCTTCAGTTCCTCGAGCCGATAACGATTGATGTATTCGTGTACGTTATTGTATCCCTGACTGCGCAGGCATTGCAACATCAGGTGACGGTTGATGCCCACCTCGCGGCACAGGCGGTCGCGCCCGAAGGAACTCTCCATCCAGGCCTCGGGATGGTGCTGCATCCAGTATTCGGTACGGTGGAATCGTTGCAGATTGGCTTCGTTGAAGTCGTCTTCCTCACTCTCGGAGTCCGGTGCTGGTGCAGGCTCCTCCTCGACAATCTTGATAGAGGGCTGAGGGAGCTCGAGCGCAATGGTCTCCAGCGTGCGAAACACCAGATAGAGATTCAGTATGGTGAAGATGAGATGATAGACCATCAGAAGTGTGATGTCATAGAAGAGCACCACGTAAAAATAGAATACCACAGAAAGGCCAAGTGCCGTACAGTAGGCCAGAAGATAGCGGGGCACATCGGCATGACGGGCCAACTGACGAGGCAGACGGAAGATATTGATGATATAATACAGGCTAAGCCCCACTGCTGCCAGACGGCACATGACATCGACCGAGAGCAGATGGTCCATCACCTCGCCCCACGACATCAGGAAGACAATGCCGTGATTATATGGCAACGTAAGTGCATAGATGCCATAGAGGATGATGATGGGCAGAGCATAGCCCCACATACGTTCCCACTGGAGAAAGCCAGGCATGGGAATGCTCAGCGGATAAATACTCTGAAGGAAGATACCGGCCAGGAAGGCAAGCAGCACCACTGGGTTCAGAATACCCGGAGGAAAGGTGGCAATGGTATCGGAGAAGAGGGCCTCGCCCAGGAGAATAAAACCGAAGATGCCGTTTACCCACGCCAACGTAAGGTATTGCACGCGGTGACGTGCATACAGTGCCATCACACTGGCCGCCAACAACTGGGCTGTAGCACAGCATGAGAAGATTACCAAAATCGCGCGTAACGACATTCTCTTACGTTTTCCGCAGCAAAATTACAAAAACATATTCAAATGTCACACCACTTACTGCATATTTTATCGTAAAAAGTGCAATAAGAGGTAAATACGACAAGAGGATCCGACCATCAGAAACGCAGGACGCCTTATCGGAAATCAGAAGACCACCTTGCGGCAGCGGCCGTCGGCATCACGAACAATATGGACACCCTTGGAGGGACGGGAGAGGCGCTGGCCACCGAGGCTGTACACCTCCTCTTGTCCAGGCGATTGCGGTAGGTCGATATCGTGGACATACGTGGTGTTGCCCCAATCATCGATAAAGGCCGACCGCACCTTGACTCCTGCCACGCCTGCCGGTGGCGTGATGTAGGCGGTGAAAGCGTTGAGGGTGGCTGAGGCAGCGCCCAGCTGGAGAGCGCCAATGGAATTAACGATGCCATACAGGCCGCTCATGGAGAATCCGGCGGTAAAGTTAGAGGTCATCTGCCAGTCGGCATAGCTGTCGCCATGGGGGGAGGCGGCGGTGCCATATCCCGAGGCGGGCGTGATGGTCTGGGATTCGGCAGCAGGGAGGTCGATATCGGTCCACGACGGGTCGGTCACCGGCTGTCCGAGATGGAGGATATAGGGCTGGAAGGCCTGAATACGCCCGGTCGTAATCTGTCGGAAGAAGAGTGTATAACCGTCCTTCGCATTATAGGTGACGGAGGATAGCTGCGCCACCCAGTCGTCCTCGGACGAACGGCCCGTCAGCGCCTGAACCGTGGTGGCAAAGGGGAGGGCCAGGGTGCTGTACCCCTGCAGGAAGGTGCGGTGCAGGGTGACAGTCTCATAGAGGTCGACATCATACTGGGAACTGGTGGGCTCCAGGGTGATGACGTTGGGTTTCTGCTCAAACACGGCGTAATAGGTGACGACGGTGGGACTGCTGGAACTCTCAGAGTCGTATGTGTAGGCGGGCGTTTGGAAGTCGGGGTCGGTGCTGACGTATGTAGCATCAGAGAGGTCGCGCTTCCAGCCGACGAAGGCATATCGCTTGTTGGGAACGGCACGATAGTAGGCTGTGGCGCTGGCATTAGAAGCCGTGGTAACACCGCTGTTCTTCGTGTCGGACGTCGCCGTGGCTGCATCAAAGGAGGTGAAGCTCACGTAGGCCGAACCGCCGTCGGTGGCACCGGCCGTCGCACGAGTGTAATAAGTAGTCTGGCCCACGCCAGTAACCTGGAACGTGACGGTCTTGCCATTCATGGTCAGCGTCACGGTGCCGGTGTGTGTGCCTGCACTGGTGGGGGTGAAGGTGACAGGGATAGCCTGGTTCTCGCCCGTGGCTCCCACGGTGGTCGGGGTAACGGTGAAGTTCGGGTCGGTGCATGTGCCCGTCACCTGCTGATTGTAGGTAGTGTTATTATAGTTAATCTGCGCGTTGAGGCTGGAACTGCGGCGGTTGGTGACGGTACCGAAGTCAAGCGTAGTGGTCGAAGTGGAAAGGGTGGTGGCGCGGGTTACCTTGACGTTACTATAAAATTTCCTTAATGTAGCACCGGTTTTTGTTATAAAACGGATGTGAGTAACATCTGTGGTAATACTGTGAGTCTTTGTTGTATTGCTCGTCGAGACATCATCATGTGCCAAGTCGGACCAATTGCTACCGCCATCCGTAGATGTCTGAACATAAATACCGCCCAAACCAGGTATCCCCAAAAAGGTGTTAGTATATACTTGGTATGTTAAAGTTGCTCCTGGCCCTGAAAGTGCCATAGCGGGACCATCAGCAATAGTATTTAATTCACCACCGGCATTTTCCAGCACATAGCTGGTGGTTTCTCCCCAGGCACGTGCATTTATGCTCGCCATGCCGAGGGCAAGTATCAATAGGATTCTATGTAGTATATGATGTCTCATTACTGTCTTAATCGAATGTTCCGCTATAGTTGCCGTCGGCCACTGGGATGATTACGCCTGTGGCTGGGTTTGCCTTGAGTGTGATGGTGGTGTTATAGCCAGCCTGGACATCCACGTAGCCGGTGGAATGTGGCATATCTGTGGCATGACTGCCTGCAAGTGCGCTGGCCGTGATGGTGTAGGCCAAGGCTCCACTGGCAGGAATGACGAAGTAGCAATCCTCCTCGGTCGAGTGAAGAGTAATAGAGCGCTCGCCATCGGAAAGCGTGAGGACTGGACTCTCATAAAGACTGCTGAACGACTCATCGACAGCCATCGTCAGGCGAGCATTCTTGGGCTTCCCCAGGGTGATTGCCACGGACTGAGTCTCGTTGACATCGATGGAGAAAGCCTCGGAGGTACCGCGGTACCAGGGACGTCCATTGCCACGGTTGGCTTCCTCATGGTTGTCTGCCGTCAGCGTATAGGTGCCGGCATTCACCTGGGCAGTGCCATCGGCAGCAACATCCAACACGAGGTCTGTGACCACCGCGCCACTGATTGTCGTTCCGCTGAGGGTGAAGGAATATTTCGAGAGGTCGGCAACGGGGGCCTCGGCTCTCGTATGGAGTTCCGTGAAGACCTGGGCATCGTCAAGCGACAGGACAATCGTAGCAGGGCCGTCGGCCACGGGCTGTTCATCGCGGTCGTGCTGGCAAGCACACAGGCTGAGTGCTGCAAGGCTGAGGATTATGGTGGTGAGTCTTTTCAATGTTCTATGAACTTATAGGATAAATGGTTCATGTGCCACTGGTGGCATCAATGGTTATATCGGACTCGGCATCCCCCTCGAACTCGTTATCGCAGGTGAGGCTGACTGAGAGTATGCCATAAATGTCCGACTTGATCTTCAGTGTGGAGACGGTAGCGGCATCACCCAAGGTTAGCGTCGCAGGAGCGGTGGTCTTGGTCTCTTCGCCAATGGTGTAAGTAATCGCATAGGTGAGGCTGCTTCTGGGGGAGAAGAAGGCTTCATTGGCCAGTGTGCCGTCGTCATATGCAAAGGTAAGCGTCTTGGGCGACGTGATGGTCAGGGCATTGATGATGCCGGAGAACTCGGAGTAGTCCAGACGAAACTTGGCATTGAATGCCCGGCCACAAGCTACATGTACGTAAGCAGTGCCGCCCGCAGAAACCTCGATGCCCGAAGTCGAACCCATGTGGTAGGCATCACCCCAACCGTCCTTTGCGGCATTGGCTGCATTGATATCGTCGTAGTTGCGAACAGTGACGGAGTATGTGCCGGGGTTGAACGCACGGGTGCCCAGCTCGCTCCCTATCTGCTGGTCGTACAGAGTCTCTGTACCATCGGAGACCACAGCATACCATGTTTCAATATCAGCCACATCCCGTACGGCACGTGTGCTCGCATCATCATCTGCCGTGAGCCGCACCTGGATATAGCCCTTGTCGGCAGGGGCAAGGCTGGTGTCTTGCTGGCAGTTCTCCAGAAAGAGGACTGTAACGAAGCAGAGCAATATGGTCGTAATCTTTTTCAATTGTTCAGGATATTTAGTAGAGTGTTACTTCGCTGACTATCTCTTCATACGTATCATCATAGCTGATGCCTATCACCAGCTTCGTGGGATCGTCATCGCTGGAGAATGTATAGGTGACGTTATAGAGGAGTCCCGCCTTAGGGCTCTCGTATGTCTGGGTTTCGAGGTCATAGACTTCGCCATCCGTATTCACCAGATGAAGCGAGAAACTGAAGCCTTCTGCGTTGGAGGGGTCGAAATAGGCTGCTTGGTCGGGGGTGATTTGACAGCTGCGCCCATCACCGGAGACGGTGAACTCGCAAGTGGGGAACCACTCAGAGAACCTCTCAGGTACAGAGTACGTGACGCCATAGTTAATCATCGGTACCTGCACATTAAGGTAGGTGACCCAATCGGGCTGTACGCTGAATGCCTCGCGCACCTCATAGACGGCGGCTCCACGCCCGTCATTTTCGGTCTGCCATGTGGCGGCATTCTCAGAATACGCGTGTAGTGTATAATCTGCAGGAATGAGAGAGAACTTGTCGGGCAGAGCCTCTCCTGCAGCATATTTATAGCCACGATAGACATTGCCGTCTGAGGCAAGAATCTCTACGGCCAGGTCGGGATCGACAGCATTGCGTGTCATCACAGAGGACCTGGCTGCCCTCTGCAGACTGAGGTCGCTGACCACGAGTGTCCCCTCACCTTGGAGAACATCCAAGCGCTCCTCGTTGCTGCATGCAGCGAGAATGGATAACAGGATGAATATATAGAGAATCTGCTTCATGACTTATTGCCCGTATTTGAAGGTGAGGGATGAGATGTAGGTACACGTGGCACCGGCTCCATAGTCGTTGTAGCATCTCAGGGAGGTGATGTCGTTGTTCGCAGCCAGGACAATCGTGGTGCCCGAACTGTTGTGGTCCGTGCCTACGAGGAAGGTGCCACCCGATTCCTTGATCGAGAGGATAACCTGAGTGCCGGCTGTGATGGAGAACGTGGTGCCGACAGTTCCCGTATGTACATTGACATTGTAGTCAGCACAGTATTTGGTTCCCCGGGGAATATAGACAGAGGTCGTAGTGGTGATGCTCTGGTCGCCAGTGGAATAGTAGCCAAGGCGTACATTGCCAGCATCCCATGTAACGCTGCCATCCTCGCTCCATTCACTATGTGAACTGAGGTTAAGCGAATAGGGCAGCCCCGTAATGCGCACTTGCTTTGTGCCGCTGACGTTTTGTCCTGCAAAGTTCCCTACAACCTGGAATGTGTACAGGTTTCCGCTGACAGGCACGCCTGTAATATTATCAAAGGTCATCTGCTGCCGAGTGGCTGCAGTGGTAAAGCTCTGCCCTCCGATGCTGTATGTAAACGTCTTGGTATAGTTCGCATTGGAAAGCAGGGAGGCAGCCACATTCCACTCTGCCGAAGGACTGTACACCGTCAGGCGTTCGCAGGCGTTCGCAGCCTCAATATCCCCTTCCTCATATTTAGTATAAGAGGTATAAGCATTTGCCGTCAGCGTCAAGTTGGCATTCGGCACTGTGAACGTGGTCGTCTTGCTGAAGTTGTACCACTTCCCTTGCTTGCTGCGATATCGGTAGGTGGCAACATACGTGCCTGGCGGCAGGTATGGCCAGTCGCTCTCGTCAGCATAAGAGGAGCTGAGGGCACCCTCGCCAGTAAGGGTTCGCACGACATTGCCCGATGCCGAGCCTTGGTGTATCCGAGCCTCCCAAGTTGCATCAGGGAACGAGGCACCTATATGGAGGTCGGTACCCACAAGGTCACCACGTAGATATTTGTGCTCTGTGCTTACAGCAGGGCGAGGCAACCAGTCATACGACACCTTCTCCTCCACATCGGCCTTCGTCAGTTCAGCCTTCGTCACGGTGACAATGGCACTCTCCGACTCATCATTCAACACAAGGGTGAGGATGAGATGATCGGCAGCACCGAGTGTGTACGATACGTCCTCGGGCAACGTGATGTTCATGGACATTTCGCGCTCCAAGGGCTTATAGTATCCGGAAAAGGTGAGCGTAACGGTGCTTCCTGCCCGCACATAGACGCTTTTGCCAGGAGCCTCGTTGGTGATGGACGCACTGCTGGTGCCCACGCCGACGTTCACCGCATAGCTCTCGTAGAAGTGGTCAAAGCGTGCAGCCTCTTCCTCGTTTGTGCCAAAGACAGCCGATACGAGGGCATTGCCCACACCGACAGACACCGTGACCGGCGTAGGCTCGGTGGTAGATTCGACAGTGGCAGTGGCCGTACCCAGATAGTATGGTGTATCCAGACCGACGATGGGATTGGTGCCGTAGTCCACCGTGATGGCATAGTCATCAGGAGCCGCATTTATCTTCTCGGTGGTGAATGGCCCGTCATATTGGACAGCCCCGTTACTCTCTCTCACAATGTGGAGGTGGAAGTCGGAGGGCTGAGGCTTGCCTATCTCTGCGGGTGTGCTACGAGTGCCCGACACGTCAACCGACACGCCTTCGATAGACAGCTGCAGGCCCCCAACAGGCTGAGGCTCGAAGGAGTTCTCCGAGCAAGCTGCCATCAGGATGAGCAGTACGAGGCTGTATATCGCAGTGTGTCTATTCATATATCAGTTTGAAGTCATCCACCTTCAGCTGCGATCCCTCACCGCCGGTGAAATAGTCTCCATATTTCGACGAAGCCGCCACCACGATGATGGTGGTCGGAGTTCGGTCGTTGTAGTAGTGTATGTCAATAGTCTCTGTGGTCCACGAGCTGACGTCGTCGCCACACGTCATCTGTCCATAGCCAATGAGATTGGGGCTGTGCATATCCATAAGGCTCAGCGCGCTGGGACGCGTACGTATAAGGTATGGACAGGTGTAGGTGACTCCGCGCGAGGTGTAGGTGACCGGTTCCCAGTCGCCCAGTGCGATATAGACGCTGCACGAGTCTGGCTGTCCCTTCATGCCCTCGTACATCTCTCGTGGGATATACTGCCCCCACGGCTCCTTCCAGTCGCCTCCGGTACGAGTGACGGGAGCCGTCTTGTACTGGAAGTCAAACTGCATCTTTGCAGGTCGCGAGCTGAAGGGACGTCCAAAGGACAGCACTCCGTTGGTACCGTCAGTCTCGATATACTTGCCCGTAAAGATGTTGCCGGCCGCAAACTTGATGACAATGTACTTCGACTGCAGGTTGGCATATCGGCGTCCGTCTTCGTCCACATAGGTACTGTTGCTCGCCCCCACCGTGGTGGCGCCATGATTTCCTGTATCCCAGTATTCATCACCTCCTTCGGCCCAAGGGCAGTAGAGTGCCTTCGTCCCCTCGCCTTCGATGTGCCAGTCGTTGAAACTGGCATTCTTCAGCTGTTCACCCTGAAAGTAGAAGGGCTCGCCTTCAATCGTCTTACCTCCAAATGTCACACGGCAGAGGTACTTTACATCTGAACGAAGTGCAGAAAGCACCACCTCGTAGGACGTGGAAGAGGGGTATCTGACATCACTCTGGGCCACAGTGGTCCAGACAGAGGTACTCTCCTCACGATATTCCACGACGGGGGTCACTCCGTTGGGTCTCATGCCGGAGATGACGGTGGCCCCTTTGTCGTTAGCCGAGACAGTTACAGTAGGCTCTACGGACGCTTCGGTGGGGAAGACATAGACCTTCCATTCGTAGGACAGCTCGCTCCAGCCCTCCTGCACATAGAATATACATTCGTCAGAGAAATCGTATGTGGGTCGCGCCGTGGGATCGGGCACCACCTTGCCGTGCTCGCCACCCAGGTTGAACTTTGTCACCTTCAAGGCGCGCAGATCCTTCTTGTCGCTCACGTAGATGATGGCCACGCGGTTGCCTGCATCGACAACGGCATTGCCCACCTGCCCCTCGACCTCGACATCGCGATGTATGATTTGCTCCACCGTCACGGTCCAGTCATATTCCTGATAGGTCTTCAAGGTGAATATGGCATCCTGGGTGAAGTCCACCCGTGTGTTCGCCGTGGCAGGAGCCGATGCAAAGCCCTTCTTTGGGAAGGCCGAGGCATCGACACACGTCACGCCTCCGGTCAGGATCTCGGCATCGTTGCTCACCTCCATGCGCGTAATCTTCAGCGCCGCCGGGTTCACCATGTCATTGACATAGGCCTTCACCGTACGCGAGGCGTTATCTATTTCGGCAGCAGCCATGCCTGTACCGGTGGCATCACACTGTCCCTCCACTTCGAAGGCCGTGATGGCCGAATCGACGATGGGATAGGGGATGTCATCCTTGATGGCACAGCCACAGAGGCACAACAGAGTTGTGCCATACAGTACATATCGGATAGTCTTATTCTTCTTCATCATAAATAGAACGTCATACCCAGGTTCACGCTGAACAGGTTTATCTTGAAGTTAGCGCCGCCCGAGCGGTTGCGTCCTGTCTCCACACGGTTTGTCTCCTGATCCACCCACTTGTACTTCAGTCCCATCACGCCCACCGAGCACTCCACAGCCATGAAGTTGGTGGCAAAGGCCGTCAGACCCGGGCAGAATCCCAGCTGGATGGAGTTCACATGCTCCATGGTTCCGTCGAATTCGACGCCCGTGCCGGTGGTGTACTTGCCCTTCGAGTAGCCGTAGGTGAGGCGCACCTCGTTGAAGAAGCCGAACACCTTGCTCCGGCCCAGCGGCATGTAGGTGCGCACGAAGGCCGAGGCATCATAGTTGTGCTCCAACAGGTAGAGGTCCTTGAGGCTTATGTTGAAGTCCTCGCCCAGGTTGAGGTCGAAGTTGCCCAGGTTGAAGTAGTATCGGCTATAGTTGAACCGACCGCCCACGGCGATGTTGTTCGCCACGAAGTATCCCACGTAGGGGCTTGCCGAGAAGGTGTGTCCCTTGCAGTTGATGTCCTTCAGCACGAGGTAGTTCAGGTTGTCGCCGTCCCACTCGTTGTAGGAGATGCTTCCGCCGAAGAGCCACTGTCCCTTGGGGATGAAAAGGGCGGTGAGTTCCTCTCGCGAGACACGCTCGATCCGTCGCCCTTTCTGCTCCTGCTTGGTCATGTAGCGGTTGTAGATGCTTCCAGGGCCATCCTTCAGTGGTCGCTGCCTGCTGCCTACAGTCGGCTGATTGCCCACGGGCATTTGATGGTACACGCCGGTTGTTTCTTCCGCCGCACTGTTCACAGCCTCCTGAGGGGCATTCACTGCCGTCTGCGCCACGCTGGCAACCTGCTGCGGCTCGTCCACCTCATTCTTTGTTTCGCGGGCAGCCATCTGCGACTTTCGGGCAGCGCCCTTCGATTCAGCGATTACCAAGCCCTGCAGCGGAACGCTTTCATGTCCGTTCTTCGTAGCCTTCAGGGTGATGCGGTTCCTACCTATATTATAATAACGCACGAGCCGGTTGTACACGTCCTGTGCCCGATCCTTCTCGCCAAGGATGGTCACGGTGGCCTTGGGATGATTCCTCAGGTAGGTGGCCACGTCGGCGAGTTGAGCTGTTCCGCCATCAGCTTGCACTACGAGGTCGCTCCCATCGCGTTCGCCGAGTGCCCTGCGCACTCCTTCCTCCACGGCTCGGGCTATCACATCGCTGGTCAGCTCTCCCTTCTGGGAACGCTCCTCCTTTACGTTGATTCTCACCTCAACGTCCGTAGGCGTGGCCGACTGCGGCGTCTGTGCTCCCAGCATGGCGGGGCAGAGCCACAGGAAAAGGGTTGCTGTCAGGAGATTGTTTCTGTTCATATTCTTCTTTCTGCCGTCCGATGCAGCCAGGCTGCAGCAGAGGACGTTCTCTTCTCCGCGGTTGTCCGCGTGCTATTAAGCGCAAGGCATTCCCCCCGCCACCTTTTGGGCGAGGGGAACGTCTCACATCACTGTTTGTTGTTTAGTTCTTCACTGTCGGCGTATCGCCATATACCAGCTCGAAGTCATCGAGATAGAGCGTGGATGAATCGCTTCCGTAGAAGTAATCGCCATAGCGACTTGACGAGCAGACAATGATAAGATGCGTAGGCTTCTTGGTAAGGCTGTGGTACTCCAGAGGAATATCAAACTCCTTCCACTCTCCGTTCGAGTTCACACACTGTTCTGCAGGCAGTGTACCATAAGCAACTACTCGGGAATCCGTCTGCCAGTTGGGGAAGTTGTCCATATTCGTATTGTCAATGGAAACCATCGCCGTGGTCAGCACGCAATAAATCTGACATTGGTCAGGTTGTCCCTTGGCAGGAGCACCCGAAGGTGCCGTACCGCGATTAATGTTACCTGGTTCATACTGCAGGAAGCCGTGAAGGCTCGTCGGACGACTGCTAAAGGGAACACCCCAGTCGAGGACAGCACCCTTCGTACCTACAAGATGGTTGAACTTACCTGTGAAGATACTTGCAGCAGCAAACTTGATAATCACATACGTTGATGACAATTTAGCCGCATACGATCCGCTATGTACTACGGATTGTGTACCCGTCGTAACGTTATAGCTGTCGCCCATGCTGGCCGAACCCGGATTACTGGAACTCCAATAGTATGTGGTAGCATTAGCTTCATCATCAGAACCTGTCCGATTGGGAATACCGCTTTCGTTGGGATACCATACGCTTCCGGCCTTATACCAATTTTCGAAGCCGCCATTGTAGAGAGCCGTCTGTGCCTCCGTCGTGAAGTTGGACTCCTGGCTGTACACCTCGTCATCGCCTGTGACATAAGCCAGACGATAGGTGTACTGCGTGGCAGGCGTCAGGCCCTTCACGGTGTATGTCACATCGTCGCCGCTGATGGTGAGTGCAGCGTTGTCCACCGTGGTCCAGCTGTCGGCACCAGTGATCTTATACTGCAGTTGCAGCTTCGTCTGGTCGAAGTCGCTCTTCTTCGAAGCCACCTTACCCGAGAGGTCGGCAAACGTGCTCCATGCATTGGCGGTGTACACGTCGAGCTGCGTACCGCTCTTGCGTGGCACCTCGAAGGTATAGGTGTAGGTGTTCGTGGTGGGGTCCACCTTCACCGTCACGTCGCCCTGATAGCCGCTGGGAGCCACCGTATAGTTCAGGATGTAATGGTCGCGTGCCTGCACTCCGGTGATGTCAGTGTTCATGCTGTGGCCCTCATTGCTCTTGTTGAAGACGCTGAGGATGGCCTTCAAGTCGCCCACGGGGAAGTAGGAGGAACCCTTGGTCTCGCCCATCGTATATGTCTGCGAAGCCACGCCTGCGATGGTGGACTGGATAGTCGATGTGGCGCTGGCAAAGCTCTCCTGGAATTCAGTGGAGAACTTCACGGTTACCTTCACATTGGCCAGCGTACAGATCACGTTGGCGGTGCTGAGCACTTTGGTATGGATGTTCACCGTCGTAGTACCATAATAATAGGGAGCGTCCACGCCCGAGCCGCTGCCGTCCCATCCGTTGGAATGAGCCGTCACGGTGTACTGGCCGGGAGCCAGACGGAGCACCTGGCCTTTCAACTGCGTATCGTTGTCCCAGTCGGTGGTGCTGGCCACAATCTCACCTGCGGCATTGGTCACCTCCACATAGAGTTGCTTGGGTGCATAGCCTGCGGGCACATTCGTCACACGTGTCTTAGCCACAGTGTTGGTCTCCACGCCAAGTGTCAGATAGCCTACCTGGCTGTCGTTCTCCTCCATCTCACTGGAGCAACCGGTCAGGCAAGCTGTGAGGAGGAGTGCGGAAAGAATTGAATATATCTTTTTCATATTCGGTATGCCTTTTACTATTAATCAACGGTCAATATCAGTTTACCACTCTTCTTGTTGCCATCCATGTCTTCCACAACAAGATTGAACGTATGTTCACCTGAAAGGAAGCCGAGCAGGCCAAAGAAGTTTCCAATGGGGAATGTGTAATCAATGTCGCCTTGTGAGGGCACGGAAAGCGGCTGATTCAAATCTGCAAACAACTGAACCACATCCGAGTTATCCACGATTTCAGCACCGCCAATAAAGTCCACTCCATAGTTCGTATTAAGGTCACTAAGGGATTCTATCATCTCGTCACTGGTGGACTGGATGGATACGGAGATGCTCTTAATACCCTTTTCACACTTGATGTACGTGTCGCCAAGGCTCTTATCTGTCGCGGCACTAACCGTCATGTTGTTCGGCAGATTCAGTGTGATGGCATCGTCGCCGCCCGGTGTGGGATCATCGGGAGTCTGGGGATCATCGGGATTCTCAGGGGTGAGTGTGCCGTTGTCCACCACGCTGATGGTCACGGTCTCGCTGGTCTCGGTGAAGACGATATTAGCCGAGATGCTGATGGTCACCTTGCCGGTCGTAGCCTCCACAGGCGTGAAGTTCACCACTACAGCGTCGCCGCCACCGAAGTTGGTGGTCTCGCCGTCGTAGGTCTCCGTGGCCTGGTCCTTCGTGAGCAGCTTCGAGGCAGTGATGGTGTTGCCGTCGGCCGTGGTGCCACGGAAGTTCACCGTCAGCTTGTCCACATTCTCTCCGAAAGCCCAATAAACGGCAGCGGGGTCGTTGCCATTCGTATTCTTGATGGAGAGTGCCTGGTCGCCACCGTCGTCGAAGGTGATGGTCCATGCAGTAAAGAGCGCGAGGAAGTCCTCGTCGTAGTTCACCTCGATGCTACCGTTCTGCTGCTTGCAGACGATGGTGGTCTGGGTGGTCACGTCCTTGAGAATCTCCGACGTGGCAGTGCCCTTATAGTACGGATAAGTCATCTGGCGCTGCATGGTGCCGGGCGTATGTGCCTCGAGCACGTAGGTGCCCACGTCGAGACGAATCTTTTCGGGCATGGCGTCCACCGCGTCGTAGCTCTCCACGCGAGTGGTGCCGTCTTCTTTGTAAATAGTCACAGGGAAGTCCGTCACCTCGTACTCGCCGGCACGGGTGGCAGTCGGTTGGCGTGTGCTGACGTCGAGCGAGAGAACGCCCTTGTCGGACGAGCCTGTCATATCTTCGCTCACACAGCCTGTCATTGCGAGCAGGGCTGCGCATCCAAGAAGCAATTTATAGGATTTCATAGTTTTCCTTATATTCTATTATGTTAAACAATCTGCGCATCAGATCCAGCTGATGGGCACTTCGATATCAATCTGCTTGTCGTTGGTGGTCTCGTCGATAGTGATCTGGATGCTCAGGCCACCCTCTGTGGACGGAGTGTAGTTGGGGCTAATCTTCAGCTTGTATGCCTTGTTGCGCTCCAGCGTGAAGGTGCCCGTCACCTCTCCGTCGGTCTTCTTGGTGCCGTCGGCAAGCTGTGTGGCATAGTCTTCCTTGGCGGTGAGATGGATGGTGTAGGTCAGGGTCTCGCCGGAGGGATCGAGCGTAACGTAGTAGGGAGCTGTGTCCTCGCTGTTCCATGCAGCATTTCCGGTGCCCATTGCAGCCGAGCCCGAGAAGTTCACATAGTACTGGCTGTAATAGGTGGCCATCGAAGCGTCAAACTGTACCGAGAGTTTTCCACACGTGGGGACACATGTCACGTTGGCGGTGATGTCCTTCCCAGCCTCGATGGAGAATGTGCTCTGGCCCGTCACCATGAACTCTTCGCGCGAAGCAGCGTGCTCGGCACCATAGGATGCCGTGATGGTGTAGCTGCCCAGGTCGAGTTCCATGGGCATACGGTCACGCAGCTGGGCATACGTGCCGCTGAACTTGGAGTTGCCGCGTGAATCGGCCACGTTCACCGTGTAGTTGTCATAGTTCTGATACGAAGACTCGTCCACTGCACGAGTCCCGGCCTCGAACTTCACGCCGGAGTTGAGGTCCAGCGTCAGCGTTCCCTTCTTTCCGCCGGTGCTTGGCTCGGTCGTGTCAGAGGAGCACGATGCAAGCATCCCAGCCATGCCAAGGGAAAGGCAAACGAAGATTGTTTTTGTTCTCATACACTTAAAGAATTTATAATTATTACTCATTTTCCACTCACATTCTATCCTCGCATTACTGCGCATGTACGCAAAATATGGCGCAAAGGTAGCGCGCAAAAAAGGTACGCGCGGGAAAATGGGGTAGAACATTCGGAAATATCGGTTATTTTGCAAATATTACCGAAATTTCCCAGAATGGGGAGAAACTCGATGAAATGGGCTATATTAGCTGATAAAAGGACTTAAAGGGAGCAATCCGACAAGCGAGAGAAGGTTCATTTTTTGCCAGCGAAACGTTTCACGAACAGACATGAAATACGACATCGCAAGGGGACGAGGCGAGACGTGCCGAGGGGGGGCAAAACGCCACGCCAAAGAGTGCGGAACACCTCACCGCACGGAGGAGCGTGCTCCATCGGCGGGAAGAGCGTGCTCCGTTGACCGATGGAGCACGCTCCGCCAGAAGGCGGAGCTGGAGGTCACTTAGCCTGCCGAGATTTCTGGGCCGCTTCGCTCAGCTGCTCCACCTCCATGTGCTGGATGACAATGTCCTCGCGCGGACGGTCGTTGGCATCCGTGGGAGCAAGTTGAATCGCACGAACGACCTTCAATCCCTCGATGACTTCGCCGAAAACGGTGTATTCTCCGTCGAGATGAGGCGTGCCGCCCTTCATGATGTAGTCATCGACCATCTTCCCCGTCATCTCATATCCACGCGACCTCAGGAGCTCGCGTTTCTCGCGGATGGAGGTGTCCGAGAACTTCTTGCCCCAGACGATATAGAACTGGCAGCCGCTGCTCCGCTTCTCGGGATTGACGTCGTCGGGGTCGCGGGCTGCAGCCAGAGCACCCCGCACATGATAGAGATATGGCAGCTGGATTTCGGGCAAGAGCGTATAGCCCGTGTCACCCTCACCCAGGACTGCGCCCGGCGCAGCACCGCGCGAGTCGGGATCGCCCCCCTGAATCATGAAGTCCTGGATGCAGCGATGGAAGAGGGTGCCGTCATAGAACCCCTCGGAGGACAGTTTCAGGAAGTTATCGCGGTGTACGGGTGTGTCGTCCGAGAGCGCCACACGGATGATACCCTCGGAGGTCTCTATGCGAACGACGGAACGTTTCTCTCTCTTCTTCCCCTGCAAGGAAAATGACATGCAGAAGATAGAAACAAGCAGAATGATGACTCTATATTTCATGTCAAAAGCATTGTTTTCTGCAAAAGTACGGAAAAATTCCCCACCAACAAAATATAGAGGCAAAAAAGTTATCAACATAGCAACGCATCATGCAAAATATGAGCTGTAATAGCGCTATTTAGCGAGAAAACGCTTCCACTGCAGAGCATGAGAAGAAACGGAATGAAAGAGTTATCAACAAAACGTTGAAAAAAATATTTGGAAAAAGTTGTGGGGAATTGTGGGGAATTTCGTACCTTTGACCGCAGAAAGTAATAAAACAGAGAAAAGTGATGAGATTTACAGGCAATATTGATGCGAAAGTGGACGAAAAAGGGCGCGTTTTCGTGCCCAGCAGCTTCCGCAAAATCCTGCAACGCGAGGAGTCGCAGGGCCTCATCCTTCGTCGCGACGTCTTCCAGCAGTGCCTGGTGCTCTACCCACAGGAAGTGTGGAATGCCCAGGTGGACGCCATCACGGCCCGCACCAACATGTTCGACCGCAAGGGGCGCGACTCGCTGCGCCGATTCGTGGCCGGTGCCGAATCCATCACACTCGACAGCGGCGGACGCATGCTCATCCCGCGTCGCTACCTGGAAGAGGCAGGCATCACCACCGAGGTGCGCTTTATCGGCGTGGACAATACCATCGAGGTATGGTCGCGCCAGGCTGCCGAAGCACTGCTCAGCGAGCCTGACACACTGGCCGACAACCTGGAGGAAATGATGAACCGGGAAACAAACCCATAGGAGAACCTGGGACAGCTTAGGAGAATCTGGAAAGCTATAGAGATGAACGATACCTACCACACCCCCGTCATGTTGCATGAGTGCATCGAAGGGCTGGCCATACGCCCCGACGGAATCTACGTGGACATGACGTTCGGAGGCGGCGGACACAGCCGCGAGATAATGAAACACCTGGGGCCGGACGGACATCTCTACGCCTTCGACCAGGACGCAGACGCACAGCAGGGAGCCATCGATGACGAACGATTCACCTTCGTGCAGAGCAACTTCCGCTTCCTCAGGAACTGGATGCAGTACTACGGAGTGGAACAGGTGGACGGAATACTGGCCGACCTGGGCGTGAGCAGCCACCACCTGGACGAGGGGACGCGCGGATTCAGCTTCCGCTACGACGCACCCTTAGACATGCGCATGAACCAGAAGGCTCCGCTCACAGCGATGAAGGTGGTGAGGGAATACAGCGAGCAGCAGCTGGCCGACATCTTCTACCTATACGGCGAACTGAAGAACAGCCGCCGCCTGGCAGCCACTCTCGTAAAGGCACGCACCCAGGCGCCAATCGAGACCACCGGCCAGCTGGCCGAAGCCATGAAGCCGCTCCTGCGCTACGACCACGAGAAGAAAGACCTGGCCCGCCTGTTCCAGGCGCTGCGCATCGAGGTGAACGGCGAGATGCGAGCCCTGCGCCAGATGCTGGAGGCGGCCACGGAACTCCTGAGACCCGGAGGGCGAATGGTGGTGCTCACCTATCACTCCTTGGAGGACCGCATCGTCAAGAACGTCATGCGCACGGGCAACGCCGAGGGCACTCGGCAGGAGGATATCTACGGACAGCTACCCTCGCCGCTGAGCAGCGTGGGACGAAACGTGGCAACACCCTCGGCAGAGGAACAGGCAGCGAACCCGCGCAGCCGCTCCGCCAAACTGAGAATCGCAGAAAAAACAGATAACACACAATGAGCAAGAAGAACCAGCAGACACCCGACACCGACATCCTGCGCGACGAAGCCATCATGCCAGAGGCAGCAAAGGAGGCACCCGAAGCGAAGAGCAGCCGCATCCGCCTCTTCTCCTCGCTGCTGAGCGAGGACGAGGAGAAGCAGCCCGAAGTGAGACGACTGCGCGACGCACTGCGGGCACTGAGCATCAACGGGCACTGGTTCAAGCAGCAGATTGGCGTAATCTGCCTCATCGTGTTGGGAGTAATCATATACATCACCAACCGCTACAAGGCACAGCAGGAGATGATGGAGGAAGACCGGCTAAGACGCGAGCTGCTCGACTGGAAGTACCGCAGCATCACCCGACGCAGCGAGCTGACCTTCCGCACACGACAGACCAAACTGGAGGACATGCTCAACGAACGCGGCGACAGCACGCTGAAGCCCGGAAAAACGGCTCCCTTCATCCTTATAAATAAATAATGTACACGCGCGCATGAAAGCCGACAAGAATAATTCCACCGGACGCTATCGCATCATCATCGGGCTGATGACGCTGCTGGGCTTGTATATCATGGGCACAGCACTGCGCACCATGCTGCCGCCGCAGAAGGAGTACTGGGAGGAGGTGAGCAAACGCTTCACAAAGGCCAACATCCCCGAACCGGCAGCACGCGGCAACCTGCTGGGCTGCGACGGGCAGATTCTCGTGGGCACACTGCCCCGCTATCGTCTGCTGATGGACTTCCGTGTGGCCGACCCCGACAGCACCTCGAAACGACGTACCGAGGAGTGGCGCGAGGAAGCCTATCGTACACACTTTGACAGCCTGGCCATCGGGCTGGCACGCATATTCCCCGACTACAGCGTAAAATGGTTCCGCGAACGACTGGAGAAAGGGCGCAAGAGCAAGCGCTTCTCCTATCGCATCTATCCGGGATATGCCAACTACATCCAGTATCAGGAATGCCTGAAGCTGCCCATCCTGTGCGAGTCGTCGCTCAAGAGCGGCTTCCACGTCGAGGAGATATTGCAGCGACACAAGCCCTACGGGCCACTGGCGTCGCGCACACTGGGCGACCTGTACCGCGACTCGGACCGCGCCAAGTGCGGACTGGAACTGAGCTTCGACAGCATCCTGCGTGGAACGCCAGGCAGCAGCCACCGAACAAAGCTACGCTCCGAATGGCACAAGTACATCGACCAGAAACCCATCGACGGGCATGACCTGATGACCACCATCGACATCAACCTGCAGGACATGGTGGACCGCACACTGCGCAACAAGCTCATGGAGCCCACAGTGAACGGAGAACTGGGCATCGCCGTAGTCATGGAGGTAAAGACGGGCGACATCAAGGCCATTGCCAACCTGACCCGTGCCGGCGACGGACAGTACTATGAAATGAAGAACAACGCCGTGAGCGACCTGATGGAACCCGGCTCGACATTCAAGACGGCCAGCATCATGGTGGCACTCGAAGACGGAAAAATCACGAAGAACACGACCGTGGACACCGGCTCGGGCATCTATAACATGCACGGCAGCAAGATGAAGGACCACAACTGGAACCGCGGCGGATATGGCGTGCTGGACGTGAGCGGCGTGCTGGAATACAGCTCGAACATCGGCGTCAGCCGACTCATCGACCAGGCTTACCACGACGACCCCGATGCCTTCGTGCGCGGACTGAACCGCGAGGGTGTGGGCCGACCACTGCACCTGCCCTTCGTGGGTGCGGGCGAACCGTGGGTGCGCCATCCTGAGAAGCAGGGACGCTACTGGAAGAACTGGAGCAAGACGGCTCTGGCATGGATGAGCATCGGCTACGAGACCATGCTGCCACCCATCAGCACGCTGACATTCTATAACGCCATTGCCAACAACGGGCGCATGGTGAAGCCGCGTTTCGTGACGGCCGAACTGGAAGAAGGGCGCGTGGTGCGCGAGTTCCCCGTCGAGGAAATCATGCCGAGTATCTGCAAACCAAGCACGCTGGCCGACATACAAGAGATACTGGAGAAGGTGGTGAGCAAGGGATTGGGTAAGAAGGCTGGCAACGGCGGGAAATACTTCCGCGTGAGCGGCAAGACGGGCACGGCAATGATAGCCTCCGGTTCGGGAGGCGGCTACCGCAGCGGCACACCGCGATACATGGTAAGCTTCTGCGGATACTTCCCTTCCGAGGCGCCCAAATACAGCTGCATCGTGTGCATCGTCAAGCGAGGACTTCCGGCATCGGGAGGCGGACAATGCGGTCCCGTCTTCAGCGAGATTTCCCAATACATCATGTCCAAGGGTATGTACCGCGATGCTGAGGAAGCAGCCGACTCGACCTCGGTCTTCGTGCCCGACGTGGCACAAAGCAATGCACAGCAGACACGCGAGCTCGCCAAGGAGCTGGGACTGGACATCAGGGACATCAACGAATGTGCAGCCGACACAGTGGCAATGGGCATCGTACCCGACGTAAAGGGCATGGGCGCACGCGATGCTGTATATGAAATGCAACGGCGAGGACTGAAAGTGAAACTGCATGGAAGCGGACGCGTGAAGGAGCAGAACATGCCACCCGGCACACACGTCGTGAAAGGAAAGACCATCACACTGACACTGAAAGAGTAGAAGATTCAAATTACAACGTTTAAAGTCCAAGGTTCAAGAATAATATGATGAAACTGAAAACACTGATAGAGGCTTGCAGACCTGCACGCGTGGTAGGACCCACGACGGGCGAAGTGACGGGCATTGAGATAGACTCACGCAAGATAGAGGCAGGCAACCTGTTCATCGCCATGCGCGGCACACAGGTGGACGGGCATGCCTATATCGCCAAGGCACAGGAGATGGGAGCCAACGCCGTGGCATGCGAGTCACTGCCCGAGAAGCCTGCTTCGGACGTCACCTATCTGCTCTATCCAAACACGGAGGAGGTGGCAGGCGTGCTGGCCACTCAGTTCTATGGCAATCCCACAAGCCGGCTGAAGCTGGTGGGAGTCACCGGCACAAACGGCAAGACCACTATCGCCACCCTGCTCTATCACATGTTTCGCCGAATGGGCTACAAGTGCGGCCTGTGCAGCACCGTGTGCAACTATATCGACGGCAGGCCTGTACCTACAGAGGTGACTACACCAGACCCCATCACGCTCAACCGACTCCTGGGACAGATGGCCGACGAGGGCTGCCAGTATGCATTCATGGAGGTGAGCAGCCACAGCGTGGCACAGAAGCGCATCGCCGGACTGACGTTTGCCGGAGGCATCTTCACCAATCTGACACGCGACCACATGGACTATCACAAGACCTTCGAGAACTACCGCGACGCCAAGAAGGCCTTCTTCGATGCACTGCCCAAGCACGCCTTTGCCATCACGAACGCCGATGACAAGAACGGCATGATCATGGTGCAGAACACACGGGCCACGGTGAAGACCTACTCGCTACGCTCCGCTGCCGACTACAAGGCACGCATCCTGGAGGAAAGCTTCGAGGGAATGAATCTGGAAATGGACGGACGCGAAGTGAGCGTACAATTCGTGGGCCGCTTCAACGTAAGTAACCTGCTGGCCGTATATGCCACCGCACTCATGTTGGGCGTGGGACAGGAAGAGGCCCTCATCTTGCTGAGTGTCATGAAACCCGTCAACGGACGCTTCGAGACCATCCGCTCTCGCGAGGGAGTCACTGCCATCGTGGACTATGCCCATACACCCGACGCCCTGGCCAACGTGCTGAGCACCATCAATGAGGTGCTACGACACCGCGGACAGTGCTGGACCGTATGTGGCGCCGGGGGGAACCGCGACAAGGGAAAGCGACCGCTCATGGCACAGGAAGCCGTCAGGAACAGCGACCGCGTGATTATCACAAGCGACAATCCACGCAACGAGGACCCGCAGGAAATCATCAATGACATGCTGGCCGGACTCAGCGAGGACGAGCGACGCCACGTACTGAGCATCGTGGACCGCCGCAAGGCCATCCGCACAGCATGCATGATGGCACAGCCCGGCGACGTCATCCTGGTGGCAGGCAAAGGGCACGAGGACTATCAGATCATACAGGGAGTGAAACATCACTTCGACGACCACGAAATAATTAAAGAAGCCTTCGGAATATAGAATATGCTGTACTATCTCTTCAGATATCTGGGACAATATGGAGTAACGGGAGCCAACCTCTGGCACTACATCTCCTTCCGCGCCATTCTCACGTTGGTGCTCAGCTTGCTCATCTCTATGTGGTTCGGTGAACACTTCATCCGCTGGATGAAGAAACACCACGGCAACGAAGCACAGCGCGATGCAAGCATCGACCCCTATGGAGTGGAAAAGAAAGACGTACCGACAATGGGCGGCATCATCATCATTGTGGCCATCATCGTCCCCTGCCTATTACTGGGACGACTGCGCAACATCTACATGCTGCTGATGCTGGCCACCACACTGTGGCTGGGCGCGCTGGGCTTTGCCGACGACTACATCAAGCTGAAGGTGTCAAAGGACGGGCTGCGGCCCATCTACAAGCTGATCGGCCAGGCCATTCTCGGGCTGGGCATCGGCCTGACACTATGGCTGAGTCCCGATGCTGTCATCCGCGAGAACGTTAGCATCGAGGGACGGAACAGCGAAAAAATCATTATACATAAGAGCGAGGCCGTCAAGAGCACCATCACAACCATTCCATTTGTGAAGAACAACAACCTGAACTATGCCGAGGCCATGTCCTTCTGCGGCAAGTACAAGCGAGCTGCAGGATGGTTTGTCTTCGTGCTCGTAACTATCTTCGTCGTGATGGCCGTCAGCAACGGAAGTAACCTGAACGACGGCATGGACGGCCTATGTGCCGGAAACTCGGCAATCATGAGTGTCGCACTGGGCGTACTGGCCTACGTAAGCAGCCATATCGAGATGGCCAGCTACCTGAACATCATGTACGTGCCAGGCAGCGAGGAACTGGTCATCTTCATCTGCGCCTTCATCGGTGCACTGATAGGCTTCCTCTGGTACAACGCCTATCCGGCCCAGGTGTTCATGGGCGACACTGGGAGCCTGGCCATCGGCGGCATCATCGCCGTGCTGGCCATCATCATCCACAAGGAACTGCTGCTGCCGCTGCTGTGCTTCGTATTCCTGCTGGAGAGCGTCAGCGTAATGCTACAGACACAGTATGCCAAGATGGGAAACCGTCGCGGGCTGAAGTGGCGAGTATTCAAGCGCGCTCCCATCCACGATGCATTCCGCGTGAAGCCCGGTCAGATTCCGGCCGACTTCCGCGTGTTGATTAACTGGCCCAAAGGATGCTGGCTGGAGTCAAAGATAACCGCCCGATTCTGGATTGTGACCATCATCCTGTCGGCACTTACGATAGTAACCTTGAAGATTAGATAATGGAGAAGATGAAGCGAATAGTTGTTCTGGGCGCCGCCGAAAGCGGAGTAGGCGCCGCCGCACTGGCCAAGGTGAAGGGCTTCGATGTCTTTGTCAGCGACATGGGAACCATCAAAGACCGCTATAAGGAGACGTTGCAGCAATACGGCGTCACATGGGAAGAGGGACGACACACGGAGGAACTCATCCTAAACGCCGACGAGGTAATCAAGAGTCCCGGCATTCCCGACGATGCCCCCATGCCACTGAAAGTACGAGAAGCAGGCATCCCCATCATCAGCGAGATCGAGTTTGCCGGACGCTATACGAATGCCAAGATGATTTGCGTTACCGGCTCCAACGGCAAGACCACGACCACAAGCCTCATATACCATATATTCAAGGAGGCGGGCTACAACGTGGGACTGGCTGGCAACATCGGACGAAGCCTGGCATTACAAATTGCCGAGGGAAAACGGTTCGACTACTACATCATCGAGCTAAGCAGTTTCCAGTTAGACAACATGTATGACTTTCATGCCAACATCGCTGTGCTGCTGAACATCACGCCCGACCATCTGGACCGCTACCACAATTCGATGCAGGACTACACCGACGCCAAGATGCGCATCGTGCAGAACCAGACGGAGGATGACGCCTTCGTGTACTGGGCTGACGACCCCATCATCAAGCGCGAACTGACAAAGTACGGCATACGCGCCAAGATGTGTCCCTTCAGCATCCTAAAGAAGAATGGAATGATCGGCTATATCGCAGACGGGCAATACGTCATCGAGCGCCCCACACCATTCAATATGGAGCAGGAGTCGCTGAGCCTGAGCGGCAAGCACAACATGTACAACAGCCTGGCCGCAGGCATTGCTGCCCACCTGAGCGGCATCAAGGACGAGAACCTGCGCAAGAGCCTGAGCGACTTCGAGGGGGTGGAGCATCGACTGGAGAAAGTAGCACGAGTGGGAGGCGTACAATATATCAATGACTCGAAGGCCACCAACGTGGATGCATGCTGGTATGCACTGGAAAGCATGACCACGCCCACCATCCTCATCCTGGGCGGCAAGGATAAGGGCAACGACTATAATGCCATCAAGGAGTTGGTACAGAAGAAGTGTGTCGGGCTGGTCTATCTCGGTGCCGACAACACGAAGCTCCATCAGTTCTTCGACCCGCTGGGCATTCCTGTAGCCGACACTCACAACATGAAGGACTGCGTGAATGCCTGTGCCAAAATGGCCAAGCCGGGCGACACCGTGCTGCTCAGCCCCTGCTGTGCAAGCTTCGACCTGTTCAAGAATATGGAAGACCGCGGCGAGCAATTCAAGGCTCTCGTGCGCGCGTTATAATATAATAAGGTATACAAGAGATGACACTCAACAAAGGAATCGTCAAGAAAGGGTTGCTCCAGGGCGACTTGGTGGTGTGGATGGTCTTCATACTGCTCTGCATGATATCCATCATCGAGGTGTACAGTGCCAGCAGCAGCATGACCTACAAGCGAGGCCAGTTCTGGGATCCCATCATCGAACACGGCACGTACGTATTGGTGGGCATCGGCATCACGTGGATTATCCATCTCTTCCCGTGCAACATATTCAAGGCCATCAGCACCTTCTCGCTCCATCTGATAGCCTATCCGTTGCTCATCATTGCCTTGCTTTCGGCTGCGACCAACGAAGCATCCCGCTGGATACACATTGGCGGCAAGACCATCCAGCCCAGCGAGATTGCCAAGATATGTCTGGTGGGATTCGTCGCATTCATCCTCGCCACACTGCGCGACGAGAAGGGTGCATCGAAGACGGCCTTTAAGATAGTCTGCATCGAGGTGGGCCTGACACTGGCGCTCATCGTTACCGAGAACGCCTCCACGGCAATCATAATTGGTGTCGTGATGTTTGGCATCTGCTTTTTTGCCCAAGTGCGTGCCAAGTATCTGGCATGGGTGGCAGGATTAGGCGCCAGCGTAGCCATCATTGGCCTCTCGGTGGCACTTTCCATTCCGAAAGCCACGTTACAGAAGTGGGGCGAGAGCGACGGACCGCTTCATCGAGTACCGGTCTGGGTCGGGCGCATCACCGATCATGAGAAAAACCCGGCCGACCCTGCCGAATATAAGATGACACCAAAGAATATCCAGACCACCCATGCCCGCATCGCCGTGGCATCGTGCAACATTGTGGGCAAAGGACCAGGCAACTCCACCCAGCGCGACTTCCTACCTTTGGCATTCTCCGACTTCATCTATGCTATCATCATCGAGGAAGGCGGCCTGGCCAGCGGTGCATTCGTAATGTTCCTATACCTGTTGCTCATGTGGAGGGCGATGAAGATAGCCAGCAAATGCAAGGCACTCTTCCCAGCCTATCTCGTCATGGGACTGGCTTTGATGATGGTAGTGCAGGCCATGGTGAACATGGCTGTGGCCGTCGGAGCCTTCCCCGTCACAGGGCAGACACTGCCACTCATCAGCAAGGGAGGCACCAGCACGTTCGTAAACTGTGCCTACATCGGCATGATACTCAGCGTCAGCCGGTCGGCCAAGAAGAAAGTAAAGAGGGTGGAACCTGAGCTGGAAATTGTGGATACGACTAACAATATAGAAGAAGTAGAAGGAGAGAAACAGTGAAACCAATGAAGATAGTTATTAGCGGCGGCGGGACCGGCGGACATATCTTTCCCGCTATCAGCATAGCCAACGCGCTGCGTGAGATAATACCCGATGCCGAGATTCTCTTTGTCGGTGCCGAGGGAAAGATGGAAATGAAGCGTGTGCCCGCAGCGGGTTACGAGATTATCGGACTGCCGCTGCGCGGCTTGCTGCGTCCCTTCTGGAAGCCCGGCAACATCCGCGTTGCCATCAACTACCTGTACAGCAAGTGGAAGATTAAGAAAGTCCTGCGCAAGTTCAATCCACAGGTCGCTGTCGGTGTGGGCGGCTATGCCAGCTCGGCCACGTTGGATGCGGCCTACGAACTCGGAATCCCATGCCTCATTCAGGAGCAGAACAGTTTTGCGGGACTCACGAACAAGAAACTGGCCGACAAGGCACAGAAGATATGTGTAGCCTACGAGGGCATGGAACGTTTCTTTCCCGCTGAGAAGATTATGCTCACCGGCAACCCCGTCCGACAAGACCTCACAGACCCGAGCATCACCCGAGAAACGGCTGCTGCCACCTTCGGCCTCAGCCCCAGCATACCCACCATTCTGCTGGTAGGAGGCAGCCTGGGAGCCCGCACGCTAAATCAGAGTGTACTCAAGAATCTCAATGCAATAGCCCAGGCACCCATCCAGTTCATCTGGCAGACGGGAGGCTACTACAGCGCTCACATCAAGGAGGAACTCTCACGCAAAGGAAAGCCCGACAATCTCTACGTCACCGACTTCATCAGCCGCATGGACCATGCCTATCGGGCTGCCGACCTCGTCATCAGCCGTGCCGGTGCCGGAAGCATCAGCGAACTGTGCCTGTTGGGAAAGCCCGCTATCCTGGTGCCCAGCCCCAACGTGGCAGAGGACCATCAGACACACAACGCCATGGCACTCACAGAACGGGGAGCCGCCCTCATGGTACGCGATGCCGATGCCGTCGAGACGCTCATCACACTGGCAATCAAGACCGTCGGCGATGCCGCCACACTGAAGTCGCTGGGCGAGCAGGCCTATCAGATGGCCTTCAAGGATTCGGCACGCGTGATTGCCGAAGAAGTTCTTAAATTAGCAAAGCCTGCACAGTCATGATAACACTCTCAGACATACACGCCGTCTATTTTGTCGGTATCGGAGGCATCGGCATGAGCGCCATCGCGCGATACTTTCTCCACCGCGGAGCCGCCGTGGCGGGATACGACCGTACGCCCAGCGACCTCACGGAGCGACTGCGCGAGGAAGGCGCCAGCATACATTACGAGGAAAACGTCTCGTTGATTCCCGCGTCCTGTCAAGACCGAGAGCACACGCTGGTCATCTACACCCCCGCCATTCCTGCTACACACCTCGAACTGGCATTCTTCCGTGCCGAGGGATACGAGATAATGAAGCGCGCTCAGGTGTTGGGAATGCTCACCCGTTCGCTACGAGGACTTTGCGTAGCCGGCACACACGGCAAGACGACAACCAGTAGCATGGTGGCTCACATGCTCCATCAGAGCCATGTAGACTGCAATGCCTTCTTGGGAGGCATCACGAAGAACTACGACACCAACTTCATCCTGAGTGAACGTAGTCCCTATGTCGTTATCGAAGCCGATGAATTTGACCGTTCCTTCCACTGGCTGTCGCCCTTCGCCACTGTCATCACAGCCACAGACGCCGACCATCTGGACATCTACGGCACAGAGGAGGCCTACCTGGAGAGTTTCCGCCACTACACCACCCTCATTCAGCCGGGAGGCTATCTGATACTTCACACAGGGCTGAAGATGCAGGCAGCCACGCCTGAGGGCGTGACCACATATACCTACAGCCAAGACAGCGGTGACTTCCATGCCGCAGACATCCGCATCGGAGGCGGAGAGATAGTGTTCGACCTGATCTCCCCATTAGGCAATATCAGCGACATCCGCCTGGGCGTTCCTGTCATGGTGAATATTGAAAATGGCATCGCCGCCATGGCGCTGGCACAGATCGCCGGCCTCACACCGGAGGAGATACGCACGGCCATGGCCAGTTTCCGCGGTGTGGACCGCCGGTTCGACTTCCGCGTCAAGACGAAAGAGATGGTCTATCTGAGCGACTATGCCCACCATCCCGCAGAGATCCGCCAGAGCCTGCTCAGCATCAAGGCGCTGTACGAGGGGCGCCACATCAAGGTAATCTTCCAGCCTCATCTATATACCCGCACACGCGACTTCTACCGCGAATTTGCCGATGCGCTGTCTTTAGTGGACGACGTAGTCATCGTCGATATATACCCTGCCCGCGAGGAACCCATCCCGGGTGTGACCAGCCGTCTCATCTATGACAACCTGCGTCCCGGCATCGCCCGCCGCATGTGCCACAAGGAAGAGATATGCGACATCGTGCGCGAGGGAGGGTTCGACGTGCTGGTAACCCTCGGCGCCGGCGACATTGAGAACTATGCCAAGGACATCACCGCAATACTAAGCCCCGAATGAAGACCGCGATAAAGATACTTCTGCTCATCGGCGTGATTGGCTATATCGTATTTGCCATCACACAGCTGGCTCATCCCACCGAGGATGTGACATGCGAGGCCGTGACGGTGTCCATCAACGACAGCGTGCCGTCGGACTTCATCACGGAGAACGATGTCTATAACATCCTCTACAAGCACAAGATTCATGCTGAAGGCAAGAAACTAAGCGAAATCGACCTGCCCATGATAGATTCAATCATCATGGAAAGTCCCTACATTGACCAGGCACGCAGCTACTACACGGGCAGCGGAACGCTGTGCATCCAGGTGACGCCCCAGCACCCCATCCTGCACGTCATGGCTCAGAACGGCGAGGACTATTATCTGGACAGCAAGGGAGTGACCATGCCTGTGGACACCGTCAAGGCCGACCTCTGTGTGGCCACGGGGACCATCAGCAAGGACTTTGCACGCAAGCGTCTCATCCCGCTGGCACAATACATCTACGAAAACAACTTCTGGAACCGCCAGATAGAGCAGATACATGTGGCCTCGCCCTATGACATCAAGATGATTCCGCGCGTGGGCAACCACGTCATCCTTCTGGGCGACGCACACAACTATCCCGACCAGTTGCAACGCCTGCTCCTCTTCTACCGAAAAGGGTTGCCAGTAGTGGGATGGAATAAATACAAGGCCATCAACCTGGCCTTCGACGGGCAAATCGTTGGTATAAAATAAATAAAAAGGAATAAAGATATGGGAGTAGAGAAGGACATCATCGTGGCCGTGGAGCTGGCCTCCACCGCTATCCGCGCCATTGCGGGCAAGAAAGAACCCGACGGCACCATGCAGATCCTGGCCGTAGCACAGGACGAGGCAATCAACACCATCCACAAGGGAGTGGTGGACAACATTGACAAGACCACACAGGCCATACGCCAAGTGGTGCGACAGATTGACGAACGCTTGAATGTCCATACAAAGAAGATTTATGTGGGACTCTCAGGACAGTCACTGCACAGCATCCGCAACAGTGTTTCGCGCCAGTTCCCCGAGAAGACCCAGATCAGCCATGCCATCGTGGACGAAATGAAGGATACCAACCTGGGTCTCGTCTACCCCAATGCCGTGATACTGGATGTCATCCCGCAGGAATACCGCATGGGCAACCGTCAGGTGACCGAGCCCGTGGGCATGCAAAGCGATCAGATCGAGGCCTCTTTTCTAAACATCGTGGCACGCACCAGCCTGAAGGAGAACATCGAGAAGTGTGTGCAGGAAGCTGGATTCGAACTGGCCGAGTTGCTCATCTCTCCAATCTGTCTGGCCGATAGCCTGCTAACGCCCGGCGAGAAACGATCGGGCTGTGCGCTGGTGGACATGGGAGCCGAGACCACCACTGTCTCCGTATTCCATGCCGGCATCCTGCGCCATCTGGCTGTCATCCCTCTGGGAGGTGCCAATGTCACAGCCGACATCGCTGCCAACAACATCGAAACCGAGGAGGCCGAGGCACTGAAACTGAAGTATGCTACCACATACCGCAACGAAGTGGAGGGGACCACCGCTAAGAGCATCACACTAAGCCACAACCGCACCATCGACGAGCTGGTGCTGCAGGAAATCATCGAAGCCCGCTACGAGGAGCTCTTTGCCAACATCTGGTATCACATCAACGAGCGCAGTGAGCGGTTGCTCTCAGGCATCATCCTCACGGGAGGTGCAGCTCGTGTGAGCGACATCGTGGACGGATTCTGCAAGCATGTACGTTACGACAAGCAGATACGCCTGGCCAAGGGGCTGCCCGTGAATATCACCACAGCACCAGGCGTTCACATTGACACGCCCGACACGCTCTACACGCTGATGGCCCTGCTCCAGAAAGGCGACCAGCCCTGCGTGGGCGAAATGCCCACCGAGAGCACTGCCGTACAGGAGGAACTCCGCTTCGAACCAGAGGGCGAGCTCAAGCCCGAGGAGAAGCCAGCCGAACCTGCTGTAGAGGAAAAGCCGGAAGAAGCCGAGCCCGCAAACAAGGAACCCAAGAAACCCCGCGAAAGTTTCGGAAAGAAGCTGAGAGGGCTTTGGGAGAAGGTGAGCGACGTGTTTGAGGAACCGGAAGATTAGTCAAAAACCAGAATAAACACCAATACTATGCAAGATTCCATATTCAATAGCGGAGGGCTTGATTTCAACCTGCCCACCGGCTCCTCCAGCCAGCCGAAGGCGGAGAGCAGCATGCCCCAAACCGGCGGTATCGCATTCAACATCCCGGACAAGAGCGCTTCGCCCTGCATCATCAAGGTAGTGGGTGTGGGAGGTGGAGGTGGCAACGCCGTGAACCACATGTATCGCGAAGGAATCCACGACGTGACATACGTCGTCTGCAACACCGATAAGAAGGCACTGCAGGACTCGCCCGTACCCAATCATCTGCAGCTTGGCAAGGACGGCCTCGGAGCAGGCAACGTACCCGAGAAGGCACGCGCCGCAGCAATGGAAAGCCTCGAGGACATCAAACAGATGCTCAACGATGGCACACGCATGGTCTTCATAACCGCCGGAATGGGTGGTGGCACAGGCACCGGTGCGGCACCCATCATCGCTCAGTGTGCCAAGGATGCAGGCATCCTCACCGTGGGTATCGTCACCATCCCCTTCAAGTTCGAGGGATACAAGAAAATCAATCAGGCGCTCGATGGCGTCGAGGAGATAGCCAAGCATGTGGATGCCCTGCTAGTCATCAACAACGAACGTCTGCGTGAGATCTACCCCGAGCTGACGGTCATCAATGCCTTTGCCAAGGCCGACGACACCCTGAGCATCGCAGCCAAGAGCATCGCCGAGATTATCACCATGCACGGCATCATCAACCTGGACTTCCAGGACGTGACCACTGTGCTCAAGGACGGCGGCGTAGCCATCATGAGCACGGGTTACGGCGAGGGCGAGAACCGCGTCACCAAGGCCATCCAGGAGGCGCTCAACAGTCCCCTCCTCAACAACAACGACATCTTCAACTCACGCAAGGTGCTGCTCAACATCAACTTCTGCAGCGAGAAGGAAAGCGGCAGCCTGATGATGGAGGAGATGAATGAGGTGAACGACTTCATGAGCAAATTCCGCAAGGATGTGGAGACAAAATGGGGACTGGCCACCGACAGCTCGCTCGGCGGGAAAGTGAAGATCACTCTGCTTGCCACCGGATTCGGACTGGAGAACGTGCCGGGCATGCCGGGAATCCTTGAAATAAAGAACCAGGAGAAGGAGGACGAAGACGAGGAGAAGACCCGCCAGCGCGAAGAGACCATCGGGAAATACTACAATGAGACCGTTTCGTCCACCATCCGCCATCAGCACAACACCTATATCTTCCAAGACGACGAACTGGACAACGACAACATCATCACGATGGTCGAGACACTGCCCACATACCGGCGCACGAAGGAGGAGGTGAAGAAAATCCACCAACCCGATAGCGGAGAATGAATTCTTAGTCCATAGTAGATAGTTCACAGTGCATGGAACCGAAAGCGAGGCTGGGATGAATTATCCTTCAAAGCGTAAGCCAACTATGGACTGTGCACTATGAACTATGTGAGCATATCGTGCAAGACAGCTACCGACTTCATCTCCGGAATCTCCGGAACATGAAGCCGGTAGTATTCTATTATGACTTCGAGCACGCGATTGCGCTGACTACGGCTCATCGTCAGGCGGTGCATCGTCCCGTAGTCCAAGTGCAGGAAGAGTGGCACGAGCCGAGCCTCATCACGCCGCAAATAGTCGCTGTGCATCGGCACTGTACGGGAGAGCACTCCCTCGCGCAGGTCAAAGACACACGTACCGGAGGCCACGCCTGCCGCCTCGTCCACATTGGGCCAGAAACCCATGAAACGCGACATGCGCATGAGGAAGACCAAATGAAAGTTGGACAACCCCTCGCTTGCCTCGTCCAGCCAGCGCAGGCCAAAGGTAATGTAATGGAACAACGGCGGATTGGCCCCCTCGTTACGCAGCGAATAGTGCAGGAACTCGGCCAGGAACAGCGCCAGGGCACACTTCACCGGATGATAGGGCAGCGAGGCATACGGCATGGCCACACGCATCTCGCGGATGCGCTGCAAGCCATGCTGGGGGCGATAATCAAAGTCGAGTTCCAGAATGTTCAGCGGGCGTAACAGTACCGAGCGCACCTTGCTGCGATGCGAGCGTGGCATACGCACCAGGAAAGAGACACTCCCCCGGCTTTCCGTGAATATGTCGGCGATTATATGATCGTCGTCATATCTGAGCATGTGCAGCACGATGCCGCGAGTCCTTTCTAACATAAAAACACAGCTAACGGAGTGTAAAGATACAAATATTCGGGCAATTCTGACACCATAATCGCCCAATTTCGTGCACATAGGCACATTTTTTCTCGAAATTATTTTGCCAGTCGCGGGAAAACATTTACCTTTGCATCCGCAATTGGGCAAACTGCCTCTTTGCACTGGCTCGCAAGAGCCGAAGGATTGGTCCCTTCGTCTATCGGTTAGGACGAGAGATTTTCATTCTCTAAAGAGGAGTTCGACTCTCCTAGGGACTACAAGCGCAAAAGCACTGAACAAAGAGAAAAAAGATTAAAAGATAAAAATAACAATGGCAAACCACAAATCATCCTTAAAGAGAATCCGCCAGACGGAGAAGAGAAGGTTGCACAACAGGTATTACGCCAAGACGATGCGTAACGCTGTGCGCAAACTGCGTGCCACCACGGACAAGGCCGCAGCCATCGAGATGTTCCCCAGCGTACAGAAGATTCTGGACAAGCTGGCCAAGACCAACATTATCCACAAGAACAAGGCTTCGAACCTGAAGTCCAAGTTGGCTGCACACATCAACAAGCTGGCCTAAGCCCTGCAACATTCTCAGAGCATCCCTATAGCAGAAGGGTAACCATGCCGTAATCGGCCCGTGGTTGTCCTTCTGTTTTTTTATTCTCCACAGCCCCCTCCATTTCAGGTGCCACACCTCACCCGTTCACGGAGCACGCTCCACCCGCCCACGGAGCACGCTCCGTCCGCTCATGGAGCACGCTCCGTGGACAGGCGAAGTGTAATCGGGGGAAAAAGGGGGTACGGCAAGCAGACACTCCTGCTTGCTGTAATTCTGAGGCGAGCCACGTGTAGCACTGCTGAGTGCTGCGTTTAAAAAAGAAGGCGATGGCGTGCCGATGATACAATTTTACCAAAAAGATGAGATATTTCTTGCACTACATGAAATAAATTTCATATCTTTGCAGATGAAACGTATAAATATCAGTTGCAAGCGTACTAATTTTAACAAAAAAATATCATTAGTGTTATGTCAACAAGAAGAGAATTTCTGAAGGGCGTGGGTCTGGCCACCGCAGGCTTGTCCATGAATCCCGCCAGCGTGTTCGCCATGACCTCGGGCGAGACGAAGCAGGCCAAGAGCGAGAAAGTAAAGATTGCCTACATCGGCATCGGTAACCGCGGACAGCAGAACATCGACGAGTTTGCCAAGACCAACATGGTGGACGTCGTGGCCCTGTGCGACGTGGATATCAAGGGAAAGCAGTGTGAGAAGGCTCTCAGTATGTATCCCAATGCCAAGCGCTTCACCGATTTCCGCAAGCTTTTCGAGGAGTATTCAGACCACTTCGACGCCGTGGCTGCCAGCGTACCCGACCACATTCACTTCTTCGTAGCCATGATGGCACTGAAGTATGGCAAGCACATCTATCTGGAGAAACCCATGGTGCGCACATTCCAGGAGGCCGAGCTGCTCATCGAGATGGCAAAGCGCCATCCCGAGATAGCCACACAGGTGGGCAACCAGGGCCACTCGGAGGCCAACTACTTCCAGTTCAAGGCATGGCAAGAGGCTGGCATCATCAAGGACGTCACCGCCGTCACCGCCCACATGAACAACGACCGCCGCTGGCACAAGTATGACCCCGATATGATCAAGATGCCCGAGGGCGACCCCATCCCCGACGGCATGGACTGGGATACGTGGCACGGCGGAGTGCGCTATCATAACTACAGCGCCAAGTTCCACCAGGGCGACTGGCGCAGCTGGTACGACTTCGGTATGGGCGCACTGGGCGACTGGGGTGCTCACATTCTGGACACCGTCCACGAGTTCCTCAACCTGGGCCTGCCCTACGAGATCAACCTGCTCTACTCGAAGTGTCACAACGAGTTCTTCTATCCCTACTCGAGCACCATCCTCTTCCGCTTCGGCGCTCGCGGCAACATGCCTCCCTGCGACGTCACGTGGTACGACGGTGTGGAGAACCTGCCGCCCCTGCCTGCCGGCTACGGAAAGAGCGAGCTGGCCGCCGGCATCCCCACGACAAACCAGGGCGTGTATAAGGAGGAGAAGCTCAATCCGGGCAAGATCATCTACTCGCGCGACCTTATCTTCAAGGGCGGAAGCCACGGCAGCACACTGAAGATCATCCCCGAGGAGAAGGCCAAGGAGATGGCCGACAAGCTGCCCGAGGTGCCCAAGAGCCCGAGCAACCACTATGTGAACTTCCTGCGCGCATGTCAGGGTACGGAGAAGACCCGCTCGCCGTTCGAAATCAACGGCGTGCTGAGCCAGGTGTTCTGCCTTGGCGTCATCGCCCAGCGCCTGAACACGCAGCTCTTCTTCGACCCACGTACGAAGCAGTTCACCAACAATGCCTTCGCCAACGCCATGCTCTCCGGCATGCCGCCCCGCCGCGGATGGGAAGACTTCTACAAGATCGACTGAGAAAGAACGGCGTTTTAAAGTTTAAAGTTTAAAGTCAGACATATGAAGAAGACATCAATCATCCGCATGGCACTGGCAGCTATGGCCATCGGAATCATTACCCCCTCGTGTGCCTCCGCTCCGAAGGATGAGGTGGCCGAGGCGCTCGCTATCAAGACCAGCGGCCAGGACAACGTGCTGTCGAAACAGGAAAAGAAGGCCGGATGGGCATTGCTCTGGGACGGCGAGACCACCAACGGATGGCGCGGAGCCAAGATTCAGAACTTCCCCGACCACGGATGGAATATCGAGGACGGCGTGCTCAAGGTGGAGAAGGCCAACGGTGCCGAGAGCGGCAACGGCGGCGACATCGTCACCGAGCGCAACTACCAGAACTTCATCCTGAAGGTGGACTTCAAGATTACCGAGGGTGCCAACAGCGGCATCAAGTACTTTGTGGACCCCGACATGAACCTGGGCGAGGGCAGTGCCATCGGCTGCGAGTTCCAGATCCTGGACGACCTGCGCCACCCCGATGCCAAGCTGGGCGTGAAGGGCAACCGCAAGCTGGGCTCCCTCTACGACCTGATCCCTGCACCGGAGGACAAGCCCTTCGACATCACCACGTGGAACACCGCCCTCGTCTATGTCTGCGGCAACCATGTGGAGCATTGGCTCAATGGCGTGAAGATGCTCGAGTATGAGCGCGGCACACAGGAGTGGGACGCTCTGGTGGCCTACAGCAAGTACAAGAACTGGCCCAACTTCGGCAACCGCGACGGACGCATCCTCCTGCAGGACCACGGCGACGAGGTCTGGTTCAAGAACGTGAAGATCAAGGAACTCTGATTCCTTCCATACCATCCGCAGCAAGGGCATGCATGGAGCCCGCCTCCGTGCATGCCCTCGTTTTCCTATACGATACATAAATAAATCATACACACATAACACAGCGACACGTGAAAAAGTATATCCTCAGCCTCATGGCCCTGCTCTCCGTAGCGGGGCTGCGTGCTATTGACGACCCCGTACAGTATGTCAATCCCCTCGTGGGCTCCCACTCGAAACCCAGCCTCTCTACGGGCAACACCTATCCCGCCATTGCCGTGCCCTGGGGCATGAACTTCTGGACACCGCAGACAGGCAAAATGGGCGACGGATGGGCCTATACCTACGATGCCGAGAAGATTCGCGGCTTCAAGCAGACCCACCAGCCCAGCCCCTGGATCAACGACTACGGACAGTTCTCCCTGATGCCTGTGGTGGCCGATGCCCCTGTCTTTGACCAAGACCAGCGTGCCAGCTGGTTCTCCCACAAGTCTGAGGTGGCCAAGCCTTATTATTACAAGGTGTATCTGGCCGAGTATGACATCACCACCGAAATCTCTCCCACCAGCCGGGCAGCCCTCTTCCGCATCAAGTACGATGCCAGCCCGAAGCAGAAGTATCTGGTGGTGGACGCCTTCGACCGCGGCTCTTATGTGAAGATCATTCCCGAGAAGAATCAGGTGGTGGGCTACACCACGCGTAACAGCGGCGGCGTCACCGATAATTTCCGCAACTACTTCATCCTCCAGTTCGACCGCCCCTTCACCTACACCGCCACCGTCGATGAGGGCAATATCAAGGCCGGCACCCTCGAGATGGCGAGCAAGCATGCCGGAGCCATCGTATCCTTCGACACCAAGAGCAACTGTAACGTGCAGGTACGCGTGGCCAGCTCGTTCATAAGCCCTGAGCAGGCCGAGCAGAACCTGAAGGAGCTGGGCCAGCTCTCCATGGAGCAGCTCACCGAGCTGGGACGCACCGAGTGGAATCGCATCCTCTCGCGCATAGACGTCCAGGATCAGACGGATGTCGATCGCCTGCGCACGTTCTACAGCTGTCTCTACCGTTCCGTCCTCTTCCCCCGCACTCTGCACGAAGTGAACGCCCAGGGACAGATCATCCATTACAGCCCCTACAACGGCCAGGTGCTCCCCGGTCCGCTCTATGGCGACACGGGCTTCTGGGACACCTTCCGCGCCCTCTTCCCGCTGGTCAACCTCGTCTATCCCGAGATGAGCAAGCAGATGCAGGAGGGCTGGGCCAATGCCTACAAGGAGAGCGGCTTCCTGCCCGAATGGAGCTCGCCCGGACACCGCGACTGCATGGTGGGCAACAACTCGGCATCCGTCGTGGCCGACGCCTATCTGAAGGGCATCCGCGGCTATGACATCGAGACGCTATGGGAAGCCGTTGTCCACGGAGCCAATGCACAGCTCGACCGCACGGCCAGCGGACGCCGCTGCTGGGAGGAGTACAACCGTCTGGGCTACGTCCCCTACGACAAGATCCGGGAGAGCGCTGCCCGCACGCTGGAGTATGCCTTCGACGACTGGAGCATCTACAAGCTGGGCCAGGCACTGGGCAAGCCCGAGAAGGAGATTGCCGTCTATGCCGAGCGCGCCATGAACTACCGTAACCTCTTCGACCCCGAGCACAACCTGATGCGCGGCAAGATGGAGAATGGCGAATGGGTCCCCGACTTCAACCCCTTCAAGTGGGGCGACGCCTTCACCGAGGGCAATAGCCTCCACTATACCTGGAGCGTGTTCCACGACCCGAAGGGACTCATCAACCTGATGGGCGGACGCGACACCTTCAACCACATGCTCGACACCGTCTTTGTCCTGCCGCCCATCTTCGATGAGAGCTATTACGGCAGCGTCATCCACGAGATTCGCGAGATGCAGATTATGAACATGGGCAACTACGCCCACGGCAACCAGCCCATCCAGCACATGATCTATCTCTACGACTGGAGTGGACAGCCCTGGAAGACCCAGTACTGGCTGCGCGAGACGATGAACCGCATGTACAACGCGAACTTCGACGGATACTGCGGCGACGAGGACAACGGCCAGACCTCGGCCTGGTACATCTTCACCGCCATGGGCTTCTATCCCGTCTGCCCCGGTTCGGGCGAATATGCACTGGGGGCCCCATACTTCCAGAAGCTTACGCTGCACCTGCCCGGCGGCAAGGACGTAGTCATCAACGCACCGCAGAACAGCGATGCGAACCGCTACGTACAGCGCCTCACAGTGAACGGCACGTCCTATGAGAAGAACTACGTCCGCCACACCGACCTGCTCCAGGGCATGACGATGGACTACAGCATGACAGACACTCCTAACACCACACGCGGCACGGATGTAGAGGCTGCGCCCTACTCTTTCTCCGACGAGTATGTGCCGGCAAAGAAGAGCAAGAGTAAGAGCAAGAAAAACAAGAAGAAATAAAGTCCCCACTCCCCCTCCCCCTTCCTCAGGGGGGGGGAGGAAGGTATTAGTTCAGATACAATGACACGATTCCTCTTATGGTTTGCAGGGGTGGTCTGTGCCGGACAACTGTCGGCGCAGACCATCTCCTATACCGACGCCGACGAGTGGCAGGCCTATGACGATTTCAACCGCGTCTTTCTCGACACCCGTAAGTACATCTATCGCGACTATTCCGACCGCCCCAATGCCGTGGACCGCTGGGGCGGCGCAGCCGCCATCTGGTGCCAGGCCATCTATTACGACATGGCCGTGAATGCCTATCGGCGCGCCCTCCAGGAGAACGACGCCACCCGCATGGCCAAGTACCGCCTGCTGGCACAGCGCATCTACAATGGCGAGAAGACCCAGTACTGCAACTTCGACTTCGACAACTGCAATACGAACACCGGCTGGTTCGTCTATGACGACATCATGTGGTGGACCTGCGCCCTGGCCCGCGCCTACGAACTGTTCGGCACGTCGGCCTATCTCGCCTATTCCGAGAAGAGCTTCTGCCGCGTATGGTACGGGTCGAAGAAGGTGGGCGACGACGGCTCCTATGCCGACCCCGCCCGCTTCGAGGGCCGATACGCCGGAGGTATGTTCTGGGAGTGGCAGCCCATCGACAGCCCCAAGCCCCACCAGCCTGGCGACTTCCGCTCGGCATGCATCAACTTCCCCACCGTCATTGCCGCCTGCACCCTATATAATCTGGTGCCCGACGGACGTACCGCCCCCACCACGGACTACCCCACACGCCAGACACGCGAGTGGTATCTGGAGAAGGCACGCGAGGTTTATGACTGGGCCCACTCCACACTGGTCTCGAACGGGCGAGTGGCCGACGGCATCCACGGCGGCGGCCCCGAGTGGAAAGACCACCTCTACAACCAGGCCACCTACATCGGCGCCAGCTGCCTGCTCTATAAGATTACGGGCGAAGCCAAGTATCTCGCCAATGCCCGGCGGGCAGCCGACTACGTCTTCACCTCCATGTGCTCCAGCTACATCCTGCCCTTAGAGACGGGCGTGGAGCAGGGCATCTACTGCGCCATCTTCGCCCAGTACCTCCACATGCTGGTCTATGACTGCGGCCAGACACGCTATCTCACCCACGTCAGGCGCAACATCGAGCGTGGATGGACCCGGCGCGACACCGAGCGCGGAATCTCCAACTGTAACTTCAACGTCACCACGAAAGCCGACGAGCGCGTGGAGAGCTATACGGCCAGCGGCCTGCCCGCCCTGATGCTCCTGTTCCCCGTGGGCGACAGCCAGACGGCAGTGGAGCCTCAGCCCGCCCGCGACGAGGCTGCCGCCTCACGTCCCGTCTATAGTCTCGACGGATGCCTGGTGAGAGCCTCTGCCCTGCCCTCCGACGTGAGCAGCCTCCCCCGAGGCATGTATATCTCCGGCAGGCACAAGATGCTGGTTAAGTGAGCGCCAAGAGTCAAGTCCTGCTTGAACTCTTGACCGAGCGCGAAGCATCTCGAACAAAGTTCAAGATGTTGGTTAAGTGAGCGCCAAGAGTCAAGTCTTGCTTTGGCTCTTAGACAAATGTGACGCATCTCGCTCGCGTCAAGATGCTGGTGCGATAGTCGCTCCGGCATCTTCTCGCTTCAGGTAAAAAGAAAGAGAAGGAGAAGAACGTTCAAGTCCCACCAGCATCCAGTTGCAGTAAAACAGGCATCACGGCCGCTCTATCTTACCTGCAATGTGTATTGGCCGGCAGGCAGCTGGAGGCGCCCGCCCGCCTCTTCCACGTCTATCCGGGGCGAGACGGTGAGCTGGGTGTGGCTGGGCAGGAGAACTTCGGCAGACGTATTAGCCGGAACGGTAAGGTGCCAGACGAGGGCGCCGCGCTCCTTGCGCCACCGGCTGGAGGCCAGGCCGTAAGGCGTATGCACGCTGGCCTGGGCGTGCCGAAGGTCGGTCTCGGCCGCTGAGGCGAAGAGTATCTTCTTGTAGGCGGGTGCCAGGGGGCGTATGCCGCCAATGTCCTCGATGAGGTACTGGTCATAGACGCCCTGCATGGGATGATTGAGCGAGGCGCCCCGCAGCGTGAGCTCCATGCTGCTGCGGCAGACGGGCAGCGTCTCCCAGCAGGTGGTGGCATCCGCCTCGGCGAACATATAGTCGAAGCTGTACTCGCCTCTCTTCGTGAAGAGGCGCAGGGCATCGGCGGCGTGTCCGTTGCGGCTGAGCGCCTGTCCCACACTGCCCAGCCCGAAGATGCCGACGTTGAAGAAGTCGTGATGCTCGGCATGGGCGCGCTGCACGATGGCCCGGGCCAGCGCCTCGCGGTCGGCCTCGGGGGCGAAGCCAAACTCCAGCGCCATCGCATCGGCCGTCTGGCTCCCGAAGGAGTGGGTGCTGTCGCAATAGAACGAATCGACCAGCGCCTGCCCCACCAGCCGTCGCCTTGCGGCATATTCGCGGGCGTCGTCAGGGAATCCCAGGAGGCCGGCTATCTGTTCCAGCTCGACGAGGTCGCGATAGTGGAAGGCCGTGGAGCTGAGGGGGACGGGACACGGCGGATGGGGCAGGCTGTCGTTGGCGCAGGGGCACCAGTCGCCCAGTCCCGTATGAACGATGTGATGCTCCGAGATGTCGGTGACGTGGCGTTCCCACACCTTCATGTAGTCGTACATCATTGCCAGAGCCTCCCGGTTGCCATAGTACCACCAGAGGCACCAGGGAATGTGCACCTGCGCTGTGCCCCAATCGGGCGAGGCCACGCCACACTGCCTGCGCCCCGGAGCTATCATGAAGCAGAGTCCCTCGGGCTTGTCCGTGAAATAGAAGAGGCTGTTGTAGAGCTTGTGGAAGAGGGTGTTCTCCACGGGATAGCTGGCGCTCGAGCGCACGTCGGCCAGATACTTCATGAAGAAGTTTTCCATATCATAGTTGATGGACTCGAAGGGGCAGACGGCATGTGCATCGCCCAGCCAGCCGCAGCGCTCGCGATGGGGGCAGTCGGTGGGAATGCCGTGACTGTTGCTCAGGAACGTGCGTATGGCCATCTCGTGCATGCGGTTGAGCAAGGTGTCCGAACAGGAGAAGGAGGCCAGCTGCTGCAGGTCGGTATTTACCTGCACGGCCTCGAGGAAGTCGCCTCGGGGCAGCTGGTCCAGCCCCGTCAGCTCCAGATAGCGGAAGCCATGATAGGTGAAGCGCGGCGTCCACGTCTGGGGGCCGCCCTTGCTCGTATAGACATCGGTCTGCACGACGCCCGTTGCGCCGACGCCCGTCGTCTTGTAGTCGATGCTGTCGCCACTGAGCACCTCGCCCATCCGCATCGTCAGGGTGGTGCCCGCAGGGAGGTCTATCTTGAGACGCGGCACGGCAGCAAAGTTTATGCCGAAATCGAATATCCACTTGCCGCCGGCCTGCCACGCCCTGACGGGCTTCACTGCCCTGAGCAGCCGGATGGGCTCCATCAACTGGGGGTATAGCGTGGGAGGCAGGTTCTCCTTCGTCTCCACCACGCCCCGCCACCCCTCGGACGGCTGGCCCGGCTGGCACCAGCGGTCTATCTCGCCTCGGGCATCGTACGTCTCGCCGGCATAGATATTGCTGGCCAGGGCAGGCCCGTCGTGCCACGTCCATCCGGAATCGGAATAGAGCGTCTGGCGTTCGCCGTCGGCATATTCAACCACCAGCGCGCACTTCATCTTCGGGCTCCCGTAGTCGCCCAGCGTGGTGCCCCAGACGCGGTTCTGATGGTACCATCCGTCGCCCAGCATGACGCCCATGCAGTTGTCGCCGCCCCGCAGCAGCGGCGTGACGTCATAGCCCACGTAGAGGGCATATTGCTCATAGTTGGTCTGAGCGGGATTGAGGATGGCCGTCTCGTCCACACGCTTCCCGTTCATCCACAGGTCGCCGCAGCCGAGCGTGCAGACGTAGGCCAGCGCCTGCCGTGGCTTCTCCCGCAACACGAACTGCCGCCGCAGGTAGGGCTGCGTTCGGCACTCGCGCCAGTCGGGGGCTATCCAGTGGTCGGCACTCCCGGCCCATGAGTGGAAGCCTGTGGCGAAGGGCTGCGGCTCGGTCCACGCCGTCTGACGGCCTTCCTGATTGGTGAGGCGCACCCGCCACCAGTATGCAGTGGCCTCCTTCAGCCTGGCTCCCTCGGCCTTTACGTGCAGCTGCTCGTCGGTCTGCTGCAGGCCCGATGTCCATACGTCTGCCCTCCCCTGCCTGAGCAGTTCGGGCGTGCTGGCTATCTGCAGCTCATAGGCCGTCTGAGCAGCACCTATCGACCCGTCCCTCAGCTGCCAGCTGAATTCAGGCTCGGCCACGCCCACCGGGCAGGCCAGGTTACAACAACGTGGATTGGCTACCTCAATGCCTTTCTGGCAAGCACCGAAGAGGATGCACAGCAAGGGAAGAAGGAACAGACTGCGTTTCATTCTGCTATTTGGGATTAGGGATTATCCCGAATCGGTCAATAGACTGTTATGCGCTAAACGGGATTTCTTTGTGACATCTGTCTCGCCACTTCTCGGTTACAATGGACCCCCATTGCGCC
>CADAJS010000017.1 GCA_902788315.1 uncultured Bacteroidales bacterium
TCAGCTTGTCACAGCTCTCAAAGGCACTGACGCCAATGGTCTTCACATTCTCGCCCAGCGTCACGGTCATTTCAACGACGCTTTCGTCATCGCCTGCGTTCCAGAAAGCCGCATCGCCAATCTCGGTCACGCCCTTGCCGATGGTGACGTTGGCCAGCTTGTTGGCATCGTAGAACAAGCGTTTGTTGATGGCTGTCACCTTGTCGCCGAACTCCACGCTGGTGGCATTAGGGAACGGTGCCGAGTTCTCGCTGAGTATCAGGTTACGCCCCACATAGACGCTCTTATCTGCATTGGCGCCATACAGGATGCCATAGAAGCCGCTGACCAACTTCAGTTCCTTGTCACTGTCATCGATGTGTATGTTTGTCAGCGACTGGCAGGACTCAAAGGCACGGTTGCCGATGCTGTCCACCGAGGCGGGGATGGTGACGCTTGTGATAGAGGTATTGTCGAAGGCATTGCCCGTAATCAGCGTCACGGTGTAGACCACGCCTTCGTTGACAACCGTCGATGGGATGACAATCTCGCCCCCTATGTCACTAAAAGCCTTCTTGACCGAGACGGTCGTAGGGTTCTTTCCGTTCACCGTAAAAAGCAGATTGCCCTGGGTGAAGAACGTCTGTGCTCCTGCATCCAAGGATGCGAACGCAGTCATCAGAACAAACAAAAGTTTTCTCATACGCATTTTTATTAATATGTTAATACTGTTTGGTCCATGTTTCCAACGCAAAATAAGGCAAAAATCTTCAGTCACAGACTAACAAAACATGCAAAACGACTAACATCGCAATATTTGTTAGTCGTTTTAGGGAAAATATGCGGCAAGAGAGACTGCCCGGGACAGGAAAGGCTGACGTGTACAGAGGCTTTTCTTAGCGACGACGAAGATGGTGGATGATAAATAGTGAACCCTTCAGAGGGGCGGATTGCTGCTCAGAGTACTTTCTGAAAAAGGAGGGCGTCGGTAAAGCTGTTGCTACGGCGGAGCCAGTCGGTGAGCTGAGCCACAGCACTGAATCCAGCCCGACGGAAGAGAGCCTGTGCACGTTCGTTGTCCTCGGCCACGAGGGCATACAGCTGATGCAGGGCGAGGTGGAGACGGGCATATTCGCAGAGCAGGCGGAGTGCGTCGGTAGCGATGCCCTGCCCTTGCCATTCAGGAAACAGGACGATGCCCACCTCGGCACGCAGATGGCGGGGCTGGAAATCCTGCAGATCCACGAAGCCCTTGGTGACTCCGTCGCTCCCTTCGATGCAAAGACGAAGCTGTCCGTCCCGATAGATGTCATTGTGTGTAGTGGCAAGGAACTGGCGAAGGGCATGTGCCGAGAAGGGCACGGTGGCCAGCCCGTCGGGCCAGAGACGGGTGTCGTTCTCCACGAGATACATCGTGTCGAGGTCTTCCGGCTCCACGGCGCGTAATATGATACGTTCAGAACTAAGCATCGTCAGTGGGAGTATCGGTTTGAGAAGGTACGTATGGTACGACCTCGCCCGGCATAATGACCACGCCGGCCTTTGCCGAATAGGTGCGCAACAAGGCGCCGGGATCACAATCCTGTGTCTGAAGGGCGGCGAACATGTGGGAGACAGGAGTGGTGTCGAAGTCAAACGACATGTACTTCACCGGACAAGGCTTGGGCGGAGGGAAGCCCAAGGCGCGGCGCACCATGTCCCACGTAGGGCCACACATATCCAGAAATGCCCGCACATAGACTGCCGTCTTGACCACATATCCCAGCAGGCGGTTGCGACGGCTGTAGTGCTTGTTGTAGAAGATGAGCATGGCATTGTAGAAGACACTCACGTATCGGTAACTGCTCTTCACGGTGCTCTCGCCCTTGTAGTGCAGGATGGGCAGCGGCAGGTAATAGTTCTTCCAGCCGCCCTTCAGGAGCCGGTAGCTGAGGTCCACATCCTCGCCGTACATGAAGAAGTCTTCGTCGAGCAGTCCCACTTGGTCGAGGGCTTTGCGCCGGAGCATATTGAATGCGCCGGAAATCACCTCGATGGGAGCCGGAGCCTCGCGGTCGAGGTACTGCATGTAATAGTGACCGAAGATGCGGCTCCGGGGAAAGAGCTTGCCCAGACCGCTCATCTTGCAGAAGCTGGTGAAGGGAGTGGGCAGTCCGCGCCGGCTTTCGAGGGCAAAGGTGCCGTCGGCATTTAGCATCTTCACGCCCGTGGCCCCCACCTCCGGGTGCTCGTCAAGGAAACGGACGCAGCCCGCCAAAGTGTCCTCGGCCACCAGCGTGTCGGGGTTAAGCAGGAGCACATACTCACCCGTACTGCGGCGGATGGCCTGATTGTTGGCTCGCGAGAACCCGACGTTCTCCGTGTTGGGTATGAAATGGACATCGGGAAAACGCGTCCAAAGATAATGGTAGCTGTCGTCTGTACTGGCATTGTCCACCACCCAGACCTCACTTTCGATCAGTGCCGTGGCACGCCGCAACGAGCGCAGGCATTGTTCAAGGTGGTACTTGACATTATAGCTGACGATGACAATACTCAGTTTCATTGGCTTTCGCGGTTAGTCCTGCATCACTCGGTGAAGCAATATAAAAAAAGCCACGGCGAGCAGAGGCAGACAGAAGAGGAAGTTGCGCTCACCCAGGAGGTAGTAGTCGATAAGCACCAGCACGGCGGGCGACGTAATCAGCGACAGACGCAACAAGGGATTCCAGCCCGTCTGGCGCAGGGCTAGAAAGACCCCCACGAGGGTGCTTGCCGCGCAGACCACCCCGAAGGCATACTGCACCGAAGGCGTCACGGCCTCAGGCGGCAGGAGCGATCCCTGACGACGGATAACAATCTCAAACAGCAGTGCCGTGAGAAGCACCCCTGCCAACATTGCGAGAAAAACGAAGAAAATTTGTTTCTTAGTCATTGACTTGTCTTTAATTTCATTGTGTACTGAACGGGATGCGCCCCTGCAGGGCACGCCCCAGCGTGACTTCGTCGGTGTATTGCAGTTCGTCGTTCTGGGCCACGCCTCGTGCAATGACGGTGACTCGCACACCGCTGTCCTGCAGGCGCCGGTAGATATAGAATCCCGTGGCGTCGCCCTCCATCGTGCTGCTCAGCGCCAGGATGACCTCGGCCACACCGCCCTGCCCAACGCGGTCCACGAGGCTCTGTATCTCGAGATCAGCCGGTCCCACGCCCTCCATGGGCGAGATGATGCCACCCAGCACGTGGTAGAGGCCGCGATACTGCTGTGTGTTTTCGATGGCCATCACGTCCTGGATGTTCTCCACCACGCAGACCAGCGAGTTGTCACGCGAGGTGTTGGCACAGATGTCACACAGTTCGTCGTCACAGATATTGTGGCACAGACGGCAGTAGCGTACATCACGACGCAGCGTCACGAGGCTGTCGGCCAGCGCCTCTGTCTGGCTCTCCTCCTGACGGAGAAGGTGAAGCACGAGGCGCAACGCTGTGCGTTGTCCGATACCAGGCAGGCGGCTGACCTCGCCCACGGCTCGTTCCAGGAGTGCAGAGGGATAGCTGGTCATAGGACTCCCTTACTGCTTGGCAGCTGATAATGGGCAATGTCGCGCCGCACCGCCATGCGGATGCTGCGGGCCAACGCCTTGAATATACCCTCTATCTTATGGTGCTCGTTCTCTCCCTCGGCTTTGATGTTCAGGTTCATGCGGGCACTGTCCGACAGACTCTTGAAGAAGTGGCGGAACATCTCGGTGGGCACGTCGCCCACCCGCTCGCGCCGGAACTCGGCATCCCACACGAGCCAGGGCCGACCGCCGAAGTCGAGCGCCACCTGGCAGAGGCAATCGTCCATGGGCAGGCAGAAGCCGTAGCGCTCGATGCCACGCTTGTCGCCCAGCGCTTCGGCAAGACACTGTCCCAAAGCCAGTGCCACGTCTTCGATGGTGTGATGCTCATCCACGTGAAGGTCGCCACGGCAGCGTATGTATAGGTCCACCATGCCATGACGCGCTATCTGCTCCAGCATGTGGTCAAAGAATCCGAGCCCCGTCTGTATGTCGGCTATGCCGTCGCCATCGAGATTCAGCCGCACGCAGATGTCCGTCTCGCTGGTAGTGCGTCGAACCTCAGCCTTGCGCACGCCGGCAAAGGCCAGTTCGCAGACACGCTCCCACGTCATCTCGGCTCCCAGAATGAGGCTTCCGCAGCCCAAGTTCTCGGCCAGCATGGCATCGGTCTGCCTGTCGCCGATGACCCAGCTGTGGGCCAGGTCGTAATCGCCCTCGATATATTTCGTGAGCATGGCTGTGCCGGGCTTGCGGGTGGGCAGGTTGTCGGCGGGAAAACTGCGGTCGATATGGATGGCATCAAAGGTGACGCCCTCGCCCTCGAGCGTATCGAGCATCAGTTGGTGGGTGGGCCAGAAGTCGGCTTCGGGATAGGCATCGGTGCCCAACCCGTCCTGATTGCTGACCAGGACAAAGAGGTAGTCCGTATGGCGGCGCAGGAAGGAGAGCGCTCCGATGGCTCCCGGCACGAAGCGGAACTTATCGTAGCTATCTATCTGTTCGTCGGCAGGCTCACGCAGGATGGTGCCGTCGCGGTCGATGAATAGGATGCGTCTCATCTTGATTGCATTGGTTGCTTATGGTTTGTACTGGCGTAGGGCACCCAGCAGTTCGTTGTTCTCCTGGGGGGTGCCCACAGTGATGCGCAGGCATCCGGCACAGAGCTGGACGCGGTTGCGGTTGCGCACGACCACACCGCGCTCCACCAGGTAGCGGTAGATGCGGTCGGCATCCGACACGCGAATGAGGACAAAGTTGGCCGCCGTGGGATAGAGCTGCTGGCAGATGGGCAGTTCGTGCAGGGCGGGAAGCAGATGGTCGCGCTCCTGCCTGATCTGTGCCACCCATCGCTCCACCTTCACCGTGTCGGCGAGCAGCTGCATGGCGTAGTCCTGTGTCAGACGGTTCACATTGTAGGGGTACTTCACCTTGTTGAACAGGCCGATTATCTCAGCGGTAGAGAAAGCGATGCCCAGCCGCACTCCGGCTGATGCCCAAGCCTTGCTGAAGGTATTCAGGACGATGAGATTGGGGATACGTCCGGCAAAGAGGCGCAGGGGCAGCTGGTCGGAGAAATCGGAATAGGCCTCGTCCACCACGACAATGCCACGGAAGTGGCGGATGACCTTCTCCACCTCCTCGCGCACGAGGTCGTTGCCCGTGGGATTATTTGGCGAGCAGAGCCAGATGACCTTGGTGTGCTCATCGGTGGCTGCAAGCAGCTTCTCGGCACTGGGCTGGAAATGGTCGTCGAGCAACACGGGGCGGTACTCCACGTCGTTCACGTCGGCACAGACGCGGTACATGCCGTAGGTGGGCTCGATGGCCACCACATTGTCGATGCCGGGACGGCAGAAAACGCGATATACCAGATCGATGGCCTCGTCAGACCCATTGCCCAGGAATATCTGTTCGGGACGCACGCCCTTCATCGGTGCCAGCCGAGCCTTGAGTTCTTCCTGCAAGGGGTCGGGGTAGCGATTGACGGGGTCGTTATAGGGGCTCTCGTTGGCATCCAGAAAGACATGGGCGTCCATGCCCTTGAATTCGTCGCGGGCACAGCTGTAGGGTGTCAGTGCCCAGATATTCGGCCGCACGAGGCGGCTCAAGTCGAAGTCGTTCTGCATGTAGGTATTTCGGTTATCTGTTTTCACTCGTCTTGTTCATTCTCTGTGTCCCATTTCCGGGGGCAAGACAGCCCGTAGCCGGGGTGGCTCAGGATGGGACGTTGCGGGGTGGCAGGCCACGGCGGCTTTGGCGGAGTGCCGCGGCGAGGTTGGTGGAGTGCCGCGGCGAGGTTGGTGGCCTACCACCATTTTCTCACCCCTGCGCCGCGCCGTCGGCAGCCTCTGCCTGGCGCAGACGCAACGACATGGCCTGGCGGTGGGCATCCAGCTGTTCGCCAGCAGCCATCAGCTCCACGGCGGGGCCGATGCGGCGTATGCCCTCAGGCGTGATATGCTGGAACGTCATCTTGCGGCAGAAGCTGTCCAGATTAACACCGCTGTAGGCCACAGCATACCCATTGGTGGGCAGGGTGTGATTGGTGCCGCTGGCATAGTCTCCGGCGCTCTCGGGCGTCCAGGGGCCGAGGAATACGCTCCCGGCATTGCGCACGCCGAGGGCCAGTTCCTCATAGTTGGCAGTCTCGATGATCAGGTGCTCGGGGGCGTAACGATTAGTAATGTCAAGCATTGCACGGTCGTCCCCCACCAGGATTATTTTACTCGATTCGAGGGACTTCTGAGCAATTTCACGGCGGGGCAGGCGAGCCAGCTGAGCCTCCACCTCGGCCTGTACCTGCGGGATGAGCGACTCGCTATGGGTAACCAGAAGCACCTGGCTGTCCACTCCATGCTCGGCCTGGCTCAGCAGGTCGGCGGCCACGAAGGCAGGATTGCTGCTCTCATCGGCCAGCACCTCCACCTCGCTGGGACCGGCAGGCATGTCGATGGCCACGTCGTGAAGCGATACTTGCTGCTTGGCACACATGACAAACTGGTTGCCGGGACCGAATATCTTATAGACCCGGGGCACACTCTCGGTACCGAAGGCCATGGCTCCGATAGCCTGCACACCGCCTATCTTGAAGACACGGCTTACGCCGGCGATGCGGGCGGCCACCAGGATGGCGGGGTTCACAGTGCCGTCGGGCCGCGGCGGGGTGCAGAGGACAATCTCGTCGCACCCTGCGATACGGGCCGGGGTGGCCAGCATCAAGACGGTGCTGAACAGAGGAGCGGTGCCGCCAGGGATGTACAGGCCGACACGCTCGATAGGGACAGCCTTCTGCCAGCAGGTGACTCCCTCGGTGACCTCGACCTTCTCTCCCTCGAAACGTTGGGAGGCATGGAACTTCTCAATGTTCCGATGGGCCAGCTTCAACGCGCCTTTCAGCTCGTCGTCCACCAGTGTCTCGGCTTCGGCCATCTCCTCGGGAGTGACGGCCAGCGCGTCGAGCCGGACATGGTCGAATCGCGCTTCGTATTCACGCACCGCAGCATCGCCACGTTGCCGCACATCGTCCAGCACGGCAGCGACGGTGGCATTCAGGTCGGCCGCATCACGCACGGGGCGCTTCAGCAACTCGTCCAGTTCCTCGTCAGATGGGTATCTGTAAACCTTCATCTCGCATTAACTGTTTGAATATATACATTTCTTTCCATCCCTCCCTGGGTTTCCCTCTCTTCGAAGAGGGTCGGGGGTGAGGCTGGCGTCACGTTTACAATATCATTTTCTCAATAGGCAGCACCAGGATGCCCTGTGCACCGAGCGACTTCAGCTGGCGAATGATTTCCCAGAAGCGATGCTCGTCGATGACCGTGTGCACACTGCTCCACCCCTCGGTGGCTAAGGGCATCACGGTGGGGCTCTTAGCTCCAGGAAGTACAGCGACCACATCGGGCACACGTTCGGTGGGCACGTTCATCAGCACGTACTTCTTGTCCTCGGCCGCCTTGACCGCTTCGATGCGGAAGAGCAGTTCGTCCAGCGTGGCGCGTTTCTCATCATCGAGACGGCGGTTGGCAATCAGGACGGCCTCACTCTCCATGACCACCTCCACCTCGGCCAGATTGTTGCTCACCAGCGTGCTACCACTCGAGACGATGTCGAAGATGGCATCCGAGAGGCCGATGCCCGGACTGATCTCCACCGAGCCGGTGATGACATGGATGTCGGCGGCGATATGATGACGCTGCATGAAACGGCGGAGAATGCAGGGATAGGAGGTGGCTATCTTCTTCCCCTCGAACCACTTCAAGCCCGAGTATGCAGTGTTCTTGGGAATGGCCAGTGAAAGGCGGCAACGGCTGAAGCCCAGCGGGCGCACCACCTCGGCATCCTCATGGCGCTCCTCAAACTCATTGAGGCCCACAATGCCCAGATCGGCCACGCCCGTGGCCACGCTCTGCGGGATATCGTCGTCACGGAGATAAAGAATCTCTACAGGAAAATTGCTGCTCTGCACCAGCAGGGTGCGTTTGCTGCTGCTCACTTTTATGCCAGCTTCGGCAAGCAGGGCCATCGTATCCTCATTGAGGCGTCCCTTGGACTGTACGGCTATTCGTAACATATCTGCAATGTATTAATCTGCTCACTATGCCCGCCGTTCGAGGGTGCGGGCCACACTTTCAGGTGCCGCAAAACCAGTCGGCGGCATATCCCGTGCAAAGGTACAAAGATTTTTCCACATCACAGCGCTACACATCTATTATTTTACGTGCACGCGCGTATTTTACGTGCACGCGCGAAAGGATAGCTCTCAGCAAGCCCCACTATCGCTCCAGGAACTGCAGACAGACGGGTTTGGGCATGTGAATGCGCTCGTGGGTGTCGGAAAGCTCGCCCGTGGTGAGATTGCGGCGAAAGATTTCCACCACATCGGCGTCGCGACAGGCCACAAGGAGATAGCGTCCGTCGGGACTGATGGCGAAGTTACGGGGATGAGCAGCCGTGGGCTGGTAGCCCACCTTGGTGAGAGTGCCGTCGGCACGAACGCGCAGGATAGAGATGCCGTCGCCTTGCAGGCGATGGCTGGTATATACGAAGCGACCGTCGGGCGAGAGGTGAATGTCGGCACTCCCGCCGGCGCCGAGCGAGTCGGCACGCAGAGTCTGGATCACCCGGATACGCGTCGGGTCGGAATAATCCAGCGTGCACACCTCGCCGGAAAGTTCTCCCAGAAGATAGGCCAAGGGGCGCTCACAGGAGAAACAGAGATGGCGTGGCCCGAGGCCGGCCTTGATGAAATGGTCCGTCTGATGCTGTGCATCGAGAAGCGGCATCCCGTCCTTGCCCACGGGAAATGCATGCACCTGATCTGTTCCCAAGTCGTCGCACCACATCTGGCTCCCGTCGGGGGCGAAATAGACGGCATGCAGATAGGGGCGCGTTTGCCGTTCGGGGTCCACGCTGTGCCCTGCGAAGCGGTAAGGCCGGCCTTCGAGTAGGCGTCCTAGGCGGTCGAGCGGGAAGGCGGTAACGCTTCCGCCAAAGTAGTTCGCCGTCAGCACCATCTGCCCATTAGGGCTGAGTACGATGTTACAGGGTGCGCCGCCGTGTGTGAGCCGGCTGTTCACGAGGCGCAGCCGGCCCTTTCGGGGACTGAACTTCAAATAATTCGCCGTGCTGGTCTCCCCGCTGTCCTCGCCCACGGCATATACATGCCGCCCGTCTCCCGACAGACAGAGAAAGCTGGGGTTCGAGATACCCGACGCTCCAGTCACATATGTCGCCTCGCCCGTCTGCGGCTCAAAAGTATATACCCGAATGCCCTCGGCCTCAGCACTCGAATAACTGCCTATCAAAAGATAGAGCGACGCCAGAATGTTTAATATGCCCATTTGACCTACCTTATATATTATATGCTGCAAAGGTACGAATAAGCGAGAGAAGGACAAAATGAAAATCGAAGTTTTTCATTTTACTCTTCCGAGCGAAAGGAACTTCGACGATAGTCAAAGGTACATATTCGAGGGGAGACGGCCAAGAGAAAGGCAAGTTTTTTTCGTCGTGTAATACCAACCATAGGAACACTTCGAAGAAAAAAAGGCAAACTATAAAAGAAAAATTGCCAAAACCTATGCTATGTCAAAGGAAAATATTACTTTTGTGAAAAATAAACATAAGTTTAACCTTTTTAACACTAACACACCCCATGGAAATCAAACCGCAAGAGGGAATCACCAACGCCCGCGAACTGGGCGCTCCCAAGTACTTCATCCTGGGCGTACAGCATCTGTTTGCTATGTTTGGCGCCACCATTCTCGTCCCGGCCATTACGGGACTGTCCGTATCCACCACACTGCTGTTTGCCGGATTGGGCACACTCATCTTCCACTTCATTTCGAAGATGCAGGTGCCTGCCTTCCTGGGTTCCAGCTTCGCCTTCATCGGCGGCTACATGTCCGTCAAGCAGATGGGTGTGGAACAGGGCATGACCGAAACACTGGCACTGGACTACGCCTGCATCGGAGTGGCCTGTGCCGGACTGTGCTACTTCGTACTGGCAGCGCTGATACGCTTCTACGGCTCCGACCGCGTGCTGAAATTCTTCCCTCCCGTGGTCACCGGCCCCATGGTGATTGCCATCGGACTCACTCTCTCAGGCTCTGCCATCGGCAGCTGCACGACGAACTGGCTGCTGGCCATCATAGCTATCGTGACAGTAATCGTGGCCTCGATGTGGGGCCGAGGCATCGTGAAGATCATTCCCATCCTTCTGGGCGTACTCGTCTCCTACATCGTGGCTGCCATCATGGGCGAGGTGGACTTCTCGTCGGTCAAGGATGCTGCATGGATTGGACTTCCCGTGAGCCGTGAGCGCACGATTCTCGCAGTGACGGACAACATGGACCAGACGTTCCTTCTCTCGAGCATCCTGGCCATCATGCCGATCGCCATCGCCACCATGATGGAGCACATCGGCGACATGTGTGCCATTTCCTCGACCGTGGGACGTGACTTCCTGGCCAACCCCGGCCTGCACCGCACGCTCTGCGGCGACGGACTGGCCACGACGCTGGCTGCCCTCTTCGGTGCTCCCGCCAATACCACCTATGGTGAGAACACGGGCGTGCTCAACCTGACACGCGTCTTCGACCCCGCCGTGATACGTCTGGCTGCAGTGCTCGCCATCCTGCTGAGTTTCTGTCCCAAGTTTGCCTGCCTCATCGGGCTGATGCCCGCAGCCACCATCGGCGGTGTGAGCCTCATCCTCTACGGCATGATTTCGGCTGTCGGCGTGCGCAATCTGGTGGAAGCACATGTGGACTTCACCTCCTCGCGCAACGTCTTTGTGGCTGCACTCATCCTGACGCTGGCCATCGGCGTGAAGTACGGAGCCAACGACGCAGTGGCCATCGGGCCGATCAACATCTCGGGCCTGGCACTGGCCGCACTGGTGGGCATCGTGCTGAATGCCGTGCTGCCCCCACACCTGAACATCACCGTGAAGAGCTTCCACGGCAAGGAAGAGAAGCGAGCCCGCGAGAAAGCTGAACAGGAACCGAGTAATTAACCCAATATTTCTACCAACCATTTAACACACCAAACAACATGAAAAAGATTCTCTTATCGGCAATGCTCATGGGCATCGCCACCCTGGCAAGCGCACAGGTGAACGTACAGGCACACTGGGACTTCGGCCGTAAAGCCTATCCCGATGCAGAGGGTACACGCCAGAACTTCACGACCACCATCGAGCAGTTCCGTCCCGACCGCCTGGGTAGCATCTTCTACTTCATCGACCTGGACTTCTATTCGAAGGGAATGAAGGGTGCCTACATCGAGTTCTCGCGCGAGTTTAACATCGGCGACAAGGGCTTTGCCGTACACGGCGAGTATAACGGTGGAGTGACCACAGGCAAGGGTGCCACGTATGCAAGCCAGTTCCAGCACGCCTTCCTGCTGGGTCCCGCCTACAACTGGCACAACGAAGACTACAGCTTCACATGGGGCGTTCAGGCCATGTACAAGCAGTACTTCAAGGGAGTGGGCGGAGCAGACGCCTTCCCCGGCTTCCAGCTGACCGGCATCTGGGGCTTGACCTTCGGACAGGAAGACATGTTCACCTTCAGCGGCTTCATCGATTTCTGGCGTAACCGCAAGCCCTACTCGAACGACTACGCAATCACCATTCTGACTGAGCCGCAGTTCTGGTTCAACCTGAACAGCGTGACGTCGAAGAAAACCAACCTGAGCATCGGTACCGAGTGGGAGATGAGCAACAACTTCATCTTCTACGAATGGGGCGACAAGTCGTTCTACTTCAACCCCACACTGGCTGTGAAGTGGACAATGAAGTAACTTCCCGACTCAAGGTTCAAGGCACCGGGCGCGGCACACAGGCCCCGGGCTTTGAACCTTGAAACGTATTATAAGACACCGAATGTAAATACATCAAATATACGAGAACCACATGATACAGAAACTCTTCGGGTTCGACCCGAACACAATGAACATACGGAAGGAAATCATTGCGGGTATCACCACCTTCCTGACGATGGCCTATATCCTGGCCGTCAATCCTTCGATTCTCGCGGCCGCAGGCATGGACCAAGGCGCCGTCTTCACGACGACTATCATCGCATCGGTGGTGGCCACACTGGTCATGGCCATCTATGCAAAACTGCCCTTTGCACTGGCTCCGGGCATGGGACTGAATGCATTCTTTGCCTTCACCGTCGTGCTCACGATGGGCTATACGTGGCAGTTTGCGCTGACCGCCGTGTTCCTTGAGGGCCTCATCTTCATGCTGCTCACGCTCACCGGCCTGCGCCAGAAGATTGTGGATGCCATGCCGCTCGTGCTTCGCAAGGCCATCTCGCCGGGTATCGGACTGTTCATCGCCCTGATAGGCTTGAAGTCGGCCGGCATCGTGGTGAGCAACGACGCCACCCTCGTTTCCCTGGGCGACCTGCACACGCCAGGCGTGCTGCTGGCATGCTTCGGCATCATCTTCTCCGCCGTGCTGATGGTGCGCAATGTCACGGGTGCACTGCTCATTGGTATCATCGTCACCACCATCATCGGCATTCCCCTGGGCATCACGACGCTGAACGGCGTGGTGGACACCCCACCCAGCATGGCGCCCATCCTGCTGAAGTTCGAGTGGTCGAATATCCTCTCGCTCGACATGGTCATCTGTGTCTTCACCTTCCTCTTCATTGACATGTTCGACACGATAGGCACCCTCATCGGTGTCTCGAGCCGTGCCGGCATGATGGACGAGCAGGGGAACATCCCTCGCCTGAAGCAGGCATTCATGGCTGACGCCATCGGCACCACCGTGGGTGCCATGCTGGGTACCAGCACGGTGACCACCTATGTGGAGAGTGCTTCGGGCGTAAACGCTGGAGGACGCAGCGGACTGACTGCATTCACCACCGCCATCTGCTTCCTGCTGGCCCTGTTCCTGGCCCCGCTGTTCCTGGCCATCCCGGCTCAGGCCACGGCTCCCGCACTGGTGCTGGTGGGTGCCATCATGATGACAGGCATACACAACATCGAGTTCAACGACTTCAGCTATGCCATCCCGTGCTTCGTATGTATCGCCTTCATGCCGTTCACATACAGCATCAGCGACGGTATCATGCTGGCCTACATTACGTATGTCCTGGTGCAGATGTGCACGGGCAACTGGAAGAAACTGAGCCCCGCCATGTACATCCTGGCTGCACTCTTCGTGCTCAGATACGCCTTCCTGTAAGCATATCCTCCCCCAACGACGAAGCCTGGCAGCGGAATGGTTGCCAGGCTTCATCGTGTTATATACGGAGCGGTCGCGAACGCAGGACGAAGATGGAGAGCGAGGCAGCGAGCCGCGCGATGGGCCACCACCGATTTTATCACGTGTGATAAAGCGTCCCGCAACACGTTGCATCCGGTTTTATCACACGTGATAAAACCGGATACTGCATGCAGCGTCAGCGACGGACGCGCAGGGTCTGTAGGTCTTCGGCGCGGCTGCTTGTACCCACCTGCACCTCATACTCGCCGGCCACACGTCCCATCGTGTTTGTCTTCGGGTTCCACCACTCGAACTCGTGCTCGCCGAGCGGGATTTCCACACGCACCGACTTTCCAGCGGGGACGCTCACCCGCCGGAATCCACGCAGGGCTCGCACGGGGCCGTCGGCTTCGCCTACGAGACGCACATACACCTGCACCACCTCGTCGCCGTCTCTGCGTCCACGGTTCTTGACCGTCACGGAGAGCTTGCCGTCCTTCCACCGCGGCTTGCTGAGACGGAAGCGGCTGTAGCTCAATCCGAACCCGAAGGGCCACAGCGGCGTCTCCTTCATATAGCGATACGTACGGCCCCGCATGTGATAATCCTCGTAGTCAGGTAGTTGAGCGGTGTTCCGATAGAACGTCACCGGCAGCTTGCCGCTGGGGTTATAGTCGCCGAAGAGCACCTCGGCCACCGCCGTTCCCCCGCTCTGCCCACCGTACCAGGCCTGCACGATGGCGTCGCACGACTCCGTCTCGGGTTCCAGGGCCACGGCGCTGCCCGAGCAGTTCACGAAGACAATCTTGCATCCGGCTTCGTGCAAACGCTTCAGCACCTCGCGTTGCACCGCCGGCAGCTCGATGTCCGTACGGTCTCCACCACGGAAACCAGGGAAGTCCACCTTCATCTCCTCGCCCTCAAGACGGGGTGAGATGCCTCCTACGAAGATGACGACCCACGACGAGTCGGGCAGTATCAGATGCTCCATCGGAATTGGAAGCCCCTGGGCAGCCTGCTCGGGAGTCTGCACCAGCGGGAAATCGCACAGGGCCATCTGGCCCTTCGTGCGCTTCTCGATGGCAGCTGCAATGGTCTCGGTGTGGGAGGGGAAGCCATTGTAGTTGCCCCACTGCATGGTCGAGTCCACTGCATTTTGCCCTATGACGAGCACATTCTGCTCGGGTCGCAACGGGAGAATGTCGTTCCGGTTCTGCAGGAGGACGATGCTCTGACGCGCTGCATCGAGCGCCAACTGGCGGTGAGCAGCACAGTCCACCACGTCCATCCCGATTCGCTTCCACTTCACCAAGCTCTCGTCGTCAAAGTCGCCCACACGGAAGCGGGCCGTGAGCAGACGGATAAGGCTGGTGTCGATGACGGCCTCTGAAACCCTCCCTTCGCGCACGCCCTCCGCCAACGTGCGGTAGCTCACGCCACACTCGAGGTCGGTTCCTGAACGCACTGCATGCGACACGGCAGCCACCTTGCTGGGAGAGAAGTCATGCCGGCCGTCCTGCCAGAAGTCATTGACAGCCCAGCAGTCGCTGGTCACCAGTCCCCGGAAGCCCCACTCCTGGCGCAGTATCTGTTGCAACAGGCGATTATTGCCGCAGCACGGCTCTCCGTCCAGGCGCTGATAGGCGCACATGATTTCGGCCACATTACCTTCCTCGACCAGCACCTTAAAGGCGGGCAGGTAAGTCTCCCACAGGTCGCGCAGCGGCACGTCGTCGACGTTCATCTGGTGACGGCTCCATTCCGGTCCGCTGTGAACGGCAAAATGCTTGGCACAGGCCAACAGCTTCTGATAGCGGTCTGCATCGCCGGCTCCCTGCAAGCCACGCACGACAGCCAGCCCCATGCGCGAGGTCAGATAAGGGTCCTCGCCGTAGGTTTCCTGTCCCCTGCCCCACCGCGGGTCGCGGAATATGTTGATGTTCGGGGTCCAGAAGGAGACGCCCTCGTAGATACGGCTGTGCCCGTCGCGGCGAGCCGCATTGTTCTTGGCCCGTGCTTCGGTGCTCACAGCGTCGAAGCAACGATATACCAGCGAGTCGTTCCACGTAGCGGCCAGCCCCATCGTGATGGGAAAGACGGTGGCCAGCCCGTTGCGGCCCACGCCGTGCAACGCCTCGTTCCACCAGTTGAACTCGGGAATGCCCAGCCGCTCGATGGCATGCGACTCATGCTCCATCAGCGTGACCTTCTCGTCCAGCGTGAGCCTCCCGCAGAGGTCCACGGCACGTTCGTGCGGACTGAGAGTCGGGTTTTGGTAAGGAAACATAGTCGTCTGTGCGTGCAGAAACGAGCAAAGGAAGCAGGCAAGCAGTGTGCCATGATACGAGAAACGATGCATAACGTTACATTTAATGTGGATATTCGGGTCAAAGGTAAGGATTTCTCGGCAAAAAGCATTATCTTTGCAGCATAAATTCATCACTTAAAGCCAAGAATTATGAAACATTCCCTCTTTTGGGTCGTGGTATTGTGCGCTACACTGGCCAGCACTACAGCCCTCGCACAGACCACCAAGCTGCCCGCCCCCAACATGAAGCGACGCACGCTGAGCGTAATGGAAACCTTCCAGCAACGCAAGAGCGACCGTGCGTTCAGCACCCGTTCCATCGACCGCCAACTGCTCAGCGACCTGCTTTGGTGTGCCCAGGGCAAGAACCGCGAGGACGGCAAACTGACCACTCCCACCTGCATGAACTGGCAGGAGATTCGTCTCTACGTCTTTGACAGCCGCGGCGTTTATCTCTACGACCCGCAGGCACATGCCCTGAACCAGGTGGCACGCGGCGACAAACGCTCGCTTGTGGCTGGGAAGCAGGAGTGGGCCAAGGAGGCTCCGATAAGCTTCGTGCTCGTGAACGACATGGACAAGATGGGATTCCACGATGAGCGAAGCCGCGAGATGACCAGCGTCGATGTGGGCATCTGCACGCAGAACATCTGCCTGGCCTGCGCCGCCTTCGGCCTGAGCACCGTGCCGCGCGCCAGCATGCAACGTGAAGAGATACAGCGTCTCCTTGGCCTAAGTGAATACCAAATACCTGTAATGAACAACCCCATCGGCTATCCCGCAAAGTAAATGAAAAAAATTATCTTCTCCGTTCTGCTGTGCCTCGTCGGCATGCAGGCAGTCCGCGCCGAGGTGATACCCTCGGACCGAATGCGCAAGATCCGCAATGAATTTCAAGACCGCAAACTGGGCATCTTCATCCACTGGGGCATCTACTCCATGCTGGGCGACGGCGAATGGGTGATGCACAACAAGAAGCTCGACCGCGAGGAATACTCGCATCTGGCCGGCGGATTCTGTCCCTCATGGTTCAGCGCCCGCGAGTGGGTACTGCTCTTCAAGGAGGCAGGCGCACAATACGTCACCTTCACCAGCCGCCACCACGACGGATTCTCCATGTGGAACAGCGAAGCCAGCGACTACAATATCGTCAAGGCCACGCCCTTCGGACGCGACGTGCTGAAGGAACTCTCGGCCGCCTGTGCCCAAGAGGGACTCAAGCTGCACCTCTACTATTCCCACATGGACTGGTATCGCACCGACTATCCCACCGGCAGCTGCAAGAATGTGCCCCACGACGAGAGCACCACCAACTGGCCTGCCTACTATGCCTTCATGAACCGCCAGCTGACGGAGCTGCTCACGAACTACGGCCCCATCGGTGCCATCTGGTTCGACGGCATGTGGGACCACAAGGAAGAGGGATTCGACTGGGGACTCGACGAGCAGTATGCCCTCATCCACCGTCTGCAGCCCGACTGCATGATTGGCAACAACCATCACGGTGCCCCCCACGACGGCGAGGACTTCCAGCTCTTTGAGCAAGACCTGCCCGGAGAGAACAAGGCCGGTTTCTCCGGCGGACAGAGCGTGAGCACCCTGCCACTGGAATCGTGCCAGACGATGAACAACACCTGGGGCTACAGCATCACCGACAAGCACTATAAGTCGTCGGCCGAGGTGATACGCCGCCTCGTGCGCTGCGCCGGCATGAACTCCAATCTGCTGCTCAACATCGGACCGCGCCCCGACGGTCAGCTACCCGACGAGGCCGTGAAGATTCTGGAAGACCTGGGAGCCTTCATGCGTCCCTACGGCAAAAGCATCTACTCCACTCGGGGCGGCTGCATCCCGCCGCAGACATGGGGCGTCACCACGCAGCGTGGCAAGACGCTCTACATCCATATCCTGAACACGGAGAAGGAGGGAAAGATCCTCAACGAAGGACTGGAGCAGGTGGAAGGCCACTGGTCGCTGTTGCTCCCGAAGGGAAAATACAGCATCAAGTCTGTTCACCGCATGGGGAAGACAGAGCCGCTCACCTATCGCAACGAACAGGGCGGCACGCGCATCTTCCTGCCGTCGCGCCCCACCACCGACGTCACGGACTACGTGCTGGAAGCCACGCTGAACTGACAGAAAAAGGTATCTGAATAAAACAGGAAAAGAAAAAGCGGCAGGACGGTTCCGAATGAGAGACCACCCCTGCCACTTATTCCAACAGCCTTAAAATAGCTGCATGCCCGCCACGCGGAGAGGGATTACCTCTGGCGTGGCGGGTTGCTTGTTTCTTCGGTTATCGCTACCGGGCCCATCAGACCGCTGTCAACCAAGGGAGCATCGCCGCGGGGACCGTTGATTACCCACGTGCGGCGCTCAGCCTCGGGACGCGAGGCATCATAAATGAGGCGGTTGCGCCAGGTGCTCGTCACATGGATACGCAGGCGGTTGCGGCCTTGGCGGACGAAGCGGGTGACGTCGGCCGTATAAGGCGCAGCCCACAGTGTGTCGCAGACGTGGCCGTTCACCTCCACCACGGCTATCTCCTCCACGCGGCCCAGCGAGAGCTGGTATCGGCAATGCTTCGAACGACGGTCCAGGGTGAACTGAGTCTCATAGACGGCCGTGCCGCTGAACGCGCGACCCTCGTCCGAGAGGGGAAGGTTCTTCCAGGGCGCAAGCTCCGAGGTGGTGACAGGCGCTTCGATGCCCCAACCGGCAGGGAACGTGATGGTCCAGGGTGTGGCAAGAGGCTGACGGGAGGTCTCTGCCCATTCGAGCACCGGCTCTTCCTTACCGTCATGGCGGAAGACGACGAAGAGGCACTCACCCTGCTGCAGGCGCAGATGGATACGGCTATAGTCACCGTCGGGCGTAACAGCTACCGGCACGACACTGCCGTTCATCGGATTCCACAGCTCGGCACGTCCCTTCTGATGGAACGACACATCGCCCTCGAAGGTCTCCTCCTTCGGCGGGCAGACCATATACCAGTCGGCCCCCTCAGCCCGACGATGCGTCCAGCGCAGGGGCGTAGGTTTCACGTCGGGCTTCACTCCCATCTTCTCCAGCGCTTGCTGCAGCGTCATGTGGCTGAAGACCTTCGTACCGGCATTGTATTCGCTCCAGATTCGGAGTACGGCGTCCTGGATGCGCCAATCCTCGGAGTCGTCGCGCGCCCAAGTGGCCAGCGACGTGGGGAAGTCGCCCACCAAGCGCCCACCCTTAATAATGAGCTCATTGATCCGCTCCAGCGTGGCAGGCAGCATGCGGCCACGCTCGGGAATCCACAGCACGTCGTACTCGATGCCGTCGGGCGTCACCCACTTGCCGTTCTTCACGTCGATGCGATGCAGGAGCGCGTCGGTGTTGCAATAATCGTAGGAATATCCCTCGGGGAAGGCAGCATACTGGTCGGGCTTCTGCTCAATTTCATCGCCCAGATACCACAGGACGCTGTTCACCGGCCGTCCGCGTTCCAGCATATAGGCGCAGCGGGCCATGCTGGCGGTGAAGTGCGGCATCATGGGCCACCAAGTCTGGCGGCGCAGGAAAGGCGTGCCGATAGCTCCGCCAAAGCTGGTACCCGGCGCCAGGCTGTCGGCCGCAGGATTGTGGGTGTAGGTATGGAAGACCAGATGAGAGACGCCCTCCACCATGTTCTGGTTGGCCACGTCGCGCAGCATCGACAGATGCTCGTCCCACGTAAGGTCGAAGCTGGTGAAGGCCTCGGCTGTGACGCGCGGCTTGCCATACATTCGCGCGGCAGAGGCCGTCGGGCGGATGGGCTTATAGTTATGGTTCGAGAGCCAATGACTGAATGGTTGCCAGAACTCGGTCATCGGCACATCGGCATGCTTGTAATACTCCATCGGGCAGGCAGGGAAGATGTCGCCGGCCGCGGTCTCATAGGAGACGGTGAGCCCACGCTCGCGTGCCAGCCGGGACATGTGTCCGTAGAAGTTGTCCACGAAGAGCTCGTTTATCGTGCGGCGCCAGTCGTTCAGGAACTCGGCGGTCTGCTCGCGGTCGTCCACGACATAGCCGAAGAGGGCAGGCAGCCACGTGCGCAGGGCATAGTGGCGACGTGTCTCGAACTCCTGCTCCATATAGCGTGTCCACGTCTGCGAGTGGCACTCCCACGAGTCCATGAGCATATTGTCCACCAGGCCCTTGAGCGGTCCGTCGAGCAGCCGCCCGATGTAGGAGCGGAACTGGAAGGAGACGAAGGCCGTGTCCAGCTTGTTCACCTCCCAGCCCGTGGCTTCTTCGGGAGCGGGTCCGTTGCGCTGCCCGGTGTTCACGTGGCCGATGCGCAGGATGGTCCAGCCCTCCGTTCCCGTGGGGAGTCCATCCTGCGGTGCCTTCCAGCGCAGGCGACCGCTGGCATCCATACACTCCGTGATGTCCTGCACGAGACGGCGGCGCACGTAGCGCTGTGCGTCGTACTTAGGAATATCATTGGGCCATCGCCCAGTGCGCAAAAGAGAGCGCAACGTCCAGCCGGCCTCGGCTTCCCAATTGTGACCGCGCACCGCCGAAAGGAAGTACATCTGCGAGAGGCGCATAGGATGGCGGTTCACGATCTCAACCGTATAATCCCCATAATCGCATCGCTGGTCGAGGGCGAAGGTCATGCTGCGCTGAGAATCCTCCCAATTGGCACGGGGAAAGTCGGTGTCGAGCACTACGCCGGGTTTCTCATGCTGATTCTCGCCGAGGACACGCAGGTGGATGTCGGGCTGCACGCCGAACTCATGATTGAAATTGTCAATGGGGTTGAAAACGAGCGAACGGGCATTATGGTTATGAAGCAGACAGATCCTCACCCGATGGGGTTCGTCGGCGGTCGTGGGTGGCAAGATGAACGCCTTCCCATCGCGGAGCAAGGCTTCCCATGCCTCCTGGTATTCAGGTTCAGCCGAGCGTATGTTCTCGTACTCCATCGGGCGGCCGGTGTCGTCCTGTGGCGTGGGGAATGCCAGCACGCAGACGTCGCGCCAGTCCTGCCAGTCGGCTGTGGCGGGCACGGCAAGCACTGAGTCTATCTGACCTCCGGCCGGCACATCCGTGCGGCTCATGGCCAGATGGCGCATGGCCTGCTCGGGACGAATCCACGGACCGCCGCTCGTGGCCCATCCGGGACATGTCTGCAGGCTGAAGCGCAGCCCCAGGCGATGGGCCTCACTGGCGGTGTAGCGCACCAGTTCCTCCCACTTGGGGCTCAGGCATTCGATGTGCTCCTTGGTGCCGGGCCAATCGGCAGGGTTGCCGATTTTCCCATGAAAGAGCTGTACGCCCGTGATGCCGGCCGAGGCGATGGCCTCCAGGTCTTTCTTGATACCGGCATGGCTGACGTTGCCGTTCACGAAGTGGAACCACGTCTCGGGGTAGAAGATACGGGGCGGACGGGCAAAGTTACTGTTGTCCTGCGCGTCGAAGGGACGGCGGAGCAGGGCCGAGTCGGGCACGGCTGGACGGGAGGCTGCAACCTTCTGGCCAAAGAGGGGGACACTCGGGAGCAGGGCTGCGAGCAGTATCGCTGCAAACTTAGGGCTGTGCATAGAGGAAATGAAGTTTTTCGGGTAGTTTAGTATAATCGGTTATCTGGATATAGTCCATACCATAGAGGCGGATGTGGCTGTCATTGCCGCCGTCGCCCAAATCGTCGCCCACGAAGAGCACTTGCTCTTTCGTGAAGCCATGCTCCCGGGCATAGCGCATGACGGCCGAATACTTGTTGAACTTCAGCTCGGCCAGGTCGAAGGAGGTGGTTCCGCCGATAAACACGGCATACTGTGGAAAACTGTCGCACACCTCGCGGAACATGGCCTGGCGCTTGCGCTTGTCGGGGTCGAAGGCCAGCTTGGCCGCCTTGTCCGCCTTGGTACCCAGCAGGCCAAAGGTCATCATGCCCGAGGGATGGAACTCCACCGACTCGCCCTCGTACTCGGTGTAGCCATACTTCTGGCGCAGGGCGGCGCAGATGGCCAGCACTCGGGCGGTGTCGGGATGGACGGTCTCCTGGCGGATAATCTTCAGCTGCCCATCCTCCACACGGCTCTCCTGCATGCTGTAGTTGCCCAGGATATCAATAGGATACTGGTTCATCTGATTATAGATACGCTCGCAGCTGCCTCCGCCGCACATCACCAGCTGATAATGCTGGCGCAGGGAGTCCAGCACGGCGCGGTTCTCGGGCGAGAGGGGTGTCTTGTGCTGCGTGAGCGTACCGTCCAGGTCGAAGCATATCAGGCGCTTCTGAGCGCGAATCTCCTCACCGCGCTCGGCCACGTCCTCAGGGTCGATGCGCGTGCTTCCCTCGGCCCACTCGGCCATCAGCTCAGCGCTGTCCGTCACAGCTTCATCCACAGGCTGCGAGGCAGCCCTCTTTCCACAACTCCACAGGCTGCAGGCCATCACGACCACAACCACCACTCCCGTCCAACGGCACGGCAGTCTCAGATTACCAATGTTCATCATTCGATTCTTAATGGATATAACTGTATGCAAAGGTAGATAAAAAGAAGGGAAGGGCAAAAGAAAAAAACCTTTTTCTTAATAAAATCCGTGGCGGCGTCGGCAACAGAGGGGAACGCACGGTGCATTAAGAAGGGAGGCACCACGAAGGAAACAGATTTCCGATGCCACACGCCCACATCCGCAGGACAGAGCAAAATGTAAAACTATCCGAAAACGAACATCACAGACACCCCTACTCCACCCCACCCAAAATGGAGCAAAAAGGGGCATTTTCCGGGGCAAAATGAGGAGGAATGGCAATCAAGACAGAGCTAACCACCTAACAATCAAGCGTTCCAAAATTCGCGATTTTTCGAGCGAGCCGGACCCGAGTGCGAAATACGCGATTCTCGCACGAAAAAGGAGCCGACGCAACGTGCTCCGTCTGCCTGAGGAGCACGTTGCGTCGGCCTACGGAGCGTGCCGCGTCACGCCATGCAGAGCATTGCAGTAAACTACGCAGACCAGAATGTAAGGAAAAGGTCACGACTCGCGTTGCTCAAGCAGCACCACATTCTCCACATGCTGGGTGTGAGGGAACATATCGACGGGCTGGATGGCCGCCACCCGATACTGGGCGTCGAGCAACTGGAGGTCGCGCGCCTGCGTGGCGGGATTGCAGCTGACATATACGATACGCCGTGGAGCAGCAAAGAGGATGGCATCGACCACCGAAGCATGCATGCCGGCACGAGGCGGGTCGGTGATAATGACGTCGGGGCGCCCATGCCGTTCGATGAAGTCGCGATCGAGGATGTCCTTCATGTCGCCGGCAAAGAACTCGGTGTTCCCGATGCCATTTATCTGCGAGTTCACGCGGGCATCCTCGATGGCCTCGGGCACATACTCGATGCCGATGACCTGGCGTGCCTGGCGCGCGACAAAGTTGGCAATGGTGCCCGTGCCCGTATAGAGGTCATAGACGAGTTCGGCCCCCGTGAGCTGCGCCAACTCGCGCGCGACCTTATATAATATATAGGCCTGCTCGGTATTGGTCTGATAAAAGCTCTTCGGCCCCACCTTGAAGCGCAGTCCCTCCATGTCCAGGAAGATATGGTCGGTGCCGGAGAAGCAATGCACAGGCAGGTCGGAGAACGTGTCGTTGAACTTCTGATTGTTCACCCACAGCAGGCTCGTCACCTCGGGGAACTCTTCGTGAAGCCACGCCAGCAATGCCTGGGCCTGTCGCTCCTCGTCATCGCTCGAGATGCAGAACTGGACGAGTAGCATCAGCTCGCCCGTGTTGCTCAGGCGTATCATCATACCGCGCAACAGGCCGGAGTGCTCGCGGGCGTCGTGAAACGTGAGCCCATGGGCATAGGCATAGTCGCGGATGCCGTTGCGCAGACGATTGTTCACATCGTCCATCAGGTGGCACTCCTCGATGGGCAGTATCTTGTCAAAAGAGCCAGAGGAGTGGAAACCAATGGACTCCGGATGCTCGAACGTGACGCCGGAGGCTATCTCCTCGGAGGTCATCCAGCGCTTGTTGGCACAGCCGAACTCCAGCTTGTTACGATACTCCTGCGTCTTCGCCGAACCCAGGATAGGCCGGCACGGAGGCAGCTCCACCTTTCCGATACGCTCCAAGGCATCCATCACCTGCTTCTGCTTCCAGCGCAGCTGCTCGCTGTAGGGCAGACACTGCCACTTGCAGCCGCCGCATACACCGAAATGAGGACAGAAGGGCTCGGCCCGCAGTTCGCTGCGCTTGTGAAACCGCACAGCCACAGCCTCGGCATAGCGATGCTTCTTGCGTGTCAGCTTCAGATCCACCACATCGCCGGGCACCACATAGGGAACAAACACCACCAGGTCGTCAATACGTACAAGGGCCTTGCCTTCGGCAGCCACATCCGTTATCTCCACCGCCTCATATAGGGGCAATTCTTTCTTCTTTCTGCTCATCTTTCGTGTCAGTACAACAAAGTTTTATGCAAAAGTACACATTTTACGAGAAAAAACGAACATTTTTCTTGCTTAAAAGAAAATAAGAGACTACTTTTGCATATTTATAAACCGCAACGCACAAAAGAACAACTTAAAATAACATTCAGTTACTATGAGTCAAAAACGAGTTTACACCTTCGGCAACGGTAAGGCCGAAGGAAATGCGCAGATGCGCGAACAGCTGGGTGGCAAGGGTGCCAACCTGGCCGAGATGAATCTTATAGGCGTGCCCGTACCACCGGGCTTCACCATCACCACCGACGTGTGCAACGAGTACTATGAGGTGGGACAGGAGAAGATCATGGAACTGCTCAACGACGACGTAATGGCCGCCGTAAAGCACATCGAGAACCTGATGAACTCCAAGTTCGGCGATGCTGAGAACCCGCTGCTCGTCAGTGTACGTTCCGGTGCACGCGCCTCAATGCCCGGCATGATGGACACCATCCTGAACCTGGGTCTGAACGACGAGGTGGCTGAGGGCATGGTGAAGAAGACCAACAATCCTCACTTCGTATATGACAGCTACCGCCGCTTCGTGCAGATGTACGGCGACGTGGTGCTCGAACTGAAGCCCGCCAACAAGACCGACATCGACCCCTTCGAGGAAATCATCGAGCAGGTCAAGGCCGTGCGCGGCGTGAAGCTCGACAAGGACCTGAGCGTCGAGGAACTGAAACAACTGGTGGTCCTCTTCAAGAAGGCCATCAAGGAGCGCACGGGCAAGGACTTCCCCAACGACCCCATCGAACAGCTCTGGGGCGCCATCTGCGCCGTGTTCCGCAGCTGGATGAACGAGCGCGCCATCCTCTACCGCAAGATGGAAGGCATCCCCGACGAGTGGGGAACAGCCGTCAGCGTGATGGCTATGGTATTCGGCAACATGGGCGACACCAGCGCAACGGGCGTATGCTTCAGCCGTGACGCAGCCAACGGCGAGAACCTCTTCAACGGCGAGTACCTCGTCAACGCACAGGGCGAAGACGTAGTGGCCGGCATCCGCACACCGCAGCAGATTACGAAGATCGGCTCGCAGCGCTGGGCCGAGCGCGCCGGAATCAGCGAGGAAGAGCGCGTAGCCAAGTATCCCTCGATGGAAGAGGCAATGCCTGCCATCTATGCAGAACTGAACGCCATCCAGGAGAAACTGGAGAACCACTACCGCGACATGCAGGATATGGAATTCACCGTACAGGAAGGCAAACTCTGGTTCCTGCAGACACGTAACGGAAAGCGCACGGGCGCAGCAATGGTGAAGATCGCCATCGACCTGCTCCACGAAGGCAAGATCGACGAGAAGACAGCCATCATGCGCTGCGAGCCCCAGAAGCTCGATGAACTGCTCCACCCCATCTTCGACAAGAAAGCTCTCACCACAGCCAAGGTCATCGCACAGGGTCTGCCCGCCAGCCCCGGAGCTGCCTGCGGACAAATCGTGTTCCACGCCGACGACGCACAGGCATGGCACGCCGACGGACACAAGGTGGTGCTCGTACGTATCGAGACCTCTCCCGAAGATCTCGCTGGTATGTCTGCTGCCGAGGGTATTCTCACCGCACGTGGCGGAATGACCTCTCACGCTGCCGTTGTAGCCCGTGGTATGGGTAAGTGCTGCGTGTCGGGTGTAGGTTCGTTGAACGTAAGTTATAAGGATAAGACCGTTGAGATTGACGGCATCGTATATAAGGAGGGCGACTACATCTCACTGAACGGCACCACCGGACAGGTTTACGCCGGCGAAGTGCCCACGAAGGCAGCCGAACTGAGCGGAGACTTCAAGGAACTGATGGACCTCTGCGACAAATACACCAAGCTGCAGGTACGCACCAATGCCGACACACCGCACGACGCCGAAGTGGCCCGCGCATTCGGCGCCAAGGGTATCGGACTGACACGTACGGAGCACATGTTCTTCGACGACCAGAAGATCGTGGCCATGCGCCAGATGATTCTGGCCGACGACGCAGAAGGTCGCGAGAAGGCACTGGCCAAGCTGCTCCCCTATCAGAAAGCTGACTTCAAGGGAATCCTCAAGGCCATGGACGGACTGCCCGTGAACATCCGCCTGCTCGATCCCCCTCTGCACGAGTTCGTTCCCCACGATCAGGCCGGACAGGAAACGATGGCCAAGGAAATGGGTGTAAGCATCGAGACCATCAAACGCCGCGTAGAAAGCCTGGCAGAGAACAACCCGATGCTCGGTCACCGCGGCTGCCGTCTCGGCATCACCTTCCCCGAGATCACCGCCATGCAGACACGCGCCATCCTGAGCGCAGCATGCGAACTGAAGAAGGAAGGCTTCGACCCGAAACCCGAAATCATGGTGCCTCTGATTGGTATCCTCTACGAGCTGAAGCAGCAGAAAGCCATCATCCAGCACGTGGCAAAGGAAGTATTCGAAGAGTACGGCATCGAAGTCAAGTTCGAAATCGGCACAATGATTGAAATCCCGCGTGCCGCACTGACCGCCGACCGCATCGCCACCGAGGCTGAGTACTTCTCCTTCGGTACAAACGACCTCACACAGATGACCTTCGGATACTCGCGCGACGACATCGCCAGCTTCCTCCCCGCTTATCTGGAGAAGAAGATTCTGAAGGTAGACCCCTTCCAAGTGCTCGACCAGAACGGCGTAGGCAAACTCGTGAAGTATGCCGTAGAGAAGGGTCGCGGTGTACGTCCCAACCTCCGCTGCGGTATCTGCGGTGAGCACGGTGGCGAACCCAGCTCGGTGAAGTTCTGCGCAAAGATTGGCCTCAACTACGCCAGCTGCTCCCCCTTCCGCGTACCCATCGCCCGCCTCGCAGCCGCCCAGGCGGCCATAGAGGAGTAAATCAGCTCTAACATAATGAAAGGGACCTGTCCGTTTGGGCAGGTCCCTTTTTTATGTTCTATCGTTTTTTCGTATATTTCTTCTTTACGATCTCATAGGAGTTTCGCGTCAGTTCCTTTAGCAAGTCATCTGACGCAGTATTTGGATTGATGCAAGACTGTCGCATAATTCACAAAAAGAACCTGCCCATGTGTGGACACAATTCTATCTTCAGACAGCAATGCAAAAATCAGCCGTCTTTGAAATATTTCCAAAAACGGCTGATTTTAAAAATTCATTCTTTTGATTGTCCCCCAAAATGGCAGGATAAGATGTTACTTCGCTTATATTTGTTAAAAATCAAACACATTCTGTAAGAAAAACGTGCAAAATGAACGTAAAGTGTGAGAATAATGACTATTTTTCTAAAAATATTTGTTCGTTTAGTGTAATATTTGTAATTTTGCAACTTGTAAACAACAGGTAGCATGCATTATCAGCGTACTGCCGTGATTGTGTGAGCAATCATCTTTAAGAAATGCACTATTGAGAACAGAAACAACAGGCATGAAAAAGAGGACACCACATAGCAGGACACACAGCAAGGGGGCAAAGGTGCTGACGGTTCTCTTTCTCGCTTCTTTCGTGGCCACATTGTTTCCTGTGCATGTGGGCGCGAAAGGTGTCGTGCGTCTGTGGCCCATGGCAGAGGAAGTGCGTCTCACGCGCCAACAGGACTCCATGGCTCTGTCGTTGCTGCTCATGCCGCATCAGATAAAGATTCCCTCCGGACAAGCACTCATCATCGAGCCGTGGCTCTGCTCAGCCACTGGTCAGGACTCCGTAGCCCTCTCCACCGTCTGCGTTTACGGTCGGCGCCTCTACTACCATCTTGTGCGCGGAGGCAGCACCCCCCTCCAAGACGATAAAGATATTTATGTACGCGCGCGTGAGCTGCCCGACACCATTCCCTATGCCGCACAGTCCCCGTGGATGCCCTGGATGCAGCAAGGTCTGACCATTCGCTTGCACTACTACCTCGTTGACGGTTGCAGCGAGATTCTCACCGAGCTCACCCAGACCCGCTCCTTCACCCCCACTGTGCCCGTCGGTTCTCCTGACGGTCAGTCCTCCTTCTCGTCCCATGCCGCCGGCGCAGCACTGCAGGCCGCAGCCCTCCAAGGCGACCAACAGCCCGAGCCGCAGCCTAGCGTCCTCAAGAAGACCGGCAAGGCATACGTGGACTTCATCGTCAACCGCATCGACCTGGTGCCCACCTTGCACAACAACCCCCGTGAGCTGCAGAAGATACGCGTCTCGTTAGATTCCCTCGTTGCCGACACCACCGCCGTCATCACGCGCTTCACCGTCACGGGCTATTCATCGCCCGAAGGCAGCTTTGAGAGCAACACACGCCTGGCCAGCGGACGCAGCGAGACGCTCACCCAATACATTTCCGACCACTGGGGCGTGCCACGCGACATCATCTCCAGCACCTTCGTAGCCGAGGACTGGGAGGGACTGCGACGCTATGTCATCGAAAAGGCATGGCCTGCCACACCTGAGATGCTGCGCATCATGGACACCGAAGCCGACCCCGACCGCCGTCTTACCCTCATCCAGCAGCGCTTCCCAAGGGAGTATGCCGACATCCAGCGGAACGCCTTCCCCTACCTGCGCCACTCCGACTATGAGATAGAATACGAACACATAGACCCCACCGAGCCGAGGCCCGCACCCTACCGCAACAACGGCACCGGTGCCACCGCCCCCACCGTGTCCACCAGTTATCCTGGCGGCTCTCCCGCCGGCTCTCCCGGCGGTTCCGTCTTCATCCCCACCGCCCCGTTCACCCCCACGCCACAGCCCCCATTCCACACCTACCGTCCCCTCTTCGCCCTGAAGACCAACCTGCTCTTCGACGCCGTCCTCTGCCCCAACGTGGAAGTGGAAGTGCCCCTGGGCCGCGACAGCCGGTGGAGTGTCATGGGCGAGGTGTGGTTCCCTTGGTGGCGTTTCGACCCGAATGCCAAGGGCAAGCAGCACAAATACTACCGTACCGACCAGCGCCCCACCAAGAACTCCTACGAGCTGCTGACCGTCGGCGCCGAGTTGCGATACTGGCTGTCGCCCCGCTGCCGTGCGGCAAGGCCCGTCCTCAGCGGCACATTCATCGGTCTCTATGGAGCCGGCGGCAAATACGACCTCGGCCGCGACGGGAAAGGCGACCAGGGCGAGTTCACCAGCATCGGCCTGACGCTGGGCCACTCATGGATCCTCTCCCGCCACTGGAACCTCGAGCTCTCCGCCTCGGCCGGCTATGTCGGCGGCCCCAAGGTGCACTACGAAAACGAGTTCGACGACACCCACCTCATCTACCGCTATCACAACAACTTCCGCTACGTGGGCCCCACCAAGCTCAAGCTCAGCCTCGCCTGGCTGATAGGACAAAAAAGCAAGAAAGGAGGTGACAGATGATTCGCATGACCTCCATTAAATCCATGAGCCACATCCGTCCCATCCGATTCGTGAGCCTCATCGCCCTCACCTGTCTCGTGTCCCTCTTCGCCGCCTGCGACCGCTACGACATAGAACTCTACTATACGGGCAAGGCATACGTACGCGTCAATGTCGATTGGCAGACGCGCTTCGGCGAGACACCCACCGGCATGACCATCATGCTGGCCAAGGACGGTGACAGCATCACCTTTACCGACATCTCCAACTTCGTGGACTACTACGACCTCGAGCTCGAACCAGGCACCTACAAGATGCTCATCTTCAACCGCACCCCGGGCGAGTTCGGCTCCATGCGCTTCTCGCAGATGAAGAGCTTCAACGACGCCTTCGCCTATGCGCAGCAACTGCAGCGCACCACCGACTTCTGGGACGTCAACGTCTCCTACCTGCGCGAGCCAGAGCACATCGGATGCGTAGTCGATACCTTCACCGTCCTGCAGGAGATGACCGACGGCAACTTCCGCTTCGTACTCTGGAAGGACAAGAAGGAAGACCTGCGCGAGACGCTGACCCTCGACGAAGTAGTAGATCCCATGACCACCGACCTCTTCGTGCGCGTGAAAATAATCGGTTACAAGTACATGGGCAACATCATCGGCAACATCTCCGGCCTGGCCGACGGCTTCCTGCTCTCGCAGGCGTGGCGGCGCACACAGACGGGCTACCACCTGCTGGACAACTGGACCTCTGCGCCCGCACCCGCCGAGTCGGACTCCGTCACGAGCGTGGGATATATCTCCACCCACATCAACACCTTCGGACTGCCGCGCGGACGCGAACTCCTCTCGCAGCGCGACTCCACCAGCAACGTGCTCTCTCTCTGCTTCACCCTCATCGACGGGACACAACACGTCTTCCGCTACCCTGTGGGCAAGCACATCAAATACAGGATGGCCGACGAAAACGGCTACTTCAGCAAGACCGACGTCACGCTCGAACTCGACCTGCTTCTGGAAGCGCCGTTCTTCACCAATCCCGAAGTGCCCAACCTACCCTACGCTCAACCCACCGGCACCGGCGCCTTCGACGCCGAGGTAGCCGACTGGGGCGACGAGGAAAACATAGATGTACCATTTTAGATTTATTTAGAAAACATTTAATAAAACTTAATTATCACGAAACAGACAGTACCGACAATTAAGCCTTTCAACAGAAACCGTGTCACAGACGATAGCACCGTTAGAAACAGAGATTATGAACTAAACTTTTCTTTTTAAGAATTAAAACGAGTAAAAAACAATTAACCAATTTATTAAACGAGTAAATTATGAAAAAGATTCTTTTCTTCGCAGCCACAGCAATGCTGTTCGCTGCATGTACCAGTGACGAGGCTAATGCGCCCCAGGCCACCAAGACCGCTCCGCAGGCCATCGCCTTTGACACCTACACCCCTGCTGCTACACGCGCAGGAAAAGTCGGTGTGATGACCACTACTACCCTGCAAGACACAGAGGCTAATGGTGGTGGCTTCGGCGTATTTGCAGTGTACTCGAATGACGGTACTTATGCCGCAACTTTAACGCCGAACTTCATGTACAATCAGGGTGTATTCTATTCTGCAAGTGCATGGAGCTACACTCCTCTTAAGTACTGGCCCAACGAAACAGGAAATGACAGTCAGACCTCTCCGGCCACAAGTACTGCCAAGGACTACCTCTCATTCTTCGCCTATGCGCCCTATGTTGCTGATGGAACAACAGGCACCGAAGGCATCACTGCTTTATCTGCTAAAGACGCAGCTGGATATCCCTATGTTGACTATGCAGTGGCCGCACTTCCAGAAAACAGCGTTGACCTTCTCTGGGGCGTCGCTCCCTCTGGTGGTTTGAGCTACACTGCAGTGGACGGAAATGACGTTACAGTTGCCGAGGGCCTGCCTTTGAAAGATCTCTTGAAGCCTTCCAAGGATCAGAAAATCAAGTTCCTATTCAAGCACGCTCTTGCTCGCATCGGCTTCTCTGTCGTGGGTGCTTTCGACCAGATTACAGCTGGTGGTGAAAAGGATGCCAACACCAAGGTGACTGTTAAAGAAATTGAGATTTCCGGCTCAGACTTCGGAATGAGCGGCACATTGAGTCTCAATAACACTACCGCAGGTGTTGCAAATTGGACGACGATAAACAAACAGGGAAACACTGATGCAATTTTCACGATCAAAGATGATGCACTGAACACGACCATTAAGGATGGTGGCGCCGTGGCATATGCAAGTCAACCCGAAGGTGTTACAGCTGCTGAAAAGAATGTGTTTGCAGATGCCACCAAGTATTTCATGGTGATTCCTACGGGAGAAACTGATATTACCGTGAAGATTACTTATTATGTGCAGACACTGGATGGCAAGCTCGCTCCTTCTGGTTCAGTTGACGGCTCTCGTGTAGAGAATGTCATTTCTAAGACTATCAAAGTCAACTTGGAGAACAACAAGGCTTACAACTTGAAGCTCATCCTTGGCCTAACCAGCGTGAAACTCGATGCTGAGGTTGCCGACTGGCAGGTTGACGGTAGCGCAGAAGTGAACCTGCCGCGCAACAACGAATAACCCTTCATCCCCGGATGACCTTTATAGTGAGGCGGCGCTTGCCGCCGCCTCACTTTTTCAAAAAACTATCACTCGAAGATAGTAAACCTTCTAATTCGCAACACTGATGAGTCGCCCATATATAAATAAGGTACGGGCGCGCGCGAAAGAACAATAGAAATATGCACTTGAAGCAATATGGCATCATACTGACAGCCCTGCTTGTGGCAGCATGCCAAAGCGAAGAGGCGGTAGAGATAACCGTCTCGCACGATGCTGTACCCATTGCCTTCGAATGCACCTTAGACACGGAAGACACTCGCGCCACCAACGGCTACACGGGCAACCTGACGCAGGAGAACAACCAGCTGCGCTATGCCGGCTTCGGTGTCTTCATGGCCCACGACAACTCGTCGGCGCCAGACATCATGTATAACCAACAGGTCAAATACAACTTCCTTGCCGATGGTTCAGGCAAGGGATTCTGGACCTACTCACCCCTGAAATACTGGCCTGCACAGGCCGTGGGGGTATGCTTCTATGCCTATGCCCCCTACGTCAGCAAACCTGCCGACAGCTTCCAGAACGATCCTGCAAACACAGGCATCGTGGGGATGTCATCGAATAGCGAACCAAAGCCCTTTGTTTTGTACGCGCGCGTAAAGCATCCCGAAAACCATGTCGATCTGCTGTGGAACAGCCTCACCGTGACCCAGGCCATGCTCGACGCTACCACCGACGGTGACTACCGCCCCAACCGGAGCAAGCCCGTCAAGATGCAGATGCAACACGCACTGGCGCGCGTAAAAGTGAGCCTCGGCCTCACCGACGATTCGGGCGCCACCCCATTGGCTGCCACCGACAAGCTGCTCATCGAGCGCGTCACCTTCACAGGCAATTTTGCCAAGAAAGGCACACTCGACCTTACCTCCACAGGCATCACACCCACCTGGTCCGACCAGGTGCTGGCCGACCCCACAACGGACCCCGCCACCGACAAGACCATCTTCACCGACTGCGACCCCGAAACAAATACCGACTCCTATGGCATCATCGCCGAGTCGGCCCGCTATATCAACGGCCTGCCCTACAGCTGGCAGCCCGACGGAGTGGCTCACACAGCCTACGACTCCGCCGACCCCACCACCTCGACCAATCTCCTGTGCATGGGCGACGCTCCCAGCTACCTCTACCTCATCCCGCAGGCCGAGCTCACCCTCTCCTGTGTCGTGGATTATTCCATCATCACGGCAGCAGGCGTCAAGACAGCCTATCAAAAGACATTGGCCGATGCCACCAGCATCAACATCAGCCCCCTCAACGGGAACACTACGTATGACCTCACCCTCAAACTGAAGTTCAACCTGCCATGAAGATTCTCAGCTTTGGTATCATAGGAACCCTGATGGTGCTCATGGCCGCATGCACCGCCGATGAGGGGGAGTCGTCTGTCAACACGCCGCGCCCCATCGCCTTCACCTCCTACACGGCGCAGCCCGTGACCCGCGCCGACTCGGCCCTGCTGGCCGACAACACCATCCCGACGGGACAGAGCATCGGCGTATATGCCTACTACCACGACAACACCACATGGAGCAACACGGCCACGCCCAACTTCATGTGCAACCAGCAGGCCACCAACATCGGGCTGGAGCAGCCCTTCAGCTACGCCCCCCTGAAATACTGGCCCAACGAGAACGACGACAAGGTGAGCTTCATCGCCTACTACCCCTACACCTCCAACTCGTCGGCCGACGTCGCCGCGCTGGGCCTGACGGCCTTGCTCGCCAACACCGGCACCGGTCTCCCCTCGTTCCAGTTCGCTGTGAAGGACAACGTGAAGCAACAGGTGGACTTCATGGTCTCCGACCTCCTGCCCAATCTGCCCAACGGCACCATGGCCGTCACGCCCGGTGCACCCGCAGGACGCGATGACCTCACCGTCACCGACCGCGTGCGCTTCCTCTTCCGCCATGCCCTGGCAAAAATAGAATTTCGCGTCATCGTCGACGAGGCGGCACGCCAGGACCTGGCCTACTACACACTCAAGGGCATACAGCTCACCAATATCTACAACAAGGCGCAGCTCACACCCACATACACTCCGCCCGTGGCACCCGCCACCGAGGGTACCACCACCTTCACCTGGACCGACTACGACACCCAGAAGACCAGTTACGCCTGCAAGACCACCGAGGCATATCTGCTGTTGCCCCAGGCCCTGGGCGACGACGCGCAGCTGACCGTCAACTACGACCTCGCCTTCAAGAGCGAAGGCACCACCTATACCTACGACGCCGACGGTAACCCCGTCCCCACCGAGGAGTATGCCTTCACCAGTCGCACCACCACCTACCAGCTCAACACGCTGAAGCTGACGGGCACCACCACGCCCATCGACAAGTGGCTGCCCAACCACCATTACGTCTATAATCTGGTCATCAAGCCCCACCGCATCGAGTTCACCGGACAGGTGGTCGAGTGGGGGCAGGAAGTGCCATTCGTTGTATCACCCGAAGCATCATAGACCGCCACCATGTTGAAGAGCGTCACATCCATCATAGCCCCAATGCTGGCCGTCCTCTGTGCCGTGAGTTGCCATGAGTCCGACCTGACCACCACTTCACAGGAAGCGGCTCCGCAGCAGATTGGGTTCCACGGCTCGGTCGAGGAGGCAGAGACCCGTGCCGTGGGCGACGGTGAGTTGACGACAGCACTATTGAAAGAACGTGGCTTCGGCGTTTATTGCTGGTACACCGGCAGTGACAACTTCACCACGCCCAAGCCCGCCTCTGCCCGCACCGGCAGCACTCAGCCCTATCTCATGCTCATGCGCAACCAGAAGGTGACGTGGGACAATGCCGCCACCGCCTGGGGCTACGCGCCCAAGAAGTACTGGCCGCAGGACCCCACCGAGAAACTGACGTTCCGCGCCTACGCCCCCTATACCGACTATCTGCTGACCGACGCCACCACCGGTATGCCGCAGCTGCCCGTCGTGGTCACCAAGGACGACTACCACAACGGCGCACAGCACGATCCGCTGTGGGGAACAGGTCGCTACGTGGCCGACGAAAAGTACGGCGACCACTACGACAACGTGACCTACGCCACCAGCAGCCACCGCACCACCCCCGACGCCACGGCCGACAACACCACCGACGGCTACATACACTGGTACTTCCACCACGGCATGGCGAAGATGGTGTTCAAAGCCAAGCTGGCCGACGAGGCCCCCGACGACGAACGCATCAAGATCACAGCCATCAAGCTGGAACCCCTCTACACACGCGGACTGCTCGACCTGAGCAGCGCCGCCACCCAAGCCAGCGACAAGCCCACGTGGACCGACTGCAACGGCCCCGACGAGGACATGAAGGGCACGGGAGCACTCACCCTCAACCTCGACACCGACACGCCGGCCAACAGCGACCTCAAAAACGTAACCATTACGAAGCCGACAGACCCCACGGAACCTGTAGTGCCCGTGGACGTGGCCCAAGAGGGGCTGCTCATCATCCCCCGCACCTACACCACTGCCGACCCCTTTGTCATCACCGTCTATTATCAGCGGGAGGGCGACACCACGGTCTATGAAGCACAAGCCAGCCTTCCGGCTAACGCAGACCCGCAGGCCTTCAATGGCAACACGGTCTATACCATCACCTTGAACATCAACCCCGTCACCAAGTACTTCAACATCACCATCAGCGTGAACCTCTTCTGGCAGGTGGGCAGCTATCAACTAATCGACGAACTATGAAACAGGGAATACTCATCTTGACTTTGCTCACACTGCTCTTCGTCTCCTGCAGGGACGAGGGCGAGGAGATGTTCAGCGGTCAGACCGTTCCCTTCACCCTGCCCATCGAGCTGTTGCTGCAACCCGATGTGGAAGCAGCGACGACGAGGGCGCCCGGCGACCCGGGAACGTGGGAGAAATTCCGGTTCCCCAGATACGTCTACATCTACCTGGTGGCCTTCGGCGACACGTTCACCGGCGGGAAGGTCTGCGAGCTGGACACCGACGAAGACGGCACGGGCGAGGGCAACCGGTGGCCCGACGTGCTGACAACGGGCTGGACACAGTCGACCAACAGCGACAACGTGCCGCAGACGCTGGGCGACAGCATCTACAGACACCAGACGCTCCAGGCACATTTCCTGATACCTACAGGTACAAAGTCTGCCAGGGTGTATATTGCCGCATCGTACGAGCCTCTGACATTGAAGAAGGACGGGGTCGCCATAACCAAACTGACCGAAGCCAACACCGAGGCCGACGTCCTCGCCATCACCTTCGATGCAGACGGAACCAACTTCCAAAGCAACCTGCAGAACCTCTACTCCACCCCCTACAACTACATGCCCAATGGCAGCTACTACGGGACGGTGAACCTGAAAACCCGCGTCGTCCGGATGATGCTCTATCACGTAGCCGCCAAGGTGGACGTGAAGTGGAACGTCGCCGAGGACAAGCAGGACGACTACTACATCTCTTACGTCCAGGCCCGGCAGTTGAAGCAGAAGAACTGCCTGCTCTTCAAGCCGACCGAGAACACATGGGAGGCAGGCACCGACGAAGGTTCGGGCAACAACTACTCACTGGACCTGGTGGACGGCGACATCGGCCGCCAATGGCTCGGTCGCCAGTATTTCTATGCCATCCCCTACGGCCCGACATACAACATCCACCTGCATTTCCTGACGAACGGTGATGACAAGGGCACCTACGCCGCTACCGGCTACAACCTGAAGCTCACCAAGGCCATGAGCGCCTTCCCCGTCTTCACCCCCTGGATTCGCGCCGACCTGCGGTTTACCACGGACGGCATCACGAACACGAACTACAGTGCCGACGAGATTGAGAAATCATTAGAATAGAATGACTAGAATAACTAGAACCACTAGAATGACTAGAATGACTAGAAACATCCTCTATATACTCTTCCTGCTGCTGGCAGGCACGACCTCTCTTTTTGCCCAGACCCCCGACACCATCCGCTATGTGAAGGAGTCGGGCACCTACACCAACAACGGACGTTCGTGGGCGAATGCCAAGAGCGACCTCCAGGGCGCCATCAATGACCTCTACGAATACCTTCAGGAGAACAACCTCACCAGCGGCAGCATCTATGTGGCAGCCGGCACCTACAAGCCCACCGAGACCACCGAGGCCGAGGGCGGCGGCCTGCAGTTCACCGCCTTCAAGATCTATCCGGGCATCCATGTCTATGGCGGCTTCAAGGCCAACGAGACCGACGACAACGCCCGCCCCTACAACGCCGACGGCAGCGTGAACGTGACCTACCGCCCATTGGTCGACACACTGGCCTCCTTGGAGAGCGGACAAGAAGCCAAGCTGCAACCTTGGTACTTCAAGCATCAGACCGTTCTCAGCGGCACACACCTCACCGAACCGACGTTCACCTACGACCAGGAGCGTGGCACCTTCTCCACGCTCTTCACTGGTAACTCCTACCATGTGGTGTGGTTTGCCACCAGCGGTTTCATCCCCACCGACGACCCCATGGAGGCCAAGCACGCCCTGCCGCTGAGTGCGCCTGCCAGCGTCGACGGTTGTCGCATCACCGGCGGCTATGCCGCGTCGAAGACCACGACCGAGCGTGTGCATACGGCCTACGGTGCCGGTGCCTACCTCGTGGAGAATGCCACGCTGAGCCGATGCATCATAGACAAATGCGAGGCCACCATGCGCGGCGGCGGTGTCTATCTCGACGGCGGCGGTCTGGTGGACCGCTGCTTCATCCACACCTGCCAGGCATCGGGCGTGGGCATCATGCAGGGCTACGGCGGCGGCGTGTGCATCGACTATGACGGGGCCGTCACCCGCAGCTACATCGTCAACAACTCGTCGCGCATCGGCGGCGGCGTCTCCATCTGCCATGCGCCCAATGACTATCCTTGGGAAAAGCTCGACTCGATACGCTTAGCCAACGGCGGCACAGCCCGAGGCGAGATAAACGTCTATAGCCCCCACGCCACTGCCTGCATCATCACCAACAACACCACGACGGCCGAGGGCGGAGGCATCTACTTCTACGACGGTGGCGTCGGTAACCACCTCACCATCGCCCGCAACCGCTGTGTCGGTCAGGACATCACCTACTACGGCCGACGTCACGGTCGTTCCGGCGGAGCGTATATCCTGAACGGCGGACAGATATACAACAGCGTGCTCTGGGGCAACAAGTGCGAAGCCAACAACGACATCCAGTTTGCCACTTATACAGGAGGTTCCACGGAAGACACTGTGAACCCGGAAACAGGCGATGTCACCCACGACGGCCTGAACCCCAAGTTCTACTTCTCCGCCGTGGAGAAACACGACATCACCGACTGGTCTGGTACGGGCAAGCGCAACGTCTTGTCGCTCGAAAGCCAGAACACCAACCCCGGCAGCATCGATGCCAACTATCCCTACTTCATCGGCAGCGACGGCAAAGGCAAGATGATGGGCTATGCCGGTGCCGGACTCAACATCACGCTTCCCATGGGTACGGTGGACCCAGCCTATGACGCTACCGACCCCACATCGGTTCCAGACCCGGCCAAGACGGGTATTCCCCGCCCCATCTACTGGAAGCCCGCCGCCATCTCGTCGATGGCCAAGAAGGGCCTGCAGGTCACCGATGCCCTGCACCTCACCTCTGACTGGATCAGACACGCCCACACGGGGACCGACCTCTTCAATGACATTTACGAACCCATGTCCACCTTCGGTGCCCTGGTGCGCCGCGACGAGCAGTTCGGAGTAGCGCTGGGTGTTGTTCCCAATCAGGAAAAGCAAATCTATCGCGACAACGGTTATACCCAAAATGATGGGGATGGGGATGTGGTTGCCACCTACAACGGTGAAGTGGGTGACAACTCGTTCCTGCCTACGCAACTGCCCGACGACGGCACTGAAGCGACACTGCCCACCATCTTCGTCGACCCCTCGCGCAATGCCGGCGCCATCGGTATTCAGATAGGAGCATCAGGCATCGGCACGAGCTGGGACACACCTGTCGGCAACATCAACGATGCCATCCACTACTTCCGCGAACACCTGAAACGGAGCAACGACGGAGGAACGACTTTCGTCTACGACGGCAAGAGCCCCGTCTGGTACGACAGCAACGGCGACTGCTGGTATCATATTCCCACGGCGTTCGATGGCGCAGGCAATCCGACAGCCTATCAGGACTACAAGCATGTTCAGATTCTCGTCAAGGCGTTTGAACGAGGCAGCACCATCACGGCCAGCACGGCCGGTAAGGATGCCTATCTCGGTACGGAGTTGCGCACGTCGGCCATCCGTCCCACATCGAACATGCGCATCTACGGCGGTTACTACCCTACCAGCACTGGCACGGATACCGAAAACCGCAATGCCCGCAGCTACTACAGCATCATCTCCGGCAACATCACCAACAGCGGCTACGAGAACAACTCCGCCCACATCGTCGCCCTCATCAACGTCAAGAACGTCATCATCGACGGCATCAAGCTGGTGGATGGCAACGCCAACCTGAACGAAGACCACTCCTACGCGCCCATCGACCCCGTGACGGGCCAGCGCGAACTCATCACCTACGGCGGCGGCATCATCGTCAACAACGCCTCCGTGCCGGCTGAAGAGCGTATCGACATGACCGGCAACATCCTGCGCAACGCCCGCATCGCCAACTGCTCGGCCCCCGACGGTGCCGCCGTCTATGTCAACAGCAGCAACAAGAAAGCCAACGGCGAGTATAGCAAAGCCGAGCTGAGCATCATCAACACCATCATCCGCAACAACACCGTGGGCGACGGCACACACAACGTCCTGCAGCCCGGCTACGGCGATGCCGGCATCATCACCGCCCGCGGCGGACTGTCCAAGATACGCCTCGACCACTGCGACATTGTCAACAACTGCGGCTATGCCATGGAGACACTGCCCTACATCGACAAGCCATCAAGCACCGACCCCGCCGACGAAGGACAGATACGCATCTACAACTCGGTCATCTATGCCAACGGCAGGATAGACCGCGACAACCGCAAGAACATCCAGCAACCGCTGAGCTACCGGAGTGCGACAGGCAGCGCAAATAATATCACAGGCAATTATGTATTCCTGGACTGGGATGCCCCCTACCCCGCTTCAGCGCCCAATTACTTTGCCACGCTTTGCCGCGACATGAGCGAGCAGTACCAGAAGTGGGCGGTGCGCAAAGTCGGCGATGACCAGCTGACCATCATTGAGGAAGGCGTGTCGCCACGTTATTTCGACACCGAAGAAGCGGCCAATGCCTTCATAGCAAGTCAGGGAGGCAGCAACTGGTCGGCTCCCGTCCTCCTCGACTATCCCTTCTTCGAGAACCCCAGCAAGAACGTGGGCCACTCCACCGAGGGCGACAAGCCCATGAACGGCGGTGTCATCAGCTATATGCCGCAGAACAAGAACCCGATGGTGAACGCTGCCGTCAACAGCAGCCGCGACCTCTGGGACTCCGACGGCTACAAACGCGACTACGGCGGCGACCCCGACATCGGTGCCATCGAGGACCGCACCCTGCCCAAAGCAGGCACCGTGCTCTACGTCACCCCCAACGGCGCCGGACGACGCGACGGCAGCAGTTGGGGTAATGCCATACAGGGCAATGCCATCTATGCACTGGCAGGGGGCGCAGCAGGCTCCGATGTCCTGGATGCACAGAACGGCAAACGCATCACCAATACTGACCCTGCCATTGGCACACTCCCCGGCAACGGCGTGCCGACCACCGACAACCGCTACTCCGGCGGCTTCGGGCGAGTGTGGATGACCGACTGGAAGACGGGTGGCAGCACCACCACGACCGTCACCAAGACATGGCTCACAGAAAAGAACGTATATGATGACGGTGCAAGAATGGGAGATGTAGAAACCCTGCACGACGGTTCGACACCTACAGAGGAAACTAACATTATCACCAACAGCGCTGGAAGCACAGCGCCAGGGTTCACAACTGCTGGTTACTACAATGACCCGAAATTCCCATACGGCGAGATATCGGGAGCCTCGCGCTCTTTCTGGCGGGCGAACCCCTACCATAACGGCTCCGACTGGAACAATGCAGCCAGTTATGACCTTGCAGGGTTTATAACTGCCTGCAACACGAACGGCTGGATTCACAACACCCGAGCAGAGAATTACGTGGGGGGCCTGCAGTATGCCGTGGAAACAGCAGCGGCCTACAATGCGCCCGGTAGTACTGTGCCACGTGAAGAAGGAGTGGACAGCATTCAGGTCTGGGTGGGCAACGGCACATATAATGACTACAAGGGGTTTGTCATGCGCGACAACACAACCGTGATGGGCGGCTTCCCCGTGGACGCATACGGCACTCCGGGCCTTGACGAACGCCAGGCCTTGATGTCGGCCAAAGTAAACATACCCAAATCGAAACAGGCAAAAGACTTCGACCCGAAGGACTACGAGACGATTCTCCAGATATCGGACGTTGACCCTAAACAGGATAATGACCATCTGAACACAGATGCCGTGAAGTTCTGGGACGATGACTATGCTCTGTTGGAGCGTTCGGACACTAAGACCACGGTGTATAACAACCGCACCCTTATCCATCATTACAAGTGGGGCAACACAGAGGGCACCGAAGCAACTTCCGACTATCTGACGTATCCCGCTTTCAACCCTGTTTCATTTACACCTACTCCTTCTGACGAGGGAGGATATCGGAATTATACGTTCGGTACAGCAGTTCAAGGAAAAGATATTTGGCATCTGAGACATCCCATTAAGGATAATTATATCGTAAACATTGAAAACGGTGGTAATAACAAAGACAAACAGAGAACGATATATGATCCCGCAACCAATCAAATACTGAAGGATGGAGGAGGAAACGAAGTAAAATTCAAAGGAAACTGGATTTTCTTAGGCAACGGTTCACTGACTGGTACTGAATTCTGGCAGACCATGCCCAATGTACCAGCTGGTAAATACAGACTCTACGTGGACATGGCTGGCGGATACCGAAATAAGTTCAGTTCCCAAGACTCGACAAAAATATATTTCAAGATTATTGCTGACGATGGGACGACTAATTTGATAAATCCCGTGATGCTAAATACAATTGGTCGCTACAACGGTGATAACACAACTAAAAATCGTGACATGGCATACCGCTACGCCCTGGATTTCGAGCAACCTGCAACGGGCAATGTTACCATTAAGATTGTTGTAGAAGACGGCGTACGCAACACGACGGCAAACAATGCTACATACGGAACAGACAATGGTGGTGACCCAGATCCAATACCAGCATCCTATACTACTAATTACGGTGTCAACAACCCCAACCGTCGTGAGTTCTGGATGTCTAACCTTCATCTTTTCCCCATAGAAGATGGCTACGAAGAGGACATGGCATCACTTGAAGATCAGGTAGCGACCCGCCAAGCATCAGAGACAGTCAATGAGACAAGTACACTCTACACGAGTAAAAACCACCGCACCACTCTGCGCAAGCGTGTGTTGACTATGCCCGATGTGTGTGTGCCCACATACGGTGCCGGCAGCGTAGGTGACCCAACCGCAACTGATCGTGGCAAGTTCGGTGATGACCTTTCCCACACTGACCGTGTGAAGAAGGACAGCCGCACATCTACAACAAGAACGAAAGAGAACGATCCGAAATATGTGGAATACACCGATGTCATCTGGGATGGCTTCACGATTCGTCACGGGTTCATATCTGAAGAAGCCATGGCTCACGGCGGCGGTGCCGGCGTGAATATGTACGAGGGTGCCTGTTTGCGCAACTGTGTCATCATCAACAACATAACCTGCTGTGAACGTGTAAAGGGTTCGGGCATCTTCTGCGATGGTTCCAATTCCTCTATTGAGGGTTGCTTTGTGCTGAATAATACCTCGACACACGGAAAAATAGCTTCGGATGCAGACCAGAAACAAGTCTTTGCCGGTGGTATGTTTATGTACGAGGGCACGTGCTTCAACTCGCTCTTTGCCAACAACTACTCGCATGGCTCTGCCGGCGGCGTGGGCTTCTGCGTGGGGCGCTTCTTCAACAACACTATCGCCTATAATGAATGCGCTTTGATAGAAGGAGGGCACAAAAATGGCGGTGCTATATCCATAGCCACCAGCTCCAACCCGAACCTGTTCATTGCTAACACCATAATATATGGTAATACAGGTATGGCCATACGTGAACGTTATGACGCAAACATTAACATCAATGCGGTCAATCCGTTCATTAACTGCTACGTTCAGAACGAAGTTGCATTCACCCAGAATATCTACAAAAAGAATATCAACAACTACTCTACCAGTGGCAACTATGGCATAGGAAACACGCTCCTCGACGGCGTAGCCCCATCGGCTGCCAACACGCCATTTGCCGCCGACCTTGATGACGAAGGTAATTACACAGGCAATGCCGGTACAATGAACGACTTCCGCCTCACCCTCGACAACGACTTCTGTATCAATACGGGTACCGAGGATTTTACTGGCTCCCTGAAAGACGTCCTCAAGAGAAAACGCAATTGGAGTGATGCACAAGTTGAATCCCAATTCATCTACCGGAGTGTGGCCGCAGTGGAGTTGCCTATCAACGACGTGGTTTACGCCGACCGTATTCAGGACTGCCAGATAGATATCGGTGCCTACGAGTTCGACGGCACGCAGGAGATCAAGCCGGGCTATGAACTGATAGCCTTCGACCCCGAACGTCCCGACGACCGCGAACTGTGTGCCGTTTACTACGTCAATAAAGCCGGTGGCGGCTTGGCCACGGGCGAATCCTACGACAATGCTGCTTGCGAGAGAAAGCTGCAACATATCCTCGATGCCGCCGGACGACTGAAGTATGACCTGAATGCCGGCACAAAAGTTTTTTCCACCAAGTTCGTGCAAGTGACGGGTACCGTGACAGCCACCTACGAGGAGATTTACTTGGACGGCGGAGTGAAGAAGGTGCGGGTGGTTACGGTTCCAGACCAAAACCTCGCCGACGTGAAGCACGTCATCGTGAAGGTGGCCGAAGGCACCTACTACCCCATCCGAAGCACCAATCAGAAGATGGTGACGGGCGCTGCCGAGGAGGTGCTGCCCACACGCTCGCTGATGATACCTCACGGCGTGGAGGTGATGGGCGGCTACACCTACCATAAAAATGAATATCCCTTCTATGAGACCTACCGCGACCCGCTCAACCACAAGACCACCTTCTCGGGACAGGTGTTGGACACAAAGACCGGCAACTACGGCCGGGCCTACCATGTCGTCACCTTCACCAACGACATCTTCGACTCAGACAACCTTTTGTACTCAAAAGCCATTAGTGCTTCTTCAACGCTGTCTGGTGAAAATGCCCTGGCCGACCTCACCGACCGCGCCGTCATCGACGGCATCTCCATCGAAGACGGTATGGCCAACGGTACCGACACGGAGGAGAAGGGTGGCGGCGCAGCCATCGTGACAAGCTTTGCCCATGTGCGAAACTGTATCCTGCAGGACAACGAGGCCACCTTCTATGGCGGAGCCCTCTACATGGAGCCAGGAGCCTTGGTCAGCGGCTGTGTGATGCTGAACAACGAAGCCGAGTATGGCGGTGCCGTCTATGTGAAGGAACCTGAATCGTCAGAACTTTCCGGACTGTCCGATGAAGAGCGCGACCGGCGCTATGCCCGCATCTACAACTCAACCATCGTGCGCAATCAAGCGTCGGTGCGCGGTGGCGGTGTGTGGTACGAGACCAATATCCGTGCCAAAGGCGTCTGCCTGTGGTGGAACCGTTCCAACGACATGAACAACGTGGCCGGCGTGTTCGACACGCAGAAGCTGATGACCGAGGGCAACTATCCCTTCGCCTACAGCGCCGTGCAGGCCCGCCGTCTGCCGGGCGTGAACAACATCGAGCTGCAGGCCGATGCCATCCATGGCGTACGCTGGACCACCAACAGCATCGACGACATGCGTTGGCGCGGCGACAAGCCCACGTATGAAAGCCAGGAGAACAAGGATGCCTACTACTATATTGACCGCCTGTCGGTGCTGGTGCGCTCGGGCATGCCCTACCAACTCTACCAGAGCCTGCGCGCCACCTTCCCGTCGCTGGAGTACCGCGACATGGCCGGTGTGGCCCGCATGAAGGAGCTGTACAATTACAACGATGTTGCAGGCACCATCCAGTACTTGAAGACCATGACGATGACGCCCGAGAACGACCTCGAGGCAAAGGACAACAGCTTCCTGGAGATGGGAGCCCGTGTACTGAACTATCATGCCAGCCCCCGGTATGAACGCCCGTTCACCCGTCTGTTCGTGTCGAACCCGCAGAATGTCGATACCGAAGTAGCCTCCCGGCTGCTGACGAGTGCCGACCCGCTCTACAGCCAGCAGGGTTCGTCGATGGCCAATCCCTTCCAGAAGCTGAGCGATGCCTTTGACTACATCGTCGCACTCCGCACCAGCGACAATATGGCCACTCACGGCACGACCTTCGTTGACGCCGATGCCTTCAATGCCGCCAAATCCGTAGGACCGCTCTTTACGCGCAGCGGCACAGAGGGGGCCTACACCTATACGGAGGCTGACTCGTGGGTCAGTGGCACTACGTACTTCAGGAAGTATAAACACATCTTCTGCGACACCCGCTTTGAGGTGTTCATTTCCGGAGGAACCTATTACCCCTATCACAACACCTATGGCGTGGAGGGCCATGCCCGCAGCTCCACCTTCGTGATTCCCGAAGGCGTGACCGTGGTGGGCGGCCTCGACCCGAAGAAATTCTACTGTCAGGACGGCTACAACTTCCCCTACCTGCAACCGATGGCAGGCCAAGACATCCTCAACCTGGCAGGCGACGAGCATCCCGAGTCAGGAACCGGCGTCGTGAACTACCAGAGCAATGCACGCACCACAATCTGTGACGAGAATGGCGTCATCAGTGGCCTTTCCGACATTGAGCTGAAGAGTGCCACGGCTTCCGAAATCTGGGAGGCTCGCAAGTTTGCCGACATCAACGGTAACAACGTCTATGAGCCGTGGGAGTTCCTGCATCTGACAACGCTGTCGGGCAACACGCCGCGTGGTGTGGAGACGACGGACAATGTCTATCATGTCATCACCTGCTTTGCCGATCCCAAATACGTCGGAGAACTGCCCAGACGATATGCAAATTATGATGCATCGAACAGCAGTCGGATCTGCTTCAGCAACGAGTTAGGTGCGGAGCGTGGTGGCACGGAAAATGCCACTTCCGAGATGCACCGCACCATCATCCTCACCGGCCTGAACATCACCCAGGGCAATGCGCGCGACTATGACAGCGAAGCCGTCAGCAACCTCAAGCAATACTACCGTGGCGGCGGCCTTTTGGTCGATGGCAGCTGGACGGACGGCGACGGGGACAGTGGACAAACTGACCCTGACGAGAAGGGCAAGCGTAACATCCCCTTCTATATCTATGCCTCTCAGTTCCAGAACAACAATGCCATCCAGGGCGGTGCCATCTTCACCAACGGCACGATGAACATCTTCAGCTGTTCCTTCGTGCAGAACTTTGCCCAAGGGCCGACAAAAAATTCCTCACAGTCAGCTGGCGACATATCGACTGCCCAAGGAGTCGTCCAGTACAATGGCGGCGGTGCCATCGCCACCAACGATGTGCTGCGTTGTGTCAACACCATCTTTGCCAACAATGAGGCGCAGCTGGGCGACGGGGTCAACATGATGTCCTCCTCAGCCCCGGGCTATGACAAGCAGGGCTTTGGCGGTGCCATCTGGGGCGGCTTGAATTCATCAGAAGTACGTCTGATGAACTGCGACATCGTGATGAACAAGGCGGTCAGCTATCCGTCGGTCTTTGTGAATCCCGCCGATATCAAAACGGACGAGAATAACAAGCTTGTCGAGGACCGGTTCTGTATCAACACCATCTACTGGGGCAACAAGACCACGGGCGTGACCAACAGCAGTTTCTCGGGCTGTCGCATCACCGACATCAACGACGATGTGTTCAGCTATCGTTCTCAGGCGAATAAAGAGATTGAGTTAGCTCTGGAAGCGAAGGAGGCCGACGGCACCATCACCGACGCTGAACGGACAGAGCTCACTGCCCTCCGTAAGAACCAGCCCATGTTCTTCTGCGCCTACCGCCCCGGCTTCGGACCGACACCCGTTACCACAACGGACAAGGTTACCGTGCCGGCCGTTCCACGCTTGGGCGTAGCGGGTGGTGAGTACGATCCGCACGAGGTACCCTTCCTCGGCGAATCAGACATCAAATACTTCGACATCTTCGGCGGCAACAACAACATCAACATCACGTTTGAGAACGAAGGCGTCAACGGCCCCAACTTCGTCCTGCCGTCGACCGAGCCGGGCAAGGACGGCTACAACCCCTCGGCCAACTGGATGCCCGCACGTATCAACAACCTGACGGACAACGGATGGTCGTACTTGACCCTGACCTCAAAGACCACAACGGGCGACATCGAGTACAAGAAAGTAGGCGCTGACGAGTACAACCAAGGCGGCATCCCACCTGAGACGCCAGGAACACTGCCCGACAACAACGTCTTCGGCGGTCCGTTCCCCTTCTATGCCTATCAGCAGAGCCTCTATTACAATCTGACGCTCATGCCCTTCGGCAACCAGCACTACATGAGGTACAAGAACTCGAACATGACCGACGCGGCGACCAACGAGGAAGCCAACATGCTGCGCATCTCGTCGAACCCCCTGACCCTCGAGGAGGCCAAGGCATACATCGACCTCGGCGTGTATGAGTACCAGCACCGCAACCTGCGCATCAACCAGAGCTCGGAAGTGGACGTCCTGTGGGTGAGCGCCATCGAGAACCTGGACAAGGGCAACGACGGCTACACGTGGGAGACGCCGACCAGCAACCTGCAAGCTGCCATCGAGACGCTGCTCAAGAGCCGCAACAACCACGCCAAGCAAATCAACATCATCGGCGGCGAATACAAGCCCACGGCCGTTCTCGGCGACAACACGGACCGCAGCCTGAGCTTCACCATACAGACACGCCCCTACAACAATGGTGCCTTCACACCCCATACCGATGAGGAGTTTGCAGTAAGAAACCTGAAGTTCCGCGGCGGCTACGACCTGGAAATACCCGAGGAGGCCGGTTACGACTTCAAGAAAAACAAGGTGACGCTGAGCGTGGAACAGCGCACGAGTATCACGCAAGACCAACTGAACCATGTGGTGAACATCCTCGATGCTGAGCAATACACCACCAACGTCACCCCTGCAGGAGTCGTTACCAGTGCCAGCCGCTGCGTGGCCATCCCCATCACCTTCGAGGGCATCACCTTCAACAATGAGCTGGCTGACGGTATCAAAGATGAAACAAATTACAAGAACCCGGGCGGCGCGGCCATCTACTACCACCAGCAGTATCAATACGATGAGGATAACCACAAGAAGAGCGAAACGGACTTGTTGAAGCCACCGGCACAAAGTCGCGAAGTTACCACAACGACAACCGATCCCGACACTGGCGCTGAGATTGAAAATGTCACCTGGATTTGGGATTGGGATACCCAACATTGGCAATCCTCGTGGACAACAGAATACAGAGAACCCAAGCTGACGCTGCGCAACTGCACCTTCACGCAGAACGGAAAGGAAGTGGACGACCCGACCTCGGCCGTGCTCATCGAAGGCGGCGGCGGCAGCTCGCTCATCGTGAACTCTGTCTTCGACCGTAATGCCGGAGACCCCATCAAGGCTGTGAACACCACCGTGCTGAACTGCACCTCAGGCCTCAACGGCGGACATATCAAACTGACGGAGACCACAGAGAACAACGTGGCGTATCATTCGGCACTGTACAACAACGCCATCTGGCGAGACGACCAGAACAACAGCACACCCATCACCGAAAGCACGCCGGGTACGCAGTTCGAAGTGCCGACGACAGTCTACAACACCTCCACCAGTACGCCCTCCGAACGGATGAGCCACAATGCCATCACGGGCTTCTCCCACACCGAGGACGCACAAAAGAACTATGGTCTGTCAGACACCAACCGCGACCTGTTCCTTGGTCCTAACTTCGAAGACCCCGAAAACGGCAACTTCAGCATCAAGCCTGGCAAGAAGCTGATGAACCAAGGCGTCAACCAGACCTATGCCCGCTTCGTATGGCCACAGCCGGAATACGCCGCTGCCACCGAGTATGAGCAGCTGATGCAGAACCTGCATCCCGACCAAAGCCAGCTGATCACACGCAGCACCACCATCCGTGTGGGCAACGACGAGAAGGTGGTCACCTACCGCATCCGCAAGGCCACCGACGACCACGATGCCGGATTCAACGACCGCCTGAAGAACGCGCTCATCGACCGCGGTGCCTTCGAGTGTACCAGCAGCGGACAGCGCGTCATCTATGTCGATCCCAACAAGACCAGCGGCACCGAGACGGGACGCACCTGGGAGGAGGCATACGGCAACGGTAACCTGCAAATGGCCATCGATGCCGCCACCATCTTTGCCAGCAACGGAACGGAGAAGGCGTACGTCTTTGTCCGCGGACAGCGCAACAGCGACACAGAAGATGTGGTGACCTTCCGCGACGGCGTCGATGTCTATGGCAGCATCCAGCCCTCGGCGCTCCTGCAGGCCGTGCCCAAAGACCCCACTGCCGAGGAACTGGAATACACCGAAAGCGAACTGGCGGCCTTCGTCAACCGTGTGAAGGCAGAACGCCGCAGCGTGGCTGCCCGCAACGTCACCGACAACATGAACTATACCACACGCATCAAGGGCATCGCCTCCGTGGATGGTTCCTACAGCCAAGGTGCCGTCATCGACGGGTTCATCATCACCAACGAAGCGACCTCCGACAATCCGGCCACCACACCCGCTGTCGATATCACCGTGCCGAAGGTGGCCGTGCGCAACAGCATCATCACGGGCAACGTCATGGGCAGCGGACAGCCAGTGGTGAACCTGGCCGGCGGCAGCGGCACAGACCAGAAGAGCCTGCTCTACAACACCCTGCTCTACGGCAACAAGGCGGGCACCATCGTCAATGTGGGCACCAACGGCTACGTGCTGAACTGCACCGTGGTGGCCGACCACACGGGCGAGACACCCATCGGCGGCAGCGGAGCATCGACGAATGTGTCGAACACGATTGCCGTGAACGAGTCGGGAGGCATGCACCCCACCTTCGCACCCTACCGGCGCCCCAACGCCAATGCCTATTCGCTCATATCCTATCTCACCGACCACAAGCCCTACTGGTACCAGCTGCACGAGCAGAGCTGGGACATCAACGCCGGAACGGACGACATGGCCACATCAGCCGTCAACGGCGACAACACCATTGCCAAGATGTTCCCCGAGGTCGTTGACTTCAGCCACGACCGCGACCTGCTGGGCAACCCGCGCCGACTGGGCGGACAGGTGGACAACGGCTGCTTCGAGACTTGGCGCATCGACAACGGCGACGCGGTCTATGCCACCAATGTGACCAATGCCAAGGCCACTGCCGACCTGAACAAATATGTGACGGACATGGATAGCTCCGACCCATCGTATGCATCGACATTCGATGATGCCCGTATGGTTGCGAAAGGCGATTACTGGACGGACAACTACGGCGGACACCTGTATCCGCACACCGGCAGCGTGGTGTATATCGGCGAGGGCAGTGTGCTGAGTGTCGATCAGGCAGAGACCACACACACCGCTCCGCTCACCTATCCACAAGCCGGCGGCACGGCGCTCTTCACGAGTACCAATCCTGTCCGACCAGGCTACCTCCTCGTACAGGAAGGCGGTTCGCTTCACGGCAACGGCAACTTCGTCCAGGCCGAGTACGTGGCTACGGAACACTCGTTCACGGCCGGAGAAAAGCAGCGCCTCATGGCCTTCCCGCACGACGTGCGGTTAGAAGCCACCATCAGCACCAGCTACAACAGCAGCACCAACACGCTGACGCAGACCGACAAGTCGGGCACCTTCACACCTTATCTCTATGATGCCGATGCCCGCGCCGCATGGAACTATGACTTCCGGGCAGACAACTCCTCGCTTTGGAAGGACGACATCAGCCCCATCCAGACCGCCAACGGTGTGACACAGAGTCAGAATCCGCAGGTGTTGCGCACAGAGGGCTGGCTGCTCGACTTCGGCACCGAAGGTATTGACGACGATGCCACCTACCGCTTCACGGGCTTCGGCATCCCCAGAAGCGAAGGTGCCACCGACCCCTACGACCCCTACGCCTACAGCGAAGGCGGCCACGACGCCAAGACGGTGACGCTGACCCAGCACGACAACCATCCCAACGACGGCACGGCCCACTTCACCAAGCTCGAGAACATGGGCTGGAACCTGAAGGGCAGCCCCTGGCTCGTCAGCAGCTACGCAACGGGCGGCACGAACCCGGACTACAACATGCACGTGCCGCATGTGTTCTACCGTTCACTCGGCAACACATACGCTCAGAATACAGCCCATGCCACCTACGGCCAGTTCTACTACACGGAACAGTCATGGGACGGCAGCGCCACGCTGAGTCCAGGCGACGGCTTCTTCACACAGACCGCCGCCGTAGGTGAGAGCGAGGCCGTGAAGTTCAAGGTGCCGTACTATGGCCTAGAGACCGCAGCACCCGTCAAGGAACTGCTGACCGTTTGCCTGTCCGACGAGGACGGCCAGGGCGACCTCGTCGCCGTCGAAGCACCCGAAAGTGCCGACGCCGCCGCCTCAGGACCTCTCTCAGCCCCCGCCATGCCCTATCAAATCAACTCCGACGGCATCAAGTGGATGGCCCTCTCCTCCACTGTGCCCCAGCTGTGGCTGGAGAATGCCGGCGGCACACCATTCTCTCTCGCAGCCCACGCGCCAAGAGAAGTGCCGATTCCCGTAGGCATCCGGGCGGAGGGCGACAGTGAGCTGACGTTCTCACTGCGCAGCAACCAGGGCGCCGACGACTTCCAGGCCGTGTGGCTCATCGACCAGGAGGCACAACGGGTGGTGAACCTGAAGGAGGACAGCTACCGCTTCCGTGCGCTGGGCAGCCAGGTCGCCCCAGGCGCCACACGCTTCTTCCTACAGTTGGACGGCCAGCGTCCGGCGATGCCCGGGAGCACGCCGCAGCACTACAGCGTCTATGTGCGCAACCGCGTGCTCCACGTCACAGGCACCAACCCCGGCGACAACATACGCGTCTATCGCCCCGACGGTGCCCTGCTCGTGACCGGCACTGCCGACGGTAACCACTGGCAGACACCGCTCCACATTCCGGGCGTCTACGTGGTGAGCATCGAAGCCGAGGCCCACAAGGTCATGGCAAAATAGGCGTTCCGGGCTGACATTCTGAGGCGGAAAGAACCGATGTCAACAGCGGCCGTCCATCCAAGCCAATCCGCTGGATGGATGGTCTTTTGATATTTATCCCGAATCGGTCTTGACCGATTCGGGATAAAACGACAAAGAACTATTCTTTTATCTTTTTCTTGTACAACTTAAACAACTCCGCCACGCAAAGACTTTCTGTAAAGGTGGACTTCACAGGGAATCCGTAGGCTTCCATCACTGCACGGTCGTTGTTCTGGTGTGCCTTGCGTAATTCTACGGGCATTGTAACCTCATCATATAAATCAGCTAAAGAAGTATCAGGGTATTTGGCACGGGCATCAAGAATAGCTTGGGCTGTCTTTTCTATCTTTGCTTTCTGCGCTTCCGTGGGAGTAGGCCAAAGGAAAGTATTGTAAACTTGCTCCTTGCTATAACGATAACGCATTTCTAATCGTCCACACACCACTCTCATCCATGCCATGTGAACGTTTGATGTGAGAATGCCAAAATGATAGAGAGTCGCATTGGGTATTATTTGGACTGCATTCGAGGATATTACATTTGCCTTCATAAAGCCAATAGGAACATATCGTCTACGCTCAGATGAAACAGAAGGTACTAATAGATAGTCTTCACCTTCTGGCTGCGTAATCTGAGCAAACAATTGTGGCACTTTTGCATAGCCCTGCGTGGTTTTGGCAGAAGACGCCAATCTGAATTCACGAACAGCCTGTACCCGCTCATACAGAATCTTGCTCTGTTTGATGTCTGCTGGCTGAGCATCACGAAGCCACAAGCAATAACGAGATTTCTGCTTAATAAACTCCTCTGCACCAATATAAGGACGTATCCATTTCGCCAGTGTGGGCTCTTGCTGAATTAACGAATCCTTTTCCTCTTCCGTTAGAACAAAATGCCCACCATCACGAGGCTGATTGCCGAAGTTCATTTGCGGAACATCGCATAGCGGAGTCTTTTGGCTGACGGCAAATGTGTCATCTCCTTCAAACAGATAAGGACTGATATTGCTAACCTGCTGCTTTTGGCCACTTGATGCAAATAGATATTTGCTCTTCACCTCATCAGTACTAAAACCAATGATAACACAGTGAACGGCAGCTTTCTCGCTGGCCTCACTATTCCACTTGAACGTCTGATAGGCAAAGTTAATTTTAACATGGAAGTCATTGAAAAGAACATTCCAAAGAATTGGCACCTGAGAACCTTGACAAATACTATTCGTCGATACAAAGCCTGTTTTTGTGTGAGAGTTCTGCATTAGTTGGGCTGCTTTCTTATACCAACAACATACATAGTCAAGGTCTTGTACGTCCTTGATTTTCCCAAATAAGTTTTCTACATCTTTCTTTTGTGAACCTCCTTGTGCCATCATCCTAGCTCCTATGAAGGGTGGATTGCCCATGATGTAGTCGTAGCTAACCTGATAGCGTTGCTTGTTTGGCTTAACTTCACCATCAAAGCGGTGAGTCACCACATTGATCTCATTGTATTCGACAACGGGTTCGCCCACCATTGCGGGAGCCGGTTCAACAATCAAGTGTACATTATTAGCATGAATTGTGGGAACGTCTGACGGGATTTCAATGACATTCCAATCCATTCTCAAAGCATTTCCCTCACGAATATTATGATATGACTTCAGAGGTAGGAAGTCAATGTCGCGGCGAATAATCTTCTCCGTTTCACGCAGCATTTGCGCTTCGCTTATCCAGAGGGCTGTGGTGGCGACAGTCACGGCAAAGTCATTAATCTCTATGCCATAGAACTGCTGAATGCTTACCTTGACCGGATTCACCTCCTCGAAGCCAAGGAATGTCTGGCCATGATGACGCTCGCGAATAGCCTCGTTCTCCAGGCGACGAAGCGAAAGATATGTTTCCGTAAGGAAATTGCCAGATCCGCATGCAGGGTCGAGGAAGGTGAGCGAGGCAAGGCGCTCTTGATAGGCATCGAGTTTTTTTATACGCTGCCGCTCAATCTTTTCTTCCAGAATCTCGTCCAGTTCGTGGCGCAGATCATTCAGAAACAGTGGGTCAATGACTTTATGGATGTTCTCTATGCTGGTGTAGTGCATGCCTCCACTGCGACGTGTCTCTGGATTAAGTGTACTCTCGAAAACGGCTCCAAAGATGGTCGGTGATATCTCACTCCAGTCGAAATCAAGACTGGCGTTTAGCAGCAGCGTCTGTTTCAGTTCATCCGTGAACTGAGGGATTTCTATTTCTTCTTCAAAGAGTCCGCCGTTTGTATATGGAAAGGCTTTCAGTTCCTCCTGCAGATACTTACTTCGTTTCTCTGTGGGCGTATTTAACACCTCAAATAAATCTCGCAGCGCACGTCGCAGGTCTTTTGCTTCATATGTCACAAGGAAATCGTGAAACTGGTCGTGGGCAAACACTCCAGCATCCTCTGCATAGAGACAGAACACAATGCGCACACAGAGAATGTTCAACCAACGGAGAGCTTCGGGCGAGTTGTCGTCATACTGAGACAATAGGGCATCATAGATTTTACCGACGATTTCTCCAGCCTGCATCGACACCTGCATTTCCTTCGACAAATGTTCGTTCTTGGCATTTACAAGGAACATCAAGCGGTAATACTCTCGGCCCAGGTCCTGCAATAATATCTGCTCCGGCTCTCCATTTGGCTGTTCCATGTCGTAAACGAGAAACTCAGAGAAGTTGCATGTCACGATCCAGCGTGGATGCTCCGACACAGGCAAACTGACCACATAACGACGCGCCTGTTGGAATGGGTTGAGCAGCGAGCCGTCGCTTTGGCGGATACCTGCACGCAGGTCCTTGCCCAATGACTTCTGCTCAATCAAGACACGAGTGGAAGGGATACGTCCGTCGATGAAATTGGAAGTATCAACCATTCGGTGGTCCTCAAACCGTATAAAGCCATCAGTCGGAGTCTCTATACCATACACATTTGAGAGCAAGTCAATCCAAAAGGGTTGTGATTCGCCTCTTTCATATCCTCTGCCTTTCCACCGCTCTGCAAACTCTGCAGCAGCTACGACTATCTGTTTCTCTGTCTTCATATTGGTTGCCTTGTTTTCAGTTAGGGGCACAAAGTACTACTGGCTGAACGCAAAATAATAGCAAATGCTTCGTCGGTAGTCCGGATTTCTCCCCGAACGTGCTACAAATTTACAAAAAGGTTGGGAATAAAAAGATAGACGGCTAAAAAAAAGTGAGCTGCCCTTCTAATTATTTTCCTTGAGAGGTATTTCTTCGGGCTAATCAGAGCGAAAGAACAGCATCAAGAGCGAGGAGGAATTTCTTGAACGGCGCACAGGTTCGATGTAAGCATTTCGGTAAAATCTTGCATCAAGCGTGTGCGTTGCCCCTATCCGAAATGGGGCGAAAATGCCCGTTTCGGGGCGCCTTTCGGGCAGAGATGGCGCACAACACGGAGTTAAACACCTGACAACCAACGATACAAAATTCTGCGATTTTCTGAGCCGAGCATACTCTCGGACGGAAATACGCGATTCTCGCGAAAAAGAGACGTGTTGCAGAGGTCGGCGCGACGTGTCGCGGGCGGCTCCGCAGCACGTTGCGGCGAGCGTCGCGACACGCTGTCCGGGAGCGAGCAGCAAATCATGTAAGGATTTACCCCGTACTCCGAACGTATTTTCATCGGACAGACGGAAGGTGGACAGAGGCATGATCCTGCGGGAGCGGACTACTGCTCCAGCCAGATCAGGAAGCCCTGTTTGGCTGGAATGACCAGAGGCGTGCCGGCATCGTACAGCCCTTCGTCCTGGAAATTCTCTATAGCGGGGATGCGGGCCTTCACCCGACGTTCCTTCAGCCCAAGACGCTTCCAGTCAAAGTCGAGGGTGACGTACTTCTCGTCGGCCGAGAAATTGCCCACAGCTACGAGTACACGTCCCCGGCGGACGAATGCAGTGGCCTTCACCTGTGCGTCGGAGGTTGTTACGGCACAGTCCTCGTCCCACCAGCCGATCATCTGCGACTCCTCAATGCCGAACTCTTTCCACAGCCGCCACACAGGCACGGGCGAGACATCCGTATATGAATGACGCCCCGTAGCGCCAAACACAGCACCCAGCCAACGGTTGCCTCCATCCTGCAGCATCTCGGCCATAGGACCGAAGGGAATGCCCGAGAAGGTGATGAGCCAGCGGTCGGGGGACATCTTGTTGTAACGGAACGATTCGCCGAACCACAGGCGATCGACAAAGGCCATGTAGTCGGTGTACTGGTTCATGGGGCCATTGGAGTAGGCGGTGTTGGAATGCAGGTCGATGAGCGAACCTGGGCGGTACGTGTCCATCACGCAGCGCATGCGTTTCATCACCGAGCCGTCGAACGAGATGTCGTCCATATACACGCCGTCGATCTCGTAGTTCTGCAGCATCCAGCGCAGGCCTTCCAGATAATAATTGATCCAGCGCGACTGGGGGCTGGTGACCCATGCGGCATCGGTCATGCCCAGACCATGTTCGGCATACCAGGCAGGCCAGTAGTCCTCCACCAGATGCTCACAGAGCCAGGGAGCGCCGCCACCCGGACCGGCAGCCATGATTTCATGGTTCAGGCTGTGCAACGCATAGATTTCCGAGACGTAGTTGGTGAGTTCACGTATGGTGTAGTAGAGTTTCACCTTGAGGCCCTTGGCGTGCATGGCCCGTATGTGCTCCTTCAGCGGTTCGCGCACGATGAAGGGGTAATTGATTACGGGATTCAGCCGGCCTGCATGGTGAATGTTGCTGATGTTGGCACCGTCCTCGGATGCGTTCTCGAAGCCGGCAGGGTCGGAGTGATAGTAGCGCTGCTCAAACTGATGGCGGGTGTCAAGCGGCTTGGTAGGCGTAAGGTGCAGGACGAGCTGCAGCTCCAAGGGACGGCGGCTGAGCGTCTGGCTGCCCAAAGTGGCAGTCACCACGCCCTGCGACTCATCGCCAATGTCCTGTGTGCGCATCACGACACGGCTCCGCCCCTCATTGTACCAGGCGGCAGGTGCATTCTTCTTATAGTCGCGCAACAGTGGCCCATGATAGGCATCATCGCCACGGAACTCCACATGCAGGCCGGCCTTGACACCGCCCATCCAGTAGCTGTCCCACTGCCCGCTCCAGTCCCAAGAGCACGCCTGCGGCCGATAGCCGCCATCCTGCCCGATACCCATCATGTACGTCGAGGCATAGGGGGTATAGGCAGTGGCATAGCGGATATCCTTCACGTCCAGTTCCTTCTCAGACGAGAGGCTCAGCTTGAGCAATACCTGTCCGTCATATTCCATGCGTGCCTCGGTGGTCAGGGATATTCCCTGCTCCACTTGCCGAGACGTCCAACTCACCTGCGTATCTGCATCCCGTCGGATAGTCAAGTCTCCTCCGTCCAGACGGACAATGCCTTCGGAAGTCTCCACCTCAAGACTCATGGGCGAGGCCAGCACTTCATGTCCATTCACGGAGACCGAGCAGGGCAGTCCGTTCGGAGCCACCTCCAACGTTTTCTCGGTAGCCTTGATACGATGTCCACGCACTTTCATAGCTTTGAAGGGGCGTATGAGCGTCTTCTCCGATCCAATGGTAGAGTTCAGCCAACGCAGGCGGGCCAGTCGCCACAGGTCACCGTCACCCTTGTCTGCCAGCACCTGGTCTTTTACATGCAGGGTGAAGGCCACCTCGCGCGGTTCCATGCCCTGGGCGGTCACCTTGGCGGTGCCTTCGTATATCCCGGCAGGCACGTTCTGTGGCACCTGCACACCGCACCAAAGTGCCTGCACATCGCCCTTGGCCACGTTTACCTCCATCGAAAGAGGTTGTCCGTCCCAGCCCGTGCCAGTACAGTTAAAGCAGGTCTGCTCACTGGCTGGAATCACCGTATTCCCGCCCTTTTCCTTCAAGTCCGAGAAAGTCACGTTCACGCCATGCAACGCACCATGGGCTGCCCAGAGACCAATCTGCCACACATAGTATTCGTTCCTCTGTGCCGTTCCCTCAAAGGCGTCCGTCGTATTACGTTTTACCCAGCGAACGGGCAACTGGTGGAATAAACGTATGGGGAAACAGCGGTCTTCTGGAAATATCACAGGATTTTCGGGATGACAGGCACGCAGCGAATCAGTCTCTGAAGCCGTGGCAATGTTCCCCATCTGCGTGAAGGCTTCAAATGCGTTTACAGCCTCAAAACGCAATGTAGCGGCCTCCACGGGTTTTTCGTCTGCCAGTGACGCCCGCCATGCCTCGGCATCCTTGTCCGGATAGGCAACGTAGTCATTATAATCCCACATGAAGCGGCATTCTGCACTCCCCTTGCGAAGGTTAAACGGCATATAATATATAAGGTATGTGTCCTCCCCTTCCAGCGGCTCGAACCATACGATGCCTTCCTCCTGCGAACGTTTCTCCGACCAGAATCGAGCCACACGCCGTCCGCTCTTCTGCCCGACAATCACGAAGCTGGTCTTGTCCGTCTTCAGGTCCGGCCTGCGCCACTTCAGACGGGCACGGACAGCCTTGGTGCCGACAGCGCACTCAGCCTGCACCACTGCACGGTGATTTCCCAGCCCATCGGCCACCCAAGGAACAGCAGCCACTTCAAACGGCACGCCGTCAGGCGAATAGCTGGAATAGAGACTATCTGCATCGTTTGCCGACACATTGACGGCAAACAAAAAAAGTAACAAGGCAAAACATTTCTCTTTCATATGTATTCTCATCTATTTTGTCTAAGGCATATTCTGACATTACATCCACACAAAGTTACGAACAAACAAGCATAAAACAAAAAGTCGAGCCAAAATATTTTCCTTAATCCGCCAGTTTTGATATCCGAAGTGTTCAATCGCGTGGTGAAGAACCGCTCACCCGTTAACCCGTAGAGGAAAAACGGCAAGTGCAGGTGCAGCAGAAAGGCAGAGGGCATAAAATAAAGAAACCCTCCAGCCGGAAAGGGAGAAGGCATCAGATCTTTCCTCTGCAGTCCCCCGCTCGCCCGTAGAGGAAAAACGGCAGCTGCAGGTGAAGCGGATGGCAGAGGGTATAAAACAAAGAAAACCTCCAGCCGGAAAGGCAGAAGGCTTAAAACAAAGAAACCCTCCGGCCGGAAAGGCTGAAGGGTTTCATGAAAAGACGGCGGCTACCTACTCTCCCACGGGTGTGCAGTACCATCGGCGCTAGA
>CADAJS010000018.1 GCA_902788315.1 uncultured Bacteroidales bacterium
CGTGATAAAAGAGTTTATCACACGTGATAAAGTCCACAGGAACACGTCATGGGAAATAATGTAAAATGGCGAGTTAAGAGCTCCCGAAACTTAAGTTATGTAATACCTTTCGTGGACAGCAGCAACGAGGTCTGGGGTGAGGTTTTAACTATGAACTATGAATTATGAACTATGAACTGAAGAAAGCGCTGGCCTGCGCCATGATGGCCATTGCCTTGCTGCCTGCGGCAGCACAATCGAAGAACAGCGGAACGCTGAGTGCAGAACGAAAGACGGAGGGCGACTCGCTCGACGCGCGCCGGGAGGAGAAGCAGTATGTGGATGCCCGCCACGAGGCTGTGGCTTCGACTTCAACCTCTCTTTCTGGATGAAGGACGATAGGCGAAAGCATCGCTCCACCTTCGAGTGCTTTTCGGGCGGACTGGGCATCGGCTTCCTTCATACGATGAACGGCCCCGAGAATGTCTCCACTGCCATGGGGCGCAGCCTGGAGATCAGCTGGGCAGACGCCATCGGACTGGCCTACAACATCAACTCGAAGAATGCCTTCTCGCTGGGCATGGGATTCCTGTGGCGCAACTATCGTATGACGGGCCGCTATCGCTTCCTCGAAGCCACGGACGGGGCGGTCGATGTGGTGCCTTATCCCGCAGGGGCCAACCCGAAGTTTTCGCGTCTGCATACCATGCAGGTGACGCTGCCCCTGCGCTACATCCACCACTTCAACCGGAAGGTGGACTGCTCGCTGGGTGCCGAGTTTGCCTTCAACAGCGGCATCAACAAACATACCCGCACGCTGAAGACTCGCTATACGCTGGACGGCGAGCGATACAAGGACATGCAGCGCGACGTGCATATCAATCCGACGAACGTCAATCTGATGGCCACCGTCTCGTGGAACTGGATAGGTCTCTATGCCCGCTACACGCCCTCGAGTGCCTTCGACACGGACTATGGTCCCAAGTTCCATAGCCTCTCCGTCGGCGTGATGCTGTTCGGGTTCTAAGCCTTCATCCCTTCTATCCATTCGTTGAAGTCGGCGACGCTGTCTGCCTGCCTGCCCGTGATGCGAGCCAGGAGGCGCAAGCGCTGGTTGCGCAGGTTCTGCGGGCTGATGCCTAAGAGCGTGGCCACCTGCTTCTGCCGCAGGTCGATGGCGGAGAGCAGACACATCTGCAGTTCATTGCGCGAGAGGTTCATCTGCTGCAATTCCTTTATGAGGCGCGGATGACGCTCCTGTACCAACATCCTCAGGCTCTCCCAATGCTCTGCCGTGGGCTGTCCGCCCCCGTCGGCCAATTGTTCCATCTCTTGCACTATCTCCACGAAGACCATCGGTGCCGACGCTGGCTTATCGCTTCGAACGACATGTTGTCGACTGCGGTGACGCATCCATGCAAGGGTAAGGAAGGCCATGACCAGACCTCCTATTATCAGAGCCTCACCCCCAACCGCTCTCCGAGAAGCGGAAAGTTGCTGCTTGTCGTCTGCCTCGGTCCCCCTCTCTCCTTGGAGGAGGGTTGGGGGGAAGGCTGTATATTGTACCCGAAGCAGCGAGTCTCGGATGGCAGCCAGGCGGAAGGCAATGTCGGCCTGTTTGCCGTCAGGGTGCTCTTGTATGTAGCACAGACAGAATTCCATGTCGGTGAGCATGCGGCGCGCCGTCTCCAGTTCCTCGCCTTTCATTGCCTGTGCAAAGTCGCCTTCGATGGTGTTCAGCGATTTCTTCAATGCCCAAGCTCCCTGCACCGGGATGCCTGCCTTATAGTCGTTGATGCACATGAAACATTCCATCGCGCGGTTGTAATCGTTGCACCACAGGAAGAGATATCCGCTCAGGAAGAGGCTGGGTTGGTATGAGGGCATGGCCTTGAGCGCGCGGTCCAGCTCTTGTTGCGCTGGATCGATATTGCCTTGGCGCAGCAGAATCAGCGCTCTCAGGTGGTGGGCGCGAGCACACTCGAGGGCGGGTCCCTTCGTATCGAACCACTCCAGCAGGGGCATCAACGTGGAGTCCGTTTCGTCTCCTCGTGCATTCATCGCCATTGCTTGTGCCAGATGGTAGCGCATTCGGATGGAGTCGGGATAGTTGTCAATCGTGTCCTCCACCTCGCTGAGCAGGTAGAGGGCGAACGTCGCATCCACCTGGTTCTCCACCACAGATTCGGCATAGGGAATCTGGAGCGGTATTTGCACATGATGTTGGCAGGAGGCCATTACCATACAGAGCAGGTAGGAAAGGAATGTCGCCTGTTTCATGCCACAAAGTTACGGCTTTTCCTTCACATTTCTCCCCCTTTTCCTTGTAAACACCCGTAAAAAGCCCGCTTGTTTACTTTTGTTTACCGCCTTTTCTTGCAAGTCTCGCTGAATTGGTTGTACTTTGCTGCCGAAAACAATTTTTTTGTCAATATAGCAAAGCTATGATGAAACATTTCCTTACCCTAATGACAGCTGCGTTTCTCGTCGCCTGTCATTCCAACCAGTTCTCTGAGAACTACACCAAGTGTCGGGAGGCATGGTCCTCCGAGGCGCTTGCACAACTGCCAATGCTACCTGTGTGGGTGGATGGCACGCTACAAACCATTAGCCCCGACACCTTGGTACAGACTACACCTTCGTCCGATACCGTTTATGCGATACCTGCCGACGCTGTCGATGTCATGTTTCTGCAACTAGCTCCGACGCCTGGTTTCCGCATCGGCGCCATACGTCAAATTGAGTCCGACGATGATCGACTCTTCATCAGGGGTACAGAGATAGAGCCGTTGACTAACAAGATTCTGAGTGATGCTTGCTTCATTTTTTGTCGCGACGGAAGCCTTGTGGCTCGGTTGGAGAACTCGTCATCCCGTCCTGTCTGCATGGCAGTGAATCGACAGACGCGCGAGGTTTGTGTAGTATTTTCCGATGATAGTCCGATGTCCACTCTGTTGTACTACGACTATGAGGGACGTCTCCTACGCCGATGTTCGATAGATTATATGTACGCGTCGGATGCGATATGTTTCAGCCAGAATCACCTCTTCTGCACAACGCGTCCCTCTCGTATCGTATCAGAAGCTGAAGGGCTGCCACAGCTCACTGTGTGCGACCCCTCGGGTCTGCCCCGGGCCTTCTTCGCTCTCTCGCGTCCGTTCCACGACGAGTGGTACGGATATCCCAATGCTTCGCTGGCCAGTTGCGGCGACGAAGCTTTCTACGCTACTTCTTACTCCGACACTATCTGGCAACTGATGCCTGAGGGTGCCGTGGCACGCTATCTGGTACGCAACGAAGGCGTGGGCATAGGCTCACAGCCCTTTGACGGCGACAGCACACTGACGTGGGACGATCGTATGTTGGCCACTGAGAATCTCCTCGTGCCAACCTATGCAGCGAACTTGAGCGACCATCTGCTCGTTTCGCCCGGTTTCATCGTGAAAAACTACATGCAGCGTAGTATTATCAGGGTTGAGGAGAACATGCTCACTCTGGTCGTTGACCGCACGACGGGTCACAGTCAGTGGGTCGTCCCCCGGAGCACACGTCCGTCCGTCACTCCTTTCATCGGGTGGACAAGGCTCTTGCTGACGTCTGACGACATGCTGGTCTCCTACAGCACACCCGCCGATCTGAAGTACTACGCTGCCCACAACGATCTCTATAAGATGACCGACGAACTGCTTTCACTGGCCAGCCGCATAAATCTCGAGGCCAATCCCGTGCTGCTCCTCATGCCGCTGAAACATTTCTGACACCTTATGTCAAAGGGTGTGGCGTGCTGGGAAAGGGTACGTGTAGCAGACGGGAGGACAACGTGTTGCGTTGCCCTCCCGTCCTGTATATAGCCTCGCAGTCCTGCTGCCTATCGCTCCCAGAGGAAGCGGTAGGCGAAGCGGCGGTTGGGGGCGGTGTCGCCCGTGGTGCAGAGGGAGATGATGGAGCGCAGGTCGCACGGATTGTCGGCCCACTTAAAGTCGAGCGCGATGGACTTTCCCCCGGCTCCGATGAGCTTGCGCGGCACGGCCACCTCGAGGCGGTTGCCGCTGACGGCATAGGGGAGTTCGGCCACCTGGAGCCACTGTCCGTGTTGGGCATCGTAGCGCATGAGGGTGGTGCGGTCAGTGGAGAGGACGCGCTGGTTGATGAGGTAGTCGTAGCCCTCCCAGCCAGTGGCGGCGTTTTGGTCGGCATCGATGAGGAGTAGCATCCAGTGGGGGTCGCTGCTGGGGGTGAGAGGACGGGCGGTCTCGGCATAGAAGTAGAGGTTCTTCTTGTCCACGGCCACGCGGGAGAGGAGAATGTCGTTACGCCCGCTCTGGTCGGTATAGTGGAGGTCTCCATATCCGTCGTGGTCGCGATGGACGACGTCACCGCGAGTATCCTCGTAGGTCACTAGGTCTTTGTCGGTCCACTTGGCACCGTCGGGGTTCACGGGGCCGCTGTGGAGGCCGTGGTTCACGGGGATGGGGCGGACGCCCTTGTAGCGGCGTATGTTCTCCGCCATCTGCATGTAGTAGTTGTCTGTCCATCCTCCCTTCATTGGGGCAATGGTGCGGTTGAACTCGGCATTATACTGATCTACGAAGTAGAAGGGGTTCTTCCGGCCGAGGAAGGTGGTGGGTCCGGGCAACTGGCCGGAGGGGTCGATGCCGCTCTTGTACTTGCCGGCGGTCCATTCGTTCCAGTCGTTGAGATAGATGAACTCGGGGTCCACGCTGAGTGCCTCGTCCCATCGGTCCTGGAAGTAGATGCCGTAGGCGGTGGGGTTGTCCACCATCCGTCCCAGCCAGGGCACGTAGGTGGGCTCGGGCATGTCGTGGTCGTTGAGCTTGGGCTGCCCCGTCCCGAGCCGCCAGCTCTTGCCGACGATGCTCACGGGGTGCTGTGCCGGGGTGACGGCCATCTCTTCGAGATGCCCGTTGTGTCGCGAGGCGCGCTCGGCAGGCGTCATGTTGCCCACATCGGGGTCGTGCATGTCATAGCCGAAGCTCCAGTTGTCCTCGGTGCCTACGAATCGCTCCCCGGCCCATTTGTAGTAGCCCCACCACATGTTGCGCAGGGTGAAGAACTGCTTCACCTCGGGCGAGTAGTCGTTCTTGTCCATGCCGCCGCCGGTGTGGTTGGCGTCCACGTCGGGCTTGGCATTGTAGAGCAGCAGCGGCTTTCCCTGCCAGCGGAACCAGAGGTCCTCGTAGCGCGGTGTCTTGTAGTAGCGGTCGTAGAGTTGCTGCACCACCCACGTCGTGGGGCCGTTGAAGGCCCAAAAGCAGAACTGCGGCACGTGGTTGCCCTCGGCCTTCATCTCGGTCATGGTCTGGAAGAGGGCCTCCCACTCATCCCAATAGTGTACGGCATTCGTCACGTCGAGGATGAGCACATCGACGCCGGCATCGGCCAGCATCATCAGGTCGTGGCGGATGACGTAGCGGTCCTGGGAGAGGAAGTATCCGTATTCGGGCTCGCCCCAGTGGTAGGAGCCGGCGGTCCATGCGGGACTGTCGTTGTTCATGCGTGCGCCGGGGTCTTGCTGCAGCACGCGTGTCACGTCGGCGCGATAGGGCTGCCCGTTGTGTAGGCCGGGTGTATGCCAGGTGATGTAGAAGATGCCCACGGTGCGCGGCTTGGCATCTGTCTTGAGGGGCGCCTCTTCGGACGTGGGCGTCTTGCGGCCCAGTGCGTCGGTGGCCACCCATGTATCGGTGTTCTGTGCCGTAGCTGTGGAGGCTATGCACAGCGTGGCGAGGATGGATAGAAGTTGGTGTTTCATTCGTATATTGTTCTTCGGTTTTCGGTTGCTGTTGACGGTTCACTCTTCGGCCTTGGGCAGGGTGAAGTGGAGCATCAGGCATCCCACGAGTGCCGAGGCCACGGAGCCGCATAGGATGCCCAACTTGGCATCGTTCAGGAGCATGAGGTGGTCAGCACTGTTGTAGGAGAGGTTGGCCATAAACATGGACACCGTGAAGCCAATGCCGCAGAGCATGCAGACGCTGGCGAAGGCAGGCCATGTGGCACCCTGTGGCATCTGGATGACACGCAGGCGGATGAAGGCCCAGGTGAAGCTGAGCACGCCCAGGAACTTGCCAACGAGCAGGCCCAGGAAGACGGCCAGCCCCACGCCGCTGAAGAGGTTCTCCAGCGACATGCCCTCAAAGCAGACACCGGCATTGGCAAAGGCAAAGAGGGGCAGGATGTAGTAGTTCACCGGCACCTTCAGGATGTCTTCGATGTCCTGGAGCGGGCTGATGAGCTGGTCGCTGGCACTCTCGATGCGCTTCAGTGTGGAGATGTCTTCCTCGCCCAGGATGACGGGCTTGTTGCGGTCGGCCCGTGACACCTCGGTCTCCGGGAAACGGTTGATGGCACGGCGTATGCGCTCGATGTAGTATTTGGTACCCCGAGGCAGGTTGGCCGGCACGCAGAAGGCCAGTGCTACACCGGCTATCGTGGCGTGGATGCCGCTGTTCAGCATGCAGTACCAGAGGATGGTGCCCAGGGTGAAGTAGAACGCCTTGGTGCGCACCTGCCGCCAGTTGCCCACGAGCAGGATGGCGATGCATACGGCGGCTGCGGCCAGATAGCCCCACGACATATCCTCCGTGTATCGGATGGCGATGACGATGATGCCTCCCAGGTCGTCGGCCACGGCCAGTGTGGCCAGGAAGACCTTCAAGCCGATGGGGACGCGCTTGGAGAAGACAGAGAGCACGCCCAGCGAGAAGGCAATGTCAGTGGCCATGGGGATGGCCATACCGCGTTGCATGGCAGGGTCGGCAGGGCAGATTAGGTGGAAGACGATGACGGGGACCAGCATTCCGCCGCAGGCTCCGATGACGGGTGCCAGCGCCTTCTTCACGCTGGAGAGCTCGCCGCAGAGCATCTCGCGCTTAATCTCCAGTCCCACGCTCAGGAAGAAGATGGCCATCAGATAGTCGTTGATGAAAGCGCCCAGCGACAGGGCGTGTCCGCCGTGGGAGAAGAAGTTGAACGGCCCGATGCTCAGGCTTACTGGTTGCTGCCACAGCTTGGCATAGGCGTCGCCCCAAGCGCTGTTGGCCACGATGAGGGCCAGCACGGTGGAGATGATAAGGAGCACACTGGCACTGATATATCGGCGCAGCAGACTCAGGAAGGAGTAGCTCACTTCATAGTTCCTTGTTTCTAATTCGTTATTCATAGTTTACATTTCATAGTTCACAATTCATAGTTCTTCGACAAGCGAAGCGTCAGAGCCGATTACTTGGACAAGCCAGGCTGCCGCTCGACATCCCGTAGGGTGGCGCTTGCTACCACAGGGACGCAAGAAGCCGATTACTTCGACAAGCGTAGCGACAGATCCGATTGCTCGGGGCAGGCAAAGCGGCTTTGTCCGGTGCGGTGCGAGGCTTATTGAATGTGGGGAGCGCTATTTTGCCACCCACTGCGCTCCCGTGGGGTGGTGAGCGTCGTCCCCCTTGACATTGCGCATGAACTGGTCGATGAAGGCCTGCATCTCGGCGTAGTGCTGCTCGATGCTCAGCAGCAGGTGGAACTGGTTATTGGCGCGCACGAAGTTGTGCGTGGGGTACTGGCACTTCCAGTACTTGTCGCCGCTGAGATAGTCCCAGAGGAAGCGTACGCACTGCATGTAGGGGAAGAGGGCTGTGGCGTAGGGCAGGTTCTCCACCTCGACGGGCAGCAGGAACGAGCCTGCACTCTGCAGGTAGCCTTCGGTGAACGCCCGGAAGATATCCATCCGGAAGGCCACGCGCTCCATGTCGGGGCAGTCCTCGGCCACCGCGTTGGCTCCCGTACGCAGGAAGTCACCGTAGTCGGAGAAGATGAAGTTGGGCATCACCGTGTCCAAGTCGATGACACAGAGCACCTGGTCGTGTTCGTCGAAGAGCATGTTGTTCACCTTCGTGTCGCAGTGGCACACGCGCTTTGGCAGTATATCCTCGCGTCCCATGCGTTCGGCCTTGCACATGTCCACGGCCCGGCGCTCTATCTCGCGCAGCATGGCCTGCACCTCGGGCTCGGCCACGCGGCCCACGGGGTCGGCCTTCACCACCTCGCGCAGCTGGCTGAGACGGAATTCCATGTTGTGGAAGTCCTTGATGGTCTCGCCCAGAGGCACGGCCAGGTCGGCCAGCATGGCCTGGAAGTTGCCGAAGGCCAGTCCGGCGGCGCGGCTGCTCTCGGGGTCCACGGTTTGCTTGGTCACCGTGCGGGGAATGAAGATCATCAGACGCCAGTAGTTGCCGTCCACCTCCGTGTAGAGGCGCTGCGGGTCTTCCTTCAGGCGGATGAAGGTGAGCACGCGGCGGTCGATGTCGTCCGCGCCCTGCTCCTCCAGCTTGTGGCGGATATGGCCGGTGACGGCAGCGATGTTGCGCATCACCATATCGACATCGGGGAACACATGGTGGTTGATGCGCTGTAGCACATAGTCGGGCTGGTCGGCCTCGGATGTCTTGACCAGATAGGTGTCATTGATCAGCCCTGCACCCAGAGGGGTAATGTCGGTGACGGTGCCCGACACGTCGAAGCGCGAAACGATGTTGTTCAGTTCAGGATTCATAGTCGTATGTTATAAAGGGCTCTGTGCCCATGGTTTCCTTGCAAAGTTACGGCTTTTTTCCCAAACGGCTATAGAAAAAGGTGAAGAATCTGCCAAAAACGCTTCTTTCAGCCCGTGACATAGGGGAGGGAGGGCAGCGCCGCCATGCCGATGCAACAGCGTGAGGGGAATCCAGTGGCATGCCACGGCAAGATTGGTGGAGTGCCACGGTAAGTTTGGTGGAGTGCCACGGCAAGTTTGGTGGCATGCCACGGCAAGACTATCGTGCGGCGCTGTGGTCTGCAGCGTGAGCAGGCAGAGAAGGAAAAGGAGGGTGGTTGAGTGATGTCGCATGGATTATAGTGTTTGTGGAAAGGGTTATTTCTTGGGTTGAATGCCCACGATGGCACTGTGGATGAGTGTGGCACCGCTGAGCGGTTCGCCGGGAACAATGGTGCGGAACCAGCCGTTGCTCACCCCGCTCCACCCGAGGTTGAAGTGGAGGAACTCGTCGAAGATGCCGTCGCAGACGAAGATGTGGTTGTTGTCGCACAGGATGCAGGGACGACCCGCTCTCACCTCGCAGCGCACCTGCTCGACAAGCTCACCTTCCGTCCCCTTGTGAATGAAACGCGCGGAGTCGGCGTATGCGAAATGTTCCGTGAGGGCGGGGCGGTAATAGCGCATCAACGTGGACGTGCCCTTGGGTCCGTAGGAGGAGCGCAGGGCAAGGCCGCACATCTTGACCAGCCCAGCGATGGCCGCCGTGTCGCGGTCGGTGCGCGAATAGTGGTCTTTCATCTTGTTCCATCGGATGGGGATGCCTTCGAGGCTGACATCCACATGGTGTCCGTCCTGCGTGTCATAGCTGCATGTGCCTCGGGCCGCATCCGGATGGCGGTAGAAGAACATCACCTGAGCCAGCGCGACGGCTCCGCATCCGCTCAGGTACGGCTCCGTCTGCCACGGATAGAGGCCGGTGACGGGAAACTGCCCCCAGGCAATGGAGCGGAGCAGAGGGATGATGCGGTCTGCGGGACAGACCTTTCGGAGGGACGTTTCGGCAGGGAGACTGTCGCGGCTCATCAGGAGCAGCGTGCTGTCGTATGCCTCCACCATCTTCATAAAGGGCTGGGGATGGGACACAGAGCCGTAGCGCCCGCCGATGGTGAACGCCAGCACACGTGGCTCGACAAGGTGGGCACACGACTGACGCACCACGAGGAAGAATTTGGTTCCGTATTTGTCATGCAGGAAAGCGATGCGCTCTGAGACGGCATCGCCGCGCAGTCCGAGTAACATCTGGTTGGAGCCTCGCTCTCGCACGAAATCCTGCAGATAGTGGGTCAGCTCCTGCTGCTCTTCTTGGGGCAGCCGCTGCCACTTATGCTCGGGTTCCTCGTCCGCCTCCTTCTGCTTGTTCTTCTTCTCCTTCTTCGATTTGGTGCTGTGCGGTGCGCTGGCTTCGCTCGCTTCGGCTTGCTGGTCGGTGTCGAAGATGACAGGGCGAGACAAGCGCCCGCCGGCATGAGCCTGCAGCGTGAGCAGGCAGAGAAGGAAAAGGAGGGTGGTTCGGTTCATCGTGTCATGTTTTTAGTCGTTTGTCCGGCCTTTCTTTGGGCGTCGGCCTTTTGCTGGAGCAGCGAGTCCATTTGGCGGCGCTCCTCGTCATACGCGTGATTGTACATCGTCTTCATCTGTTCTATGCCGACGTGGAAGAAGGAATCGGCGTTGAATCCTTCCCCGGCCATTTCCTGCATGGCGGCTAGCGTGATGCTGTCCTGCGGGCTTTTCGCATATTGTTCAGCCTCGGCCATTGCTTCGTTCAGTGTGGTCTTTCCCGCCAGTGCTGCCTGGAGAGCGCGGTTGAATGCATTGTTGGCCGTGGGCTCCACGTGCATGATGGAGTCGTACATCTCGTACATGTGGAGGAAGACGCGCTGGCGCGCCACGGTGTCGCCCATGAGTTCGTAGGCCATGGCGCGGTACATGTACCATTCAGGCACGTGGGGCCGCAGGGCGATGAGCGAGTCAATGAGCCTCATGCCGTCCTCCAGGCTGTCGTTGGCCAGCTTGAACATCACCCTGTGGCTGATTTCGAGTGCCGCGCGTTTCGCTTCGATTTCCTGCGCATCCTTCTTCGCAGTGCCGGAAATGCATGCGGCAATAAGCATCGCTCCTGCCGCCATCGTAATCAAGAAATGTCTCATCTGTCGTGAACTTAAATGATAGTCTGGGGGCTGGGTGAGCCTCACCTCATCCATCCCTCCATGGAATATATTTTCTCCATGAGTTTGTGCTCCTTGCCGCCCTTGGGGCGATGCCACACCTCGACCCGCACAGCATAATAGTCGCCCCAGTCGCCCTCGTAGATGGTGAACTTCTGACGGTTCACGATGCGGGAGAAGATCTCGGAAGTCTCCACTGGGCAGCAACTGGCCTTGCGCAGACGCTGCTTGGAGAGGGCGATGTTCTCCGTCGCCTCGTAGCACCGCAGGTACACCTCGCCCGCCGGGAGCGGTGGCGCATAGAGCGTGTATTTATAGATACCACCCTCCGTGCCTCGGTATATCTGCAGCCAGCTGGCGGTGTCGGCTGGACTTGGCTCCTGGGCCGGGATGCTGTCCTCGGGCAGCACATTGTTGCATACCATTCCCTCGGGTATCGGGTGGTCAACGCCGAAGCGGGTGGGGGCAGATTGCGCTGCCATGCCTATGAATACGACCGTGAAGGCCATCACCGCACCTGGGATGAGCGATAGCAGGAACTGAAAGTACTTGTCGTGCCGCAGCAGATTCACCTGCGCCACGATGTAGAGGACGAGCAGCAGGAAATAGGCATCGCTCCACAGGCCTTCCTCCCTCGAGTAGTACCCGGACATCAGGTGAAAGATGCGGTAGGCACAGAAAAGGAAGAGCGGTGGAATCACGAACCAGAGGCGGGTGACCCACCGCAAGGCCAGGCGGACGTATTTCATAGGTTGCTAAATCACTTCACGTACTGGCTGAAGAAGTTCCACACCTCCTGGCCCGTGTCGATATCGTCGGTATGCCATGTGTGTCCGGCACCGATCACTTCATAGAGCCACACGTCGCAGCCCGTCGAGCTGCCAGTGAAGCGGTGCTTGATGATGGGGTGTCCCTGGCTTCCGCGCAGGCTCTCCACGCGCTCCGTCTCCTCGTGGGTGCAACGGTTCTTGGCCACCCAGTAGCCCACGGCCAGCGGCACGGGCATGTAGGCACCCCATCCGCCTTCGTCCTTCAGGTCGCCGCCCCACTCCGAGGTGTGGTCCTTCGTGCCGTGAACCTCCATGAGGGGGATGGGACGTGTGGCTTCCAGTTCGCGATACATCCACTCCATCGTCAGTCCGGCGATGGGAGCCACGGCCTTGAACGTCTGCTGCTTGCTGTAGGCCATCAGGTAGCACATCTCGCCGCCGTTGGACATACCCGTCATGAAGGTGTTCTCGCGGCTCAGGTGATACTTTTTCTGGACGTATCGTGCCATACGGCAGAGCGATTTTACGTCGTCAATCTTCCATCCCTTCTGGAAGGGGTAGCCTACGTTCCAGCTTGTCTTGCCCTTCAGGTCGGGCAGGCCCTGCGGGATGCACACGCCGAAGCCATGCTTGTCGGCCACGTGGATGAGCGGATTCTCGCGCCAGATCTTGCCGCTGTAGCCGTGCAGGACGAATACGAGCGGAGCGTCGGCCTTGAGCCCTGCGGGCAGATACATCACGAACTTGCGCATGTGGCCTTGCACCTTGACGGAGTCTTCCACGTAGCTCTGAGCCCACGCCATGCTGCACAGCGACAAGCCGAGCAGCAAAGAAATCATTTTTCTCTTCATAGTTGTTTGTGTAATTAAATTTGGTTGTTAAAGGTTATATGTGTTATTGACTTTTTCCTTAGCTTGTTGCCCTCGGAACATGATGGGTATGTTGAATCGGCTCTTGACGGGCTTGCCTGCCAGCGTGGCCGGTTTCCATCGAGGCATGAGGCCGACGAGGCGCAGGGCTTCCTCCTCCGCCTCCATTTCGCTTTGTTCATAGACGGTGTTGCGGCTCTCCTCGTCCAGTGTCTTTATCGGCGAGTTGTCGTTCTGGTATAAGTTGGTGTGTACTGCCTGTGCCCCACTGATTGTCCCGTCCACATCCACGATGAAGGAGACGATGACGCGTGCATAGAGGCCCCATGTCTCCAGCAGCTCGGGCATCTGGGCATTCTCCTGCAGGAAGCGTAGGCAGGCCGCGTCGCCGCCCGGGAACTGCGCCGGCTCTTCGGCGACTCCGCTCCAAACGTCGTCCGGCTCCTTGCTCTGCTGTTTCGGCTTCATCTGCGCCTTTTCCTGCGTGTTATAATAGTACATCCAGTGCATCTTGTCAGCACGCACATAGCATTCCTTTCCGTTCACGAAGGTCTTGAACCAACCCTGTGCGTAGCCCAGACAGTCGGCATACGCCTTGGCACTCTTGGCAAAGACTACGGTGTCTGTCACGGGGCTGCCCATGGAGGGATGCTCGTGGAACAGCACGGTGTCACTCTCCTCCGGGAAGAGGCGGCCCTGTCCCTTATAGGCGCTGCGCACCTGAGTGGTGACGCTGTCGGCCGGCACGTTGAAGACTTTCTTGACATATCGCAGCTTGTACTGGTCTTTCTCTCGTCCGATGACGCGGCCAAGCATACTGCTGTTAGGACCAAAGGCCACCTCGAAGGACACGGGTCGAATGTTGCCTCGGTCCATGTCGTTTATCAGTACGCGCCCGTCGATGAGGTCGGCCTTGACATAGGCGACGTACAGGTCGCCGCCGTCAAGATACTTCACACTGTACGTATAGGGTTCTCCGGGCACGATGTCTATGAGCATGCGCTCGTCCCGGACCGTCACTTGCTGCTTCCGCTCGCTGTCGAAGGCCCACCACCGCTGTACGCCCTTTGGCGGTGAGGTCAGCTTCTTCCAGAACTTGGGTGTCGAGTGCTTCTGCACGAACGCCTCGTCCTGGAACTTCCATTGGTGCCCGGCGGCGTTCTGCTTCAGCGGTGTGTATAGCTCGCGCAGGAAGTCCGCTACGCGTGTCTGTCGCTCGGGACGATGGTCTTCGAGCCACTCCAGGTCGGTGATGATGGGGTTGCCGTTGTTGTAGTCCAGGGCGATGCGCAGCACGGTGACGATGTCGGGGCGCGTATTGCGGTTCTCCTTCCGGCTGCGCAGGCTCACCAGGAACTCATCTTTCCGTCCCTGATAGCTGTGTATATCGTTCAGCTCGGCGCTCCAATAGGTGTCCTCGCCGGGCAGGATGCCGGCCAGCTGTTCCCAGTTGTATTCGCGGAGGGGGGCTTCGGTCTTTTCCCAATCCGTGTGGTCGGCCAGTCTTTCCCTTAGCTGCAGTGACGTATGGCGCGCGAGCCAGAAGGAGTTCTGCAACTGATAGTAGCCCGTAATGCCATAGATGTCGCGCAGGAAGTCGGTGTTCGAGGCGTATGGCAGATCGTCATGGAAGACTTCTCTGTCGTCGGGCCCGTGTTCGTGGTGCGAGTAGGCCGGGTAGGTCTCTGGAGTGTCGTGCAGAATACGTCCCTGTGGGCTTATGCGAATTCTTGTGCGGCGGCAGAGATACCTGCCTTGCTCAAGGTCTATGTTATAGCCTGTATTCATGTATTCTCTCACGTGGAACGAGAGGGTGTCGCCCATCTTACCGGCCAGTTCGGGGAGACGCACGATGACATCCTCACCGTCGGCGAATTCGTATCGCTCGCGAGCGCAGACGTATTGGTCAATGGGCTGTCCTTGGGCTGTGAAAGTGCATAGCAGATAGTCCTCGCACCCTTCGCGCAGGCTGTCGATTCGGGTTAGGAAGAAGGCCGTGTAGCCCTTGAAGTGAACGCGGTTGCCGGGCATGTAGGTAAAACCCTCTTGGAGAGGTAGCCGCAGCACGTCGTGGACCAGGAAGGCATCTAATGGTGTCTTGTTATAGTGGTTCTCGAAGGTCATGCCCGTAATGCCGGTCTCACTGGGCCACTGGCGGAAACATTCCGTCAGTGCTTGATACCCAGAGTGGGTAGCTTGGGCAGTGGCATTCTTCTGACACCCCAGCGCGAGGGGCAGAATCAGGAACAGTAAGAAGCGTCTCATCATGTCGAATATATTAAATGTCTCAAATATCAGAAGGTGGTGAGGAAGCGGCGCAGCGATACGGCGGGGTCTGTGAGTCCCAGTCGCGCTTTGTAGTCGAAGAGCCGCTGCTTCATCGATGCCTCGCTAATCGAATAGACGTTTGTCAGTTCGTGGTTCGTGAGGCCCAGGCGTACGAGCATGCAGAAGCGCACTTCCTTTTCGGTCAGCTGTGGATAGCTGTTCCGCAGGCGGGTGGAGAAGCCGTCGTAGGCCTCGTCGAGCACCAGCTCCAGGTCGGCCCAGTCATCGGCGGAAAGCGTGATGCGGCGGTCGGCACGTCGCTCCTCGTCCAGGCGCTTCATCAGGTCGATGCGGCTGAGCAGCTGCTTGCGTAGCAACGTTATCTGGCTCTGCTGCGATGCCTGCCGCTCCTGCTCGTAGCGCAGCTGGCGCCGGGCTGCGGTGATGCGTGTGCGATGGATGGTCAGGGCAGCCACCAGGCATGTGAGCAGCACCAGCAAGAGCGAGAAACCCACCCAGATATACATCGACGTGCGGTGGCGCAGGCGTTCCGTCTCCATCAGCATGCGCTCGCGCTCCTGCATCGTCTGCCGATAGATGGTCTCCAGGCAGTGGATGGCCGAGTCGGAGTAGAGGCGCGTGTAGCGCTGGTCGGCCTGTGTGCTGGCCATCCACATCAGCAGTCGATATGCCTGGTAACGTGTCACCTCCGTGCCCCTCATGGTTAGCGAGAGGGCCAGTCTCTCGGCACGCTCGAGCGAGTCGTTCCTCATGAATGCCTCGGCCAGCAGGAGTGTCTGCTCCTCGCTGCAGCGGGGTGTGGCTTCCCAGGCCAACTTGGCATAGGCCAGTGCCGTGGAGTGGCGTCCCTGTCCGAGGCAACGGCGTGCGGCGGCCCAGTAGGCCTCGGTCAGCTGTTCGGGCTGGTCGGCATCGTCCGGCTCCAGTCTTTCCCCTATGGGAAGTGGCACCTCCGCAAGCGCCGTATCGCCTCCTGGTGGCGGTATGCCGATGGTCGATGGCTGGCACCCTGCCTGCGACAGGATGACAGACAGCAGCAACAACCACTGTGCCAGGCGAAGCATACCGTTCGGGTGCATCATTCGTTTAGTTTCCGGCTGCAAAGTTACGGCCTTTCTGCGAGAGCAGCAAGGAAAGGGGGTAAGTTTTCTACATTATGCTTTCTCCCTCCTAATCCCTTTGTAATAAGGGTGTAAGTGCGATTTTAGCTTACTTTTCGAGGTAAGTTTCTGTATTTTGTCTGAGGTGGGGAATAGGGAAAATGGGTTCCGAGGGCCGTTCCGGCCCTGCGGGAGAGTTCTTTTTCCGCCCAAAGAATGGCGGGCAGGGGCGAGCAAGAAGCGGCGCTGATTTTAGGGTCTCCCGCTCGACGTTTTTTGCGGCGCTTGATACCTCAAGAACCTCACCGCTCCACGGAGCACGTTCCATCGGCTTCCGGAGCACGCTCCTTGGACGGATGGAGCACGCTCCTCCAGGGCATGTTATTCAGTCCATGATATAATAACACACGCGCGGCAGGGAGATGGTTCCCTGCCGCGCGTGGATGATGGTTGCTCCGTGCGGTGTGTGGCTGCGTGGCGTCAGTGGTTCTCGGGAGCGTCGCGTCCTGTGAGCAGGTGTCCGTCGGGGGTCATGCCCTCGGCACTCACGCAGATTTGGGTCTTCTTGCCGTTGTTGTAGAACTCCACCTGGGCTTCGCCCTTGCTGTCGAGCTGGAGGCTGGGGTTCCAGTAGAGCGTGCGGCGATAGTCCTTCTGCTCGGGCAGGGGGTTCTTCGAATAGTCGGGCTGATAGAATACCTCGCCCACGGCATATCCGGGCAGGATGTAGCGTCGGTCTCGATATACGGGTCGCGGTCCGTCGTTGCCCTGATACTGGCGCAGGTCGACGATTACCTCTGGCTGATTGTTTGCCTCGAAGTGTTTGTCGCCTTCGCGTCGCGGGCTGTAGTCGGTGTAGATGTACACCTTGTCCAGATTCTTGAGATGCTCGAACTTTGCGCGCTCGTTGGGACTCCAGTTGGTCTGGTCGCTGTTGGCGATGCGCGAGTCGTAGCGCAGCTCGAAGTCGTAGTGGCGTTCCATGTTCATGTCGCCGATATAGGTGCGGGCTATCTGGTCGGCAAAGCGCGAGGGACCCACGAAGACTCCGTTTCCGATACCTGCGTCGGCCACTTCATTAAAGGCCTTATAGGCATCGATGACGAAGGCTGGCTTGCTGGCATCGAAGCGGCTCATGCCGTTGCGTCGGGCTCCGATGGTCACCTGGTCCAGCGTGCGGGAGCCGTCGTTGAGCCAGTCTTCGGCGAGGGCCGAGCCCTTGGGAGCCTGGGCCAGATTGCTCTGATAGAAGTTATAGGGCTTCACGAAGCGGGGGTAGATGGGGGAGAGCTTGACGTAGAATTCGGGGTAGTTCAGGTCTCCCTTCTCGTCCTCGTTGGGCATCACCCAGATTCTCTGGTCGGCTGTCTTGCCTTTCCACTTGGTGGAGTCGCTGGCCGCAAGGAAGAAATAGCAACCGTCGTAGAAGCGGGGACTCTCAATCTTGAAGAGACCCTTCTCGGTAGTGACATCGCCCACGATGCCTTGGTCGGCTCCGGGCTTGGTGAACTCGGCATGCACGACCACCTCGCGCTTCATGTTGCTCTTGCCGAAGAGGCGCATCTTGTCTGCTGTCTCTCCTGTCTGTGCCCGGGCGTTGCGGAAGTGGGCATCGGCATCGGCACGCATGCTGTTGATGGTGGTGACGGCGTCGTCCATCGTGTTCTGCCCCTCGGTGGTCTCGCTGTCCGAGTCCTCCGAATTGCCGGTCAGCGTGTAGCGGCTTGACTTGTCGGCCTTCTCTGCCTCTTTCTCTTCATCGGTCTTGGTGGCGTCGAGGCTCTGTGCCAGTCCGGCTTCGCGTATGGCATCCTCAGCCGCCTCGGCCTGGTAGGTGTTCACCTCGCCGCTCATCATCTGGGTCAGCTCGGGCATGAACTGCAGGGTGAAGGCTCCTGGGATGGCCATCGTGTACCAGTCGAAGCGGCGCCATCCCTGTATCATGAGCAGGAGATCCAGCGCGCGGCGGTGTTCCTCGTCGTCTGCCTCGAAGTAATATCCGGGGTCTTCCACGAAGCCGCGTATCTGGCTGCTCAGGAGCATCTCGGTGTAGATGTTGCCGTTGTCAAAGGTGTATTCGGTGTGTGCCGCGTCGCGCACGGCCAGGCTGATGGTGCTTCCGGCCACGCCGCCGTGGACTCCCATCTTGATGGCCGAGTATGGTTCGAAGGTCTCGGCCGTGCCAGTGAATGTCATCGGTGCCGTTTCCTGTTCGGCATTACGGACGAAAAAGAGCCGGTCGGCATAGATGCATCCCTGGGCATTGAAGACGGTGGCCTGTACGACACCGTTGCGCAGGTTGGCAGCTTCGAGTGTCACGGTCTTGTCCGTAATCTTGCCCAGTTCCTGGAAGTCCTGGAGGACTCCCTGGCTGGTGACTGTCATTCCGAGTTCCTCGCCTGTAACGCGTCCGGCAGTCACGAGATGGATGTCCACTTTGCCGTCGTGCTGGCTGACGTTCATCACGCATCCGTCGGGTTCGACGTCGGGCAGTTTCTGCTTGCCGGTGCCTTTCTTCCAGGTGAACTGGGCGGTATATTTTCCGTCGGCTGCGGGTGTGAACTCCACGCTGCCTCGTCCGCGCTGTTCGGTCTTGGCCTCGGCCACCTGATTGCCTGCTGCGTCGAGGACGGCGAGTGTGCCTTCGAGATGCATCCCTTCGTCGTCATTGACCTCGAAGGCTACCCGGTTGGGGGTGCCTGCCACGAGGTGTCCGCCCTCGGGATAGAGGTTGAGCACGGCCTGTGGGACGCTGTTGTCGGCCTTGAAGTGGCGTCGCAGTGGGCGCAGCGTCATGTTGTGCTCGTATTCGCCTGGTGTCTTCGGTTTGTCATAGACGGGGAAGACCCGGCTGTAGAGTTTCTCGTAGTCGCGATAGTATTCGCGTGCCATCTTCTTGTTGAAGAACCATCGCTCGGCATAGCGTGTGTGTGGGTGTTCATACTCGCCCCAGTTGAGCTGCCAGCGTGTGTAGGCCCGCAGTTCGTAGTAGCCTCCGTAGAGTGTGTCTGGGAGGCAGAATGAGCCGTCGCCCTGGCCTTTCTTCATCTCGAGTTGCTGTCGCTCGACGAGGTACCCGTCCTGATTGAGCAGCTCGACGTAGAGCAGTCCGCTGATGGCACTGGGGGCTCCGGTGTCGCTGCGACGTGTGTAGGCCTTGTAATAGAGCGTGTCGCCGAGGAAGTAGCAGGTGTTGTCCATGTGGATGAAGACCTGTTCCTGGGGGACGGATTTGCCGAACTTCTGCAGGCGGGCGGCCCATCCTTCGAGTGTGGTGGGCATTGCGGGGGTGTTCTGTGCTGTGGCGGGCAGCATGGCTGCCAGACAGAGGCATAGGTAGAGGATTCGCTGTTTCATATCGTCGGGTGGTTTTTATTTTGTGTGATTTTCTTTTAGATACTGCAGGTAGTCGTCGTACTGGCGGATATAGTCGTCCTCGTCAAAAGGCAGGCTGGCCAGCACGAGGCAGACAGCGCCCGAGGAGAAGTCCTCGAGTGTGCGCCATACGCCTGTCTCCACCAGAAGTGCCTCCCAGGGACGTTTCAGATGGTACGTCTCGCGCCGCTCTCCGTTGTCGAGAGTGATGCAGAAGGAGCCGCTGACGGCTACGAGAATCTCGCGGCACTGGCGGTGGGCATGTGCTCCGCGGCTCTCTCCGCCCGGCACGTCGGTAATCCAGTAGGTGCGTGCGATGGGGAAGGGTATGCCGCCCTGTCCGTCGGCCACCGTGAGGTTGCCGCGCGGGTCGTCATATTTTGGCAGAGCGATGATGCGCCCTAATGTTTTTTCGTGTGCCATTACCTTATTTATATATAGGGTTAGATTCCTTTTTGTCCTTTTCGTTTAAAGCAGGTTTCGCGAGAGGTATCTCACGGGGTACCATATCGCTGCCCATCCCACGGCGAGCACCGTGAGCAGGATGGCCAGGAGGTCTGTGAGATGGACGCTTACGGGATATGCCTCGACGATGAAGCTGCCCTCGACCGTTCCCATGGAGATGAGGCCAAAGGTCTGCTGTGCCCAGCATAGCGCGGTGCCCAGCACGATGCCGATGAGGGCACCGATGAGGGCGATGAGGCGTCCCTCGAACATGAAGATTCGGCGGATGAGTGCGTCGCTGGCTCCCATGCTGCGCAGGGTGCTTGCGTCGGCTCGCTTATCGATCATCAGCATCGAGAGCGAGCCAATGATGTTGAAGCTGGCCACGAGCAGGATAAAGGTCAGGAAGAGGTAGGAGATCAGTTTCTCGATGCGCATGATGCGGAAGACGTCTTCCTGCTGTTCGTAGCGGTCGGCCACCTGGAAGCGCGGCCCCAGCAGCTGCTTGACGACCTTCTTCCCTCGGCTGGTGGAGATGCCTTCGCGGAGGCGTATCTCCACGGAGGACACCCGGCCCTGCTGCTCGAAGAGGCGCTGGGCGAATCCGAGGCTCGTGAGGATGTACTGGGCGTCGTACTTCACCTGCTTCACCATGAAGACCACTCCCGGGCTCTGCAGTTCGTCGTGGTTGAAGGAACTGATCGGGTTGGCCATGTTCACACGTTCGCCCTTGCGCGGGGCATATACCTGCAGCGGGTCGGGGAACGAAGCCGCGAGTCCCAGCCGGCTGGCCAGCTGGATGCCCAGGACACCATACTCGAGCGCATCGGCATGCAGGCAGAAGCTGCCGTCGCCGTAGAGAATGTCCTCCAGATGGGCTTGCTCGCTCACGTTGTCGTCCACGCCCTTGATGGTGACCACCTGCTGTTGTCCGTTCTCGACTACGAGAGCCTGCCCCTCGAGTACTCGGGTGCAGACGTCCACCACGTCGCTCTCCTGCAGCCGCTGCAGTGCTTCGTCGTCGTCGGGGATCGTGCTGCCCTCGCAGAGTGTGACGCGCAGCTGGGGGTCGAAGGCGGTGAAGAGGTCGGCCACCAGTTCCTGGAAGCCATTGAAGACGCTCAGTGTGCAGACGAGCGCCATCGTGGCCACAGCCACGCCCACCACCGAGATGCCGCTGATGATGTTGATGGCATGGTGGCTCTTCTTGCTGAAGAGGTAGCGGCGGGCGATGAACAGTTCGCAGTTCATACTCTTTCTTTCTCTCTCTCTTAATTTATGCTGGGGTCTTGCGTTGATGAGCCGTTCAGTTCTTCAGCAGTTCGTCGATGTGCTGTGCATAGTCGAGCGAGTCGTCCACGAAGAACTTCAGCTCGGGGATGATGCGCAGCTGCTTGCCCACGCGGGTGCCCAGCTCGTAGCGCACCTGTCGCTGGTTGGCGTTGATGTTGCCCACGATTTCCTCGGCCCTCTCGCTGGGGAAGACACTCAGATATACGCGGCACACACTGAGGTCGGGGCTGATGCGGCATACGCTGACACTCACCAGCACCCCTCGCATGGCGCTCGTCTGGCGCTGGAAGATGTCGCTCAGTTCCTTCTGTATCAGTCGAGCTATTTTGTTTTGTCTTGTCGTTTCCATCTTGATTCTTTTTCGGATTATTCTGTTCTTGTCTCCCTCCCCCCCGTTCCGTAGTTCATGTTTCTTGGACAAGCCAGGCGGCCGCTCGACATCCCGTAGGGTGGCGCTTGCTACCACAGGGACGCAAGAAGCCGATTACTTGGACAAGCCAAGCGGCAAAGCCAAGCGGAAGAAGTGTCAGAGCCGAGCGCATAGTACATAGTTGGCTGACGCCGCTTCAGACACGACTATGTATCTTTAGTGCGAAGCACCCGGCTATGCCGAAAACTATGAACTCTGAACTAACCTCTCACTCCTCCTCGGCGAACATCGGGTCCCATGCCGGCAGCTTCACTGCCTTCTTCTCCAGCAGGCGTAGCACCTTGGGCGTGCAGTACTTGCGGTTCACCACCACGCGGAACATGTATTCGTCGAACCACTTGTCCGTCATGATGAGATAGCCCTTCATGCCGCTCTCTGCGCCCCAGCTGTTCTCCACCTTCCATTTGACGGGTTTCCCTTGCGCGTCCAGATCGACGGCCATCAGTGTCATGGCGTGGGTGGAGCCGCTGTCGAAGGTCTGTATGCGCTGCCGCTTCGTCATTCCGAACGTGGTGCCCAGCAGGCTCTCGTAGTCATAGCCCTGGATGTCCAGCATGCCGGTGGAGCGGTTGAGGAACTTGCCCACGTCGCACGAGAAATACATCTGTGCCGAGTCCTGCAGGCTCTTGATGGCCATGGGCTTCAGCTCCTCGATGTCCAGGTTGACATACTTCCAGTTGTGGCCCTCATAGACGTGGCGGTCATAGTCGATTTCGTACACCTGGTCGTAGGGGCGGCTGGGGTCGTTCATCAGCATGACATAGTCGGCATAGAGGTCTTCCTCGCCGCTGCATACCTCGCGGTAGAACTCCTGCGGTGTGTACTTCTTGGCTTCGGTCAGGGGCTTGCCCTCGCTCTTCGGTGCCCAGGTGAAGGTGGTGGGCGGCACTCCGTAGGCCATCACCAGCATGCGATAGACTGTCTTCAGCTGTTCCACCTTCATTTCCTGCAGCTCCCGCTCGCTGGCTCCGGCCTGTGCCTTCTCGCGTAGCAGGATGCCTGCCTCGCGCAGCTTGCGCTTCAGGTGGCCGCTGAATTCGCTCGTCTTGTTGCTGCTGTACGTCTCGGGCATCACGTCCTGCGGCACCAGTCCGTACTTGGCCACCAGGTCGGCCACGCCTGTATAGGTGCCTCCGTCGCTCAGCGGGTGCTGGAAGAGCCAGGTCACCGTCTGCGAGTCGATGGCTTCCTTGCGGGTGTCGATGATGCCCTGCAGGAAGAGGTTGCTTTTCTCCAGCTGGTCGTAGAAGAAGAGGTACACCTGGCTGAAAAAGAAGTCCTTGATGCCCAGTCGCCTCATGGCTCTGTTTCGCAAGACGTTCGTGCCCGTGAAGAGCCAGCATCGTCCGCTGCTCTGCTGATCGCTGATGCCCGTGTTCTTCACCTCCACGCTGAAGTGGGTGTCTGTCCTCTGGGCGTTTTCCTGATTGACGGCCATCTGCCCGATGCTGTTGTTGTTCAGTGCGTTGCGCAGCGCTCGGTCTGTCGGCGTAGCCGCGTAGCCTCCCCTGAGAGCCTGCAGCACGTCGGGGGTGATGTCGGTCTGTGCCTGTGCGATGGCGCAGAACGAGAGTGCGATGGCGCAGAAAATGGTCTTTTTCATCGTCGTAAAATGTTATATTCCATGTATCATTTTGCAAATGTACATAAAAATCGCGAGATGCAAGCCCGTCCGACAAAGAAATCTCCTTTTCTTCGGAATACTCGGATTACTCGGAGTACTCGAGTACTCGGATTACTCAGAGTATTCAGATTACTCCGAGTACTCTGACCGAGCTTTCAGCTCTTCGCTCTCTAATCCAATTATTCTCTGACGAGCTTGAAGTCGAGCTGCTTGCGGAAGAGGTCGGCGCGGGCCACCTGCACGCGGACGGGATCGCCCAGATTATAGGCATGGTGGGAGCGGCGGCCACGTAGGCAGTAGTTCTTCTCGTCGAAGACGTAGTAGTCGCCTACGAGGTCGCGCAGGGGTACGAAGCCCTCGCACTTGTTCTCGTCCACCTCGACGTAGAGTCCAAACTCGGTGACGCCGCTGATGGTGCCCTGGAAGGTCTGTCCCAGCCGCTCGCTCATGAACTCCACCTGCTTGTACTTGATGCTGGCGCGCTCGGCCTGCTGGGCCACCTGCTCCATGTCGGAGCACTGGTCGCAGAGGGCCTCGTACTTGTCCTGATTGGCGCTGCGTCCGCCCTCGGCATAGCGGGTGAGGAGGCGGTGAACCATGAGGTCGGGATAGCGGCGGATGGGGCTGGTGAAGTGGGTGTAGTAGTCGAAAGCCAGTCCGTAGTGGCCGATGTTGTGGGTGCTGTAGCGGGCCTTCATCATGGCGCGCAGGGTGACCATCTCCACGACGTTCTGCTCGCGGCGTCCGTGGACGTCGGCGAGGAGGCGGTTCAGGTTCCGGCTGATTTCGGTGCGGTTGCCGGTGGTCTTCAGTTTGTGGCCGAACTTGGAGACGAAGGCCGAGAGGTTCAGGAGCTTTTGCGGGTCGGGATTGTCATGGATGCGATAGGGCAGCACCTTGGCCTTCTGTCCGCGCGGCACACGGCCGATACTCTCGGCCACGGTACGATTGGCCAGCAGCATGAATTCCTCGATGAGCTTGTTGGCATCCTTGGCCACCTTGAAATAGACGCTCTCGGGATGGCCTGTCTCGTCGATTTCGAAGCGCACTTCCTGGCGGTCGAAGTCCACGGCTCCGGCAGCAAAGCGGCGTCGGCGCAGCTCTTTGGCCATGCGGTTCAGGATGATGAACTCCTGGGCAAAGTCCTCGGCGGGGCGGGCACCCTCGCTCCCCTCGGCAGGCAGGGGTCGGTCGCCGGGGCTGTCATAGTCCTCGGGGCTGGCCTCGTGGTGTGCCTCGAGCACGGCCTGAACCTCCTCGTAGGTGAAGCGTCGGTCGCTGCGGATGACGGTGTGGGCCAGATGCCAGTCCTTCACCTCAGCCTTGGCATTGAGGTGGAAGATGACGCTGTAGGTGAGCTTTTCCTCGTCGGGGCGCAGGGAGCAGATGTAGTTGCACAGCCGCTCGGGCAGCATGGGGATGGTGCGGTCCACGAGATAGACGCTCGTGCCGCGCTTTAGTGCTTCGCGGTCGATGATGCTGCCCTCGGCAACGTAGTGTGAGACGTCGGCGATGTGTACGCCCACCTCCCAGAGGTTCGTCTTCAGCTGGCGGATGCTCAGGGCATCGTCGAAGTCCTTGGCATCGCGGGGGTCGATGGTGAAGGTGGTCACCTCACGCATGTCTTCGCGGCGTGAGATTTCCTGGCGGGTGATGCCCGGGTCGATGTGGTCTGCAGCCTGCTCCACCTGCTTAGGATATACGTAGGGCAGGCCGAATTCGGCCAGGATGGCATGCATCTCGGCATTGTTCTCGCCCGTACGGCCCAGGATGTCCACCACCTTGCCGATGGGGTTCTTGGCTCCCTCGGGCCACTCGACGATTTTCACCACAGCCTTGTCTCCCGAGTGTCCCTTCTTGAGATTGGCCTTGGGGATGAAGATGTCGTTGGCCAGCGTGCGGTCCTCGGTGAGCAGGTAGGCATAGTCCTTGTTCACCTGCAGGGTGCCGACGAACTGCTTGTCGGCCCGTTTTAGGATTTCCGTCACGGCAGCCTCGCGCACGTGGTTCTTCCTGCGGGCCAGCATCGTCACTCTCACTCGGTCGCCGTCCATGGCGTGCATGCTGTTGCGCTCGGCCACCAGCACGGGTTCCTCGCCGCCGTCGGGTTCGATGGTGTTCTTGCCGTTGGCCTTCCGGTGGAAGATGCCCTCCATCACCTGGGACGGCGCGTTCAGCGTATAGACGTTGCGCGGGTTCTCCTTGATATAGTCGTCCATCAGGAGCGACTCCAGCACGTCCATGCACACCATTTTCGTGGGATGGCTGGCCAGGTGGAGCCGCCGGAAGATTTCCTTCAGGTCGAGCGCCTGTCCGGGGTTCTCCTCGAAAAGTCCCGTCACCATCTGTTCCAGATCTCTCTTCTTGAGGCCGCGGCCTCCAATCTTCTTTTTTGCCATGTTTCCAGCAGTATTAAGGTTATTCCTTTGCAAAGATACGAATAAGCGAGGAGAGTGCAAAATGAAATTGGAAGATTTTCTCTTTCTCAGATTACTCAGACCGAGCTTTCAGCTCCCTAATCCCAAATCCAATAATCCAACATTCTCTAATATTTTTCTTTGTACTTTGAAGTTTTCTCCTTAACTTTGACCTCGCAAAGCGAATGAAACCCCTTGAAAGATGAAAATCATTGAGACAAAGATACAGGGAGCACTCGTGCTGGAGCCGCGCGTCTGGCGCGACAGCCGGGGATATTTCTTCGAGAGTTTCTCGGAGCGCGAGTTCTGCGCTGCCGTGGGCCACGTGAACTTCGTGCAGGACAACGAGAGCATGAGCCAGCGCGGCGTGATACGCGGGCTGCACTATCAGCGTCCGCCTTTCGCCCAGGCCAAGCTGCTGCGCTGTGTGCGGGGAGCGGTGCTCGACGTGGCTGTGGACATCCGCCACGGCTCGCCTACCTTCGGCCAGTACGTGGCAGTGGAGCTGACCGAGGAGAACCACCGGCAGTTCTATATCGAACGCGGCTTCGCCCACGGATTTGCCGTGCTGAGCGACGTGGCCGTCTTCCAGTACAAGTGCGACGAATATTACCATCCCGAGGCCGAGGCTGGCATCAGCATTGCCGACGCCTCGCTGGGCATCGACTGGCAGGTGCATCTCGAGGAGGCCATCCTCAGCGAGAAGGACATGCACCACCCGCTACTCTGCGATGCGCCCATCGACTTCGTATATAACGAACGGGAAGGAGGGAGCGTATGAATATCCTCGTCACCGGAGCCTGCGGACAGCTGGGGTGCATGATACGCAGCATCGCCCCCGGTAGCCGCCACCGCTTCATCTTTGCCGACATCGCGGAGGCCGAGGGGCTGGAGACCCTGCGCCTGGACGTCACGGACGAGGCCGCCCTGCGCCGAGTGGCGGAACAGGAGGCGGTGGAGGTTATCGTGAACTGTGCCGGATACACGAATGTGGACGGGGCTGAGAGCGAGCCCGAGCTGGCCGAACGGCTCAATGCGGCGGCACCTGCCCTGATGGCTCGCATCATGCAGGAGCGGGGCGGGCTGCTGATCCATCCGAGCACCGACTACGTCTTCGGCGGCGAGCCGCACTGCACGCCCTACGACGAGAGCCAGCCCTGCTCGCCGCTGGGCGTCTATGGCATCAGCAAGCTCCACGGCGAGCAGGCCATACAGGCGGCGGGCGGAAGCCACGTCATCCTGCGTACGGCATGGCTCTACAGCCCCTACGGGCGCAACTTCCTCCGGACGATGCTGCAGCTCACGGCACAGCGGCCTCGGCTGCAGGTGGTGTCCGACCAGACGGGGACGCCCACCTATGCCCTGGGCCTGGCGCAGACCATCCTCCACATCGTGGACGACTACGGGAAACACCCCTCCGGCCCCTATCCCCGCAGCGGCATCTATCACTATACGGACGAGGGAGTCTGCTCGTGGTACGACTTTGCCCAGATGATAGCCACGATGGCCGGCCACCGCCAGTGCGACATCTGTCCCTGCCATTCGGCCGACTATCCCACAGCTGCCACACGCCCCTCATACAGCGTGCTGGACAAGACGAAGATAAAGAAGACATTCGGCATCCGCATCCCCCACTGGACCGACTCGCTCAGGGAGTGCCTCGGCACGATGGGCTACGGATGCGGAGCGTAAAGAACGACACACACACATACAGAGCCTCTCATGAAAGGAATCGTATTAGCCGGAGGCAGCGGCACCCGCCTCTATCCCATCACGAAGGGAATCAGCAAGCAGCTGATGCCCATCTATGACAAGCCGATGATCTACTATCCCATCAGCGTGCTGATGCAGGCAGGCATCCGCGACATCCTGGTCATCTCCACGCCTGCCGACCTGCCAGGCTTCCGCCGCCTGTTGGGCGACGGCAGCGATTTCGGCATCCGTTTCTGCTATGCCGAGCAGCCCAGCCCCGACGGACTGGCCCAGGCCTTCACCATCGGGGCCGACTTCATCGGGCGCGACAATGTCTGCCTGGTGCTGGGCGACAACATCTTCCAGGGAAACGGCTTCACGCCGATGCTCCACGAGGCCGTGCGCACAGCCGACGAGGAGGGCAAGGCCACCATCTTCGGCTATCGGGTGAACGACCCGGAGCGATATGGCGTGGCCGAATTTGACGCCGACGGCAACTGCCTCTCCATCGAGGAGAAGCCTCGGCAGCCTAAGAGCAACTACGCCGTCGTCGGGCTCTACTTCTACCCGAACGATGTGGTCGAGGTGGCCCGCTCGATAAAGCCCAGCCAGCGGGGCGAATATGAGATTACCACCGTGAACCAGCACTTCCTCTCTGCCGGGAGGCTGAAGGTGCTCACCCTGGGACACGGCTTCGCCTGGCTCGACACGGGCACCCACGACTCGCTCTCGGAGGCTTCCACCTACATCGAGGTACTCGAGAAGCGACAGGGGCTGAAGGTGGGCTGCCTCGAAGACATCGCCTTCCAGAAGGGATGGATCGATGAGGAGAAGATGCGACAGCTGGCAGAGCCCATGCTGAAGAACCAGTACGGACAGTATCTGCTCAAGGTTATCGAGGACTCCCGGCGCACCCCGGGATAGTGTGATCTCTCGGAGTTTTTCGGAGAACTCGGATTACTCAGAGTACTCAGAGTATTCAGATTACTCAGAGTATTCAGATTACTCAGAGTATTCCGAGTACTCAGACCGAGCTTCAGCTCCCTAATCCCTAATCCAATAATCCCTAATTATGAATTATGAATTATGAATTAAAAAGATCCTCTATGAAACATTTCCATTTCTGGGCATCATTCTGCCTCTGCCTTAGCGTTGTGCTGACGGGCTGCGACCCGAAACCCAAGTTCGTAACCAGCGAAATCGTGAACCCCATTCCGCTGAAGTTCGGCGACCCCTACCTGCTCCATGCCAGCGACGGACGCTATTATATGTACGGCACCTCGATGGAGGATGGCTTCGAGGCTTTCGTCAGCGACGACCTCCTGTCGTGGGAACCCTGCGGCCAGGTCTATAAGGGCGGCAGCGAGGGACAGTGGAACGAGGACTGCTTCTGGGCCCCCGAGGTCTATGAGCGCGACGGGCGCTACTATATGTTCTTCAGCGCCAACTATCGCGAGAACCCCACCGACGAGGTGGAGAACTTCAAGATAGGCGTGGCCGTGAGCGACAGCCCCGCGGGTCCCTTCATGGACCTGATGGACCGCCCCGTCTTCAACCCCGACTATCCCATCATCGACGCAAACGTCTATTTCGACGATGCCCACGGACGCTGCTACCTCTATTTCAGCCGCTGCTGCTACAAGCATCCGGTGGAGAGCGAGATTGCCGACTCGCTGCGCTCCGTAGGTAGCTTCCAGGCCATCGAGGAAAGCTGGGTCTATGGCGTAGAGATGAAACCCGATTTCAGCGGCATCATCGGCGAGCCGCGCCTGCTTCTGGCACCGCCCACCCGTCTGGACGACGCACAGGCCGAATGGGAGAGCCGCAGCGCCACCCACGGCGAGGTGAACCGCCGGTGGACCGAGGGCAGCTACCTCTTCCGCGAGGGTGATACATATTATATAATGTATAGTGCCAACTCCTATGCCGGCAAGTTTTACGCCGTGGGCTACGCGACGGCCAAGAGCCCCCTGGGCCCCTTCACGAAGGCAGCCAACAACCCCGTGCTCCAGGAGAATGTGAGCCAGGGAGGCACCGTCATGGGCACGGGTCACAATATGGTCATCACCATGCCCGACGGCCAGCGCTATTGTGTCTATCACGGACGCATGAGCGACAACCCCGGCGAGCGAGTGGTGCTCATGGACCGTCTCGACATCGACTCCAAAGGCATCCTCACCGTCAGCGGCCCCACCACCGAACCACAGCAGATAGCCGTGAAACAATGATGGGCCACAAGAAGAGAGCACAGTCTCTCGGAGTTTTTCGGAGAACTCGGATTACTCGGATTACTCGGATTACTCGGATTACTCAGATTACTCCGATTATTCAGAGTACTCCGATTATTCCGATTACTCCGATTATTCCGATCACTCCGATCACTCAGATCACTCCGAGTACTCCGACCAAGCTTTCAGCCCTTCAATCCCTAATCCACAACTATGAATCATGAATTATGAATCATGAATTGAATACCCTTTTCGAGGAGGCCCACATCGGGCCGCTCACGTTGCGTAACCGGGCAATCCGCAGCGCCGCCTTCGAGAGCATGTGTCCCGGCCATCAGCCCAGCCAGCAGCTCTATGACTACCACACCAGCGTGGCCCGCGGCGGAGTGGGAATGACCACCGTGGCCTACGCCGCCGTCTGCGAGAGCGGACTGAGCTTCGACCGCCAGCTGGTGATGAAGCCCGAGATAGTGCCCGCCCTGCGCCGCCTCACCGATGGCATCCATCGCGAGGGAGCCGCTGCCGGCATCCAGCTGGGCCATTGCGGCAATATGAGCCACAAGGCCATCTGCGGCTGTCTGCCCGTGGGAGCCTCTACGGGGTTCAACCTCTACAGCCCCACGCTGGTGCGCGGCCTGCGGCGCGACGAGCTGCCCCTCCTGGCACGTCGCTTCGGCGAGGCCGTCCTCCTGGCACGCGAGGCTGGGTTCGACTCCGTGGAGATACATTGCGGCCACGGCTACCTCATCGACCAGTTCCTCAACCCCTTCTTCAACCACCGTCACGACGAGTATGGCGGCTCGCTCGAGAACCGCATGCGCTTCATGACGATGTGTATGGAGGAGGTGATGAAGGCCGCCCGCCAGGACATCGCCGTCGTCTGCAAGATGAACATGCGCGACGGGCTGCGCCACGGCATCTCGCTCTCGGAGCACAGCATCCCCGTGGCGCGCCGCCTGCAGGCTCTGGGTGCCCATGCCATCGTCCTGAGCGGCGGGCTCGTGAGCGCCACGCCCATGTACGTCATGCGTGGCGAGCTGCCCCTCCAGACGATGACCCACTATATGGACAAGCCCTGGCTCAAGTACGGCATCCGCGCCGGACGCCCCCTCGTCAAGGCCTGCCTCACCCCCACGGTGCCCTATCGCGAAGCCTTCTTCCTGGAGGATGCCCTCAGGTTCCGCCAGGCGATGCCCGACATGAAGTTCATCTACGTGGGCGGACTCGTCTCGGGCGACAAGATAAGCGAGGTGCTCTCCCACGGCTTCGAGGCCGTCCAGATGGCCCGCTCGCTGCTCAACGAGCCCGACTTCGTCAACCGCCTGCGCCAGGACCCCCACCATCGCTGCGGATGCCGCCACAGCAACTACTGCATCGGACGCATGTACACGGCCGACATGGCCTGCCACCAGCATCTCAGTGAGCCGCTGCCACCCAGTATCGAACGCGAGATAGCACGCATCGAACGCGAGCAGAACCCCCAGAATCCGTAAGAAACTCTACGAAATACGATAGTCAATATGAAACTTGCCATTATCACCGGTGCCGACGGCGGCATGGGATACGAAGAGACACGGGCGGTGGCCCAGGCAGGCTACCACGTCATCATGGCCTGCTACTGCCCCAAGCGGGCGTTGCCCAAGTGTGAGAAACTCAGAGCCGAGACGGGCAACCCCGACATCGAGGTGATGGGAATCGACCTGGCCAACCTCGCGCTCGTGCGCAGCTTTGCCCTCGAGGTGAGGCGCCGCTTCTCCCACCTCGACCTCCTGATGAACAATGCCGGCACGATGGAGACCGGCTACCACTATACCGTCGATGGGCTGGAGCGCACGATACAGGTGAACTACGTGGGCCCCTTCCTGCTCACCCACCTGCTCCTCCCCCTCATGGACCGCGGCTCTCGCATCGTCAACATGGCATCGCTCGTGGTGCCCTGGGGGCGGCTCCGTTTCCCCCAGTTCTTCGAGCGCGGCACGAGCCTGCGCTGCTGGATGCGCTGCTTCCCCTACTTCAACTCCAAGCTGGCCGTCGCCCTCTTCACCATCCGTCTGGCCGAGCGCCTCAGCGAGCGCGGCATCACCGTCAACGCCGCCGACCCCGGCATCGTCAGCACCGAGATCATCCGCATGCAGATGTTCTTCGACCCCCTCACCGACCTCATCTTCCGTCCCTTCATCCGCACCCCGCGTCAGGGAGCCGACACGGCCATCCACCTCCTCCTGGACGAGGACAAGGCCGCCCAGACCGGCACCTTCAACCGCTCGAACCACGTCGTCCCCTGGAAGATAAAGCGTGCCGAGCGGGCCCGGATGCAGGAGCTCTGGGACCTCACCGAGGAAATCGTACGCCCCTTCATGGAATAGCCAAGCCCAGTGGGGGCATCCCCCTGCACACACAGCAGCAGACCGACAGCCTGACGCCTCTCGCGAGAGAGCACGTGCGACTGCCGGTCTGTTTCGTTTCTCAGCCTTTGGCTCCATTAGCCGAGGTGGAGGGGCCCGTGGCCCATGCACGAGGTCGTGGTCAGGGCGGTCAGGAAGGCTGTGAGCGAGTTGCCCTGACGGCGGGGCATGCGGGAAGGCCTGCTCCGACGGGGAGACGGTGAGGTTACTCACTTACTCACTTACTCACTTCGGACATTTGAAAAAAAGACTTTTCTGGGCTTTATTCTGAAATAAAAAAAGAAAAGTGGGGAAAAAATGTAGGGGTGATTCGCCTTCCGCGCGGCGGGGGAGTGCATCCCTGTGTGCGAGCCGGAACCAAAAAGAGAACCTGCCGCTCTCGATGTCGAGGGCGGCAGGTTCGTATGGGGGTGTGTGCTCCTCCCCCCCCTGGTGGCGGGAGGAGCGAGTGGGGGAGGATCAGAGTGTGAGGGTGTAGGTACCACTCTCGTAGTCCTTGGTCTCGGTCTGGCCGGGCAGGGTGACGGTGGCTGTGGCTCCCTCGGGGATGGTGAAGGTCCATGTGCACTTGTCGCCCTCATACTGCCAGGCGCTCTTGATGAGGCCGGCAGCCGACTGGTATTCGGCCGAGAGGTGGCCCAGACGCTTGTCGGGCACGGGCTTCATGATGATGTGCTTGAAGCCGGGCTGGGCGGGGTCGGCAGCGATACCGGCAGCCGTCTCCCAGAGCCACTGGCATACGCAGCCGTAGGCGTAGTGGTTGAAGGAGTTCATGCCGCGGGGGCCCATGCCCTTTTCGACCATGTAGCTGTTCCAGCGTTCCCAGATGGTGGTGGCGCCGTTATCGACGGAATAGAGCCAGCTGGGGTTCTTGCGCTGGAAGAGGAGGTCGTAGGCGATGTCCTGCATGCCGTTCTCGGTGAGTGTCTGCATGAGGATGCTGGTGCCGAGGAAGCCTGTCTGGAGGCATCCGTCGTGGTCCTTGAAGTTCTGGCGCAGACGTGCCGTCATGGCGGCGTGGGCCTCACCCTCGACGAGCTGGTTCTTCAGGGCGAAGAGGGCAGGTGTCTGCATGGTGTTCAGGATGTCGAGCTGGAAGGTGCCGTCGGGGTTGAGGAACTTCTCCTTGAGGTAGGCAACAGCCTCCTGGTGCATCTTTTCGTAGAGCGCAGCGTCGCGGCCTGTGGCAGCGGCCATGTCGCGCATCATGGCTGCGTCGATGGCCCAGTAGGAGGCGCTCAGATAGTTCCAATAGACGATGGCCTCGGGCAGGGGACCCTCGGGACCGAATGCGCCTCGGCCCGACGATTCGAGCGGCTCGTAGCTGAGCCAGTCGGCCCACTGGTAGTTGCCGTTCTCGGTGGTCATGGCCGTGTGCTCGTACTTGGTCTCATAGATGTGGTTCATGAAGCGGTTCATGGCGTCCCAGTTTTCCTCGATGATGGTGGGGTCGCCAAACTGCTTCCAGACGGTCCAGGGCACGATGATTCCTGCATCGGCCCATCCCAGACGCATCATGTCGCCGTTGCCATTGCCGTCGCCGGCTCCGTACTGGGCCAGAGGTGCCACGCCGGGGAAGGCGCCGGTGGGCGACTGGGTGTCGCGCATGTCGCGCATCCACTTGTGGAAGAATCCGTCGGTGTTGGCAAAGAAGGTACCGGTCTCGGTGAACACCTGCGTGTCGGCCGTCCAGCCCAGGCGCTCGTTGCGCTGCGGGCAGTCGGTGGGCACGGAGAGATAGTTGGAGCGCTGTCCCCAGAGGGTGTTGGAGATGAGCTTGTTCACCGACTCGTCGCCGGTGGTGATGGTGCCGGTCTCCAGGTTCTTGGCGATGGAGGTCACGGGCACGGACTGGAGCGACTTGATGGTCACCTGGTCGGTGGCGGTGATGGATACGAAGCGATAGCCGTAGAAGGTGCACTGGGGGTGATAGGCTACGAAGTCCTTGCTCTCGGCAAAGGTATATACGAGTCGCATGCCGATGTCGGGGATGCGCAGGTTCGTGCGGTGGCAGCTTCCCTCGGGGCCGTCCATGCCGCGGCTCTTGGCACCGTTGCCGTCATTGAGCAGCTCGGCGGGCAGGCAGGTGAGCACGGTGCCCTCGGCAGCCTTGAAGACAAACGAAGGCACGGCAGCGCAGTTCTGGCCGAAATCGACTACCAGCGTCTCGTCGGGGCCCACGGTGATGGCTTCGCCGGGAGCAAACTGCTTGGCGATAACCACCTTGCCGAAGGCATCGTCGGTGGCTCCCTCGACATCCTTCCACACGTAAGCCTCTACGGGCGAGAGGGCCAGGTCGGTACGCAGATAGATCTCGGCACCCGCTGAGGGCAGTATCTCGCCCTGGAACTCGGTGTTCTCCTCGGGCGTGGAGAGCTTCTCGGGCGTCAGGAAGCCCTGCGGCTCGCGGGCGTCGTATTCCTCGCCGTCGAAGATGGCTGCATGCTTCACGGGGCCGGCGATTCCGGCTGTCCACGTCTCGGTGTCGGTGCCTAAGAGCTGCTTCGAACCATCGGCATACGTGAGTTCCAGCACACCGCGGAAGGCCGGCTTCTTGCCGATCATGCCTTCATGGCCGTGGGGAGTGATAATCTTGTCGGCCCACCATCCGGGCGTCACCTGTACGGAGAGCTGGTTCTCGGCTCCAGCCTTCTTGTGGAAGGCCTGCGTCACGTCGTAGGTGAAGGAGCGCTTCGTCTTGGCGTAGTGTGTGAAGCCGGGCTTCAGCACCTCCTCGCCCACGGACTGGCCGTTCAGATAGAGTTGGAAGACACCCAGGCCCGCGGTCATCCATACGGCCTGCTTCACCTTCTTCTCGTTGCGGATGGTGGAGAGGAACCAGCTGGCGCCGTCGGCAGCCCGTTCGTTCTTGCCTCCGATGCTGCCCGTAACCACGGGTGCGTCGGCTGCAGAGATCCACTTCGACTCGTTCCATGCCGAGGCATCGAGTGCTTCGGTGCGTGAACCCACGGGGCCTGCGGTCTTTCCGCCACAGCCTGCCATCAGCACGGTGGCTGCAATCAGGGCCATGCGTGCAAGGACATTACATTTCGTTTTCATTGAATTTGTTTTTAATGGGGTTTATTGGTTGTTGTTGGATCTATGGGAGTATATGGGGACCGTATGGATTACAGCTCCTTGAGGCGCTGCTGCCAATAGGTGCGGATGTCCTGCCAGTGGTAGTAGGGATATGCGTCGGTGGCCACTTCGGGCACTCGCTTCTCCTCCTCGTTGAGCAGGAACTTCACCAGAAGGTCGTCGCTGCCCGGCTTCCGATACCATATCATCTGCAGGTTGCCGGCCATGGGCGAGACGCGGAAGCTCACCCAGTGGCGATGGAAGCGGGAGAGATGCTTCTCGGGTGTGTCGTAGCAGCCGTCGAGGCGCAGGATGTAGCACAGGGGGATGAGGACTGCATCGTGGCCGAAGCGCAGCTCGGCCGCAGGCGAACCGGTGGCGAGTGCCTGGTCGGCGCAGTCCAGGATGTGCTCCAGCAGATGGCGGTGCACCTGATAGTTACGGTTGGCAGAGGGGAAGAAGCCTCGGTTGCGTCCCCATTCGAGATTCTCGATGAGCATCATGTGGATACACTCGTCGGTGGTGATGGCATCGTCGAGCGTGATGCCCAGCTCGGGGAGGCTCTGCATATCTTCGGCTACGGAGTAGAACTGCTTGTTGAAGGTATCTGCCTCCTGGGCTTTCCCGCGGAAGTAATCGGCGTTCACTAACCGCTCCAGGATGTGGCAGCGGTCGTAGAGACGCTGCTGCTCGTCGCTGATGCGCTTCATCGTGGCCTCGTGCGTGGCGACATGCTCACAGCTGTCGGGGTTGCCCTCGCTGAAGTTGGCCACGAAGAACATATCCTCGGGTTTCGACTGTGTGGTGACGCTGAGCGAGGGGTTCTGCCGCTGCAGTTCCTCACAGAAGTGGCGCATGCTCTCCTGGCAGCGGCCCACGACGGAGGAGTGGGCACTGACGGCTCCGGGACGGGAGAGCAATTCCTCGCAGTGGGCGTAGAGGCGGCGTGCAATGCCTTGGTGCTGATGGGCACCCAGCGATGTGAGTTCGCCCATGTGGGGCTGAGCGTCGCGCCAGATGGCCTTCAGCCGGGGCAGCACGCTCTCGCCCAGCGGAGTGAGCGCGTCCTGCTTCCTGGCATCCTCGAGGACGTGTATCAGGTTCTCATACGTCTGCGTCATCGTCAGATAGCGCGAGCCGTGGCGACCGTAATGGCTGATATAGACGGGGCTGTAGCCCTCGGGAGCAGGCGTCCAGCTGAGCGTACGGTCGTGGGGATAAGCCATATAGACTCCGCCCGCCTTGCGCGGATCGGCCCGCATCTCACGCCGGGTGGCCTGTCCGGACATGTTCAGGCACAGCCCGCTCAACAACATCACATACAAGAATCTTTTCATTCAACCAGTGTTAAAAGCTTTTCTGCCCTGCAAAGTTATGAATAAGTGAGCAGAGTGCAAAGGGAAAGACGAAGTTTTTCGCTTTTGCACTCTCGAGCGGAAGTAACATCGGCGAAGCCAGAGTTACGCGCTCGGCCCTTTGGGACGCTTCTGCCACGAAGTGGTGTTGAAGAATAAGTGAGCAGAGTGCAAAATGAAAGACGCGAGTTACATAACGTGCCGCGCGGTGCTTTATCACACGTGATAAAAGAGTTTATCACACGTGATAAAGTCCCCAGGAACACGTTATGGGAAATATACTCGAGGTTGCTGGTGGCCCAGACACATGTAGCGGTTCTTTTTCCCACGTGTGGGAAAGTCTCGCGCAGCACGCCTCATCGCCTTTTCCCACACGTGGGAAAATACGCTGCGGCACGCCCGGCTGACGTGAGGTTTACGTACATTATTATATATACGCGCGTACACGAGAGCGAGCGAGAGTGTGGTAAATTTTCCTGTTTCCCACCCTTCTGGAAGTCCATCCGAGGATGCATAGGGCGGAAAGACGGACGAGGGCGGACGACGGGCTGACCGACAGACCGGAAATTGACAGACAGAAACATCAAAAGAATAATGGGAAAAAACTTTTTGGGAAACTTTTACTATAGGCAAGAAATGTTAATGCGCTAATAAATAATGAGTTGAGATTTTGTTTTGGAAAACTTTTATTTTTGCCTGCATTTTCTGATGTTTTATTTTGGTTAATTCGGAGAGGTTTTCTAACTTTGTAGTCGATTTCGGATGATATGGAAATCCACCTAACGCGAAACAAACAGAACCAACACATAGCACCATCTAACAAGTATGATTGTCATTAAACGGGACGGCTCGAAGGAGGAGTTTAACAGAGCCAAGATCAAAAACGCCATTATCGGGGCGTTCCAGTCGGTTTCCGACCTGGATGAAGAGAAGATAAAGAGTGTGGCCACAGACCTGAGCGAGAGCATTTCGGTGCGCGACGGGTTTACGGTGGAGGAAATCCAGAACCGCGTGGAGCTGGCGCTGATGCAGAACGGCTACTATCGCGAGGCCAAGTGCTACATCCTGTATCGCCAGCAACATGCCGAGGCACGCTTCATCAAGGAGCGTATCGACTACATGAACGAGTATAGCCGCTCGAGCGACAATGCCGCCACGGCCAGCGAGACGGATGCCAACGCCAACGTGACGATGAAGAACGTGGCCAACCTCGAGGGCGAGGTCTATAAGACCACCAACCGCGTCATCCAGCGCCAGCGCATGAAGGACAAGCTGAACCAGATGTTCCCCGAGGTGGCCAAGCAATATGAGCAGGACCTGAACCACCATATCATCTACACGCACGACGAGGCCTCGACCCCCGTGCTGAAGCAGTACTGCATGGCCGTATCGCTCTATCCGCTGATGACCGAGGGCGTGGGCAACATCGACGGTGTCACCCCCGGCCCACCCAACGACCTGCAGTCCTTCTCGGGTCAGATTACGAACCTGACCTTCCTCCTCTCGTCCCAATGTAAGGGCGCCGTAGCCTTTGGCGAATATTTCGTGGTGCTCAACTACTATATTATATCCGAGTTCGGTCCCCAGTGGTACGACCACCTGGACGATGTGGCCACCACGGAGTGCTGCCTGCAGAAGCGTACCGTGCGCGACCATATCCTGAAGGCCTTCAAGCAGTTTATCTGGGGCATCAACCAGCCGGCAGGCAACCGCAGCTATCAGTCGCCCTTCACGAACGTAAGCTACTACGACCACACCTACTTCGACAGCCTCTTTGCCGACTTCTGCTATCCCGACGGCACACGACCCGAGTGGAAGGCTGTGGACACGCTGCAGCGCATGTTCATGAAGTGGTTCAACCAGCTGCGTCTGAAGCAGGTGCTCACCTTCCCCGTGGAGACAATGGCTATGGTCTATGACCCCGAGACAAAGGACATCATCGACAAGGACTACAAGGAATTCACCGCCGAGATGTATGCCGAGGGCCACAGCTTCTTCACCTACATCTCGGACAGCGCCGACTCGCTGGCCTCCTGCTGCCGCCTGAAGAACGAGCTCACGGAGAACACCTTCAACCCCACCAGCGGACTGACGGGCGTCATGACTGGCTCGTGCAACGTGATCACGCTGAACATCAACCGCATCGTGCAGGATGCCAAGCGCACCGTACAGGGCACCGAGGGCGACCACGACTTCTACGCCTTCCTGCGGCTCTATCTGACCAACATCCTGGAGCGTGTCTATAAGTACCATATCGCCTACAAGTCCATGCTCTACGAGATGGAGGACCGCAAGATGTTTGCAGCCTCGAACGGCGGCTACATATATATCTCGAAGCTCTACTCGACCATCGGCATCAACGGCCTGAACGAGGCCGCACGATTCCTGGGCCTGGAGGTGGACAACAATCCCGAGTATATCAAGTTCCTGCAGCTCATCCTGGGCACCATCAAGGAGGAGAACAAGCGCCACTCCATCCACGACAAGAAGAAGCCCTTCCTGTTCAACAGCGAAGTGGTGCCTGCCGAAGGACTGGGCGGAAAGAACTACCGCTGGGACAAGGAAGACGGCTACTGGGTGCCCGAGGACGAGAACCTCTACAACTCCTATTTCTACGACGCCCACGACGACACCCGCGTGCTGGACAAGTTCATCCTGCACGGACGCCAGACCTATCAGTTTACCGATGGCGGATCGGCCCTCCATTGCAACCTGCAGGACCATCTCTCGAAGGAGCAGTATCTCAAGCTCATCGACTTCGCCATCGAGAACGGCACGTCGTACTACACCTTCAACATCCCCAACTCGAAGTGCGAGAGCTGCGGGCACATCATCAAGAAGCCCATCGAGATATGTCCCTGCTGCGGCTCCAACAATATCACCCAGTACACCCGCATCATCGGCTACCTGCGTCCCATCCCCGCTTTCGGACGTGACCGCCAGATAGAGGCCGCCAAGCGTACTTACAGTTGCAACCTGTGATGAAGTACGTCGATGTAAAGGAGGTCTTTGCCGAGATTCCCGACGAGATCACCCTGGCCATCAGCATCAGCGGCTGCCCCATCCGTTGCCCAGGCTGTCACAGCCAGTACCTGTGGGCCGATGTGGGAGAAGAACTGACCGTCGAAGCCCTGTCATCCTTGGTGACAGGGCATCGCGGTATCACATGCCTCTGCTTCATGGGAGGCGACCAGGACCCGACCGAGGTGGACCGCCTGGCACGCTGGGTGAAGGAGCACTCTGCCGTACGCACCGCCTGGTACAGCGGTCGTAGCCGCTTGGCTCCGGAGGTGGAACTCTCCCATTTCGATTACGTGAAGCTGGGCCCGTACGACGAGAAGCGCGGCCCGCTGAATCAGCCCACCACCAATCAGGTGCTCTATCGCATCCGCGACGGGCAGATGGAGGACATCACCTCGCGTTTCTGGAAAAAGTCGGTGCTCGGGCTCTGAACGGACACTACTTTTTTGTACTGCTACATCTTTTGGTATATGGAAAAAGAAAGAATCATATTTTTAGACTATCTGCGTGTCGTGGCCTGCCTGATGGTGATGCTCGTGCATGCGAGTGAGAACTTCTATGGTGCCGACTCGTCGGGACTGGCGGGCAACATGTCGATGCTGGCCAATGAGGCGAACCGCTTCTGGGTGAGCTTCTGGGACGGCGGTGTGAGCCGCACGTCGGTTCCGCTGTTTATGATTGCCTCTGCCTTCCTGCTGGCTCCCATGCCGGCGGGGCAGACGATGACGGGATTCTATCGCCGCCGCTTCCTGCGTATCCTGCCGCCGTTCGTCTGCTTCCTGCTGCTCTACACGTTCCTGCCGCTGGCTTGGGGCGGAATGACGTGGGAACAGTCGATGAACGACCTGCGCCTGCTGCCGTTCAACTTCCCCTCGATGGCCGGACACCTGTGGTTCATGTACCCCCTCATCAGCCTCTACCTTATTATTCCCGTCATCTCGCCGTGGCTGGAGCGTGCCACGAAGCGTGAGGAACAGATCTTCATCGGCCTCTTCGCCTTCACCACGCTGATACCCTGGCTCCATACCTTCGTGACGCCCGAACTCTGGGGCGAGTGCTTCTGGAACCAGTTCTCGGCCTTCTGGTACTGCTCGGGCTATGTGGGCTACCTCGTGCTGGCTCATTACATCCGCGTTCATCTCGACTGGTCCAGGCAGAAGCGGCTCACGATGGGGTGGACGTGTTTCCTCGTGGGCGCCGCCTTCACCGCCTGGAGCTTCTGGTGGAAGGGCATTCCCGGTCAGCTGATCGAGACTCCGCTGGTGGAGTGGTCGTGGTCCTTCTGCACGCCCAACGTGCTGCTGGCCACCTTTGGCCTCTTCCTCCTGTTCACCACCATCCGGCAGTCGCGTGCGCCGCGGCTGGTGACGTCGCTGAGCAAGTGCTCCTTCGGCATGTACCTGATGCACATGTTCTTCCTGGCCCCCATCGCTGCCTACTTTGTGAATGGCGACCAGGCCCACCCGCTGCTGCCCGTGGGGCTGGCCATCCCGGTTATCGCCGTGCTGTCCTACATGTGCAGCTACGCCACGACGTGGCTCCTCTCGCACCTGCCTGGCAGCAAGTGGTTCGTGGGATGCTGATTTTTAGTTCATAGTTCATAGTTCATAGTTTATAGTTATGTGGAGACGAATCGTTCTGACCATTGCTGTGGTGGCCGTAGGGCTGAGCAGCGAGGCGCGTGACAAGAAGATGGATGCGTTTATCGGCAAACTGATGTCGAAGATGACGCTGAGTGAGAAAATCGGGCAGCTGAACCTGCAGCCCGGCGGCGATGTGAGTACTGGCGGCGCGATGGACACCGAGCTGAGCGGACTCATCGCACGAGGCGAACTGGGAGCGGTGCTCAACACCGTGGGGCGCGACAAGATACGCGCCATGCAGCAGATTGCCGTGGAGAAGACCCGCCTGGGCATTCCCCTGCTCGTGGGATTGGATGTCATTCATGGCTACCAGACCATTTTCCCCATTCCGTTGGCCCAGTCCTGCAGCTGGAACCCCGCAGCCATCGAGCAGGGAGCACGCATTGCAGCCGAGGAGGCCACGTCGGACGGCATCGACTGGACGTACAGTCCGATGGTGGACATCGCACTCGACGCCCGCTGGGGACGCATCGCCGAGGGTAACGGTGAGGATCCCTATCTGGGCGGACTCATCGCTCAGGCCCTGGTACGCGGATATCAGGGCGACTTCTCGTCGGTGCACAATCTCATGGCCTGCCTGAAGCACTATGCCCTGTACGGAGCCGTCGAGGCCGGACGTGACTACAATACGGTGGACATGAGCCATCTGCGCATGTTCAACCAGTACTTCCCGCCCTACAAGGCTGCGGTGGAGGCCGGTGTGGGCAGCGTGATGACGAGCTTCAACCTCGTCGATGGCCAGCATGCCACCGCCAACCGCTGGCTGCTGGACGACGTGCTGCGCCGCTCCTGGGGATTCGGCGGATTCATCGTGACGGACTATTCCAGCATTGCCGAGATGACGAGCCACGGTTTCGGCGACCTGAAGCACAACACGGAGCTGGCCATGAAGGCCGGTACCGACATGGACATGTGTGCCCGCGGCTATGTGCAGCACTTGGAGGCGCTGGTCAAGGAAGGCAAGATTTCCAAGAAGATGGTTGACGATGCCTGCCGCCGCGTGCTGGAAGCGAAATATATGGTGGGCCTCTTTGACGACCCCTACCGCCATTGCAACATGAGCGATGCCGAGCAGGCTCAGCACCTCTTCACCGCCGCTCATCGCCAGGTGGCCCGCGACTTTACGGCTGAGACCTTCGTCCTGCTCAAGAACGAGGGTCAGCTGCTGCCGCTTCGGAAGGATGCCACCATCGCCCTCATCGGCCCCAACGGTGATACCACCGACGGCCTGCTGGGCACCTGGTGTGTCTCGCGCCCCAAGAGCGATGCCTATCCCACCCTGCGCCAGGCGATGGAGCATGCCGTAGAGGGACGAGGCAAGGTGCTCTTCGCCCAGGGCTGCAACATTGCCCCCTACGGACGTATGCGTCAGGCCGGTGCCTCGTGGTACATCCCCGAAGTGGACAGCGAGAAAGCCCACCGCGAGGCGATGGAGGCAGCGGCGAAGGCCGACGTCATCGTGTGTGCGATGGGCGAGGGAGCCGACTATAGCGGCGAGAGCCACAGCCGCGTGACGCTCGACCTGCCCGAGACGCAGATGACCCTCCTCCGGGACCTCGCCACGCTGGGCAAGCCCATTGTCCTGCTCAACTTTGCCGGACGCCCCACCGTGATGAGCTGGGAGAAGGCTCACATCCCCGCCATCATGAACGTATGGTTCGGCGGCACCGAGATGGGCCCCGCCCTGTGCGACGTGCTCTTCGGCGATAAGTCGCCCTCGGGCCACCTCACCGTCAGCCTGCCCCAGCATGTGGGTCAGGAACCGCTCTACTACAACCACCTCAATACCGGACGCCCCACGGCCGACTATGACCCCAAGTTCCGCAACTATAGCTCCAACTACTTTGAGGTGACCAATGGCCCGGCCTGGCCCTTCGGCTTCGGTTTGAGCTATACCACCTTCCGCTACGGAGATCTCCAGGTGGAGCAGCAGGGACGCACGGTGAAGGCCACCGTAAGCCTCACCAACACCGGTGAACGCGAGGGTACCGAGGTGGTACAATGCTACATCCGCGACATCGCCTGCCGCTACAGCCGCCCGGTGAAGGAACTGAAGGGCTTCGAGCGTGTCACGCTCCGCAAGGGCGAGACCAAGCAGGTCACCATCACCCTCGACGAGGCCAGCCTCAGCTACTACGACATGCAGGGCCGCCTCTTCTTCGAGCCCGGCGAGTTCGACATCATGGTGGGCGGCAACAGCCAGGACGTGCAGACGAAGCGCATCAGCGTCGAGTGACAGATTCCTTATCATCACGGAGAGCGGGGGGCAGGTTTTCCTCCCGCTCTCCGTTTCTGTTTCCCGCTCCCTCCATGTATTCCGTAGGCGTTACGCCTGTCTTTTGCTTGAAATACCTATTGAAGTAGCTCACATCCCTGAATCCGGATACCTCAGCCACAGCCACCACCTTCATCCGTTTCGTCTCGAGAAGCCTTTTGGCATATTGCAGGCGGTAGTCGTTCAGGTAATTGATGAACGTCTGTCCCGTCCTTTCCTTGAAGTACTGATAGAAGGAGTGCCATCGAGCAGACAGATGGTGTTTACCAGATAGGCACAGCCGAGGACCTTGTGGCCTTTGCCACTCTGGTGAACGACGGCACCACCAGTGCCAACGCCGTGCTGACAGCAGACATCGTAAGATAAAAGGGGCCGGGGCGCTGCACGAAGCCCATGAGTGCCGCCCGCCCCGGATTTCGCCCCCGAAAAGGGTGCGTATATGAAATAAAAGCTGTACCTTTGCGGTACGGCAAGGGGAGGGGAGCGCGAGAAACCTCCTCCGCGCCCACACATACGTTCTCAAATAGATATGAAGAAGAAAACCTTTCTGCTGCTCGCCCTGGCTCTGACCGCAGGATGGGCGGCGGCCCAAGAGACATGGGAGGCACTGCCCGCCGAGGGGCAGGCGGACATCTGCATCTATGGCGCCACATCGGCCGGCATCACCGCCGCCGTCGAGGCGCGCCGGCAGGGACACAGCGTCCTGCTCATCGAGCCCGGCCCACGCATCGGCGGACTCACCGCAGGCGGGCTGGGTATGACAGACATCGGCAAGGTGGAAATCATCCAGGGCCTCGCCCTCAGTTTCTACCGCCGGGTGGGAGAGGCGTATGGCTCTCGCGAGCCTGCCTTCCTGTTCGAGCCCAAAGTGGCTCTGGCTGTCTATCGCGACATGCTGCGCGAGGCAGGCGTCAAGGTGTACATGCAGCGACGCATCCGCAGCGTCAGGAAACGGGGGAACGACATACAGAGCATCCTGCTCGAGAGGGCCTCGGGGCGCGTGGAACAGCGGAGGGAGCGCGTCCGCGCCCGGGTCTTTATCGACTGCTCCTACGAGGGCGACCTGATGGCTCGTGCGGGGGTGACCTATACCGTGGGGCGCGAGGGCGACCAGGCCTATGGCGAGGAGTTCAACGGCCTCCACATGCGCGAGTATCATCAGTTTCCCGACGGAGTGGATCCCTACAGGGAAAAGGGCAATCCCCGCAGCGGGCTCCTCTGGGGCATCCTGCCCGGCGAGATGGGCACCAAGGGACAGGCCGACCGCCGCGTGCAGGCCTATAACTTCCGCCTGACGCTGACTGACGATCCCGCCAAACGCATCCCCATCACGCGCCCCGAACGCTACGACTCCACTCGCTACGAGCTCCTGCTTCGCTGGAAGGAGGTGGAGCCTTGGAAGAGAGGCGTGAACGACTGCTTTATATGGAGCATCATGCCGGGCCGCAAGACCGACGTGAACAATCGCGGCGCGGTCTCTACCGACATGATAGGCGAGAATTGGGACTATCCCGAGGCCGGATACCGCCAGCGGCAGCGCATTTATCAGCGGCATGTGGATTACACTCTGGGGCTGCTCTATTTTCTCTCCCACGACCCGCGCATACCGGAGGATGTCCGTATGGAGATGCAGCGATGGGGGTGGCCCAGGGACGAATACGAGGAGAACGACCACATGACGCCGCAGCTCTACGTACGCGAATCGCGCCGGATGGTGGGGCGCTACGTGATGACGCAGGCCAATTGCCAGCGCACGGCCACCGTGGAGGATGTGATAGGCTGGGCAGCCTATACGATGGACTCCCACAATACGGGGCGCTACGTGGTGAACGGCATGGTGAAGAACGAAGGGGACGTGGAGATTGGCATCCCCGGCAAGTACCCTATCTCCTACCGCAGCCTGACGCCTCAGGAGTCCGAGGCTCGCAACCTTCTGGTGCCCGTCTGCCTCTCCGCCTCCCACATCGCATACGGCTCCATCCGTATGGAGCCTGTCTTCATGGTGCTTGGCCAGACTGCCGCTCTCGCAGCCTGCCAGGCCATCGACAGCCACGACGCCTGCGTGCAGAAGGTGGACGCCCAGCAGGTCATGAAGCTGCTGAGGTAAAAAACTCCCCCCACCCCCCTCCCAAAGAGAGGGGAATTGACTTTTTCTGCCAGAATCAGAACGGACAGCCCATAGGGCCTCTCCTCCTTGGGCAAATGCCCGTTGGAAGCGGAGCATTTGGGGAAGCTTTTGCCGACGGAGGGCAAGGCTGGGGAAGGGTTATTTCATCAGGAATTCGAGGGTGCCGCCTTCCATGATTTGGCGGTGCGTGAGGCGCCAGTCGCGTATGGGCTGGCCGTTGAGGCGTACGCTCTTGACGTGGACGCGTCCGGGCTTCAGGTTACGGGCGGTGATGGTGAAGTCGCGGCCTCCGGCCAAGTGGAGCGTGGCGCGGCTGAAGAGCGGTGTGCCGATGACATACTCGGCCGCACCGGCATTGAAGGGATAGAAGCCCAGCGAGGAAAAGATGTACCAGGCCGACATCTGGCCGCAGTCGTCGTTGCCCGCATAGCCGCAGGGAGTGGCATTATAGAACTGGGAGCGCACTTGATTGACCAGCTCCTGGGTGCGCTGGGGCCGTCCGGCGAGGGTGTAGAGATAGACGGTATGGTGACTGGGCTCGTTGCCGTGGGCATACTGTCCGATGAAACCCGAGGCATTGCCGTTCACCTCACCGCTGGTGGCTGTGAGGGAGAAGTTCTCATCAAGCTTTCGTAGAAAACCGTCGCGCCCGCCCAGCAGCTGGATGAGGCCCTCGGGGTCGTGCGGCACAAACCACATATACTGCCATGCGTTGCCCTCGATGAAGCAGGGCTGCTCGTAGCTCAGGGGGTCGAAGGGCTCGATCCACTGCCCCTTGTCGTCCCGTGGACGGAAGAAGCCTGTGGTAGGGTCGAAGAGGTTACGGTAGAACTGGCTGCGCTTGATGAAACGCTGATAGTCCTCGTCGCGTCCCAGCTTCCGGGCCACGGCGGCCACGCACCAGTCGTCGAAAGCCTGCTCCAGGGTGATGCTCACGCTGGTGGACTGGAGGTTCTGGGGCATGTAGCCATGCCGTTCCCAAAGCTCGAAGGGCGAGTTCAGATGGCTGCGGGTGCTGCTCTCGATCATAGCGCGATAGGCCTCCTCCACGTCGATGCCCGGCAGCTCGGCCAGGATGGCGTCGGCCAGCACGGGGATGGCGTGGTTGCCTATCATGCAGTAGTTGTCCTGCCCCCAGAGGTCCCAGATGGGGAGGTAGCCGTAGGAGCGGTGGTGCAGCACCATGTCGCGCACGAACTGGGCGGCCACGTCGGGCGCGATGAGTGTGTAGAGCGGATGAGCGGCGCGGAAGGTGTCCCAGAGGCTGAAGGTGCTGTGGTAGGTCTGTCCCTCGGGCATCTGGCGTATCTCGAAGTTCGTGTCCATGTAGCGTCCGTCAACGTCGCTCATCGTGTTGGGCTGCATCAGGACGTGGTACAGCCCGGTGTAGAAGATAGTCTTCTGCTCGTCGGTGCCTTCGATGTCGATGCGTGAGAGCTCGTGTTGCCATGCCTCTCGGGCGCGTTCCTTATAATATGAGAAGTTCCAGCTGCCGGCCTCGGCCTGCATGTTCCGCTGTGCGCCCAGGTTATCGATGGGCGAGATGGCCACTTTGACCATCAGCTGCTGTCCCTCGTGGGCATCGAAGGTGAGTGCGGCGCGCAGGGCACGTCCGTTGGCCACATCGCTGCGTCCCAGGTCTCGCTGGCCGTCCATCAGGCGGAAGGCGGCGATGGGGCGCGAGAACTCGGCACGGAAATAGACCTTGCGCAGCCGGGCCCAGCCGGTGATGAGGCGGTAGCCCTCGACGGTACGTTCATCGACCACGCGCAGCTGGCTCTGCAGGATGTCGTAGGCGCGACGTCCGGTGTAGTAGGCAGGTCCGCGGAAGGTGCTGCGGTCGAGGTCGAGGATGACTGTCTGCGGCTTCCCCGAGGGGAAGGTGTACTGATGGATGCCTGCATGGACGGTGGCCGAGAGTTCCACGCGGACGTCGCTCTCGCGGAGGTGTACCCAATAGTAGCCCGGCTCGGCTCCTTCCTGCTCGTGCGAGAAGCGCTGGGCGAAGCAACCCTGGGCCTGTGCCTCGGGCGTGACCTCCCAGGTGACGGGCATCAGGCTCACGTCGATGAGGTCTGTGCAGCCCGTACCGCTCAGGTGGGTATGAGTGAAGCCGAAGATGGAGTCGCGGTCGTAGTCGTAGCCGCAGCAGGGGTCCCAGGTGACGTACTGCTCCGTCTCGGGCGAGAGTTGTACCATGCCCTGTGGCATGGTGGCTCCGGGGAAGGTGCTGCCGGAGAGGGCGCCGGTGGAGTCGGTCTGTGTTCCGATGAAGGGGTTGACGTAGCGGGTGTAGTCTGTGGCCTGGAGGCCGGCGGCGGCCGTACAGATGGCCAGGGCGATGAATGCTCTTTTCATAATCCGTTTATTCGTTTTCTGTGGAGGCTGTGGCCTTGGCTTGCGCCTCCATTTCGGGGTATTGGATGCGGGTATGGTAGATGGTGCGGAGCTTGGCCTTCAGCACGTCCTTCACCTCCTGGATGTTCAGGAAGGTGATGGGGCAGTCGGCGAAGTATCCCTCTTGGACCTGCGTGCCCACGATGCGCTCCACCAGCGTGCTGATGCTCTCCTCGGTGTATTCCGTGAGGCTGCGCGAGGCGGCTTCCACGGCATCGGCCATCATCAGTATGGCCTGCTCGAGTGTGAAGGGGTTGGGGCCGGGATAGGTGAAGGGTGCAGGGTCCGTCTCGCGCTCTGGGTGCTGGTTCTGGGCCGAGACGTAGAAGTAGCGTGTGAGGCTGCGTCCGTGGTGGGTGAGGATGAAGTCCTTGATGACGGTGGGCAGCTGGTAGCGCTCTGCCAGGCGCATTCCGTCGGCGACGTGGCGGATGATAATCTGTGCGCTCTGCTCGTAGGGCAGCCCCTCGTGGGGGTTCACTCCGCTCTGGTTCTCGGTGAAGAAGGCGGGGTTCTCCAGTTTGCCGATGTCGTGATAGAGTGCGGCGGTACGCACGAGCTGGCTGCCGGCTCCGATGCGTTTTGCCGCCTCGGCTGCCAGATTGGCCACTTGCATGCTGTGCTGGAAGGTGCCGGGCGCCTCCTCGGCCAGTCGCTGCAGGACGGGGTTGTTGGTATTGGACAGCTCCACGAGCGTAACACTCGAGGTGAAGCCGAAGATACGCTCGATGGGGATAAGCAGGAGATAGGCGATGAGCGAGAGGGCTCCGGCCAGGCAGAGGTAGATGTACGTCCAGCGGTCGATGCCGTCGGTGCGGAAGAAGTTGCCCTGCACGAGGTCGATGCACAGATAGGTGGAGATGGCAGCCAGGGTGACCACACCGGCGGCGCGGAACAGCTCGGAGCGCTGGGAGAGCTGGCGCAGGCTATAGATGGCCACGAGGCCCGCCACCATCTGTGTGACGACGAACTCGAAGGGATGGTGCAGGGCGATGGCACAGGAGAGCAGCATCAGCACGTGTGTGATAAAGGCTGTGCGCGAATCCATGAAGATGCGCATGAAGATGGGCAGGATGCAGTATGGCACCAGATAGACACTCATCAGATGGTGGCGCATCATGCCGTAGGTGAGTAGCGGGAAGAGCGTGTAGAGGCTCAGCGTCAGCAGCACGTAGGAGGAGCGGAAGACGTAGTCACCGCGGAACTGTACGAAGTAGAGTACCAGCAGGAGCATCAGCAGGCAGGTGAAGAGCGTCTGCCCCACGACGAGCGACAGCTGCTCGCGGCTCGAGCGGGAGCGTTCCTGCTGGTAGCGTTCCATAGAGCGCAGCACGTTAAAGGTGTATTCGTCCACCAGGTCGCCGCGATCGACAATCTTCTGTCCGGCCTGCACCTGTCCCATGAAGGGGATGAGCAGGAGGTCCACCTCCTGCTGCTGTTGCTGCGACTTGACGGCATCGTAGCTCAGGTTCTCCTGCAGAAAGCGGTCCAGGTTGCACTGCTGCAGTCGCGGATAGGGATAGCGTGCGCTGTCCTGCTCGGCCATCATGTATTCGTAGGCAGTCTTTGGCGTGAGGATGTTCTTCAGGCTGTGGGTGCTGGCCTCGTTCTGCTGGTAGATGCGTATGCTGCGCGTCTCGTCGGCCTGCAGGCGGGCGTAGTCCTCGGCATCCATGATGCCCTGTTCATAGACGGCGGAGAGTTTCTTGAGGAGATGCTTCAGGAAGTAGTCGGGCACGCCGGCCGCCTGCAAGTTCTGCTCGAAGGTCTCGCGGAAGGCATTGCATTGCTTTTCGCCCACCGAGGCATTCATCTGGAAGTACGGCTCATAGTATCGGCGCAGGCTGTCGCGCTCGCGCTCCAGCAGGGCCTCCGGCTTATATACCGGGAAGCTGTCCTGCGCGATGACGGGGCTCTCGTCCCATGGTTCGCCCAGACGGTATTGATAAGTGGTGTAACTCTCGCGCGGCATGCACAGCACCAGCAAGGCGATGGCTGCCAGGACGAGGGCGAAGCGGAAGAGAATGTCCCGCCCCGTGAGGTTGTGAATGTGGTTGAATCGTATCATGTCTTATCCGTTTCTCTGTGCTTCGCCCGCTATGTCGCGGGCTAATCCGATGCGAAAATACAAAAAAAACTCGTCTGTCTGAAAAAAAATGTGTACTTTTGTGCGCTATAACGAAAAATTAGACATGACAGAGAGAAAAGTAAGGGTGCGTTTCGCGCCAAGTCCGACGGGACCGCTGCATATTGGCGGTGTGCGCACGGCACTGTACAACTATCTGTTCGCCCGCCAGCATGGGGGCGACCTGGTGTTCCGCATCGAGGACACAGACTCTGCGCGCTTCGTGCCGGGAGCCGAGGAATATATCATCGAAGCCTTCCGCTGGCTGGGTATCCAGTTTGACGAGGGCGTGAGCTTCGGAGGCAATTACGGCCCCTACCGCCAGAGTGAGCGCCGCGAGATATACAAGCAATACGTCCGGCAGCTGGTAGATGCCGGTCGTGCCTATTACGCCTTCGACACTCCCGAGGAGCTGGAGGCCAAGCGCCGCGAGGTAGAGAACTTCCAGTACGATGCCTCGACCCGCATGCAGATGCGCAACTCGCTCACCCTCTCGGCCGACAAGGTGCAGCGCATGATAGACGGCGGGGAGCAGTACGTCGTGCGCTTCCTCATCCAGCCTGGACGCGAGGTGCTGGTGGACGACCTGATTCGAGGCGAGGTGCGCATCAACTCGAGCATCCTGGACGACAAGGTGCTCTATAAGAGTGCCGACCAGCTGCCCACTTATCATTTGGCCAACATCGTGGACGATCACCTCATGGAGATATCCCATGTCATCCGCGGCGAGGAATGGCTCCCCTCTGCACCGCTCCACGTCCTGCTCTACGAGGCATTCGGCTGGCAGGACACGATGCCCCGCTTTGCCCATCTGCCTCTGCTGCTCAAGCCTGTAGGCAACGGCAAGCTGAGCAAACGCGATGGAGACAAGTTGGGATTCCCCGTCTTCCCCCTCGAATGGCACGACCCGCGGACGGGCGAGGTGAGCAGCGGCTATCGGGAGAAGGGCTATCTGCCCCAGGCCGTGGTGAACTTCCTGGCCCTGCTGGGCTGGAATCCCGGCAACGACCACAGCGAGATTCTCTCTATGGACGAGCTGGTGCAGCTCTTCGACCTGGAGAAATGTTCGCGCAACGGAGCCCGCTTCGACTATGTGAAGGCGGCGTGGTTCAATCATCAGTACCTCATCCAGCAGCCCGACGAAGCCTGGGTACCCTCGTTCGACCGCCTGCTGCGCGAGCAGGGCATCGAGACTACGCCCGAGCGGGAAGCCGAGGTGGTGAGGATGATGAAGCTCAAGGTGGTCGAATACACAGACGGCGAGGGAAACCGTAAGAAGCGCAACATCAGTTTCGTCTCTGACCTCTGGCCGCTCACCCGCTTCTTCTTCGTGGCGCCGGAGAGCTTTGACCCTGAGGACAAGTTCATCCGCAAAAACTGGAAGGAACAGACAGCCGGCGAGATGCAGCAGTTTGCCGACAAGCTGCAGTCCGTTGCCGACTTTACGGTGGAAGGCCTGCGGGCCGTCATCGACCCTTGGGTGGAGGAGAGCGGTTTGCGCCCCTGGAACGCATGGCGCATCTGTCTCGTGGGTGCCGGGCAAGGCCCCGATATGTACGAACTGGCTGCCTTCCTGGGGCGCGAGGAGACCCTCGCCCGCATGCAGTTTGCCATTAAAACCCTCGGCTGATGCTCTACGCACTTGCTATTTTCCTATACAAGATGGCCGTGCTCCTGGTCTCACCATTCCATCGCAAGGCGCGGCTCATCGTCCAGGGTCATCGGAATACGTTCAGAATACTGCGCGAGCAGGTGGAGCCCGGAGCCCGATATGTCTGGTTCCACGCCGCCTCGCTCGGCGAGTTTGAGCAGGGACGGCCCCTCATGGAACGTTTCCGCAGCCAGCATCCCGAGTATAAGATTCTGCTCACATTCTTCTCCCCCTCGGGCTACGAGGTGAGGAAGAACTATTCCGGAGCCGACATCATCTGCTACCTGCCCTTCGATACGCCGCGCAACGTCGTACGCTTCTTCCGTCATGTGAAGCCCGAGATGGCCTTCTTCATCAAGTATGAGTTCTGGATGAACTATATCCTGGGCTGCAAGTACCATCACATCCCCTTCTACAGCGTGAGCAGCATCTTCCGCCAGAACAAGGTATTCTTCCGCTGGTATGGCTGGAACTATGCCCAGGTGCTGAAGTTCGTGTCCCACTTCTTCGTGCAGGACGAGGAGTCGGCACGCCTGCTGGCCACTCGCGGCATCCGCGACAACGTCACGGTGGTGGGCGACACGCGTTTCGACCGTGTGCTCGACATCTGCCGTCAGGCACGCCCCCTTCCGCTGGTGGAGCGCTTTGCCGCCGGAGTGCCCCTCGTCCTGGTGGCCGGGAGCAGCTGGGCACCCGACGAGGACATCATCATTCCCTACTTCAATTCCCACCCTGGTATGAAGCTCGTCTTGGCTCCGCATGTCATCGGAGAGGACCATCTGCGTCAAATCGAAGGTAAGCTGCGACGCCCCTGCCTGCGCTATTCGCAGGCCACCGAGGAGAATGTCTCCCAGGCCGACTGCCTGATTGTCGATTGCTTCGGGCTGCTGAGCAGCATCTATCGCTACGGACATTTTGCCTATGTGGGCGGTGGCTTCGGCGCAGGCATCCACAATGTGCCCGAGGCAGCCGTTTATGGCATCCCCGTGCTCTTCGGGCCGAACAACAAGGGCTTCCGTGAGGCACAGGACATGCTACGCATGGGCGGATGCTTCGAGATTACGGGTCAGACGCTCTTCAACGCCGTGGTGGACCGCATCACGGCCGACGACCCCCTGCGCCGAGCCCGCGGAGCCACCAACAAGGCATACATCGAATCCAACGCCGGCGCTGCCGACGAGATATTCCGTGTGCTGGGGCTGTAGAGCCTCCGGCACGCGGAAAGTTTTTCCACAATACGCCTCACCCTGTTTTCCCACGTGTGGGAAAGTTCCACGCAACACGTTGTATCCGTCTTTCCCACGTGTGGGAAAACCGGCGGTGCCTGCTGCGCGGGGACGGGCTATGTCATACCCCACGGCTAATAGCGTTCCACGAAGTCGCGAACCAGGCGGAACACCGGCTCGTAGCTGTCGGTGACGGCGTGCTGCCAGTCGTCAAAGATGGTGTGGTAATACTGGAAGGCATCGCCGCTCTCATTCTCCAAGAAGATGCACGGCACGTGGCGCTGGGCAAAGGGATAGTGGTCGCTGTTGGCGGCAAGGTCGCCCCGACGAAGCGCCTTGAAGTAATGCTTCTCGCTGTTTATCTGCTCAAAGAGAGCCAGGCCTGCCGCTCCTTCATCGCTCACCTCGCAGTACTGCATGGGGTTGTTGTCGCCAATCATGTCGATATTAAAAAGGTACCGGATCTGCCGGAGCGGCACGATGGGGTGCTCCACAAAGTACGTGGAACCGCGCAGATTGGCGTCCTCGCCCGAGAAGGCGAGGAAATACATGTCGAAGGGCGGACGGTGCTGGGCATAGTAGGCCGCCAATGTGACGAGTGCAGCCGTGCCCGAGGCATTGTCATTCGCCCCGGCATAGAATACCCGGCGACCCAGATTGCCCACGTGGTCATAGTGGGCGGTGAAGACATAGCAGCTGTCATGCCGCTCCCCGGCAATCTTTGCGATGACATTGAAGCACTCGTAGTCCTTCAGGAAGCGCGCATCGACATTGAGGCGGACGCGCCTGACACCCTCGATGGCCTCTGGCGTCACCCACACGATAGGCTTATCGACCACCCGGTGTGCATAGGCCTTGAAGAATTTGATAGGCGACGGCCATAGGTAGATGAGGCCGGCGTTGGGGCACTCGCCCTCCTTCTGCAGGCGGGAGAAGACATCGCGATGGCGGTAGGTGAACCAGAAGTCGCATGCCACCAGACAGCCCTGGTTCTCAGGCTTTGCCAGGTCGGCGAGCATGCGCTCGCCGTCGAAGTGGAGCGTATCGACATGATAGACGGGAAACTCTCCCCGCACGCCCGGCGAGTATTCTCTCATCGAGAAGTCCACGCCTGGACGCAGCTTCTTCCCGTCGGCCACCATCTCCATCTTCCCGGCAAACGTCTGTACGTCCAGCGTGAAGGGCTGGCGCGTCACCTCGTCCGCTCCGGCCCGGGCATATTCCTTCTCGAGGAAGCGGCCGGCACGGTTGGCTCCTCCGCGTGCATAGCCGCGTCCTTGATAGCGTGCCGAACTCAGCTCCTTCACGATTCGCTTGTAGTGTGCCATGTCCTGTGCGTTCACCTGCAGGCTCACCAGGGCCAGCAGGACAATCAGCAGTCTTATCCGTCTCATAGTCCCTCTCTTTTCTGTGTTCTTTGTCTTTGTCGCTCCAAAGTTACGTTTATTATTCCATGTCTCCAAGTCTTCCTCCATTTTTTCTCCTCTTCCCTTGCACCTCCGCCCCTTTATTCGTGTTCTTTCCCTGAGGGAAAAGGTGATTTCTTTATCGGACAGGCTTATGAATCGCAATTTTTTATGTATATTTGTAGTCGATTAACAACATTATGCTATGACAAGGCGCTTTTTATCAATCGTTTTGGCTCTCTGCGCGTCGCTCGCGGCCGCGGCTGCCATCCGGACGCAGGTGATGCCGGCTTCCTATGCCACGGGCATCGGAAATGAGGATGCCCCAATCCTCTATGTGATGATGGAGGTGGACGATCCCGCCGACGCGGGACAGCTCCAGGGGATTACCTTCAATCTCCAGGGCACTACGACACTGAAGGACGTCCTCCGGGTGAGGTTCTATCAGACGGCGGACAACCTGGGCCTCCACCTGAAGGATGCACCCAAGACGCTGCTGGGCACCCATCGCGTCAAGCGTAAGGATGCTGTCATCCGCATGGATTTCGCCGACGGCGCATGCCAGCTGCGCCCAGGGAAGAACTATTTCTGGCTCACAGCCGACGTATCGCGACGCGCCCGCGAAGGTCATCTGATAAATGCCCAGATGCTCAACTACACGCTTGCCCGGGACCACTCGGAGCATGCCTTCAATATGAAAGCAATTGACGGGCACCCCTTTACCGGCACGCAGATCTTCCTCTCGGAGTGCTTGCTGGCCGGACTCAATGACGACCAGTCGCGCTACTGGCGCATCCCTGCCGTCTGCGAGGGGCGCGACGGACGACTGATTGCCGTGATGGACAAGCGCTGGGGCAGCAATGCCGACCTGCCGAGCAATATCGACGTGGTCACCTGCTACAGCGATGACAAGGGCCGCACGTGGAGCCCACGCCAGACCATCGCCGGTACGCCGGAACTGGGAGGAGACTATGGCCACGGCGACCCGGGAGTCCTCTACGACCGCCGCACCGGAGACATCATCGTCTGCGTGGTCTCTCATCGGGGCTTTCTGCCTTCTACGCCTGACGACCGCGCACTCATCAAACTCATCGTCAGCCACGACAACGGCGAGACATGGGACGCTCCGCGCGACATCACCGACCAGCTCTACGGCACGGGCTGCCCCGACCCCGTACGTTCCCGCTGGTGGGGAGCTTTTGCGGCCTCGGGCGCTATGATGCAGACCCGCAGCGGGCGCATCATGTCGGTGCTCTGCGTCTGCGAGAAGGAGGAGGACGTCATTACCAACTATGTGATGTACTCGGACGACGACGGGGAGACGTGGAAGGTGTGTCCCGACTGCATCTGTACCTCGGGCGACGAGTCGAAGATTGTGGAACTCTCCGACGGCCGCCTCTCCGTAAGTACCCGCCACCGTGGCGGCCGCTTCTTCAATACGGCCACCGTGGATGCTGCCGGGGATATCCATTTCGGCAAGCAGCAACTCTGCACAGACCTCACCGAGCCTGCCTGCAACGGCGACTACGTCCGCTATCCCTTTGCCCCTAAGGGAGAGCAGAGCCGCATGCTGCTGCACACCATCTGCCATCACCCCACCGACCGCCGCAACGTCACGGTTTTCCTCAGCGAGGACGAAGGGAAGACGTGGCTCGACACCTATCGCCCCATCTGCCCAGGCCGAGGTGGCTACTCGGCCCTCACCGTGCTCTCCGACGGCACCATCGGCTGCTTCTACGAGGAAGATGCTCCCGCCGAGACGGGCTACATCGGCTACAACCTCCGCTTCGTCCGCTTCTCGATGGACTGGCTGCGGGGGAGCGAAGGGAAGTCGGGCGCAGGAAAATAGCACTTCCGCGTTTATGACCTATATAGAAAGAGACAATCACAAACCATGTGGCCGTTCAGCCGCAGAAACACGTAACGGAAATACTATATGAAAAGAATTCTCATGCTTTCTGCCGCCCTCTGGGCAATCCACGGAGTGGCTCAAACGAACGTCTCCTTTGAGAAAATCTTCTTCGAGACGCACAGCCGGGAACAGAAGTATAACATTCAGGGAGCATCCATCGCTGGCAGCGAGCTCTTTCAGTTGCATGACGGGAACAAGCCGATGGTCGTGTATGACATGACCGACGGGAACTTCCTGACCGAAATAAGCGTGGAGCCCCGGAAGACCTGGCATAACAATACCGCCTGTTTCTCAAATACCTTTTACGAGAAAAGCGACTCCTATCCGCTTCTCTATGTCAGCGAGGAGAATATAAAGGAGCACAAGGCGGTGGTCTATCGAATCAATAAGACTCAGGGAGCGTCGATGACAGCCGAGATCGTGCAGACCCTCATCTTCCCCGAGCCTATCGAGATGGGGCTCTACTATCCGAACATCGCCGTGGACGACGAAGTCGGCTTCCTCTACCTGACAGGATTCAGCCGTGAGAGCTGGAACAAGAGCGAGCGGGGGAATGCCGTCCAGATACTGCGCTTCCGCCTCCCGTCGGTCAAGGAAGGTCCGGTCGTGAAATTCTGCACGAAGGACATCCTCAAGCGCTACTGTACCGACTTCAAACTGGCCACTCAGGGAGCAGCCATCCGCGTGGGCAGGCTCTATCAGGTCTTCGGCCTTCCGGGCAACACCTGTCTGACGTGTACTGATCTGGAAACGGGCGACGAAGTCTTCCGCTCTGAGCTGAACGGTATTCCGGGAGAACCCGAGGGGCTGGGCTTCTACGACGACCGCCTCATCGTTACCTGCAATGACGGCAACGTCTATCGCAGCGACCTTGTTGTAAAGGGAGACCAATCCAAATAAGGTAAAGGAGAGCGGCGGAGCGGGCATATCACCCATGTGGCCAATCAGATAACAAGAAACGGATTCGGGAGACAGGCATTCAATCGTATTTATCCTGCCTGGAACTCGATGCCGAAGATCGCGCGCGTGACTTATATAATATAACTTAAGTTTCGGGTGTCTTAACTCGCCATTATTTCCCGTGACGTGTTCCTGTGGACTTTATCACGTGTGATAAACTCTTTTATCACGCGTGATAAACTATTTTATCATGTGTGATAAAGCTCCGTGCGGCACGCCATAGCGGGGGTGGGCAGAGAAATCCTGCGTCTTTCCGTGCTCCAGCACAAAGAGGCCCTCGGGACGCAGAAGATCGTGGGAAAGTACTATGTCCGGCAGTTGCTCCAGCTCCTTCAACATATAAGGAGGGTCGGCAAAAATAAAGTCGAACTGCTCGTGACAGCGTTCCAAGAAGCGGAACACATCGGCTCGCAGCGGTTCGGCTGCCTGGTCGTGCAGTTTATCGACAAAGGAGCGGATGAAGCTGTAGTGCAAGGGGTCTTTCTCCACCGAGACCACCCGTCGGCAACCGCGGCTCAGCAGTTCGAGCGTGATGCTCCCGGTACCCGAAAAGAGGTCGAGCGCCACGGGTTCCTCTTCAAAGTCGAGATAGCGACCCAGCACATTGAAAAGGTTCTCCTTGGCAAAGTCGGTGGTCGGCCGTGCCTTGAAGGTGCGTGGCACATCGAAGTGACGACCCTTGTATTTCCCAGTGATTACGCGCATAGTGTCGGTGGATAGTGCCTGTGACGATGAATGGCAATCAGAGTATTTCCTGGATGTACTGGCTCAGCCTTTCGTGCAGGCTGTCTGAGACCCCCTGCACGTGAAGCACATCGCGTGTGGCATCCAGTTCCAATGCCTTCCATACGGAGAGGATATAGTAGAGTTGGTCGGCCTCTTCCGTCGCCTCATAGGCACAGGCAAAGGGCGGTGTGCCTTTTCCTGCCATGCAGATGCACATGCGTTCCCGCCCGATGTTGACGAAGAGATGGCGTGCCGAACCACGTATGCGCCGCACGGCCTCGCTGGCCTCCTCGAGGAGCCTGCCTTGCCAGCTGCGCAGCGTGGCCTCGGGGTATAGTCGCTGGACTGCCTGCACACAGCGGGCGTCGGCGGTGAAGAGAACGACTATTTCCTGAGCGGAAAGCAGCTCGTAGCGGATATCCTCGCTGCGTACCTCGGCTTGCGGGAAGCAGAGCCGATAGATGGACGGCACCTCGCTGCTGCGGAAGTCTTCGAGGGGCAGAAAGGTGCTCGGTGTGTCGGTGACTATCTCGACACAGGCATACCGATAGTCCATGATGCGAGGCCGGGTGAGCGCACGGTGGAGTTCCTGGGCGAGCATGCCTGGCGCTATACCATAGTGCTCCTCGGCCTGCAACGGGCTGTTGCCGCCAGACGGGTTGCTTACGGATAAAGAAAATCCATCTGCTGCGAGGCAGATGGACATTCTATATGTGTGCAAGGAATTATTCCCAGTTGCCGGCATTGTTGTTCCAGTTGTTACCGGCATCGCCAATCTTCAGGCCTGGGTATGCTCCCTTGGCATCGGCATCCTCCTGACGGTTGTAGATCAGTCGCTTGCCCTGCTTGCCCATTCCCTTGAGGAAGCAGCTGTCGGGGGCGTTGCACTCCATCACCTGAATGATGCTACCCGAGCGCGTGGTGTTGGGCACGGCAATGATTTCGAATGTGTCGCCCTGCGAGAAGGGAATGTAGCGCATGGAGTCGGCCACAAAACCTTCGCCATAGAGCGAGTCGATCAGCGACGTCCAGATGGTGTCGCGGCGGAAGTCCTCCAGCCCGTTTTCCTTGATGGCCTTCTCGTCGCCACTGTTCACGATGGCGGCTGCCGAGGCCTCGGTGAGACCTTTCTCCAACTGCTCATCGCTGAGCACACCCTGCTTCTTGATCACGGGCAGCTTGCCATTCTTCACGAAATTGATGAGCTCGTTCCAGTCGGAGCAGTACATACCGTCGTGCTGTGCCTTGTAAGCCTCCTCGGCATAACGGATTTCAATCAGGCGGGCTTTCACGACTGCCTCGCGGCTCGCCACCTCTGCATCAAAGTTTTGGGTGTCGCGAATACTACGGATGCAGATGAAGAGCAAACCCAGTGCGCAGACCGCCAAAACAGCATTTATTACCTTTTTCATAACGCTATTTGTGATTTATTTTGTAAATTCGCAACGCAAAAGTAAAATAAATAATTCAAATAACCGCCCTTTTCGGCCACTTTTTGCAAAAGAAATATGATAACGGACGATTTGGAAGCCCTAATGAGGCAAAATTTTGCCCTTTCACCCACTTCGGAGCAAGAAACTGTGCTCCATATGTGGTGTGATTTTCTACTTTCGCGTTCGACCGATGATGAAGTCTTCCTTCTTTCGGGTTATGCGGGTACCGGAAAGACATCTTTGGTGGCTGCATTGGTGAAAACGATGCGTCAGTTGCAACAGCCCGTCATGCTCATGGCACCCACCGGAAGGGCGGCTAAGGTGTTCTCTCTCTATGCCGATACGCCGGCCTATACCATCCATCGCCGCATCTATCGGCAGAAGTCGCTCTCGGAGATGGACCATTTCCAGCAGAACGTGAACCTGCATCGCCACATGCTCTTCCTCGTGGACGAGGCGTCGATGATTGCCAACGAGGGCCTCTCCGGGTCGATGTTTGGCACAGGACGCCTCCTGGACGACCTGATTCACTATGTCTATTCCGGTGAGGGTTGCCGGCTGATGCTCGTGGGCGATACGGCCCAGCTTCCACCCGTGGGCGAGGAGGAGAGTCCCGCACTGTGCCGCGAGGTGCTCGAGGGATACAACTTGCAGGTTCACGAGGCTCGTCTTACTCAGGTGGTGCGACAGCTGGACGGCTCGGGCATCCTCTGGAATGCCACCCGCCTGCGTCAGCTTATCGACGAGTACGACATCTTCGAGTTTCCCCGTCTGCGCCTGCAGGACTTCCCCGACATCCAGGTGATGCCGGGCAGCGAGCTTATCGAGGCGTTGGAGGACAGCTATTATCAGTGTGGTCGCGACGACACCATCATTGTCACACGCACCAACCGGCGGGCCAATATCTTTAATCAGGGTGTGCGTGCACGTATTCTGGACTATGAAGAGGAGCTGAGCAGCGGCGACTATGTCATGGTGGCCAAGAACAACTATTACTGGACAGAGCGCAACCGCGAGCCGGACACCGCCCTCTCCGCAGGCGATGGGATGGGGGAGAAGCAGGAGTCGATGCCCTTCATCGCCAATGGTGATGTAGCCGTCGTCCTGCGTGTGAGCCATGAGCGTTCGTTCTATGGTTTCCGCTTTGCCGATGCCACCCTGCGCTTCCCCGACTATGGCAACCGTGAGATGGATGTCACCGTCCTGCTGGACACGCTGCACAGCGAGGCACCTGCCCTCACCCGTGAGCAACAGGAAGAGCTCTTCCGACAGGTGTGGGACGACTATCCCGAGATACGCAACAAGAGGGACCGCTTCAAGAAGATACGCGAAGATTCCTACTACAACGCCTTGCAAATAAAATATGCCTACGCCGTCACCTGCCACAAGGCGCAGGGAGGACAGTGGAGCCGAGTGTTCATCGACCAGGGATACGTCACCGAGGAGATGCTCTCGCCCGACTATTTCCGCTGGCTCTATACGGCGCTCACGCGTGCTACCGAACGTGTCTATCTCATCAATTGGCCGTCAAGCCAGGTGGAGGGTGAAGAGGGCTCGTCTGATAGTTACGTGTAAGTTCGCCCAACCCCTCTTAAGGAAACTTCGTGAGGAAATTAATGAAAAATGAGTAACAAAATTTGCTCATGTGCATTCTTATTTGTAATTTCGCACTCGAAAGGGCTATCATGTGCGACATAATGTCGCATTTTGGAAGACAAAACTAACAAACTACATATTATGAGACGAATCTTATCTGTCGTGTCGGCATGCATGCTTCTCCTGACCTCCTGTCATGAGAAGGTGGATACGTCGGCACGCTATGTGTTCAAGGACAACACGGTGATGAGCTATCTGGAGAAGTATTCCGATGTGTACGGCGAGTACGTGAATATCCTTTATCATGTGCCGGTGAGCATCGCCAGTGCCACCACGTTGGGACAGTTGTTGGCAGCACGTGGCCATTATACCGTGTTTGCTCCCACCAACGAGGCCATCTATGCCTATCTGGACTCGCTGGTGGCCGACGAACTGATTCCCGAACCGTCATGGGATGCCTTTGCCGATACGACGAAGCGCGACTCCATCTACAAGGTGATTGCCTATAACAGCATCATCGACAGTGGCGATGCCGACGCTGCCTATGGCACGTACAACTTTCCCATTACGCAGGGTGGCGAGATTCCCATTCCCAACATGAGCGACCGCAAGTTGCCCATCTATTATGGGCCGACAAACGACTCCATCTTCATCTTCAGCAAGTACCCCGTGAGCCCGCGCAACCGCGATATCATGGTGCTCAACGGCATCATCCACCAGATGGAGGGAGTCATCGCTCCGAAGAACATCACGGCGGCCGTCTATCTGCAGGATATCATCGACAAGCAGAAGGAGGGATTCCTCGTCATGGCACGCGCCATTCAGGCCTGCGGCTTGAAGGACACGCTGGACAAAATCCGCGACGAGGTGTACGAGGAGAAGTATAAGCGCGGTGACATACCTGATATTCCGGACATGCAATCAAGGGGCGTGGACTTTGCGGCATGCTATGCCCCCGAGCACCGCAAGTACGGTTTCACCATCTTTGCCGAGACCGATGACTTCTGGCGCAGCGAGGGACTCGACCCCACGGCGCCCGACCTTCTGGAGAAGCTCGTACAGTGGATTCAGGACAACCACCAGTATTCCGAGGAGGATGTCTTCACCACTGATAATAACTATACCGAGGAGCAGAACCTGCTCTATCAGTGGACCACCTACCACATCCTGCCGCAGCGTATGGCGGCCGACAAGCTCGTGAGCCATTTCAACGAAATCGGTTACAACCCCAGCCATCCGGGCTCCCTTTCCATTGCCATCTATGAACTCTATACTACCATGGGGCCGCGCCGTCTGATGAAACTCTATGAGAGCAAGGAGAGCAATGGTGTTTATATCAACCGCTTCCCCGTTCTGGACAATGGGCGTAAGGGCACCTACCACGAGATCTCCTGCGATGACGACAAGGTGGGATGCCGCGTGGGTAACGATGACGAACGCGCCATCCTGAGCGACATCGTGAACTGTAACATTTATCCTATCGACCGTCCGCTGTCCTATGATGATGCCACTCGCAACAATCTGATGCGCCAGCGCTTGCGCTTCGATGCACAGACACTTTTCCCCGAGTGTGTCAACAATGACATCCGACTCAATGGCAGTGCCGATGCCAGACGTAAGTACGTCTATGCTCCCAGCGACGATGTGTATCGATACTTTGAGAATTTGTGGCAGGGCAACGAGACATATACGGCCGTCATCGACTATTCCGGCGGTAATCCCAGCATGAATGCCGACGAAATCAAGTCCGGCGGTCGCTATGACGTGACCATCAAGTTGCCGCCCGTGCCCAAGCGTGGCACCTACGAACTGCGCTACGCCTGTCTGAACAGAACGTATCGTGGCGTCTGTCAGGTCTATCTGGGCACCGACCGTGTGAACCGTACCGTGACAGGTATTCCCATTGACATGACCAAGGACCTCTGGGGTCTGGACTCGGGCTACGAGCGCGATTCGGAAGACCAGGATTATAATGCCGAGGTGGACAAACGCATGCGCAGCTTGGGTTACATGAAGGGATGTATGTCTTACGCGCCCTCGGGGAATGCGTCACAGGCCATGCGTATCAATTCTACCTATTCCTGCATGCGCCAGATTGTCGTGCGCAAGACTATGGACCCCAGCGAGACCTACTACCTGAGCTTCAAGAATGTGCTGGACTATTTCAAGGAACTCTATATCGACTACTTTGAACTCTGTGCCAAGGAGGTTTATGACAATCCTGTAGAGCCCGAGGATATCTGGTAAGTTTCTTTTGAGATAAGGTTGAGTACATTCCCCCCTTATAAATAGAGAGAGCCGCACAAGTGAATGTGCGGCTCTCTCTCTATTCCCTAATCTCTAATCCAATTAATCAATCTTCACCTTGGCATACGGCTTGATGACCACGGGGCCTACGAGTCCGGCAGGTTGCAGGGGATCGTCGCCGTTCCAGTGGCGCCAGGCCACGAAGGTGGTGCGACCCGACGTGCGGTTCTCGGGATGCTGCATCCACTCGGGCCACTCAGCATAGCGAATGCCCCTCTGCTCGAAGTCGCGCGGCAGACGCTCGTCGCCGATCAGGCGGTTGATCCACTGGTTCGTGACGCGCACTTCGATGGTGTTCACTCCTGCCTGCACGGCCTTGGTGATGTCCTTGCTGTAGGGTGCGTTCCAGAGGATGCCCATGTCTATGTCGTTTATGTAAAGTTCGGCAATGACATATACCTGACCCAGACGCAGCTCGAGCATGAGGTCATCGTTCAGATAGTCTTCGGGTATAGTGAAGGCACTCTTATAGATGGCTGTACCGCTGAAGTACTTCACGTCTGGTTCCTCCACTTCGCTCAGCGATACGAGCTTTGGCAACTGGATGTCCCATTCGCGGCCCCACTTCTGGTTGAGGTGCACCTCCCAGCTGCCATCGAGAGCGATGGGTGCGGGCACATCCTCGACATGCGCCTGGAGTGTGTGGCCCTGCGCATCGGTGAGCGCCACTTCGCCCGGAGCAGGCGTCAGCCAGTAGGGTTCTCCGTCCTCGATGATTACGCGCGGCTCGTCCTTGTGTCCCGTCAGGTTGACCGTCTGTGCGTCGGTAAAGTACTTGTCGTAGATTTCCCCGCCTACCACATATTTAAGGTGCAGCCTGGGCTCGCCCATGGATTCTGCGAGTGGGCCGAAGGGCGCCTTCACCTCCTCTGCGTTGAAAATGTATTGGCCCGCCTCTGTCTTCTGTGTCACAAGGTTGGTGACATCGGTGGACTGCGGTGCCCGTTCGTAGTTGAAGGCTGTGGGAATGTGACCGTAGAAGGCGGCCACGATGCAGAGGTCGCCCGTTTCTCCCGGCTGCGGCAGTTCCAGACGATGGCTCTCGGGCACGTTGATTGTGTGTACTTTCCCGCCTGTCGTGTATTTCACATAGGCGCTCTTCACGACACCATAGTAGGGATCTCCGCCAGCCAGTCCGTTGTCTGCCACGACGTTGAGCCGGCCGTCCTTCATGCGATTGTTCAGTTTTTGTGTGATTTCAACCATACCCTCGGGCAGGAACTGTCCGTATTCGGCACGCAGAATCTCGAAGCCGGGCAGCGGCTCGTCCTGCACGCTGCTGAGCGCCTGCTGGATGGAGGTGAACTGCACATCGCCCTTCATAGGCTCACGGAATACGATGAAGTAGGCCTCCTCGGGTCCGAAGTCGAGGCTTATCTCTGTCATGCCGTCCTGCTCGTTCCATGCGGGCACGGCCTCCATGGTGCCCTTCTGGGCATTCCACAGCTCGGGCACGAGGCCGCTGACGCGGAAGGTGCAGCGCTCCGTGCGGTACTCCTTCAGCTGGTTCGAGATGAAATACACCTCGGCCTCTTTCGTCGAGCGGTGGATGTAGAGCAGACGCGTGTCGCCCTGTCCGCCGCTGAAGTCGGCCTTCAAGCCAGTCTTGCTGGCTGCCTCGGCAATCGTGAGATCCTGTATCTTGCCGTCGTTGCTTCCCTCGGGCCCCCACAGCTCGTCCACCAGCGTCTGGTATTCCTCGTCGCTCTTGGGGTATCCATCGAGCGTGGGCTGTCCCTTGGGCCTTGGGCCGATGATGCAGGCGCCGCTCTTGACGAACGACTTCAGCAGGGACAGGAGAGCCAGCGTGGGCTGCTCGTTGCCGGGCAGCACTAAGAAGCGGTACTCGCGTCCGACAGCCGAGCGCAGCATGCTGTTCCTGACGCTCACCTTGCGCAGCTGCGTGGCCGAAATCTGGTCGTAGTCGAGGCCAAGCTCACGAATATCGGACCGTTCCTCGCCCATGTTGGGCGACGACTCGCCGACGAAGACCAGGATGTCCTGCACGCCCTCGCCCTGCTGGAGCAGGAACTGCGAGCGGGCGCAATAGTCCATCCAGGCGCGGCCCTGTTCCCACCAAGTATTGTGGCGGTTGAAGTTCGTGCCATACTGGCCCAGGCTGAAGCCGGGACCCACCTCCCACGGCTGGTGGGCATTGGTGTGGAGGATGAAGCGATTCACGCCGTTCGACCAATTATAGTCGCCCTGCGCCTTCAGCATGCCGGGATGGTTCCTGTGGCGGCTCTCCATGCCCGTGGCCGTGAACGACTCGGCTCCCACCACCTGACGCCCGTTGGCATGAGCAATCGAGGCTGCCAGATTGGCCATTCCCGAGAACTCATTGTTGCCCACCCAGAACTCGCTCATGGGCACATCGGCCTCCCGGCCTACCTCAAGGGCGTTGAAGGGGCCTTCGTAGGGCTCGGTCAGGAAGCGCATGCCGTGCTTGTGGCACAGTTCGGCAAAGTATTCATAATAGTTCTCGGCCATCAGCTCGCCCACGGTCAGTCGCAGGTCCCACAGGAAGCGTTCTGCCACAGGGCCGCTTTCTACATAATATCCAGCCATGGCGGGCAGGAAGAGCTTCAGGTCATAGTGGCGGCGGGCCTTGAACTCGTTCTCGAAGCCCGGCGTCCAGTTGCCGCAGCCCACCTCGTAGCTGTCGATGAGCGAGCCAGTCAGGCCAGTGCCTACGAGCGAGCCCAGCCGGTCGATGATGGGCTGGATGCCGCCGGCCCAGAATGCATCCAGTGCCTTGCGGCTCATCTTGTCACACTCCAGACCGTTGCCGCCGGCCAGAGCCGGATGATTGGTCATGCCCGTGGGCGTGAAGCCAAAGCGCAGGATGGTCCATCGGCCCTCGGGGGCCTCCCATGCCAGTGTGCCGCCCGGCTGCATCTGGTCCGTGAGGTCCACGATGTCTGCCTGATGCACCACGGCACTGTCAGGCACCTCGCGCAGCGACGGCATCAGATGGCGCTGGAAGGCGTTGTTGGCCAGCGTCTTGACATCCAGGCTTCCGATGCGCTGTGTCATCATCGGTGTGGGGAAGGCCAGCACGGCGATGTCCTGATAGCATCCATGATTGGTCTTCGGTTTGGGCATCACCAGGCAAACGGTGCGTCCGCCCTCCACCTGCTGCTCGCTCCATGTCACTGTCTGCATAGCATCTTCGGGCTTCACCCACGGTCCGCCGCTCGACGACCATCCCGGGCCATTGTGGAACGACAGCTCCATGCCCAGCCGCTTGGCCTCGCTGGCTGCGTGCTTGAACAACTCGAGCCACTCGTCGCTCATGTATTCCACGGGTCCCTGAGGGAAGCCCATTCCACCGTTGAACAGCGTGGCCTCGTGAATGCCCACACGATGCATGGCCTCCAGGTCGGCCGTGATACCTTCGCGGGTCACGTTGCCGTCCAGCCAGTGCCACCACGTGCAGACCTGTGCCTCCCGCGGCGGATTGTTAAAGCCTTCCCTCAATTTTGCAAGCGAGGGGTTGTCTCCGGTCTTCTGCGTCTGCGTGCAGCCGGTGTTCAGCGTCGTAACCGCTGTCAGCAACGCCAATGCCGCCAGGCTATGCCAGGTACGGCGTAGATAGGTTGGTTTCATGTACATGATTGTGTAATAATATTTAAATGATGTGTTCGCACTCTATCTGTGCTCTTTTCCCAATCTTTGCGGTACAAAGGTACTGCTTTTAATCCACAATTCATAATACTCAGTCCATAATCTTTACGTGATTACTCTGCATTATGGACTATGCACTTGTCTCCACCTTGACTCCACAGTGGGGGCAGTAGTGGGCAGAGTCTTCGAGCGGAGCGCCACATTCCTTGCATTTGCGACGGCGTGAGCGCCCTACGTTGTGATCGTGGATGAACTGAGCACTGACAATACCTGTGGGAACAGCCATGATGGTGTAACCCAGAAGCATGACTAGGGCGCTGAGGAAACGGCCTATTGGTGTCATGGGGGCGATGTCACCGTAGCCCACGGTGGTCATCGTGACCACGGCCCAATAGATACTGGTGGGAATGTCCGTGAACTGTGTGCCGGGCTGATGTCCCTCGACCATATACATGAGGGTGCCCAGAGAGATGACCATGATGACTACGAAGAGAAAGAAAACGAATATCTTGCGGCTGCTCACGAGGAGCGACTGCATCAGGCGGTCGCCCTCCTCCAGGAAGCTGAAGAGCTTGAACACACGGAAGACACGGATGAGGCGGAACGTGCGGACTATCATCAGATAGCGCATCGGGCCAAAGATCCATCCCAGATAGAGCGGCAGCGTGCTGAGCAGGTCAACGATGCCGAAGAAACTGAATACATAGTCGCGCGGACGGGGCGAGCAATAGAGGCGGCATACGTATTCGAGTGTGAAGAAGAACGTGAACACATACTCGAGCACGGTGAAGATGGTCTTGGCCAGCGGCGGCATGCCCTGCATGCTCTCCAGCACCACCACCAGAATGCTGGCCACAATGGCCCAAAGCAGGGTGACGTCGAAGGCTTTGCCCATCCGTGTGTCACTCTGGAAGATGATGATGTAGAGCCTGTGCTTGAGCTCCTCGTTATGTAGCAAACGGGTCAGCCAGTTCATAGTTCACAGTTTTTCGACAGGCGAGGCGGCAAGCCGTTTACTTTGACAAACCAAGCAGCATGCCGAGTTCATAGTTCATAGTTATCGGAGACGTCTCCATGTCTCCCGCCCCCGCTATCTTCCCTAAAAGGGTGGCGGGGGCTGACAGGGAACGGGGGATTTAATTATCCCCTGCTCCGCTGAACAGCGTATTCTCCACGATGCGGCCCATCTGCCAAACGCAGCGCACGTCGAGTTTCTCGTCCATGATGATGATGTCGGCATCCTTGCCGCGAGCCAGCGCTCCCTTACGGTCGTGGACGCCCATGATGTGAGCCGGTGTCTCGCTGGCCATACGTGCAGCATCCTCCAGTGGCACCTCGGCCTGCTGCACCATAGTGCGGATGAGGCGGTCGGTGGTAGCGATGGAGCCAGCCAGTGCCGAGCGGTCGGCCAGCTTGCATACGCCGTCCTCGATGATGACACGTGGGTCAAAGGCCTTGGCGTCCTTGCCGGCAGCGGCCACAGCCAGTGCGTCGCTCACGAGGGCCATGCGCTCCACGCCCTTGATCTTGTAGGCCATGCGCAGGATGGTGGGCGGCACGTGGATGCCATCGGCGATGCATTCGATGGTCATGTCATCCAGCAGATAGACACTCTCCACGGTGCCCTCGTACTTATAGCCCATCTTGTTGTGGAAGCCAGGCATGGCGTTGTAGAAGTGGGTCACGTGGGTAAAGCCCGACTCGTAGGCCGCCTTCACGTCGCTGTACTCGGCCATCGTATGCGCGATGCTGGGCAGGATGCCCTTCTCGGCACAGAACTTGCCGAACTGGAGAGCGCCGGGCAGTTCGGGGGCTGCATCCCAGCGGGCCAGGCAGCGGGCACGTTCCACGATGGGGATATACTCGTTCGGGTCGGGGTTCTTGATCCAGCTCATTATCTGTGCGCCGGCCTTGCCTGGGTTCAGATAGTGTCCTTCGAGGTGGAGGCCCAGGATGGGGCTGTCCTTCTCAGCCATCAGCTTCTCGCAGGTCTCGATGGCGCGGTAAATCATGTCCACCGTGCTGCTGCTCAGCGTGGGGAAGATGCTGGTGGTGCCGTGTTTGGCATGCGCGGCCACAGCCGTGCGGTAGGCATCCTCGGTGCCCTCCTGGAAGTCGCGTCCGCCACCGCCGTGCACGTGCATCTCCACGCCGCCGGGCAGCACATACATGCCTCGTGCGTCGATAAGTTCTGCCCCGATGACAGCGAGGTCGCAGTTGGTGACTTCCAGAATCTTATTATCCCGGAGGATGACGCTTCCGTCCTTCAGCCAGCCTTGTGGCGTGAGGATGCGTCCGTTGATAATCTGTGTTAGCATAGTTGTTGTTTTAGTTGCTTTAGTTGTTGTATTGTTAGTTGCCGAGACCCGCCCGTGCCCTCGCTTTTGCGTGACATCAGGCGTGTCCCGGCGTTCTGTGTTCAGTTTCTTCGGTCTGTTCATACCATGGCATATACTACGTCCATTATCTTCTTGCCCAGCTCGTCGGCCGCCTCCATGGTGCTGGCCTCGCTATAGACACGGATGATGGGCTCGGTGTTCGACTTGCGCAGGTGGACCCATCGGTCGGGGAAGTCAATCTTCACACCGTCAATGTCGTTTACCTCCTCGCTGGCATAGAGTGCCTTCACCTTCTTGAGGATGGCATCCACGTCGGTGTCGGGCGTCAGGTCGATGCGGTTCTTGGCAATGAAATAGGGAGGATAGGTGGCCCGCAGTTCGCTGGTCTTCATGCCACGCTTGGCCAGATAGGTGAGGATGAGGGCGATGCCCACCAGCGCGTCGCGTCCGTAATGTGCAGCCGGATAGATTACTCCGCCATTACCTTCGCCGCCGATGACGGCACCCGTCTCCTTCATCTTCGTCACCACGTTCACCTCGCCCACGGCAGCGGCGTTGTACTGCTGACCGTACCGGCGCGTCACGTCGCGCAGGGCGCGGGTGGAACTCAGGTTGCTCACGGTGTTGCCCGGGGTGTGCTGCAGGATATAGTCGGCCACGGTGACCAGCGTGTACTCCTCGCCGTACATCGTGCCGTCCTCGCAGAAGAGGGCCAGACGGTCCACGTCGGGGTCCACCACGAAGGCGATGTCCTGTCCGCCCTGCTGCATCAGTGCCTTGATGTCGGAGAGGTTCTTCTCCAGCGGCTCGGGATTGTGCTGGAAGTCGCCCGTAGGCTCGGTGAAAAGTCCGGTGACGTGCTTCACGCCCAGCTGTTCGAGCAGCTTGGGCAGGATGATGCCGCCCACGCTGTTTACGGAATCGAAGGCCACGTGGAAGTCGGCCTTGCGAATAGCCTCCACGTCCACGAGGTCGAGGCCCAGTACGAGGTCGATATGCTTCTGGTCGTAGGTGTTATCCTCGCGATAGGAACCCAGGTGGTCCACATCGGCATACGTGAAATCCTCTGCCTCGGCAATGCGCAGCACCTCGTTGCCCTCCTGGGCGTTCAGGAACTCGCCCTTCTCGTTGAGCAGCTTCAGTGCGTTCCACTGTCGTGGGTTGTGACTGGCGGTGATGATGATGCCTCCGGCAGCGCCCTCCATGGTGACGGCCACTTCGGTGGTCGGCGTAGAGGCCAGGCCGATGTTCACCACATCGAATCCCATGCCCATGAGCGTGCCGCACACCACGTTCTTGACCATCTCGCCCGAGATGCGTGCATCGCGGCCCACGACAATCCGGTTGCTGTCGTTCTTGGCCATACGGCGAATCAGTGTGGCATAAGCCGAGGTGAACTTCACAATGTCCAGTGGGTTCAGTGTGTCACCCGCACGTCCGCCGATGGTTCCGCGGATGCCGGAGATAGATTTAATCAGTGTCATACGTTCTCTTTTTTTACATTTTACTAATTCGTGGGCAAAGTTACGAATAAACGAGAGCAATGCAAAGGAAAATGGTGAAAACTTTTTCTATGCATATAGTGCGAAGAATCTGTAAGAGCAATGCGAGGGGAAATGGAGCCGCAAACCTCACCTTCCGGAGGAGCGTGTTCCATCCGTCCGAGGAGCGTGCTCCGGAAGCCGATGGAGCGTGCTCCTCCGAGGGGTGAGGTTGGGAGCCTGGAAACAAGCCCTCGTTCTGTGAACGAAACCGCCCGGCATCGGAGGGTGCCGGGCGGTTTGCTGTGGATTACCTCAGTTATGTACCAGCGTACCTATCTGTTCGCCCTCCATGACGCGGCGCAGGTTGCCATAGACATCCATGTTGAAGACATAGATGGGCAGGCCGTTCTCCTTGCACATCGTGGTGGCTGTGAGGTCCATCACCTTCAGGCCGCGGTTGTAAATCTCGTCGTACGTGATGTCCTGAAACTTCGTGGCCGTGGGGTCCTTCTCGGGGTCGGCAGTGTAGATGCCATCGACGCGTGTGCCCTTGAGCATCACGTCGGCCTCGATCTCGATGCCTCGCAGCGAGCTGCCCGTGTCGGTGGTGAAATACGGATTACCCGTGCCTGCACTCATAATGACCACCTCGCCCTGCTGCATGGCCTCGATGGCCTTCCATTTGGTGTACAGCTCGCCGATGGGTTCCATGCGGATGGCAGTGAGCACACGGGCCTTCACGCCTGCGGCCACCAGGGCACTGCTCAGCGCCAGCGAGTTGATCACGGTGGCCAGCATACCCATCTGGTCGCCCTTCACGCGGTCGAAGCCCTTGCCCGCGCCGGAGAGGCCTCGGAAGATGTTGCCGCCCCCGATGACAATGCCTATCTGGACGCCCATCGCATGGACCTCCTTGATTTGTTCTGCATACTGGGCCAGGCGCCGTTCGTCGATGCCATAGCCTTTCTCGCCCATCAGGCTCTCACCCGAGAGCTTCAGTAGAATTCTGTTAAATCGCTTCATGTTATTAAGTTTTAGCCTCACCCCCCGGCCCCTCTCCGAGGAGAGGGAATCGCTGCTGATATCCGCTTCGGGTCTCCCCTCTCCCCGGAGAGGGGCCGGGGGTGAGGCTTTATTTATTCATACTTCACCTCCTTGAAGGCATATCGCCGCTGGTGCCCTTCGGTGTCCGTCATAAGCAGATGGCCGCCAGGTTCCACGCCCGTGATGGTGGCCCGGAAACGGCCATCGGCATCGCTGTAGTCGGCTTCGACTCCGAGGCGGAAGAGGCGTGACAGATAGAGCTGGTGCAGCTCATCGAAAAGGCCATTCTCAAGCATAGCCACGTACAGGGCAAAACAGTCCAGAAGCCGTTCGAGCACCTCCTCACGGTCCACCTCTCGTCCCAGCACCTGGCGGAGCGAGACGGGATTGGGCGCATCGCTCACGAAGCGCTTCTGGTTTACATTGAGCCCCACGCCCAGGATGCTGCGTCGCACGAGAGGTCCAGCCAGCTCGTTCTCGATGAGGATGCCCGTCATCTTCCGCTGACCACAGTAGATGTCGTTGGGCCACTTGATGCTCACCCCTTCGACATAGCTGCTCAGTGCATCGCTGATGGCCAAAGACAAAGCCTCGGAGAGCGTAAAGGCCCTGCTGGCCTCCAGGCTCTTGGGTCGCACGACGAGGCTGAGCAGCAGGTTCTCTCCCCGCTCGCTCTCCCACGAGTTGGTGCCTGCACCGCGTCCGGCCGTTTGAAACTCAGCGGTCACCAACTGCCACTCGTCCGACTCGGACAGTGTCTTGGCATAGCGGTTTGTGCTGTCCACTTCCTCCAGACGGATACGACATACTGGCCTTTTTTCCTGCATCATTGGCTCTTTTCTGCTACTTCAGTTTGCAAAGTTAGGAAAAAAACGTAACTTCGCAGGGAGAAACGGAGCAAAAAACAATGGCCGACGACAAATTCTACATGCGCGAGGCGCTGGCCGAGGCACGGCGAGCCTTCGACGAGGGAGAGATACCCATCGGGGCGGTGGTGGTGTGCCAGGGGCGCATCATCGCCCGCACCCACAACCTGACGGAGCGGCTCACCGACGTGACGGCACATGCCGAGATGCAGGCCATCACGGCTGCCGCAGACCATCTGGGCGGCAAGTACCTGCCGGAGTGCACGCTATACGTCACCGTGGAACCCTGCCCGATGTGCGCCGGGGCGCTGGGGTGGGCCCAGATAGGGCGTGTGGTATATGGCGCCTCGGACGAGAAACGTGGCTACCGACGCTTTGCCCCCGACGTCCTGCATCCCCGCACGGAAGTGGCCGCAGGCGTCCTCGAGGAGGACTGCAGCGCCCTGATGAAGCTGTTCTTCCAGAAGAAACGGTAGCCAGGAGAGAACCCTTATATATTAATATGTACGCGCGCGTATAATAATCACATACATCATGAATGCCATACGAAGCATATCCCAAGCCAAGGCTGTCAGCATGGCCGTGGCGCTGCTCCTGCTGCCCGCATGGGCGGGGGGAGAAGGTCTTAAACGCGTGGACGACGTGTTCACGCCGCTGCCTGCAGGGAGCGTGGAGCTGACCAACTACCTCGAGAACGACATCCGCAACAGCATCCAGCACTGGCAGAAGGAGGCGGTACCCTACCCACGGCTGGTGGAGTTCTTCCGCTCGGGGCATCCTCAGTTTGCCCTGGGCGAGATGTGGGGCAAGGCGGTGCGCTCCGGCTCGATGTTCTATCGCTACCGCGCCGACGAGGAACTGCGGCAGATTCTGGCCGCCACGGTGGCCGACCTGCTCTCCACCACCCGCTCCAATGGCAGCATCAGCTGTGCTCCGCCCGAGCTGCAGCCCGAGAGTGGCGGCGGCGACATGTGGGAGAGGAAGTATGTGCTGCTGGGGCTAAGCCAGTATTACCGCCAGGTGGAGCAGGACCCTGCCGTGCTCCGGGCAATGGAGCGCGAGGCACAGAGCATCATCGACCAGGTGGGCCCGGCGCCCAAGGTGGACATCACCACGCTGGGGTGGAGTGCCAACAAGATAGAGTCGTCGTCGCTCCTGGAACCGATGATGCGCCTCTACTTCCTCACGGGCAAGCCGCAGTATCTGGACTTTGCCTCCTACATCATACAGCAAGGCGGCTGCAGTGGCAGCGACCTCTTCCAGCAGGCGTATGACGGAGTGTGGCCGCGCCTGATGGGCAACGTCTATCCGAAGGCCTACGAGATGCTCTCCGTCTTCGAGGGGCTGGCCGAGTATTATCGCGCGACGGGCGACAAACGATGGATGCAGTGCCTCAGGAATATGTACGAGGGCGTGCGCGACCGCGAACTGACCATCCTGGGCAACGGCGGGGCCGACCAGCCCTACTTTCCCCAGTGGTACGGCGAGGCGTGGAGCGACACACGCTTCGAACAGACAAATCCCAAGCAGACGCGCATGATGGAGACGTGCATCGGCGTGACGTGGATGAAGTTCTGCTCCCAGATGCTGCGCCTGACGGGCAACCCCGAGACGGTGGACCTCATCGAGCGCTATGTCTATAACGGCCTGCTGGGAGCCATGAAGCCCTCGGGCGACGGCTTCAGCTACGTGAACCTGCTCAACGGCGAGAAGGTGACGAACCACGGCTGGGGATGGGACTTCGACGGACGGCCCGTGACGTGCTGCAACCTGAACGGCCCCATGGGGCTGGCCTATATCCCCTTCGTGCTGGCCATGCAGGCAAAGGAGGGTCCCGTCGTGAACCTGTATAATGCGGCTCGCATCCGAGCCAAGAGCGAGACGGGCGCGGACGTGGAAATGGAGGTCAGGACAGACTTCCCACGGGACAGCCACGTGGAGATACTGGTGACACCGGAGCGTCGGGAGACATTCACCCTGCGCCTGCGCATCCCGGGCTGGAGCCAACGGACTGAGTGTCGCATCAACGGCCGGCGCGTGAAGGAGGTGCAGAGCGGAACATACCTCACGCTGCGCCGGCGCTGGAAACGGGGCGACCGCGTAAGCCTCCGCTTCGACATGCGCTGCCACCTGATTCCCGCCCCGCACGGCACCAACCGCGACGGCGACCACTTCCAGGCACTCATCTACGGACCCATCGTGCTGGCGCGCGACGAGAACACAGACCCGCACTATATGCAGCCCGTCTCAATAACGGCCAGCGCGGCACAGGAGGTCAGCATCCAGCCCACGACGCCCACCCTGTCCGGCACGCGCATGGAGTTCATTGTCCCCACGACCGACGGCCCCATCCACATGGTGGACTATGCCTCGGTGAACGGATGGGAGGGCAAGCACGTCTGTACCTGGTTGCCTGTGAAGGATTAAAGGTTAGGGATTAAAGATTAGGGATTAGCAGCCGGAGCAGCCTCCTGTAGAAAGCGGAAGTCGTAGAAGATGTCGCCCGCCGTCACGGTGAGCGTCACGCTGTGGGCATCCTTGGAAATGTTTTCGGGAAAGACAACGGTGAGCTTGTTGCCCTCTACGGTGGCAGAGAAATGGCGCCCTTGGAGATGATGAATGTCGTTGCCATTCCCGCCTTTGGGATAGTAATCCACACCATCCTCGCGTGCATTGCTAATCCAAGGCCCACGATAGTTCTTGCATTCAAAGCACAATGTATCGGCCGCCACACCCACGATGTACACGCCCTTCTCGGCCTTTGCGCCGTCAAGAGTTTCCCATTTCATCGCATCCCAGTCGCCATCGGGCTCCGTCACCGAACAAGCGGCAAACAACATGGCACACAACGCGGCAGGAAACAGTCTCCTTAACATCATATCACACATTATAGGTTCAATCAAATACAAAGGTACATAATAATTAAGAGCGAAGAATAATGATTAACAATAATTAACGGAGACATATCTTCGCCAGCTGGATGCAACCTTTTGCCCGCAGGGCAGTCTAAAGAATACTAAACTATGCAATCATGGACAAGAAGAATCCCTGCGGCATGGACCGCCGCCAGTTCCTGGGACGTATGGGCATGGGCTACGCCACCGCCCTCTCGCTCATGGCTCTCCATCCCCTGCGCCTCAGCGCACGGTCACAGACCACGAATTCCACACAGACCGGTACCGACGCCCCCGAGGGCGGGATGACCTATCGCACCCAGCGAGGCACGGGCGAGAAGATCTCGCTCCTGGGCTTCGGCATGATGCGCCTGCCGCGCGAGCAGGAGGAGGTGGACCGCCTGGTGGACTATGCCATCGCCCACGGCGTGAACTATTTCGACACGGCTCCCGTCTATGGCGGCGGCACCAACGAGGGCATCACAGGCCGCACGCTCAGCCGCTATCCGCGCGAGAAATACTATGTGGCCACCAAGATGTCTAACCAGCACCGCGACCTGTGGTCGCTGGAGCGGTCGAAGGAGATGTACGAGAACTCGTTCCGCCAGCTGCAGGTGGACTACATCGACTACTACCTGCTCCACTCGGTGGGAGGCGGAGGGCTGGAGACCCTGCGCGGACGTTTCCTGGACAACGGACTGCTGGACTTCCTCCTGAAGGAGCGCGAGGCCGGCCGCATACGCCATCTGGGCTTCAGCTACCACGGCGACGTGAAGGTATTCGACTGGCTGCTGGACCATCACGATACATACCACTGGGACTTCGTGCAGATTCAGATGAACTATCTCGACTGGCACCATGCTGGCAGCCGACGTCGGCGCGGCGGCGATGCCAACGCCGAGTACCTGTACGGGCGGCTGGAGAAGCTGGGCATACAGTGCGTCATCATGGAACCCCTTCGAGGCGGCAGCCTGGCCAATGTCACAGACGAGGTGTGCACTCAGCTGAATCGTTCACGTTCCGGCGACAGCCCCGCACGCTGGGGATTCCGCTGGGTGGGAAGCCATCCCAACGTGCTCACCACCCTCAGCGGCATGAACCGCATGGAACATCTTGAGGAGAATGTGGCCACCTTCTCGCCCCTGGAGCCCTGCCCCAAGGTGGAGAACGAGCTGCTGGCACGCATCGCCGATCAGATGTCGGGCCTGCCCACCATCGGCTGCACCACCTGTGCCTACTGCATGCCATGCAAATACGGGGTCGATATCCCCGGCAACTTTGCCTTCTATAACAAAGAGGTCACCGAGGGCCGACTGCCGCTGCCCGAGCCCACCGCCGACGACTACGACCAGCGCCGCACGGCCTATCTCGAGGCCTATCGCGCCGCCATCCCCGACAAGGCACGAGCCAACCGCTGCCAGGACTGCGGCGAATGCCTGAAGAAATGTCCGCAACAGCTGCCCATCCCCACCCACATGAGCCACCTCGTGGAGATGACACGGAAGAAGAGAGTGCGGGATTCTTTGCACTAAAGGCAAAGCGGCGGAGCCGAGCGAGAGATTAATTGATTAAGATTACTGCAAACAATAATTGTGAGAGATATGAACTGCAAGACACTACTGCCCGCACTGGGCATCGCCGCCCTGTGCCTCGCCCTGAGCAGCGAGACCGACGAGGCTCCCATCCTCACCCAGGAGAAGGAAACCACCATCATAAACACCACAGCCCTGGCCGATGACGTGGAGGGATATGTCTCCACCACGCCCGTCAAGATCTACATTCGTAATAATAAGGTAGCGCGCGTGGAAGCCCTCGAGAACGAGGAGATGCCCAAATACTTTAACCTCGTGGAGCAGAAGCTGCTGCGCAAGTGGGAGGGCATGTCAGTGAAGAAGGCCGAGAAGGCCCGGGTGGATGTCGTCACGGGAGCCACCGTCTCCTCCGAGGCTGTCATCGAAAACGTTCAGCGCGGCCTCAGCTATTACAATCGCGTCAAACGCTGACCGGAAGAAAGCCCGCTGGCGCATAAGACAGCCAATGCTCCCTCTCTTGATTTCCAATTTTGTCCCCCGGGAGAACTGCAAAAACCTACACACCTGTCCGGCAACAGTTTGATTGTCTGCACGTAACCTATGTGTAGGTTTTGGTGCAGGAAGGATAATAGTGTGTAGGTTATGCCTGCATTTTGAGCCCCACATAGAATCCAATGCCGCTATTGCTTGCGCCGATGCTACAGTGCCCGGCAGCCCATGAAGGATTCGGGGTCGAGTTACATAACGTGCCGCGCCGCGCTTTATCACGCGTGATAAAATAGTTTATCACGCGTGATAAAGTCCCCAGGAACACGTCATGGGAAATACACGTTCGTCGAATGCATGCGTCGCTCGGCATAGCATTCGAGTGTGACTCGATGCTCTACTCTCACTCCTTTGCATTTGACTTCGTCGAATGCATGCGTCGCTCGGCATAGCTTTCGAGCGAGACTCGACGCTCTGCTCTCGCTCCTTTGCATTTTGCAATAAGGGTGCTAACGATGGGGGGGAGGGGGATTCGCCCCGATATACTCTTGTCTTATTTCCCGAAACGCGCCTGCACTACGTTGATGACGTAGTCGCCCAGTTTTTCGCACTCGCCCACGAGGTCGGAGAACATGGTTCCGACGACATAGTCGTACTGCTGGTCGTTCACGGCGGCGATGCTCTCTGCCTTCAGCCGATTGCGCATCTGGTTGATGTCCTCCTCGATGCGGTAGGAGTCGTTGATGTCGTGTTCTCTGGTATGCCCGGTCATGACGGTGTTCATCTGCGTCAGGGCATCGTCTGTACGTTGCATCATGGCGTCCAGCTTCGTCCTGAGGTCGCGGGTGAGTGTGGGCGAGCTGTCGAACTCGTTGCGGCGGTTCAGCGTGCGTGCCATGTTGTAGCATGCGTCGCCGATGCTCTCCAGCTCTCCAATCTCTCGCATGATCTGGCGCACTTTCTTCTTGGTGATGTCGCTGAGGTGGTCCGAGCTGACATCTTCGAGGAACCGGGCTATTTCGTATTCTGCCTGGTCGGTGATTTCCTCCTGATGCGTAATCTGTTTGTATAGGTCTCCGAAGTGTTTGTCGTCCGTCTCGTCGACGAGCTGGCGGACGAGGGTGAACATCTGCTGCACCCGCTGGCCGAGGAGGGCCGTCTCCTTCTCTGCCTGGAGGACGGAGATTTCCGGTGTCTGGACGATGTTGGCCTGAATGTAGCGAAGGCGGAACTGCTCCATCTGTGGCTGTTCACGCTCGGGCAACAGCCAGCAGACAATGCGCTCTATCTGGGGAATGAAACCGATGAGCAGCAGGGTGTTCGTCACGTTGAAGCAGGTGTGGAACATGGCCAGCACCACGGGGAGCAGCGACACTTGTCCGCCCAGGGCCGGGTTATAGCCCACCAGGTTGCAGACGACATTGACGAAGGGATAGAAGATGCAGAGCACCCATGTGACACCGATCACGTTGAACAGCAGGTGGGCCAGTGCCGCGCGACGTGCAGGGATGCCGGCTCCCAGGGCTGCGAGGTTGGCAGTGGCCGTCGTGCCGATGTTTTCGCCCATCACCAGTGCGATACCCAGATAGATGGGCAGCACGCCTGTGGAGCACAGCAGGATGGTGATGGCCATGACGGCTGCTGACGACTGCACGATGCAGGTGATGACGGTGCCGATGGCCAGGAAGATCAGAATGGTCCAGTAGCTGCCTGTGTCAAACGAGGCGAAGAAGCTTACCACTTCCTCGTTGTGCTCCAGGTCCAGTTCCTTGCCCGCCGTGCTCAGCATGACGAGGGAGAGGAACATGAAGGCAATGCCGAAGAGGAAATCGCCCAGGAAGCGCTGCTTCTTCTTATAGATGAGGAGCATTCCGACGAAGAAGGCCGGGAAGACGAATGACGTAAGGTCCACGTTGTAGCCCAGCGACATAATCCAGGCCGTCAGCGTCGTACCGATATTGGCACCCATGATGACGGAGATGGCTTGCCCCAGGGTCAGCAGGCCTGCAGAAACAAAGGAGACGGTCATCACCGTCGTGGCCGATGACGATTGTACGGCACACGTCACCAGGGTGCCCGTGAGCATGCCCGTCAGGCGGTTGGTGGTCATGCGTGCCAGAATGTGGCGCAATTGCGGTCCGGCCATTTTCTGCAACGCCTCGCTCATCATGCGCATGCCATAGATGAGCAATCCCAGTGCGCCGAGCAGTTTCATTCCGATGGTTAAGTAGTCTGCTGTCATTGTCGTGGCTTTTTTCCGTTACAAAGGTACGAAGTATGATACGAACCAACCAAACCATTGCCGTTACAATTCGGTTACAGTCCCGACTTGTAACGTTATTGTAACTACCGAGGAGGGAATATTTCCTAAATTATTGGGGGGTTATCCTCACTTGAACTCCACGTAGGGTCGCAGTCGGCCGATGACCTCGGGAGTGAAGGAGGGAAGTAGCTGCAGCTCGTCGAGCGAGGAGAGCGAGCCGTGTTTCTGGCGATACTCGACGAGGTCGCGCGCCTGATAGAAGGACAGGTAGGGGTGGCGCATGAGCTGCCGCACGCTGAGATGGTTCACGTCCAGGAGGGCAGGCCGAGGATTGGTGACCGTCAGCCAGTCGAGCACCTCGTCGGGCATCTCACAGGCTTCCATGGCCTGCTCCGTCGAAACAAATCCGCCCAGCTGCTGGCGGTATTCCACGATCTTCTTTGCCCGATAGGAGGCAATGCCGGGGATGCGCTTCAGCATATTGGTGTCGGCTATGTTGATATCCACCGTGGTTCCCGGCGGAAACTTCTCCACACGCTGTACGCTGTCGGGAGCCATTGGCAAAGCAGACGATACAGCCTGTGGCGGAACAGAAACCGAGTCGCGCGAGGCAGCCGAAGCGGGCTGAGACGGGGACTCCTGAAACGAGGGCGTCGGGCCATTCTGAGCCGAGGCAGGTGATGCGCTCTTGGACGGAGCAGGCAGTGGGCGGTCTTCCGGCTCGATGTAGCGGAAACGCTCGGCGATGCGCACATAGGGACCGAGGCGCTCCCACAGCTCGCCCGTCATGCCCGGCAGGCGCTTGAAGTCCTCGGGCGTATGGTATCGTCCGTGCTTGGCCCGATAGCGATAGATGGCCCTCACCTGCCACGGAGCCAGGCCCAGGCGGAGCAGCACGGTGCTGTCGGCTGTATTGGGGTCGAAAGGAAAGGTCTCCACGGGCTCCTCGGGAACCCCGTAGATGTATGACGGTTTCTCCCTCTCTCGCGCCCGCGTATTATATAAGGTAGAGTCGGCCGGGGGCGTGCCGGAGTGTGGGGCAGCGGCTGGCTTGCGCCACATATATGCTGTCACGGCCACGAGAGCCAGGACAATCAGCCACTCCAGCAGGAGCAGGGCACGACGGTCGGCACGCGAAAGGAAGGGAAGGCGTCTCATCGCAGCAGCTCGTTCACGAAGATCACGCCAATGATGACTGGTATCACATAGCGGATAAGGAAGACGTAGAAGCGGAAGAGGCGGAAGGGGACGGTACCGTAGTTTGTCACCTCGTCATACACCAGTTGCCGATCCAGGCGCCATCCCACGAAGAGACAGATGACGATGCCGCTGAGGAGCATGATGACCTTGGAGGCCGCGAAGTCGAACAGTTCGAAGATGGTCAGGCCGAAGACCTTGAAGTCGCTCCATGGACCGAAGGAGAGCGAACAGGCCACGCCGAGCAGCATGCAGCTGACGGAGACGAGAGCTGAAGCCTGCCGACGGGATATGTGGGTGGTCTCCAATACATAGGCCGTCACGGACTCGTGCAGCGACATGGCACTCGTGAGGGCAGCCAGGAGGAGCAGCAGATAGAAGAGTACGGAGAAGACGTAGCCCAGCAGGGGAAGGCTGTGGAAGGCCATGTGGAATACGTTGGGCAGCGTGATGAACACCAGGCCGGGTCCCTCATCGACCTGCACGCCAGCCACACTGAACACTGCCGGGAAGATGATAAAGCCGCTCAGAATGGCCACCATGGTGTCAATGAGCGACACGTTGACAGCCGTACGGACCAGGCGTGTCTCGGGACCAAAGTAGGAGGCATACGTGCACAGGCAGCCCATCGCCAGGCTGAGGGAGAAGAAGGCCTGTCCCATGGCGCTGAGCATGACGCGTGTGGAGACCTTCGAGAAGTCGGGCTTCAGGAGGAAGTGCAGGCCTTCACGCGCCCCGGGCATGCTGAACGAACAGGCCACCAGCACCACGATGATCACCAGCAGCAGCGGCATCATCACCTTGCTGAAACGTTCGATGCCCGACTGCACTCCACGGGCAATGACCACGTGGGTCATCGCCATGAAGATACACCCATACACCACCGGCCACCAGGGATGCGAGACGAAGGACGAGAATCCTGCCTTGAAATCCTGTTCCGCGGCCAGCGCCCCGGTACATGACTGCACCAGATAATAGAGCGTCCATCCCGAGATAATGACATAGTAAGACAGGATAAGGAAAGCTACGAATACTCCGGCCACACCCTCGATGCGCCACCAGGAGCCGGGGGCCAGACGGGCATAGGCCGAGATGGTGTTGGCATGTGTATGTCGTCCGATGAGGAACTCGCTTATCATCACCGGCACGCCGATGAGTAGCACACACAGCAGATAGATGAGGATGAAGGCGGCTCCGCCGTTGTTGCCCACCTCAGTGGGAAATCTCCATACGTTACCCAGCCCCACGGCCGAGCCGGCAGCGGCCAGCACCACGCCCAATCTGCTGCCAAAATTCTTTCTCGTCTCCATTGCTACAAGTGTCTTGTCAGTGTCCTATCAGTCCGTTTATGAATATTGTGCAGACCCCTATCGGAGCCAGCCATCGTATCAGAAAATATAGCAGACGTGCCAGCACGCGGCTGCATGTGCCGCCGTTTGTCAGTTCGTCCATCACCTGAGACCTCTGCATCTGCCACCCCACAAAGAGGGTGATGAGGATGCCTCCCAGTGGCATGATGAACTTGGCTGTCAGATAGTCAAAGAGGTCGAAAAAGCCCATGCCGCCCACTGTGATTCCGCGCCACACACCGAAGGAGAGGGAACAGGCGGCACCGCCCAAGAGACATGCCAACGTGACTATCCAGGCCGCCACGCGCCGTCCGAGGCCGTACTTCTCGTGGATAAAGGCGGTACAGATCTCGTGCATGGAGATGCTGCTGGTGAGAGCCGCCAGGAGCAGCAGCACGTAGAAGAGCAGCGAGAAGGCATAGCCCACCATCGGTATGTGGGAAAAGGCGGTGTTGAACACATTGGGAAGCGTGATGAACACCAGCCCTGGCCCGGCATCCACCGAGAGACCCTCCACACTGAACACTGCCGGGAAGATGATGAAGCCGCTCAGCACGGCCACCATCGTATCAATCAGGCAGACGTGCAATGCCGAGGGTGCCAGTCGCATGCGAGGGCCAAAGTAGGAGGCATACGTAATCATACACCCGATGCCCACACTGAGCGAGAAAAATGCCTGTCCGATGGCACTGAGCACCACTTGCCACGTGACCTTGCTAAAGTCTGGACGCAGGAGGAAGGCCAGTCCCGCACGGGCACCGGGCATCTGCAGCGAGCAGATTACGAGGACGACAATGATGATGAAAAGCAGGGGCATCATCCACTTAGAGTAACGTTCGATACCATTCTGGACACCTCGCTCCACGACAAGATGGGTGAGCACGAGGAAGCCCGCTACATAGGCCAGCGGAAGCCATGGGGCAGAGATGAACGCATTGAAGTCGGCAGCGAAATCGTGTCCCGCCGACAGCTGCCCCAGTAGCGAGGAGACGGCATAGTGCATGGTCCAGCCCGCTACCACGGAGTAAAACGAGAGCACCAGAAAACCGGCAATGACACCCATAAGACCGGTGAGTACCCACGGACGGCCCGGCGCGAGCACACGGAAAGCATCCACGGTGTTCGACTTGGAGGCTCGTCCAATGACAAACTCGCTCACCATCACCGGCATGGCCAGGAAGAGGACAAAGCAGACATATACCAGAATGAAGGCCGCACCGCCATTACGTCCCACCTCAGTGGGGAAACGCCAAATGTTGCCCAGTCCCACGGCGCTGCCCGCAGAAGCCAGTATCACTCCTATCCGACTGCCAAAACGTCCTCGTCTGTCCATCATGGAATCTTCATTTTTGTTAAATAATCCACAAAACAATGCAAAATTACAAATAATTCCCGTAACTTTGCGACGAAATTGTAATTAAAAGGCCGTTCATGCTTACAAAATATGTAAAACGGTATCCTCTGAGCCTCGTCGTGGCCCTTGTGATAACCACGCTCTCGCTAATCCCTATCCCTGAAGTGAAGCCGCTGGCGAACGTCAGTCTGCTTGACAAGTGGGTGCACATGCTGATGTACGGAAGCCTGTGCTGCATTATCTGGTGGGAATACCTGCGCAGCCACGAACTGTTGAACATGCGCCGGCTTTCCATAGGTGCCTTCCTGCTTCCAATCCTCATGGGCGGAATGATGGAGCTGGCACAGCGCTATCTGACCACTTGCCGCAGCGGCGAGTGGCTCGACATGCTGGCCAACAGCACTGGCGTCGTTCTGGCCACGCTGATAGGTATCGGCATGGCATGCGTGATGAAAAGAAAGAAAACGTAATGCTCGGGCGTCGTCAGCTTGCTGTCTCCGAGACAAATCAGAACCGATAAATGACACCGACCTCGGTCGAGGCTGTAAAGCCGAAGGCTGGATACCAGTCTGCGCCATCATACTGTGCGCCGACAATACCCGCTTGGCCTGTCAGTTGCCAGTGGGAACTGATGCTGTAGCGCAAGGCTGGGGAGATGCCTACGTTGGCCGTATAAAGTTCGCTCTGGAATAGCATCTCGCTGTGGGCGACCAGATCGACGAAGAGCTTGCTGTTGTTCCAACACGTAAAACGCACAAAAGGATCGGCCACACCAAATACCTCTGAACCGTTATGGGCTACCAGACTGAAGCCAAGCGTGGTGCCCACTGCCCATCGGTCGTCAAACTCATAGCCGGCCATGGGCTTCACCGCCATGCGGAAGGCATCGTTCAGATAACCTACGCCGCCCGTGCCGCCCACGAAGAACTGGGCTGCGGCGTTCGTTGAAAATCCTGCGACAAGCAGGAGTACGAGAAATATCTTTTTCATCGTTTATATATTTTGTTTTGTAAAGAGGACTACTGTGGTTCTCTCCCCTGAGTTGCGATGCTCAGATGGAATCCTTCCACAGGCAGTAGGGGTTGCGGCGCAGGTGGGAGTTATAGAACCGTCGGTCTCCCGTCACCTCGCGTCCGATGAACGAGGGCTTCTCGAACGGCTCGTCCTCGCTTCCAAGCTCTACCTCGGCCATGACGAGTCCCTCATTGTCTCCATAAAACTCGTCCACCTCGAAGATATGCTCGCCACTGCGCACCAGATAGCGGGTCTTGTCGATGATGCCCGGCTCGCAGATGCGCATAAGATCCTGGGCATCGGCAAGCGACACCTCCGTCTCAAACTCGTAGCGCGCCAGCCCGGCGCGGTTGCTGGGACCTTTGATGGTCAGGTACCCTCGGTCGTCACGGATACGGATGCGGATGGTTTTCCCTTGTCCCGTCAGGATATATCCCTGGCGGATGCGGCTGTGGCTATATGCCTGGTCGCGAAATTCACCCGTGACCAGGAACTTCCGTTCGATCTCCAGTCCCATCGTCAAGCCATCATGCCTACGAGTAGCAGGACACTGAGTACCATGAGTACCAGCAGGCCAATGGCCACGTAGTTCACAAGTTTCTTTCCTTCGCGTGCCTCGCGCTGTGCTTTCTTGGCCGCACGCATAGCCTTCTTTTCTTTACTCATAATCCTTATTTAATTCATAATTCACAATTCATAATTCACAATTCATAATGCAGAATTCATAATTTGGGCCGACGGCTTGCTCCCCCTAAGGGGGGGCGGGGGTCTATCCCTCTTCTCCGCCAAACTCCATGAGATAGGCCTTGATGAAGGCGTCTATCTTGCCGTCCATCACGCCGCTCACATCGCTGGTCTGGTAGTTGGTGCGGTGATCCTTCACGCGGCGGTCGTCAAAGACATAGCTACGTATCTGGCTGCCCCATTCGATCTTGCGCTTGCCAGCCTCCACCTTGGCCTGCTCCTGCATGCGGTGTTGCAGTTCCTTGTCGTAGAGCATCGAACGCAGCAGGCGCAGGGCGTTCTCCTTGTTCTTCGGCTGGTCGCGCGTCTCCGTGTTCTCGATGAGAATCTCCTCCTCCTCGCCCGTGTAGGGATCCTTATATTGATAGCGCAGGCGTACGCCGGACTCCACTTTGTTCACGTTCTGTCCGCCGGCTCCGCTCGAGCGGAACGTGTCCCATGAGATGCGTGCCGGTTCGATGTTCACCTCGATGGTGTCGTCCACCAGCGGAGTGACAAAGACGGAGGCAAAACTGGTCATACGCTTGCCCTGGGCATTGTAGGGCGAGACACGCACCAGGCGGTGCACGCCATTCTCGCTCTTGAGGTAGCCGTAGGCATAGTCGCCTTCAATCTCGAGCGTACATGACTTGATGCCGGCATCGTCACCGTCGAGCACATTGCTCACCACACACTTATACTTGTTTTCCTCCGCCCAACGCATGTACATGCGCATGAGCATCTGGGCCCAGTCCTGCGCTTCGGTGCCGCCGGCACCGGAGTTTATCTTCAGCACCGCCGACATGATATCCTCCTCGCGGCGTAGCATGTTCTTCAGTTCCAGGTCCTCGATGGCGGCAATGGCCTTGGCATATAGCTCGTCCACCTCCTGCTCCGTGACCAGTTCCTCGCGATAGTATTCGAAGGCCAGCTCCAGCTCGTCGCAGAGACTCTTCACCTCGGCATAGCCCTTTATCCATTTCTCCAGTCCCTTGACCAGTTTCATCTGGGCCTCGGCCTTTTTCTGGTCGTCCCAGAAGCCAGGTGCCTGGGTGCGCAACTGTTCCTCCTCGAGCTGTATTTTCTTTGAGTCGATGTTCAGGTAGCGGTGCAGTTGCTCGGTGCGGTCCTTTACTTCTTTCAGTTGATCGCTTGTTATCATTCCTCGTACATTTTATTTATTTCCTTGGCATAGTTCTGGTTGAGCACGGAGCGCTTCACCTTGAGCGTATTCGTCAGCTCGCCCTTTTCGAGCGAGAAGGGCTCGGGCAGCAGGGTGATACGCTTCACCTGTTCGTAGTGGGCAAATTCCTGCTGCAGCGTGTCGAGACGGTCCATCACGAATTCCACTATCTTCGGATTGGCACAGAGGTCTGCGCGGTTCTTGTATTGGATGTGTTTTGCCTGGGCGTAATCCTCGAGCAACTTGTATTCGGGGATAATGAGGGCCGAGACGAACTTGCGCTGGTCTGCGATGATGACTATCTGGTCGATGTAGCGGTCCACAACGAGCTTGCTCTCGAGCATCTGCGGAGCGATGTATTTGCCGTTGCTCGTCTTGAAGAGATCCTTGATGCGTTCGGTCAGGAACAGCTCGCCGTCTTTCATGTAGCCGGCATCACCCGTATGGAACCATCCTTCGCTGTCGATGGCGAGTGCCGTCACCTCGGCCTTGCGGTAGTAACCCTTGGTGATGGTGTCGCCCTTGAGCAGAATCTCATTGTTCTCGCCGAACTTCACCTGCACGCCATTCAGCACCCGACCGATGGAGCCCATCGTTACCTTCTGGTTCCAGCGGTCGCAGGATACGGTAGCCGTACTCTCCGTCAGTCCGTAACCGGCAATCATGCGTATGCCCACCGAGTGGACAAACTCCTCGATGGCGGGCGGGATGGCAGCCCCGGCCGTGGGGAAGAAGTTGTGGTTCTCGAGTCCCAGCTTCTTCAGGAGCAGGGCGATGATGGTCTTCTCATAGAAGCGATACTTCACCTTCAGTGCCAGGGGCGGCGTGAGGCCCTTCATCAGATAGTCCACGTTGTATGCTTTGCCCACCTGGATGGCATCCTGCATCAGCTTGCGTTGCAGTGCACTGCTGCTGTTAATCTTCTCCTGAACGCCGTTATAGACCTTCTCCCAGAAGCGGGGTACGGTGCACATACAGGTGGGGTGCACCTCAGTGAGCGAGCGCAGGATGTCCTGCGGATGCTGGTTGACGGCCAGCGTGCAGCCCATGGTGATGCAGAGATAGGTCCAGCCACGCTCAAAGACGTGGGTGAAGGGCAGGAAGTTCATCACCAGTTCGCGGTCGTCCATCGGCAGTGCACCCTGATGGGCACGCATGGCTGCGTTGTACATGCGATGCGTCAGCATCACACCCTTGCTCAGGCCCGTGGTGCCGCTGGTATATAGGATATTGGCCAGGTCGTCCTGATCCAGTTCGGCCGTGCGGTGCTCCACTTCCTGCTGATGTTTCAGGTCGAGTCCCAGGCGCAGGAAGTCGGTAAAATAGATACTCATGTGGTCCTGCTCGTTGCGTACCACATGCTTGTCAAAGATGATGAGCTTGCAGATGCTCGGGTCGATCTTCAGCACACGATAGGCTGTGTCATACTGGTACTGCTCGCCCACGAAGATGTAGCGTATCTTGGCATCGCTTATCATGTATTTGATCTGCGACTCGCTGCTCGTGGCATAGAACGGGATTGTCACGGCACGGATGGCATAGGCAGCAAAGTCCACAAACAGACACTCGGGCATGTTCTGCGAGAAGACGGCCACCTTCTCCTGCACTCCTACGCCCATCTCCAGCATGGCATTGCTGGCCAGCCGCACCCGTCGCGAGAATTCGTTCCACGTGATTCGCTTCCACACATTGGCATCATTATCACGAAACATCAGCGCCGTGCGCTCACCATACACCTGTGCCTGACTGTGCACAAGCGTAGAAAACGGACTTGTATTAAACATATTCCTTCACGTTTGTCTGCACAAAGATAGTGCAAAAGAGTGGAATGACAAAGGGAAAACGTAAGTTTTTCATTTGGCATACCCGAGTGCAGCCGATCCTCGACCGTAGGTCAGAGTAGTGCAAAAGAGTGGAATGACAAAGGGAAAACGTAAGTTTTTCATTTGGCATGCCCGAGTGCAGCCGATCCTCGACCGCAGGTCAGAGTAGTGCAGCCCGCCCGACTTTGTCGCTTCGCCTTCAGTGCGAAGAATCCTCGACCGCAGGTCAGAGTAGTGCCGAAGGAAATAAATTCGTCATGCGTGGCAAAAAGAATTCATTCTCTTTGCTCCTGCTTACTCGGAATTTTTGTACCTTTGTCCCCTGAGAGAACTCACACTATGGACATACACACGATTACAGAAGAAGCCATCACGCTGCTGTGCCAGCTCATCGGCACGCCGCGCATCAGCCGTCAGGAGACGGAGGCAGCCGACTTGTTACAGACTTTCATGACCCGGCGCTGCGGGCTTGACGTCTGCCGCTCGGGCAACAACCTGTGGACCATTGCGCCCGGTTACGACGCTTCGCGCCCCACGCTTTTGCTGAATGCCCACATCGACACCGTTCGACCCACGGCGGCATGGACACGCAATCCCCATGAGCCGGTGCGCGAGGGAGATCGCATCTACGGTCTGGGCTCCAACGACGACGGGGCCAGCCTGGTCTGCTTGCTCCAAGTGTTCCGTCTGCTGTGCCAGCGGGGCGGGATGCCCTGCAACGTCATCTATCTGGCCAGTGCCGAGGAGGAGGTGAGCGGGCGCGACGGCATCGAGAGTGTCCTGCCACAGCTGCCACCCATCAGCGTGGCTCTCGTGGGCGAACCCACGGGCATGCAGCCCGCCATTGCCGAGAAGGGGCTGATGGTGCTCGACGTCACCTGTCATGGCCGTTCTGGCCATGCGGCGCGCGACGAGGGAGACAATGCCATCTACCATGCTCTGGACGACATACAGTGGTTCCGCACCCACCAGTGGCCGCGCGTCTCACCGCTGCTGGGGGCCGTGAAGATGTCCGTCACCATCGTCAATGCCGGTACGCAACACAATGTAGTGCCCGAACGGTGTACGTTCACCGTTGACGTGCGGTCCAATGAGTTGTATTCCAATGCCGAATTGCTGGAGGCCATCCGTCCTCACGTGCAGGGCGACGTTGTGGCTCGCTCCCTGCGGCTGGGTTCGTCGTCCATTCCCGAAAGCCATCCCCTTGTGCAGCGTGCCATTGCTCTGGGCCGCACGCCCTTCGGCTCTCCCACGCTCAGCGACCAGGCCCTCATGCCCTTCCCAAGCATGAAGATGGGCCCGGGACAGAGCAGCCGCAGCCATACGGCCGACGAATACATTCTGGAAGAGGAGATTGCCGAAGCCATCTCGCTCTACCTCTCCCTCCTGATTCCCTGAGTTCACGGATTCCTTACGGTATTAGTGCATAGTGCCCAGCGCTATGCGATGTCATCTGTTCCACAGCAGGGTACCGTCTGCAGCCTGACCCGCAGCCTCCACCTCGATCTGTGTCGCGCTGTCTATCGATGTTGCCGGTGTTGTCTCTTCCTCCCATTCCACATTCTTCTGATGGGTGTGGTAGTAGCAATATGGCTTCACAAAGCGGGGATAGGGCCACGACACATAGGGTAGATAGCGTGCATTCTCGGTGTCCATGCCATTGTCCAGCTTCCGCTGATGGTGGAGCGCGAGTTCAGTGGGTGAGCCTGCCATCTGTACCCATGTGTAGGGCGTCTTCCTATCCTTCCATTGTGTGGTGTCTGCGGCAGAGAGGAAAAGGGATGCGATGCACAAGGAAGGGGGGCAAATTTTATCACGTGTGATAAAAGGCGATGAGGCGTGCTGCGCGAGACTTTATCACACGTGATAAAACAATGAGGGGCGTGCTGCTATTCCGACTATCCCACACTGCCTTCGAGGCTGACGCCAAGGAGCTTCTGTGCCTCGACGGCAAATTCCATGGGGAGCTTGTTGAGCACGTCCTTGGCATAGCCGTTCACGATGAGGCCCACGGCATCCTCGGTGGAGATGCCACGCTGGTTGCAGTAGAAGAGCTGGTCCTCGCTGATCTTGCTCGTCGTTGCTTCGTGCTCCACCACTGCCGAATCGTTCTGCACGTCCATGTAGGGGAAGGTGTGCGCGCCGCACTGGTCGCCCAGAAGGAGCGAGTCGCACGAGCTGTAGTTGCGGGCTCCCTCGGCCCGGCTGCCCACACGCACCAATCCGCGATAGGAGTTCTGGCTGCGTCCGGCGCTGATACCCTTGGAGATGATGGTGCTGCGCGTGCGCTGTCCGAGATGAATCATCTTGGTGCCCGTGTCGGCCTGTTGGTGATGGTTGGTGACGGCCACACTGTAGAACTCGGCCTGGCTGTCGTCGCCGGAGAGGATGCAGCTGGGGTATTTCCAAGTGATGGCGCTGCCTGTCTCCACCTGCGTCCATGAGAGTCGGCTACGGGCTCCGCGCAGGTGGCCGCGCTTGGTGACGAGGTTGAGCACTCCGCCCCGTCCCTCGCTGTCGCCGGGATACCAGTTCTGCACGGTCGAGTACTTGACCTCGGCATCCTCGCCCACGACAATCTCGACGATGGCGGCATGAAGCTGGTTCTCGTCGCGCATGGGAGCGGTACATCCCTCGAGGTAGCTGACGTAGGATCGGTCGTCACAGACGATGAGCGTACGTTCAAACTGGCCAGTGCCGCGTGCATTGATGCGGAAATAGGTGGAGAGTTCCATGGGGCAGCGTACGTCGCGCGGGATATAGACGAACGAGCCGTCGCTGAAGACGGCGCTGTTCAGGGCGGCATAGAAATTGTCGCGATAGGGGACGACGGTGCCCAGGTATTGGCGCACCAGGTCGGGGTGTTCGCGCACGGCTTCGCTGATGGAGCAGAAGATGATGCCCTTCTCACGAAGTTTCTCGCGGAAGGTGGTCTTCACGCTCACCGAGTCCATCACGGCATCGACAGCCGTTCCGCTCAGGGCCATGCGCTCCTCGAGGGGAATGCCCAGCTTGTCGAACGTCTTCATCAGCTCGGGGTCTATCTCGGCAGCCTTTCCTTCGGCCGACGGACGCTTGTGGGTGGGGTCGGCATAATAGGAGATGTCCTGGAAATCCACTTGGGGCATCTGGAGGTGGCCCCAGGTGGGGGGCTCCAACGTGAGCCAGTAGCGATAGGCCTGCAGGCGGAAGTCCAGCAGCCAGTCGGGTTCGCCCTTCTTCTGCGAGATGAGGCGCACTACGTCCTCCGAGAGGCCCTTGTCGATAATCTCGGTGTGGACATCGGTGGTAAACCCGTAGGCATACTTCTTCTCCGCCACTTCGCGAACGAGGGCGTTGTCATTCTCTTCCATCATAAAGCATTCATAAAAGACGTGTAGAAGGCCTCGGAGAAGGACTTCAACATCATGGCCATGAACGAGGTGTCCAGTGTCCCGTCCGGGAACATCTTGCTGGCCATCATGGCCCATACCACGGCGCCCAGCAGCAGTGCGTACTTAAAGATGCTGAACAGGGCGCCCACTATCTTGTTCACCTTGCCCACGATGATTATCTTGTCCAGCACGGTGGAGACCACCTCGCCCAGCAGGCAGAGGATGGCGGGAACCACCACCCAGATGGCCACGAAGGCAAGGCCTGTGGCCACACCGGGATTGCCTCCCAGATGGGGTGCCCACGTCTCGCCCAGCACACCGCAGAACATCCGTGCCAGCACAAGGCCGGCCAGGATGCCTACAATGGAGACCACCTGCTTGATGACTCCAAGCCGCCAGCCCCGGAAGGCGGCGGCAAGGAGTAATGCTATCAGAATCCAATCGACGACTTGCATCACAGTTTGGCTTTAACTTCGATTTCCTGGAAGGTCTCGAGCATATCGCCCTGGCGCAGGTCGTTGTAGTTGACAAGCGAGATACCGCACTCGAAGTTGGTGCTCACCTCCTTGACGTCGTCCTTGAAACGCTTCAGGGCATTGATGGCACCGGTGAAGACGACGATACCGTCGCGGATGACGCGAGCCTTGTTCGAGCGGCTTACCTTGCCGTCCACCACATAGGCGCCGGCCACTGTGCCCACCTTGCTGATGTGGTACACCTCGCGTACCTCCAACTGGGCCGTGACCTCCTCCTTGATTTCGGGCGAAAGCATGCCCTCCATAGCGTCGCGTACCTCCTCGATGGCATCGTAGATGACGCTGTAGAGGCGGATGTCCACCTCCATCTGGTCGGCCAGCTTGCGGGCGGCCTGTGAGGGACGCACCTGGAAGCCTACGATGATGCAGTTCTCGGCAGCGGCGGCCATGTTCACGTCGGTCTCGCTGATCTGGCCCACGGCCTTGTAGATGACGTTCACCTGAATCTTCTCTGTCGAGAGTTTTATCAGCGAGTCGCTCAGGGCCTCGATGGATCCGTCCACGTCGCCCTTGACTATCAGGTTCAGCTCCTTGAAGTCGCCCAGTGCGATACGGCGTCCCAGCTCGTTCAGGTCGAAGCGCTTCATCGTGCGCAGTCCCTGTTCGCGAGCCAGCTGTTCGCGCTTGTTGGCAATCTCGCGTGCCTCCTGGTCGCTGTCCATCACATGGAACGCATCGCCGGCCTGCGGGGCACCATTCAGTCCGAGCACGGTGGCTGCCTGGCTGGGACCGATTTCCTGTACGCGCTGGCCGCGCTCGTTGAGCATTGCCTTCACACGTCCGTAGTTGGTACCGGCCAGCAGGATATCGCCCACGTGGAGCGTACCGTTGCTCACGAGCACGGTGGCTACGTAGCCACGTCCCTTGTCGAGGCTCGACTCGATGATGGAGCCGGTGGCCTTACGGTTGGGATTGGCCTTGAGGTCGAGCATCTCTGCTTCGAGCAGCACCTTCTCGAGCAGTTCGGGCACGCCGATACCCTTCTTTGCGCTGATGTCCTGGCTCTGGTACTTGCCGCCCCAGTCCTCCACGAGGAAGTTCATATTGGCCAGTCCCTCCTTGATCTTTTCGGGATTGGCCGCAGGCTTGTCTATCTTGTTGATGGCAAAGACGATGGGTACATTGGCAGCCTGGGCATGTGCGATGGCTTCCTTTGTCTGCGGCATGATGTCGTCATCAGCTGCAATGATGATGATGGCAATGTCCGTCACCTGAGCACCACGGGCACGCATGGCGGTGAAAGCCTCGTGGCCGGGAGTATCCAGGAAGGTGACGTGGCGTCCGTCATCGAGCGTCACGTTATAGGCTCCGATATGCTGGGTGATGCCACCTGCCTCACCGGCGATGACATTCGTGTTGCGGATGTAGTCGAGCAGGCTGGTCTTACCATGATCCACATGGCCCATGACCGTGACGATGGGAGCGCGTGGTATCAGGTCTTCCTCGCTGTCCTCTGTCTCGGTGACTGCCTCGCTCACCTCGGCACTCACATATACCGTCTTGAAACCGAACTCGTCGGCCACCAGGTTGATGGTTTCTGCATCCATTCGCTGGTTGATGCTCACCATGATGCCGATGCTCATGCAGGTGGCAATGACCTGTGTTACGGGCACGTTCATCATCGTGGCCAGCTCGTTGGCGGTCACAAATTCGGTAAGTTTCAGTGTCTTGCTCTCGGCCGATGCCTGTTCCATCTGCTCCTCCATGCCGGCACGGAAGGCGTCGCGCTTCTCACGACGATACTTGGCACCCTTGCCCATCTTGCTGTTCTTGCTGGTCAGGCGTGCCAGTGTCTCGCGTACGTGCTTTGCCACTTCCTCGTCGCTCACGTCGGGAGTGATGACTGGCTGCTTCGGATGGTTCTTCTGCTTGTTCTTGCTCTTGCCGCCACCCTGCTGAGGCTGATTGCCTCCCTGCGGCTTATTCTTGCCGCCGCCCGACTGCTGTTGCTGGGCTGCTACGGCATTTACATCGACACGTTCCTTGCCCACACGCAGACGCTTCTTGCGGTCACCGCTCTGTGCTGTGCTGCCAGGCGTTGCTCCACCGTGGTTGCGGTTCTTCTCCTCACGTTCCTTGCGTTTCTCCTCGCGGCTCTTCTTCTTGGGGCGCGTGCTCTGGTTGATGGTCGAGAGGTCGATGTGGCCCTTGACCGTGATGGAGGGAGTCACTTGAGTGGAGGGAGTCAGGCGGAACACGCCGTCCACCTCCGTACCTTTCACCACACTGCCCTTACGTCCCACGAGCGTGATCTCCTGAGGCTCGGAATCGGCCTGCGGTGCTTTGCTTTCGGGTGTCGGAGACGCTGTCTCCGGTGCGGGTGCAGGCGTCTCGGCCTTGGGAGCCGCAGCCTCGGGCTTCTTCTCCGGTTCGGGCTGAGGAGCCGGTTTGACTTCGGGCTTCTTCTCCGGTTCGGGCTGTGGAGCGGGAGCCGGTTTGGCTTCAGGCTTTGTCTCCGGCTTGGGTCCCGGCTTGGGTTCTGGCTTCGGAGCGGGCTTGGGCGCAGGTTCGGGCTTGGGCGCAGGTTCGGGCTTGGGCGCAGGCTCAGGCTTGGGCGCAGGCTCAGGCTTGGGTGCTGGCTTGGGAGCCGCTGGACGATGTGGTGCATCCAGGTCGATCTTGCCCAGCACCTTCGGACCCTCCACGACAGGCATCTTCACCTCGGGGGCCTCACTCTCGCGCTTGGGGCGCGAGGCAGCCTTGCGTTCCTTGCTCATCTCCTGACGCTGCTGGATGAGCTGCGAGGCTTCGTTCTTCAATCCGATGTCCTTGTTGAACTCCTTTATCAGAAGTTCATACTGCTCCTCGGAGATCTTCGTGTTCGGATTTGCTTCGACGTCTGGGAATCCCTTTTTCTGTAGGAAATCGACGGCCGTCTGAAGCCCGACGTTGCATTCCTTTGTTACCTTTATTAGTCTTATACTCATATTCTCCCTCCTATGGTTTAGTCTTCAAACTCTGCATTCAGTATCCTCAGCACTTCATCCACGGTCTCTTCCTCGAGGTCGGCCCGTTGTATGAGGCTTTCACGCGGCACTTCCAGTACGTCGCGAGCGGTGTTCAGGCCAATCTTCTTCAGTTCGTCGATGATCCACGGCTCGATGTCGTCGGTAAACTCGTCCAGGCTTACGTCATCCTCGTCCACATTCTCCACCTCACGGAATACGTCGATGGTGTAGCCCGTCAGCATGCTGGCCAGCTTGATGTTGAGGCCTCCCTTGCCAATGGCCAGGGATACCTGATCCGGATCGAGGAATACCTCAGCCTTCTTCTCCTCCTCGTTCAGCACCACGCTGTTCACGCGTGCCGGACCCAGTGCGCGGGTAATCATCAGCTGGGGATTAGACGTCCAGGTAATGACGTCGATATTCTCGCCACGCAGTTCGCGTACGATGCCATGCACACGGCTTCCCTTCACGCCGACGCAGGCTCCCACGGGGTCGATACGCTCGTCGTAGCTCTCTACGGCCACCTTGGCACGCTCGCCGGGGATGCGGGCAATCTTGTGAATCGTGATGAGTCCGTCCTGTATCTCGGGCACCTCGGCCTCCAGCATACGCTGCATGAAGGCGGGATCCGTACGGCTCAGGATGATGCGGGGGTTGCCATTGGTGTTCTCCACACGCGAGATGACGGCGCGTGCCGTCTCGCCCTTGCGGAAGAAGTCGCCTGGTATCTGTTCTGTACGGGGCAGCAGCAGCTCGTTGCCTTCATCGTCAAGGAGCAGTGTCTCGCGTTTCCAGTTCTGGTACACCTCGGCGCTGACTATCTCGCCGATACGGTCCTTGTATTGGTTGTAGAGCGTGTCGTGCTCCAGCTCCAGGATGCGGCTGGCCAGCGTCTGGCGCAGGGTGAGGATGGCACGGCGGCCAAAGTCGGCAAAGTTCACCTGCTGGCTCACTTCCTCGCCTACCTCGTAGTCATCCTCCACCTCGCGTGCCTCACTGAGCGAAATCTGCATGTTGTCATCCGTCACCTCGCCATCGGGCACCACGGTGCGGTTGCGGTAGATTTCAAAGTCGCCCTTGTCGGGATTGACGATGACGTCATAGTTCTCGTCGCTGCCATATATCTTGGCAATGACACTGCGGAAGCACTCTTCGAGTACGCTCACCAGGGTGGCACGGTCAATGTTCTTCGTCTCCTTGAACTCTGCAAAGGAGTCAATCAGGTTTACTGTTTCTTTCTTCTTGGTAGCCATTATCGTTTATTTTATTTTAATCAGGTATTTGGTGTATGCCACGTCGTCGAAGGCAAAGTGTCGGGGAACCTCCCGGCTCACGGGGCGTTTCTTTCCCTCCTCCTTCACTTTCTCCTCCACGCTGATGGTAAACCCGTCGTCCTCCACAGAGAGCAGTACTCCACGCAGCTTTCGCCCGTCGGCCGTCTGCGTCTCCACCAACTTGCCCACGTGGTTCTCGTACTGGCGCTTCACGCGGAAGGGCTGGCCCAGTCCGGCACTGCCCACTTCCAGTTCATAGTCCTCGGCATTACGGTCAAGGCGCGACTCGATGTGACGGCTCAGGTCGGCACAGTCCTCTATCCACACCCCGTCGGCATGATCGATAACCACCACGATGCGGTCGTCGCTGCTGACACTCAGGTCCACCAGGAAATACTCTTTACCCTCAAGCCATTCCTCGACGGCTTTCTGTACTGCATTCTTGTCTATCATCTGACGCTACATTAATTAATATAAAGAAAAGTGAGGAACCTTTCGGAGCCCCTCACATTCATCTTTCGGCTGCAAAGTTAGGCATTTTCAGCCTATACACCAAACTTTTTCCGCATTTTTATGTGCCACAAGGCGGCAAAACTGTAAATCGACGCCAAATTTCGGGCTCCCACGGTGAGAATCCCGAATCGTTCAATAGCGTTATGAAGATAATAACGTTTATTGGGGGGGAGTAGATGTCTTGCCGCCTTTGAAGGCTTTGGTGGGGTTCCATTGTAACCGAAAAGTGGCAGAGACGAGCTCAAGAACATCGCACAGATTGAACACTCAAGACACAGGTCTGTCTGCAACTTCGCTGCCAACCTGTTGGGAGCAGTTGCTGCCTACTGCTACTTCCCCCAAGAAACCATCGATACAGGTGGTCAGAGTGTTTGATAATCAACTTACTCTCTTCTGAATCATTTTCGTCGAACTCACGTTAATCTACCTTTTTCGCGGTTTTAATGACCGATTTAGGGTAAACAACATACATGAACGATTTAACGAATTTATTTGCACATGAGAATCTGATTTATTAAATGATTCCTTAATATGGGGAATTCCAAGGTCCACCATAAGGATATGTAATTCCACCATTGAAGTAATGGTATGCGATGGAAACCACCTCCTTTCCGTTTTCGCTCAATAAACCAAGAAGGAAAATATACTTCTGCTCAAGTTCTTTGTCATATATAAGGTTTGACCAAAAGAATTGCCAAAATTGCATTTGGTGACCTTTTTGTAGCTTCTCAATAAAGTGCAGGAATCTTTTTGTCATCTTCTCTGACTGAAACATTTTTCTTCGTATAATGTTTTGCAATAATGCAGGGGCATCCGCATCTTTCATCGCTCCAAGTGACAAATAAATTAGCCTCTCTATATAAACAGAATCATCTATCATATTAAGATTTTCAAAAGCACTCAAATGACTGTCATACTCCTCATATAAACTTGTTGGACTAAGTCCATAGGTTTTTATGAATTCATACCAGTTACTTGGAAACGCCTTGAAGAATCGCATCTGAGCCTGTTGGGAGTTGTTCTTCTGCAATGCCTCAAATGCCGAGCAAATTTCCGAATAATCCCCCGAGAATCCATTGGCAAAACAATTTGCAGAGAAAAAGATCTCGAAGACTAATACAACTTTCCATCTAATAACAATTGTTTTCATAAGACTTGAATTATTTTAAATATCGCAGCATTATAGTTCAACTTCATTAATAAAGTGCCTGGGCAAAAAGAAGTTCTTTATCTTCACGGTTCTATTGTGATTGTGAGAGTGGGTTCATTTTTTTGAATGTAATGTGCCCAGAAGACCCATAGTTATTTCCAAGAAGAATGTTGTAAAGCAATAGGGAATCACCTTTCATATACATCTTGTATCTTATTGATATTGTGTCTTGGCATCCGTACTTTACGAGATATGGAATGTAATTATGTTCCCAATCATCTTCATTTTCCCACAATTCATCACTGTCTGGTTTAATCAGCCCACTTTCGGGGGAAATCCGGAAAGGGCGGGCACGATAGAAATTCTCACCCCGAGGCATGACAATGGAGAAGTAGATGGTATCTCCATGGTTTTTAATGTGACTTAGGGGTAACGCAAAGAAACCACAAGGGTAACCTTCTCGGGCTTCCTCTATTTCATCGCTTGTTGCACATAGAATTCCACTCTGCAGATGTCCTTTCACGTAATCCAGTCTCAAATATTTATCCTCGCCCTGAAGTGTAGAATCCTCATTCCAGAATACCAATGTCCTATTTTCTTGTAGAGCGCATGAAACCTGGCTGGCGATACTGTCCTCCTTCAGTGCATGCTCTGAAAGTCGCATCACGGAATCGGAGGTGAAGGGCACCGAGGCCTTGTTCATGGCCTTGGCGCGCAGCAGCTCGAGGTACATGCGGTCCGAGCGCCGCATCTGGAGCGTGTCCATCCCCCGCAGCACGGTGAGGGCCGAGTCGTACCGGCTGTCCACGATG
>CADAJS010000019.1 GCA_902788315.1 uncultured Bacteroidales bacterium
GGCAGCCTTCTGGTCGGTGTATGCTTTCTGGGCTGTTTCAATGGACTTCTGGGCAGCCTCGATGGCTTTCTCTGCGGCGGTCACGGCAGCGGCCAGGGCTTCCTTATTCTCTGTGGAGAGCTTGCCCTCGGCAATCTTCTTCGAGACGGCCTCTACGGCAGCGTTGGCCTCGGCGATGGCTTTCTCTGCGTCGCTGACGGCCTTCTTCACGCCCTCGTTGTCGTATGCCTTGGCCTCGGCGCTCACTGTCAGCGCCTCGGCAGTCTTCTTCAGTTCAGCGAGCTTGGCCTCGGCGGCAGCCTCTTCGTCGGCAGCCTTCTGGTCGGTGTATGCTTTCTGGGCTGTTTCAATGGACTTCTGGGCAGCCTCGATGGCTTTCTCTGCGGCGGTCACGGCAGCGGCCTCGAGACGGCCTCCACGGCGGCGTTGGCCTCGGCGATGGCTTTCTCTGCGTCGCTGACGGCCTTCTTCACGCCCTCGTTATCGTATGCCTTGGCCTCGGCGCTCACCTTGAGAGCCTCGGCGGCCTTCTTCAGGTCGGCCTGCTTGGCGTTGGCCGCAGCGAGTGCGGCAGCCTCCACGGCTGCATCAATCTTGGCGCTGATAGCGTCGGCGGCTTTCTTCACGTCAGCCGAAACGAGTGTGGCATCCTTGTACTTGGTCTCCACCTCGGTCTTCAGTGCCGTGATCTCCTTCTGGAGCGATTCGGCATCCTCGGCGCTCACCGAGGCTTTCATCTTGTCATACTTTGCCTGCAGCTCCGTCAGGATGGCGTCGGCCTCGGCCTTTGCCTTGGTATCGTTTGCCTTGACGGTAATCGAGATGTCGTCCAGCGACTTCTCCGCGAAGCCCACCGTGGCGCGGATGCCCGTGAGCTTGACGACGGCCTCGCCCGTGAACGTGGCCGGGGCTGTCAGGTTCAGGGAGAAGAGGACACCCTCCTCGCCCGGGATGGAGTTCATGAAGTCGGCATACATCACGCGCTTGTTGTTGCCGGCGTTGGTCAGACGTCCGTTGACCACCTCAGCCGTCCAGCCCTCGGGCAGCACCACATCGGCCTGGAAGCCCTTGATGTCGAGTCCGGCGTTCTGCATGTCGATGTCCACTTTGCCCGTCTTCCCGGCACCGATGACGGTCTCTGCCTGCGTGAAGGCCACGACGGGCTTGCCTGTCTCTGCTCCGCCGTTGGCGTTGACTGTCAGCGTGATGTTGGCGAGCACTTCGTCACTCATGCCTTCGCCTGCTGTGGCGTGGATGTTTTCCAGACTGATTTTGGCCGTGCCCGTGGTGAAGTTGGCAGGTGCCACCAGGTTGAGGGTGAACAGCATGCCTTCCTCGCCCGGGATGGGATTCTCTTTGTCACCGGCATAGAGGATGCGGTTGTCCTTGCCGGCATTCTTCAGACGACCGTCGGCCACGGTGGCTTTCCATCCGGCGGGCAGCTTCAGGTCGGCCTGGAAACCATAAATCTCCCGGCCCTTGTTGGTCATGTTCACCGCCATGCTGTACGTGCCGCACGGATCCATGGTGATGGGACTCTGGGCAAAGGCAACGGAGATGTCGTTCAGCTTTGTCACCGTTGCGTTGGTCACTGTCAGGTTACCGCTGGAGGTCCTGAAGTGGGTCTTCGTCTTGTCCAGCAGGTCAGCGTCGTTCAACTTGATGCTCGACGTCACTGCTAGGCTCTCGCTGGCCTTCACCTTGACATAAAAGAGTGGACCCTTGCCCGACGCAATCGTATTGTTGATGGAAGTGAGCGAAATCTTTCCGTTGGCAGGATTTCCCACAGCGGTGAATCCCACGGCACGCGAGGTGTTCACCGTCACGTCCATCACGGGCTTGCCCGGCATCAGTTCCTTGGTCTCGAAGGTCAGACCTGTGGGCAGAGCGATGGCCATCGATACGGTGCTGAAGTTGTCTTTGTCCGTGTCCAGGCAAATCGCCACCTGTTTCGTCTCGCCCGCGCTGATGCTGAAGTTCTCGATGTAGAGCTTCGTCTGGGCCAGTGCGCTACCGATGCCGCCGCTGAGAACCAGCAGCACGACAGCTACTCGCTGCATCCATGTAGATAAGTACTTGCTCTTCATATTTGTCCTTTCCTTGTTAATACGGTTTATTCTTCCTTTTAATAAAGTGTACGCGGCTCCCGCGTGGGAGCCACGCACACTTACCATTCATGAGAAACAAATGTTGCAGAGTTATATCACTTCTTGAGCACCTTCTGCGTGGTACCGTCGGCATTGCGGATGATGTTGATGCCCTTTCTCAGGGAGTCCATCATGGCGCCGCCGATGTTGTAAACGCGCTTGCTGGCGCCCTCCAGTGCGTTGGAGATCATCTGGCGGATACCCGTCGTGACGCTTCCGTTCTGGAGATTAGCCTCGTTGAACTGCGTGTCGGTGAAGAGTGCCTCGGTCAGTACCACCTCGCCCTGCAGGTTCTCGATGTCCACGTAGAGCACGGCTCCCTCACTGCCAGTGAACGGCTTGTCGTTCTCGGAGATGGTCATGAAGCGTACGTTGCCCTCCATGGCCTCCGAGTGCATCAGCCATCCGCTCACTACGCGGTCGCCCATGTGTTGGCCCACCACCTTGGCGCCCTCAGGCAGCTGCATGGCAATCTGGAAGGCGCGGAACGGTGTCTCGCCCGTCAGACTGACTGCAATGCGGGTGATGTTGCCCTCGGTGGCTACGGTCTCCATCGTCACGGCGTCGCTGCCGCTCGTCGTCTGACCGAAGCTGCGCACAGCGGCCGAGGCGTCGGGCCATTCGTTGAATGCCCAGAAGTACTGCAGCCAAATGATGTCCGTCACCGTGACGCTTCCGTCGCCGTTCACGTCGCAGCGGTCCAGATCGGCAGCCTGGCCGTTAGCAACAATCTCGGTCAGTTTCTGGATGTCGTCCACGCTGATGTCGTCGTTGCCCTGTACATGACCCCGGATGTCACCCACGAGCGACATTTCCTTGATCTTCGTCTTCAGATCATCCACGGATTTGTCAAATGCTTCGCGACTCTTTTCCAACGATCGGATGACGCCGTCGTTCTCGATGTCGTCCCTTCCTGTAACCGGATTATACGTATAGTATACATTGGCTTCACGTTGGCCCTCAGCCGTAGTCTTATAGGCGGCAATGGCAGTCGTGATGGCGCTCTTCTTGCTGTTCAGGGCCTTCTGGTCGGTGCTGGTATAGTTCTCAGGATTCCAGGTGATGGCGGCCAGCTCTGCCTGCATGGCTGTGATAGCCTCCGAGATATAAGCATCCTTGGCCAGTGCGATGATGTCAGCGCAGTTGGAAGCCACGCTGTTCAGTGCCGTGTTCACTTGCGTCCGGGCTTCGTTGGCGATAGCCTGCTTGTCGGCTGTCTTGTCTTTGCCCTCAGCCTTAGCCTGTGCGGCTTCGAGAATGCTCTGTGCGTTGGCCGTCTGCTCCTCCAGCTTGCTCACCTTGTTGGCGTACTTGCTGCCTGAACCGTATGTACCCAGTTCCTTATTCATGGCTGCAATCTGGGCATTTGCAGTACTAATTCGGTTTGAAATATTCGCCCATGTGTTGCCAAGTATCCTCTGTGCATTGGCTTCCGCTGCGGCGTCGGCATCGTTCTGCACGCCCTGTGCCTTCACCTTCAGGTCGGCAATGGCTTTGTCGATGTCTTTAATCTTTGCATCCGCATTGGCCTTGTATGCCTTCATGTTGGCGGCGTTGTCCGTGATGTAGCTGCCGAGTTCGTTGATTGCGGTCTGGATGGCTGCCTTGTCGCTGCTGAGGCTGCTCATGTCAGCGGTGAAGCCCTCGTAGGCATTGTTCAAAGCATCCTGTACTCGAGATTTCTCGGTGTTCAGGTCGCTTACGATGCTGGCGTTCACATTTGTCTCGTTGGCCGTCTGCATCTTGGCGATGACGTCGTTCAGCGCGGTCTCGATGTTCTTGAGCGTGGTCAGTGCATCGGTCTTGCTCACGTAGTCCTTGTTGTCTTTGGGAAGGGCCACCTTCTTCTGGATGTCCTCCAATGCCTTTGTCTGGCTGTCGATGATGCCCTTCTCAGCTGTGGCGTCGTTGCTGGCCTTGTAGGTGATGTACTCATTCTTGGCAGTGTTCAGCAGACCGTTCTCCAGTGCGCTGACTTCCTTGTCAAAGAGTTGTTCATAGACGGCTGCCACTTCCTTCGTGATGCTTTCTGCCTGAGCCTTCCACTCCTCGGCATTGCTGGGATTAACTCCGGTCGTAGGATATCCGGCCAGCTTCGTCTTGATGGCGTCGAGCGTGGGTTTCACGTCGATGCCGGCCACGTAGTCGTCATAGTCGGCGTAAGCCTGGTCGAGGGCAGCCTGGGCAGCAGCGATAGCCGTGCATGTCTCGTTCACGGCCTTGTTGTTCTCGGCGTTCTGGTCGGCCTTCGTCTTCAGTTCCTTCAGTGTGGTCTTGTCATCTGCGAATTCGTCAACAAGATACTGCTTGGCCAAGATAATTCCTCTCTCGGCATCGTAGATAAGCTTATTGATTCTATTGTAGGCGTTGCGATCCTCACTTGTCGGCAGATAGTTGTAAACCACTGCATCGCGCAGCGCCTTCAGTGCCTTCAGTGCCTGAGCCTGCTCGGCGTTCGTGATGGACACCTCGATGCCAGTGGACCCGTTCTCGGCGGCGAGCAATGACTTGTCAAGAGCCTTCACGTCATCGGCTGCCTTGGCGTCGTTGATGTTCTTCAGCATGCCGTCGATGGTGCCGTAGATGGCCGTCATCTCTGCATCGGTGAGATTCTTGTCGGTTGCGCTGAACGTTTTCACCTTGGCCTTCGATGCGTTGATGGCCTTGGTGTACTTATCGATGCTGGCCACGACATTGGCGTCGGAGTTGTCCTTGATCTTCTCGACGAAAGTCGTCTGCAGGCCCTTGAGCTGGCTGACGAGTGCCTCAAACTTGGCCTTGTGGCTCTCCTCGGCGTCAAAGTGAGTGGGCGATACGGTCTTGCCATACTCGTCGTCGGCAGCCTTCTGATAGCCATTGGCTGTCTCCTCGAACGTGTAGAGGAAGTCAATCAGTGCGTCGTACTCCGTCTTTGCCTGCTCGATGGCTGACTTCATCTCCTGGCTCTGCAGGTTGTTGTAGCCGTTCATGTCGCTGGCCACGCTCTGGTAAGCCTCTGTGGCAGCCTTGTGTGCGGCGGTGATTGCGTCGTAGATGGCCTTGTTGTCCTTGGCCACCTGGGCGTTGTAGTTCACCTCGTTCGTGCACTGCTCCAGATAGTTGTTGATTTCGCTGCGAAGCGTGGTATTCTTTCCGTTTGCTGTTGCCGCACTGTTGTACTTACCGTTCTTGTAGTCATCCTCGATGGTATTGCCCAGCTGGGTAATTTTGTCATAGAAGGCACGCAGGGTAGTCAGCTGGTCGGCCTGTACGGAAGAGGCGTAGTCGCTCTTCTCAAGTTCGGCGATGGCCTCCGTGAGTCCGTACCACTGTTCCTTGTCGGTCTTCTTGTGGTCGCGGGTCAGCGCTAGTGCTTTCTTTTCGGCATTGAAGTATTCGAGGTTGGCCTTAGCCTTGGCTGCCATGCCCTCGACGTTCCCCTTGATGGCGGCAATCTTGTTGCCATAGCTCGAAACCTCGGCAGCGGTGATGTCCTTGTCGGCCTCGATGTCTGCCTTCAGTTTGTTGAAGTCGAAGGTGTATTGGCCAGCCTTGGCCGTGCCGGTGAGTAACTGATAATAGTATCCGCTCTCGTTGGGGTCGTTCTTCAGCGTGTTCGTCTTTGCGGCTGCGAAGTCGATGGCTGCGAGCTGTCCCTCAAGGTCGTTCATGCGCTGCGCCTGGGTGACGGGCGTGTTGGTGGCTGTCTTCAGATCCTCGATGATGCCCTGGTACTTGGTCACCTCGGCTGCGTCGAGTACTTCGTTCTTTAGCGCACTTTCGATGAAGCTTAGGATGTTGTCCTTGGTGTAGGATACCTTCTTGTCACCCTCGGTGCGCTCCACCTTGACGGTGTTCACGTTGGCCTTGAAGATGTTCTTCTGGGCGTCGGTGAGCTTGGCGAGGTCCTTGATGGCATTCTCCTGCTCGACCACCTTCTTCTTCAGTCCGAAGACGGTGGAGGCGCTGGAGGCATCGTCCTTGGTGCCGTTCAGCGTATTGTAGCGGCCCTGGAAGGTGGCATATTCGATCTTGTACTTGTCTGCATTTGCCTCGGCAACGGCCATATCAGTGGACAGGCCGGTGACGATGTCATACTGAGTCGTGACGTCGGCCTTCGTGGCATCGGCGTTGGCAGCTGTCTCCTTGGCGGTGTTGATCTTCTTCGTGATGGCATCAATCTCCGTCTGCAGTTTCCCGCCCGTCACGTTGCCAATCACTTTCTTCTCGTCGATGAGCTTCTGGAGTAAGGCGACGCGAGCTTCCAGGTCGGCCGCTTTGGCGTTGATGGACGACTTAATACCTGCAATCTCCTGCGCCGTGACCTGTGCCTTGAACGCTTCCTCGTCAGTCTTATAGTTGGCCTTGATGGCGTTCATAGTCTCGATTTCGTTCTTCAGCACGTTGGCGGGCGTCTCGGCCACGCTGTTCAGGTAGCCCAGGATGTTGCCCGTCTTGTCCTTGGCGCTGGGATCATATTGTGCCGTCTTGCCTATGGCGGTATTCAGGTTGTTCTTCCACGTCGTGATGGCACCGTCAATCGTCGTGTTGATGACCTTGTTATAAGGAGTGCGTGCCTTGATAGCCTCGTTGGTGGTCACCTGGTTGGTCCATATCTCAAGTTTGCTGAGGTCCACCTTCGGCTCCTTGGCGGGATCGTTGAGGGCATCCTTCAGGTCGGTGGCTGCCTTGATCTGCGCCTTGATGGTGGCATAGCTGTCGGTGGCCGCATTGGCATTGTTCTTCAGAGCGTTGGTGGCTTCGTCGATGGCGGTAAGTGCATTCACGTACTCCTTCTCCTTGTCGTTCTTGTAGGCCGTAGCGTTGGTCTTCTTGGCGTCCACTTTTGCAGTGATGGCCGAAATCTGGTCGTTGATGGCCGTGATGGTGGAGGCCCAGATGGTGGTGGGCTTGAACTCGCCCTCGGCCAGTTTCTTGGTGTCCTTGGCATACTTGTCAATGTCCGTCTTGACCGTAGTGAGTGCCTTTGTCTTGGCGGCGATGTCGGCCTTCATGGACTGATAGTCGCCATAGATGCCTGCCTGCTTCGAGTATTCGTTCTTGGCATCGGTGATGGCCTTAATCTTGGCGTTCAGGTTCTCCGTGGAGAGGTTGGCGACTGTGGCCTTTGTGTCGTTGTTCTGAATGAAGGCGAGCATCTCGGCCACGGCCTCGTCCACTTTTGCCTTGTAGCTTGTCAGGAAGTCGGCAGCGCCCTTGGTCTTTTCGTCGGCAGCGGTTTTCTCTACATTATATTTATCGTAGGCACCAGTCACCGTGTCCTTGTATCCGTTGAACTCGCTCACGATACGCGTGATACTTTCCTTGAACTCCTTGATCTTCTGCGTCAGGTCATCATTCTGTGCCTTAGCCTCGATCTTTCCATATGCTGTCTGGATGGCTTCCTTCACGGGAGTGTATGCCGTGTTGCCTGAAGCCACGAGTGCGTTCAACTCGGCAAGCAGTTCCTTCTTGAGGTCAGCATAGTTGGCCGTGTAGGCCCCTTCGATAATCTTCAGCGTTTCGGCATAGTAGCTGTCTGTATTGCCATACACGGCAGCCAACGCCTTATCGAGGTTGGTCTTCGTGGTCTCGTTGTCTTTTTTGACGCTTTCCCGAGCCTCCACTTGTGTCTTGTATGCCTCGGCAGCCTTCTTGAGAGCCTCGTGGTTGTCCACGGTGGGTTCGCTGTTCCAGGTGGTCAGTGCCTTGGTGGCAGCATTCTTGGCGTTTGTCAGGTCCTTGGTTTGATAGTTGGGCGTTCCGGCCAGGTCGCTGTAGCGCGCGTTCAACTTGTCGAGCACGCCGTTGCCTCCACCTAGATAATACTTGTACTCGTCGGCCTTCGTTTTGTCGAACGCATTGCCAATCTCTGTGTAAAGTGCCAGGCCGGTGACGCTGGACTGGTCGGCATAGAGGGCCTGGAGTCCGTCGGTGTTTGCTGCATAGAACTTATAGTCTGCGTTGGCGATGGCCGTGATACGGTCATAGAGGCTGCTGTACGTGCGGATGTCGGCCTCGGCCTCCTCGTACTGATAGGTGGCCAGTGCAGTGCTCAGCTTGTTGTACTCAATCAACAACTTGCTGGCTACGGCACTGAAGTCGAAGTCGAGGTTGACCTTTGCGCCGTCGGCCACAAAGTCAGATGCTACGCCTGCCTCGCTCTTGAACTCCACGGTGACGTCGCCGGCGGATGTCACGGTGAAGTCGAGTGCGACGGTCTGCCCCACGGTGAAATCCTTTTTTGCCAGTTCTGTGGTGCCCTGCTTGATGGTCACGGTTGCCTTCTTGCCGGCGGTGCCCGTTGTTGCCGAAGTAATCAGTGAATACTTTCCGGGCACGAGTCCCTTGGCCTCTTTCGATACGGCAACGCCGTCCTTCGTGGCGGTCACCTTGCCAAACGAGATGGCTTCGGTCTGGGCATTCACCAGAATGGGGAATGCAGCCAGTGCAGCTACTGAGTAAACAAATTCTGTCCTCATAGTCTTTTTGTTTTAATGTAATTAATAACTTTTGTTTTTTTTCGTTCTTTTCCTATTGTCAGTTCTTGGTTCTCTCGTTCTTGTTTTGAGCAGCCGCAGCATGACGCGGAGCCCTGAGCGGGCTGTGCGGCGTACATTTCGGGGGCAAAGTAATAAAAAGGAAAAAAGGTGGCGAAACATTTTAAGTGGGCGATTCGTGAACCCCGCCATTTATTTCGTGAAAAACGCAACGCCCTCGTTCTGGACGTCGCTGATGAGGTCGCGGAGGATGTTTTTCGGTATGTGGAGGCATACGGTGCCTGCGGTGTTGTCTGAGAGGAAGAGTTGTTCCTTCATGGTGTTGATGCGGCAGATGCGTCGGAGGTTCACGATGTACTTCCTCCCGAGGCGCCTAAGCGAGGCAGCCTCGAGGTAGCTCTCGGCCAATGCCTGTTCGATTTTTGAGAGTCCGTAGGGCACCATCATGTGCCCGCCCGACGCATAGTGGATGTGGGCGTAATGGTCGTCGGCCTGCATGTAGAGAACTTGTGAGAGGTCGATGACATAGACCTCGTCGTGGGCCATCAGGCAAAGTTGCTGCTGCATCATGGGTGGATGAATGTGGGACGTAGCCCGGTGAAACATTGTCTTCGGCGTGGGTCACCAGGTCTCTCATTCATCATCTTTTATATAAAAAGACGTGGGAAGTCTCAGGCCTGTTACCCATTTGTCTGTCTGAGGCTCTCGCATGCCCATCTATCAACAAATGAGCAACACTCAGACATCCCCACGCCCGATATATATTATGCCTCGCTTCCTCCCATTCTCTTGAGGGGGGTGGGTGGGGACATATATATACCAAACGCAGGCATCCATTGAGTTGCTTTGATGATGATAGATTCGAAACTTGCGAGATTTCAGACAATCATTCCAAAGCGCATAGCATTGGCGCCAATCACTAAATGCGCATTCTCCTATTTTTGCCACATCGGGCGACCGCTGTTGCCTTTTGTGGACGGAATGGTTTATTCCGTTGTGAATGCGTGGGCAAAGTTACGTGCTTTTTTCGATAATTCCCAATATTACCCCTTTTTTTTTTCGTATTCTGAGGCCTTCAGTAGTTTTCCGAATGTCACGCGCGCGTACATTATTTATATTTATAGGGTTTTGCCCATCAGTTGTCAGGTCTGTGTTTTTGTGCCAGTGGTTTTTCCCGGTTGGCGGTGAGTAGTGTGACATCATGATAATGGGAGCTTTGGTTGTCTTCTTGCTTACCACACCCCTGACCCCTTTCATCAGAGGGATAAGGGTGGGGCATACAAGGTAGAATGTGGCAGGGGTAAGCTACGCAAAGAGAGAGGGTGCATCAGCTTGTAGCTGTGCACCCTCTCTATGTTGGGCTACCCGGACTCGAACCAGGAAAGGCAGGACCAGAATCTGCAGTGTTACCATTACACCATAGCCCAATCAAGTGGTGCAACCTCCTCGGTTGCGAGTGCAAAGGTATGGCGTTTTTTTGGAACGGCAAAACGTTTTCCCAAAAAAATGTGAAAAAATTGTTTATTTGGTGAGGAAGATGTACCTTTGACCTTTGGTCTTAGGTACTCTCGCTCGGAAAAATGCAAATAAATTTGCTTTTTCGCTCGCTTATCCGTACCTTTGTGACCGCTTTACTATACCAATAACATAAGATAACAGCTAACGACTGAGTGAATGAAGGATAAAACGGATGTATTAGTGGATGCCGTAGTCGAGGGACTGCAGGAGAAGCGAGGACGGCAAATCGTCGTGGCCAACTTGGAGGTGATTCCCGATACAATATGCAAGCGCTTTGTGCTGTGTACGGGCGGTTCGCCCAATCAGGTGCAGGCCTTGGCACAGAGTGTGGGCGAGAAGGTGCGCTCCCTGACGGGCGACCATCCCATCTGTGTGAACGGCATGCGTGGAGGCGTCTGGGTGGCCATGGACTATGCTGATGTGATGGTGCATATCTTCCTGCCCGAGGAACGCGCATTCTACGACCTGGAGCATCTCTGGGCCGACGCCGAACTAACGGAGGTGGAGGACGAGGATTAGCAATCCATTATCCCACTGATTCGTCGATGAAGAGTGTTTCTTCCGATTCCCCTACTCATAATTCATAACTCCTCAATTACATACCGCAAAGAGAGGTTCTAAAGAGATAATATGGCAGACAAGAAATCAAAAATGCCGCGCTTCAGCCTGACATGGCTCTATCTGGTCATAGCAATAGTGTTGGGCTATCTGGTACTTAACTCGGGCGGCTCGTCGCTTCAGGGTGGCGCGTCCAAGGAGGTGAGCTATACGGAGTTCAAACAATATGTGGCTCAGGGATATGCGTCCAGCATCGTCGTGAACAAGAAGGAAAGCTCGCTGGTCATGTATGTCAGGCCGGAGCATATCCGTGACGTCTTCAAGACGGGCAACGTGCCCGTGGGTAGCCAAGCCTATGTGGAGACGGAGTTCCTGAGTTCCGAGAAACTGCAGGACTTCCTGGACGAACAGGAGACGCTGGGCCACTTCTCGGGCCGGGTAAGCCACCGCAGCGGCGACTCGGGCCTGTGGAACTTTATCTGGAGCTTTGGCCCCCTGATTTTCATTATCGTCTTCTGGATAATGATGATGCGCCGCATGGGCGGCGGAGGCTCGGGCAATGCTGGCGGGCCGATGGGCATCTTCAATGTGGGACGCAGCCGGGCCCAGCTGGTGGAGAAGGATGAGGCCTCGAAGGTCACCTTTCGTGATGTGGCCGGGCAGGCAGGAGCCAAGCAGGAGGTGCAGGAAATCGTCGAGTTCCTGAAGAATCCCAAGAAATATACCGACCTGGGAGGAAAGATTCCCAAGGGCGCCCTCCTCGTAGGCCCTCCGGGCACGGGTAAGACGTTGCTGGCCAAGGCTGTGGCCGGCGAGGCCGACGTGCCATTCTTCAGCATGTCGGGCTCGGATTTCGTGGAGATGTTTGTGGGCGTCGGTGCCAGCCGCGTACGCGACCTCTTCCGCCAAGCCAAGGAGAAGGCTCCCTGTATCATCTTCATCGACGAAATCGACGCCGTGGGACGTGCCCGCGCCAACCGTGCTGCCATGAGCTCCAACGACGAGCGGGAGAGCACGCTGAACCAGCTGCTCACCGAGATGGACGGCTTTGGGACCAACAGCGGTGTCATCATCCTGGCCGCCACCAACCGTGCTGACATCCTTGATAAGGCACTTTTGCGCGCCGGACGCTTCGACCGCCAAATCCATGTTGACCTGCCCGACCTGAACGAGCGCAAGGAGATCTTTCAGGTCCACCTGCGCCCCATCAAGACGGACGAGACGCTCGACATCGACTTCCTGGCCCGCCAGACACCGGGGTTCAGTGGGGCCGACATCGCAAATGTGTGTAACGAGGCTGCCCTCATTGCTGCCCGCGGCAGCAAATCTTCCGTGGGCAAGGACGACTTCTTAGCCGCCGTGGACCGCATCATCGGAGGACTGGAGAAGAAGACCAAGGTGATGACCGCCGAGGAAAAACGCACCATCGCCCTCCACGAGGCCGGACATGCCTCTATCAGCTGGCTGCTGCAATACGCCAACCCGCTGGTCAAGGTGACCATCGTGCCGCGTGGCCGTGCCTTGGGCGCTGCCTGGTATCTGCCCGAGGAGCGCCAGATCACCACCCGCGAGCAGATGCTCGACGAGATGTGTGCCACGCTGGGAGGGCGAGCTGCCGAGGAACTCTTCACCGGCCATATCAGCAGCGGAGCGATGAACGACCTGGAACGCGTCACCAAGCAAGCCTATGGCATGATTGCCTATATGGGCATGGGTGACAAGCTGCCCAACCTCTGCTACTATAACAACGACGAATATAATTTCCAGAAACCCTACTCCGAGGCTACGGCCGAGACCATCGACCAGGAAGTAAGGGAGATGATTGCCGAGCAATATGCCCGTGCCAAGAAAATCCTAAACGAGCATGCCGGCGAGCATGCCCAACTTGCCCAGCTGCTCGTGGAGCGCGAGGTTATCTTTGCCGAGGACGTGGAACGCATCTTCGGGCCTCGCCCCTGGACCAGCCGTACAGAGGAACTGCTCGATGAACAAAAGACAACTGAAAACGAGGGATGAGAAACTTTATCATTCGCGCCCTGACGGGCATTGTCTATGTCGCCCTTCTGGTGGGCTGCACCGTATGGAGCCCCGTGACGGCATTCTTCTTCTTCGCTCTTGTGGCTGCATCCTGCGTGGGCGAGTTCTGCATGCTGGTGAATCGCCATGCTGGGGCGTCGGTGGTCATTTCGCTTAATGTGCTGGCTGCTTTCCTGCTGGTGGCCTCCGTATGGCTCTATTGTATCGGCTCTCCCACGACCGGGCAGTCTCTGGCACTCTATGTGCTGCTCGTCATCTACCTGCTCGTGAGCGAACTCTATCGCGGCTCGGACAATCCCCTGCGCAACTGGGCACTGAGCCTCTTCTCCCATGTCTATGCCGCAGTGCCCTTTGCCCTGCTCCCGATGCTCAGCGTGCGCTACGATGCCGCAGCCTCGTCCTACGCCTATACGTGGCAGTACCCCCTCGCCCTCTTTGTATTTCTATGGGCCAACGATACGGGCGCCTATCTCTTCGGCGTCACGCTCGGACGCTATTTCCCAGCCAAGCTCTTCCCCAGCATTTCGCCCAAGAAGTCGTGGGTGGGAAGCATCGGCGGTGGTTTGCTTACGATGGTACTTTCCGTAGCTTGCTGGCGTCTGTTTCCAGACACGCTGCTCCTATGGCAATGGATGGGCTTTGCGCTCGTCGTGGTCATCTTCGGTACATGGGGCGACCTCGTGGAGAGCCGCTTCAAGCGCCAGCTTGGCATCAAGGACAGCGGCCACATCCTGCCCGGCCATGGCGGCCTGCTCGACCGCTTCGATAGTGCCCTGCTGGCCGTCCCCGCCGTTGTCATCTACTTCCTGCTGGTGCAGTCATATTGAGTACGGACTTGCGCAAGAACTGGACAAAACTACAGCAAGCATGAGGGTTTCCCACGTGTGGGAAACCTTTTTGCTTGCCGTGATTCAATGCCATTTCCCCAATTGTCTAATACTTGAGTTACGTCTGATACGTAAGTTCATCGAAGTGTTTAAATCCTAATGCGTTGAGGGATTCGCGGCTGCGGGAGACATCGTCGGGCGTGTTGTAATCAGGGATGTGAGGCAAGCGCAGGGTGATGCGATTGGTGTCGATATTCTGTGCCAGCCACTCGAGGTTGCGGTGCAATGGAGCGATGCTGCGTGTGGTGTAGCGTTGGTAGATGACTGGGTTCCAGTCTTTGATGTCGATGTAGAAATGGTGCACAAAGGGCAGAACTTCGCGCAGGGTGTCGAGGTTGGTGCTGAGGCTCGTTTCCATGCAGATGTGCCACGACGGGGGACAGAGGCGGCAGAAGTCGGCGATGAAGCGGGAATGGAGCAGCGGTTCGCCGCCACCGAAGCAGATGCCGCCGTTGGTGGCTTGAAAATAGAGGTCATCGACGCGGACCTTGTCTAGCAGTTCCTGTGGTGTAATGTTTTGTTGGATGCCGCTTGGCTCGAGACATTGTGGGTTCAGACAATATCGGCAACGGAGCGGACAGCCGTGAAAGGCCACAAGTGTGGTAACGCCCTGGCCATCAGTAGCTAGGCGATGACGTGCGATGCCGATGAGGGGCGCCACTGGTATCATGGGGTAATCTCGGACGAAGATTGTTTCGAGGATTGTTGCCCGAGCCGAAACTGAATGGGGAGCTGGAAGCGCGAACGCATAGTCTTATTGCCCTGTCGTGCCGGCTTCCACTTGGGCATTATCTTCACCAACCGTTCGGCCTCCTTCGCCAGGTTTTCGTCGGGCGAACGAAGTGTCTTCACGTCCACGATGGATCCGTCCTTGTTCACCACGAAGGAGACGATGACGCGTCCCTGCACGCCTTGTTCCCGGCAGATGGAGGGATACTTGATGTGCTCGGACAGCCACTTGAGGCAAGCCTCGTCGCCGCCGGGGAACTGCGCGCTCTCCTCCACGACACCAAATAACTGGTTGTCCAAGTTGATTTGTTGTTTGATGCGCTGTGCGACAGGATCCACCTGCTCGCTCTTCACCGACTGGCGGGATTCGGCGGCGCTTTGCGCCATCGCACCCGTGGGGATGAGCGAAGCCGAGATGCCTGCCACGATGACGGCGCGTCCCAGCCTTCGGCGTGCTTGCAACTGACGTTCCAGCTGGCGCACCTCGGCTTCGCATGCGGGGCAAGTGCCCAGGCATTCGCCTTCGTGGGTGCACTCGTGGGGCGCATAGCGTATCTCGTTTGCCTCGGCAATGCGGCGCCGCACCTCGCGCAGCGTCTCGCAAATTAGTTTTCCTCGTGTCATGGCCTATCTGATTCTGATATCTACCTCGGCTGCCCCCAGCCTCTCTCTGCAGTGCCCGGAACGGGACTCGAACCCGTACGACCGCAATGGTCAAGGGATTTTAAGTCCCTCGTGTCTACCAATTCCACCATCTGGGCAGCCGTTCGTTCTTTTTCTGGGTGCAAAGGTAAGGAGAATAGTTCAAAGTACAAAGCATAAGGGGCAAAGATTTTCTTTGCCCCGCGCTTTTGTTCTCTTTTTTTAATTATTAGCGATGATGAGCGTATTGCCTATGAGGCTCACGCGGTAGCGATAGAGCGGCCGGCCGTCGGTGGTGCGCCCCAAGTCGTTCAGGTCGTAGCTCCGCTTGCACGTGGGACAGAGGGCGATGCCTCCCTCCTGGAGCACCATGCGCTTCGTGATGCTGTACTCATGGTAGCAGTTGGGGCAGGCCAGGTCGAAGCAGACCACGCGGCTCACGTCCTGTCCCATCTCGGGAATCTGCGGCAGTCCCACGATGAGGCCGGAGAGTCCCAGGTAGAAGCCCGAGTATCCGGTGAGTGCCGTCTGGTTCACCGTGTCGCTCGCCTTCAGGTTGGCAATGATGAAAGAGCGGTTTCCGCCCGTGATGGTGCAGAACTCGCCCATGCTGTTACAGGCGGTGTAGAGCACCGGCGACTGGTAGATGTTGTCCATCGTGAAGTGGGCGGGCAGGCGGCTGAACGTATTGTCGGCCTTGTTGCATGCGCTCAGCAGGCACATCAAGCAGCCGAGGCAGCAGCCCATCACGGCACCCAACTTTCTCCTCCGTCTCATAATCCCTAATCTCTAATCCTTAATCTTTATTCCCCAATTCCCCTAAGCTGCTTCTCTGCCTCCTCCATCCTGTGGAAGTTGAAGCCACTCCACACCTGTTCCATCAGGGCGTGTATCTCCTTGTTGCAGAGATTGCCGATGCTGCCCTCGTGGGTGTGGTGCACCTCCTTGCGGGGCGTGAAGCGTCCAGCCTCGATGTCCATCCCCACCTTCTTGTAAGCGTCGCGGAAGGGCATGCCCTCCGTAGCCAGGCGGTTCACCTCCTCGACGGAGAACATCAGGTCGTAGCGCGGGTCGGAGAGGATGTGCTCGTTCACCTCGATGCGTTCCACGATGTAGGAAGTCATGCGCAGGCAATCGCGCAGTTCGTCAAAAGCGGGCAGGAAGACCTCCTTGATGATTTGCAGGTCGCGGAAGTAGCCGCTGGGCAGGTTGTTCATGATGAGCATGATCTGCTGTGGCAGTGCCTGCAGCTTGTTGCAGCGGGCACGGGTGAGTTCGAAGACGTCGGGATTCTTCTTGTGCGGCATGATGCTGGAGCCCGTGGTGCACTCTTTGGGCAACCGCACGAAGCCGAAGTTCTGGGAGTTGAAGAGGCAGGCGTCGAAGGCCAGCTTGCTTACGGTGCCGGCTATCGAGGCCAGTGCGAAGGCCACGTTACGCTCCATCTTTCCACGTCCCATCTGGGCATAGACCACGTTGTAGTCCATCGAGTCGAAGCCCAGCAGGTCCGTCGTCATTTGCCGGCGCAGGGGGAAACTGCTTCCATAGCCTGCGGCAGAACCCAAGGGGTTGCGGTTCGTCATCCGATAAGCGGCTTGCAGGAACATCAGGTCGTCCACCAGGCTCTCGGCATACGCACCGAACCACAGACCGAAGCTGCTGGGCATGGCCACCTGCAGGTGGGTGTAGCCCGGCATCAGCACGTCGCGGTATCTCTCGCTCTGCCTCTGCAGGTGATCAAAGAGCGTGCGGACGTCTTCGGCCACCATCTTCAGCTGCCGGCGCGTGAAGAGCTTCAGGTCCACCAGCACCTGGTCGTTGCGCGAGCGGCCCGAGTGAATCTTCTTGCCCATGTCGCCCAGGCGGCGCGTGAGCAGCAATTCCACCTCGGAGTGGACGTCCTCGATGCCCTCCTCGATGCGGAAGTCTCCGTCGTGTATCTCGGTGAGAATGTGGCGCAGCTCGGAGAGCAGTGCCTGCAACTCGCTGGCCGTGAGCAGCCCGATGCTCTCCAGCATGGTGATGTGGGCCATTGAGCCCAGCACGTCGGCCTCGGCCAGATAGAGGTCCATCTCGCGGTCTCGCCCCACGGTGAAGCGCTCTATCTCGCGGTTTATCTCATAGCCTTTGTCCCAGAGTTTGGAGGCGCCCCCGCTCGCTTGCCCTTCCCGGGGAGAGGCGGTAGGCTTTGCCTGCTTCGTCGTATCCATAATAATATGATGTATGCTTTTCGTACTGAAACTGTCCCCCCTCCTTGCAGGGGTGGAGGCTTAATATGGCAGCTGTGCCAGCATCGTGGCCAGGGAGTCCACGCCTTGCTGCAGCTTGCCGCCTACCATCTGGCGAACGAGGAAATTCATGTCGGCCTTCACTGTGAGGCGCAGGGCACACTGGTTCTCGGTGGCGGGCAGCAGTTGGATCCACATGTTGGCGGGGATGGGCGAACCCTCTACGGCGAACTTCACCGTCTTGGGGTCTTCGCGCTCGATGATGCGCAGGGCTATCTCGCCTATCGGGCTGTGGCCCGACACGCTGTCGCGGTCGAATTGCAGTTTGCGCAGCTGCTCCACGATGGTGTCCATCTGAGAGGGCGACACCTTGTCACCCGCCTGCTGCAGGATGCGCTCCTTCATCGCCGGGTCGTCCAGATGCTGCTGTATCACGGCCAGGTTGCTCAGGTCGGAGAGTTTGTTGTACACCGCCTCCTGCGAGGCATAGATGGTCTTTACTTCACTTTTGTATTCAGTCATGGTTCTTTTCCTATTAGTAGTCCTCACAGCCTCGGGTCACCCCTCTCCTCGGAGCAACGCGAGTAGGTGTTTGAGCGTTGGGGAGCGAAGCGACGGGGTTCAGGCCGGGGGGGAGGCTTTTTTTCTTTACCACTTCTCTGGCGCTTTTCTCCACTCGCTCAGCATCTCGATGTCGCTCTCCTGGATGTATCCCGTGCGCAGGGCTTCGGCCACGACGGCGTTGTAGTTGGAGAGCGTCATCAGCCGGACATCGGCCTCGCGGAAGGCCTCCTCGGCCACGGGGAAGCCGTAGGTGAACGAGGCCACCATGCCCACCACCTGGAATCCTGCCCGACGCAGGGCATCGACGGCCTTCAGGCTGCTGCCTCCGGTGCTGATGAGGTCCTCGACCACCACCACACGTGCCCCTTCGGGCAGCGTACCCTCAATGAGGTTCTCCATGCCGTGGTCCTTGGGTTTGCTGCGTACGTAGGCAAAGGGCTTGCCCAGCAGGTCGGCTACGAGCGCGCCCTGGGCGATGGCTCCGGTGGCCACACCGGCCACGGCCTCTGCTTCCGGGAAGTTCTCCAGGACGAGGCGTGTCAACTCCGTCTTCACAAACGAGCGCAGGGCGGGGTAGGACAGCGTCTTGCGGTTGTCACAATAGATGGGGCTCTTCCAGCCGCTGGCCCACGTGAAGGGCTGTCCCGGCTGCAGCTTTACGGCTTTTACCTCCAGCAGCTTTGCTGCAAAGAGTTTTTCCAGTTTGTCCATGATGTTATATAGATATATCTTTTAGCGGCACAAAGTTACGAATAAGTGAGCAGAGTGCAAAGGGAAAGCCGAAGTTTTTCTTTTGGTACTTCCGAGCGGAATGCCTTATTGCGGTATGTCGCCAGTGCGTTCCAGCACAAAGTCGCAGGCAGAGCACCATTGGCTTTGCATCTGATGCCCTGTGAATCCCGGGATGTTTGACATTCCATAAGTCAGTCGTCCGTTGTGCACCGCGATATTCTCAATTACAAGGGTATTCCAGCCCCATCCCTGCCCTTGGTTCATCTGATTGACCCTGAGGTCGAGTGGGGTAGGTTCCCTACCGTCGTTCCGTGCTTGTTCTGTCCGTCGGTTAGCCTCTTCCCAGATGGCCCCCGCCCGTCTGTCGTTCCCGGGAATCTCCTTCAGATACTTTTTCTGGCTCTGCCCGTCGTCGGCCAGTGCATAGATATAAACGCCGCTGTGATTGGTGGTTTGTGCCCTGACCGATGCGCGCAGACGATAGATGCCTGGGACAAGTGTGTCCGTGACGTGTTCCGAGTGGAATACTGCATCGGGCCCATTCGTGATGTGCAGATACCAAAGTCGTGGACTCAGATAGTGTTCGCCGTGCAAGGCCAGGCTGTCGCGGCCCGAACCATGTGTGGTAACGTGCCATCCGTGGTTGTTCAGATAGTCTTGTGCGCCTGCGCTGTACTTGTCCAGTCCGGGTGTGTGGTTCAGTTTTCCGGCCAGAATATCGCATGCCTGCATCAGTGTGGGGCTGGCAGCGTGGTTTGTCTTGTCTGTCACGGCCTTGACTTGCAAGATGAGTTCCTCCAGCGCCTCAAACTGCCACGGTGAGAGTAGTGCCGGATAATTTTCAGCCTCTCGTTTCACGGTCAGTACCAGCGCCGCTGTCTCTGTGGGTGTGATATGCTGGCTGGATGCGGCGATGCACCGAAGCTTCTTTTGCAGCGCGCTGAAGTGCAGGTGAGGCATGTTCTGCAGCCTCTCCTCCTCTTGGACGGATGCCAACGTGCAGGACATTTCTCGCGGCATACCTGGCTGCGGTGCGTTTCCGATGGTCGGGTCTGTGCCCCGGATTTGACTGTTCAGTGCCTGCTTGATGGAAGAAAACCCCAGTCCCTGCAATTCAGTGAGTGGGAATCTTTGTAGGGCGGGATTATGCCTCTGCTCCTCTGGTGCTTCGCCCTCGCCATGCCATTCGCAGAAATGTGCGATGGATGCGTGCACCGTCACGAACCCTGACGAACCGCCTTCAGGCTCTTCCCACCATTGCAGCACGAAGTAGGTCGTGTATTCTTCTCCCGTTCGGAAGGCCAGCATGCGCGTTGTCATCTGGTTTTCCACAAACACAGGAACGTGTTCGCCATGACTTCCCACGGGGATGCGTATCTCTTTCACCGTCTTGTCATGTTTGTCCGGGAGGCGGTAATAGGCGGATATGGCCATGGAATGCTGCTTGTCGAAGGCTTTCCACAGCCTTCTCAATGTCTTGTTCGCAGGGGTGGGCTTGTCTGCTTTCCATTTTGCCTGATGTGCCAGCCGTGTTTCCCATCTGTGCCACATGATGCCTGCGGTGTCCTTTTCAAAGGTCCACTGCTTGTAGGCTTCATTGACGAAATCGTTTATGGCGTGGTGGATTGCGTCCACTGCGGGATTGTTCTTAGGGCTGATTGTCAGATTGTCTCCTTGTGCGTTTGCCGAGTGCAGAATACTCAGGCAGATGAGCACGGAAATGATGATGTGACGTTTCATTGGATTCCTTTTGGGCGTTTTTCAGAATGTGAGGAAAAATGTGGTGTGCATGGTGTCGAGGTCGGCTGCGTCCTGCATGGCCGTCTCTGCCTGTCCGTCCACGATGTGCTCAACCATTTGTCGCAGTCTGATATCGGCGTATAGCAGCCGTTCAATGCTTTCCATATAGAGGCTGTCGTTAATGGTTTCCATTTTCTTCTGAAGTTTGGCCAGGTAGTAATTCATGCTGTCGGCGGAGCTTGAAAGAACCTTCTCCGATGCTTCCTTCGCGGGGAGGACAGGCGTAGGATTGGCCATCTTTCCGCTTGTGGAGGGTGGTGTCTGTTTCGGTGGTACTACCTCGGCGCTTTTGGTGGAGTGTCGCGACGGATTTGGTGGAGTGCCACGACGCGCTTGGTGGCCTGCCACCTCGGCAAGTGTCGGTTGCTCGGCAGGCTCCTCTCGTGCGGACTGAGACGGTTGCCGGTCGATGGTTTCTGAGATGGGAGGCACCTCGCTGCTGCGGGAGGGATGTGAAGGCGGTTTCTTCATCCACAGTTCCATGGCCAGCATGACAACGGCTGCGGCAGCCCCCCATCGCCACCATGGCGAGATGCGTCGCGGGTGGGGTGCAGACTCCTTATGCTGCATTTTTGTCAGACGGTCAAACTCCTTTTCAGCTTCGTCCAGCTCGCCCTCCGTGGGTGGCTGTAGCCGTTCGGGGTGGAGAGTAATGTGTCCGTCCAGATAGTTGTCGATAATCTGCTTCTTATCCATCGATGTATCCTCCTTTCTTCAGTGTCTCGTAAATGCGGCGACGGGCAGTGCTCAGCATGGCACTGACGCTACGCGGACGGATGCCCGTGGCAGCGGCAATCTCGGCAACGCCCATCGCAGCCTCGGCGTGCATGCGCCAAAGTTCCTTTTCCCGTCGCGGCAGATGTTCGGCTGCCTGCCATAGCACTTCGCGCAGCTCTCGTTCCTCCAGCGAATAGGGCGTGTCGTTCACTGTGGAGGCGGTTTCGTCGAGATGGTTGGCTGACGCTGTGTGGCGATTGTGTGCTGTGCGCAGATGGTCGATGCAGGCGTTCTTGGTGAGGCGTACGGCGAGCCGTTCAGCGTCGGCGGCGCTCGGAATCCGAGTCCACACCGTCCACATCCGCATCAAGGCCTCTTGCACGGCATCCTCGGCCTCGTCTGCATCGGCGAGTACTTGGCTGGCCACTGCGAGCAAGTGCCCTCTCAGCGTCGGCACGATGGCCGTGAACTTTTCTGCTTCCATACGTCTATATAACGAAACAGCGCGGGCGATGTTAAGTTCTCCCGCGCAGTTTTTCGTGGAAAAGTGGTTCAGTCCTTCCCGTCGTCCTCCAAGCGGTCCAGGATGAGGTCGGTCTCGAAGCCGTGGGAGGCGGCGTGGCGCACCAGCTTGGCGCGGCGCTGATAGGGGTCGGTGTCGCGTAGCGTGCGCGCCTTCGCGTCGAGTACCTTATTTAGGATGTCTGTGTATTCCTCGTCGTCGATGTCGGCCAGTGCCTGGTCGATGTCCTCGTCGGGGAGGCGCAGCTGGCGCAGAGCCATTCGGATCTTGAAGCGTCCCCAATGGTTGTAGCGCAACTTGTCCGATGCGAAGGCGTGGCAGAATCTCTCGCTGTCAATATATTTTTCTTCTTTCAGGCACTTGAGGATGCGCTCGGCATCGTCTTCGCCGATTTCCCAGCGGCGCAGTTTCTCCAGAATCTGACGCTCGCAGTATTCGGCACCGCTGCACAGCGCGGCCGCCTTGTTGAGGGCTTGTTCGTAGGTCATGTCTTTCTTCCTTTTACGATTCTGTCATTGCCGTACTGGTCCTGGCATAGTTGGACGTCGGCGTATCCGGCCTGCCGCATAAGTTCCTGCACCGCCTGCCCGTAGGCGCGGTTCACCTCGAACAGCATTTGCCCGCTGCCTGAGACGAGGTGCTCCTCTGCATAGGCGACGATGGCACGATAGAAGCGTAGCGGATCGTCGTCGGGCACGAAGAGCGCCAGATGCGGTTCGTAGCGAAGCACGTTCTCGTCCATCTGTGTCGCCTCGGAGCGACAGATGTAGGGCGGGTTGCTCACAATGATGTCAAACGGCCCGCACTTGTGTGTCGGGTGTAAAATATCTTCCTGTACGAAGTCGACCTCCGCTCCCAGCCGTTCTGCGTTCTCCCGAGCGATGCGGAGTGCCTGTTCCGAGATGTCGAAGGCCGTCACTCGGTACCCCGCCAGTGCCAGCGTGATGGCGATGCAGCCGGAACCGGTGCCCACGTCTAAAAGGCGAAGCCCAAGCCTCACCCCCAGCCCTTCTCCTCGGAGAGGCGAGACCCGAGGTGGGAGGCAAGCAGCGACTCCCCTCTCCTCGGAGAGGGGCTGGGGGTGAGGCTTTATTTCCTTCACCAGTTCCTCGGTCTCGGGCCTCGGGATGAGCACGCCTGGCGCCACCCGAAACGTGCGGCCGCAGAAGTCGGCCTGCCCCAGGACATACTGGATGGGCTCGTGTCGGAGCAGGCGAAGTACAAGTTTTTCCGCCTCGGCTTGCTCCTCTCGAGATAATTCCTTATCTTTGCCGAGCAAAAGCGCAGTGTGGCTGAGGCCGAAGCGCACCTCCATCAGCATCCGATAGATGGCGCGCGCCTCGCCCGGCGGGTAGATATTCTGAAGCTCGTGCAGGTAATTCATGCTGCAAAGGTACGAAGTTTAATTCAGATTTCATAATGCCCAATTCATTAATTTTGTCCGCCGCGACGTTGGTTATGGATTGGGCCCTGTGAATCTGGAGGCGTGCCGTGGCGGGGTTGTGAACTGCGCTTATGAATTATGGATTATGAATTGTGAATTAGAAAAGTACATGCGTCGGTGCCTGCAACTGGCTCGTTGTGGGGCGGCAGGCGCACCGCCCAATCCGATGGTGGGCGCGGTGCTGGTGGCAGAGGGGCGCATCATTGGCGAAGGCTATCACCGCCAGTGCGGCGGACCGCATGCCGAGGTGAATGCCCTCGCCAGTGTCAGGGAACGCGACCTGATACCCCGCTCCACGCTTTATGTGTCCCTGGAGCCCTGTGCCCATTACGGCAAGACACCGCCCTGTGCCGACCTCATCATCCGGGAGCGCATCCCGCGAGTAGTGGTGGGATGCCGCGATACGTTTGCCCGGGTGAACGGCCTGGGAATCCGTAAATTGCAGGAGGCAGGCATCGAGGTCGTCGTGGGCGTGCTGGAGCAGGAGTGCCGCTGGCTGAACCGCCGTTTCTTCACCTTTCATGGCGAGGGCCGTCCCTGGGTCACCCTCAAGTGGGCACAGAGTCGGGACGGATTCATTGACCGCCGGCGTGCCGATGCCTCCGTGCCGCCCGAAATGCTCTCCAGTCCCTTCACCCAGGTGCTCGTACACCGTCTCCGAGCCCGCTCCCAGGCCATCCTCGTGGGCACTCGCACGGCGCTTCTCGACAATCCCTCACTCACCACCCGCCTGTGGCCTGGCCCGAATCCCCTGCGGCTGACCATTGACCGTCATGGCATGCTGCCTGCCGACCTCCGTATGTTCGGCGGCGATGCCCCGTGGCATGTCTATCCCACGGGCGACGTGGACGAAATCCTGTCCGACCTCCACCGACGCGGCATTCAGACGTTGCTGGTCGAGGGCGGGACGACGCTGCTGCAGACCTTCATCGACGCCGGGCGCTGGGATGAGGCGCGGGTGGAGACGTCGCCCGTAACGCTCGGCACCGGCGTGGCCGCTCCGCAAATCGAGGGGGCATGGATGCGCTCGCGGCAGCATGTGGACGGACATACTATCGACTGGGTGGAACGACGCCGCGAGGGGGAGGTAAAATCGCTGTATAGCTCCACCCCTTGGAGGAGCACGCTCCTCCCGCCGATGGAGCACGCTCCTCAAGCCGATGGAGCACGCTCCTCCTGACGATGGAGTTTGCTGCACTATTTCAGGCTGCCTTGCGACACGTCGGCCAAACCCCTGTCGCGGGGCATTGTGCCTCTGAAAAAATGTTCATTTTCGACCTTCGACCCCTGCGTTTCCCTAAAATTTCTTAATTCTTCCCCCAATTGTGCGCGTAAGTCAAATATACTTTGTATTTTTGTAGGCTCAAATGCAGATGCACGAACATATAATGATGAAACGACATACATACCTGCTTCTCCTCGCATGCACCATCCTGATGGTTGCATGCTCGAAGGACGACGATACAGTTTACTCGAACCACTGCTACATCTCCGGCGTCACGCTGGGAGCGGTGCGCCGACAGCTGCATACTACGACCTGGAACGGCAACGACAGCGTATATTATACCACGTTCTCGGGCAGTAACTTCCCGATGACGGTGGACCAGCGCAACCTTCTCGTGGAGAACAAGGATTCGCTGCTCTATGGCTCGGACGTGAGCGCCGTGCTCGTGACTATCAACTATGTGGGCATGACGTTGGTTTACCGGGCGGTAGATGACGAGGACGGTGAGTGGCTGGCCTATAAGACTACGGACAGCTTGGACGTCTCCAAGCCCCTCTATTTGCGCGTCGTGTCCGAAGACGGCAACAGCGAACGCTACTACAAGTTCAAAATCAACATCCACCAGCAGGAGGGTGACTCGCTCTACTGGTCGCGCGCAGACAGCACGGCAGCCTTCGACGGCATGACCCAGATGCACGCCGCTGTGCTGAACGACACGCTCATGGTGCTGGGACGGACAGACAGTGGCGTGACTCGCGCTGTGCGCTCCACGATGGGTACCATTGGCGAATGGGCTGTCGAGACCACCGATCTTCCGGCCAATGCCGATGTGGAGGGCATCAAGCAGCGGGCCGACCGCCTCTATGCCACTACTGCCGATGGCGCTCTCTATACGACTATCGACGGCAAGCACTGGAACCAGATGGCACCGTCCACAGCCGGCCTCTCGCTGGCGGCCGTGACTGAGCGCTGGCTTTATGCAATCGTGGACGGACGTCTGTGCCGCTCGGCCGACGGGACAGAGTGGACCGAGGAGGTGCTCGACGACAGCGTCGCCATGCTGCCACAGACCTCTCTGCGCAGTTACTGCAGCGCCCAGGACAACGGCAACGTGCGCCTGCTCCTGCTCGGATATCGAAACACCGAAAGCGGCGACTCGACTGCCGTGGCGTGGAGCAAAATGTGGAACGAGGACACGCCCGAGGATGAGGCAGGCTGGATGTATATCAACTCCACGCCGGACAATGTCTATCTCTGTCCACGATTGGAACACCTGAACCTCCTCTCGTACGACGAACGCGGACTGGCCTTGGGCGGTGCCTCCGAGGCCGGACATGGACATCACGAGGCACTGGATGCACTCTATTTCTCGAACGACCAGGGTATCACATGGAAACCCGACTATCTGCTGCATCTTCCTGCGGCAGTACGCGGAGTCAGCGGACCCGTGGCTGCTGTCGTGGACGAGAATGACTATATATGGCTCATCGCAAGCAACCAAGTATGGCGCGGAAGACTGAACCGTTTGGGCTTTGCCCGGCAATGATTCTCCTTCTGATGCTCTGCGGCCAGACCGTTCGGGCACAGCAGGAGGACGTCGAATACAAGATGGAGGTGGGCGGCGGAGCCGGCGCCACATTCTATCTGGGCGATGCCAACAGCACGCCCTATGCCCACATGGGCGTCATGGGGGGCGCTGTCGTGCGACGCATCTTCAATCCGCGTATGTGCGTGAAAGGCAATCTGGCTATGGGACATATCAGTGGTACGAGCGAGGGACGCTATATTCCCCAGGACCCGCTGAGTCAGACACCCGAAGGCGGAGTGCCGACCACCGTAGCCTTCTCGCGCAACCTGATTGATGTGGGTGCCCAGTTTGAGATGAACTTCTGGGGATACGGCCGCGACGGCGGGTACAAGGAAAACAGCCCCATCACACCCTATGCCCTGGCTGGCATGGGACTGACACTGGCCTTGGGCGGCGCCGGCACCGTGGGCGCACTGAACCTTCCTCTGGGCGTAGGAGTGAAATACAAGATACGTCCGCGATGGAATGTGGGACTGGAATGGACCATGCGGTTCACCACCAGCGACGAACTCGATGTCAGCCGGGCACAGCAGCGACAGCTGTTTCAGCCGTACGGCATCAAGAGCGTAGGCCTGAAGAACAAAGACTGTTACTCATTCACGATGCTCTATGTGACGTATGACATCTGCCCGAAATACAGAAAGTGCAACAACTGACAGAGCACGACGACTCTGAATGATAAATATAGAATTATGAAATACGAACTAAATAAAGCGCAGATTCCCACCCACGTGGCCATCATCATGGACGGCAACGGACGATGGGCCACACAGCGCGGACTGCCACGTACGGCAGGACATGTGGAGGGCGTAGCCAACGTGAAACACATCACAGAGGTGTGTTCCAATCTGGGCGTGAAGTACTTGACGCTGTACACCTTCTCCACAGAGAACTGGAACCGGCCGCAGGACGAAGTGATGGCCATCATGAACCTCCTCGTGGACAATATGGACCTGAGCCTGTTTATGGACAACAATGTGCGCTTCCGCATGATAGGCGGCGTGGAGCGTCTGCCGGAAAAGGTGCAGGAGGTCGTGCTCGACTTTGAGGAAAAGACGGCAGGCAACACGGGCATGACAGCCGTCGTGGCACTCAATTACAGCAGCCGCTGGGAGATTACCGAGACTATGAAGCAAGCCGTGAAGCAGGCCGCTGAGGGACAGCTGAAACCCGAGGACATCACCGAGAGCTATATCTGCAGCCATCTGCAGACCCACTTCATGCCCGATCCCGACCTGCTCATCCGCACTGGAGGCGAGCTGCGTATCAGCAACTACCTGCTCTGGCAGTGTGCCTACAGCGAGTTCTATTTCTGCGACACCTACTGGCCCGATTTCCATGAGGAAGAACTCTACCAGGCCATAGCCACCTACCAGCAGCGCCAGCGCCGTTTCGGGCTTACGGAGGCACAGGTGGAGAACGCAAACAAAACTGAAAACTGATTGACCTGCAGACAGAAGTGAAAAGGACGTCACTAATTTGTATAATGTGCCTAAGTGCGGTACTGACCCTCTGGGGACAGGCCGTGCAGCACGAGGTGAACCCGAAAATCGACTACAGCCGCACACCGAAGTGGTACACCATCGCCGCCATCAATGTCGAAGGCGTGCAGAACTATGATGAGAGCCTTTTGTTGGGACTGAGTGGTCTGGCTGTCGGGCAGCGTGTGGAGATACCGGGCGAGGAAATAACAAATGCCATCAAACGCTACTGGAGGAACGGACTCTTCAGCAACGTGGCGATCAGTGCCGACAGCCTTGTGGGCGACTCGGCATATCTGCGCATCAAACTGGCACAGCGCCCGAGAATCTCCGAGATTAACTACAGCGGAGTGAAGAAAAACGAACGCGATGACCTGCAGGAAAAGCTGGGACTGGTCAAGGACAACCAGCTCACGCCGAATATGATCGACCGCGCCAAGATATTGGGAAAGCGATACTTTGACGGCAAGGGATACAAGAACGCCGAACTGAACATCGTGCAACGTGACGATGCCGGCGCTCCAGGGAAGGTTATCGTGGACGTGAATGTGGATAAGAAGGAAAAGGTGAAGATTGACCATATCTACATCACCGGCAACAAGGCACTGACGGAGAAGAAGATCAAGGGAAACCTCTTCAGTAACGGCGTGCTGAAGAAGATACACGAGCGTGGCTCGATTGCCAGCTGGTTTCGCAGCAAGAAGTTCGTGGAGAGCAAGTACAAGGAAGCCAAGGATAACCTCTACACGAAATATGGCGAATTGGGCTACCGCGATGCCCTTATCGTATCGGACAGCGTGGGACCCGGCGACAAGGGAGGCGTGAATATCTACCTCAACGTGGAGGAGGGACAGAAGTACTACGTGAGAAATATCGAGTGGGTAGGCAACACCGTTTATCCCACCGAAATCCTCAGCCGTACCCTCCGCATGAAGAAGGGAGACGTCTATAACCAAAAGCTGATGAACGAGCGCCTCTCAACCGATGAGGACGCAGTGGGCAACCTGTATTATAACAACGGTTATGTCTTCTACGACCTCGTCCCGACGGAGGTGAACATAGTGGAAGACTCCGTCGATCTGGAGATGCGCATAACCGAAGGTACGCAGGCTCATATCAGCCACGTGCGCATTACGGGCAACGACCGCGTGTATGAGAATGTAGTACGCCGAGAATTGTACAACAAGCCTGGCGACCTCTTCTCAAAGAAAGCCTACGAACGTTCCTATCGAGAGATTGCCTCGCTGGGCCACTTCGATGAGAAGATTGACGCACAGGTGAAACCTGACCCCACCAACGGCACCGTAGATATCAACTGGGGACTGGAACCGAAGAGCAACGACCAGGTGGAGTTCTCACTCGGATATGGACAGACGGGAGTCATCGGTAAGCTGGGCCTTAAGTTCAGCAACTTCTGCATGGCCAACCTCTTCAATCGCGAGGGACTGCGTCGCGGAGTGATGCCACAGGGAAATGGAGAGACATTCAGCATCAGCGGACAGACAAACGGACGCTATTATCAGGCATATAGTGTCAATTACATGAATCCGTGGTTCGGTGGCAAACGCCCGAACACGCTCAGCATAAGTGCCTTCTTCAGCAAGCAGACGGATATCAGCGACAACTACTACAACCAGGCCTGGTACAACAACTATTACAGCAGCTACCTCTATGGGTATGGTACCAATGGCTACAATTACTATGACAACTACTACGACCCGGACAAGTATGTGAAGATCTTCGGCATGAGCCTCGGATGGGGAAAGCGACTGCGCTGGCCAGACGATTACTTCACGCTGAGTGCTGACCTCAGCTACACCCGCTACATGCTCAAGGACTGGCGCTACTTCATCATCTCAAACGGTAATTGTAACAACATCAGCCTGAACGTCAACCTGGCCCGAAGCAGCACGGACAATCCAATATATCCGCGCACCGGTTCGGAGTTCTCGTTCAATGTCTCCGTGACACCGCCCTACAGCCTGTTTGACAATAAGGACTATGCAAACCTGGCCACAGACTATAACAGCAGCACAATCAAGGAGGAACTCCAGGAGAAGTATCGCTGGGTGGAGTATCACAAGTGGAAGTTCAAGAGCCGCACGTTCACCGCTCTGTCCAGCGCCGACAAGTGTTTCGTGCTGATGACACGTGTCGAGGCCGGTATCCTCGGTGCATATAACCAACACAAGAAGTCGCCCTTCGAGACATTCTATGTGGGCGGCGACGGCACTTCGGGCTATAGCAGTTCCTATGCGTCGGAGACCATCGGCATGCGTGGCTATGACAACGGCTCGCTCTCGGGCGGTACGTACAGTGGCTATGCCTACGACCGATTCACTGTCGAACTGCGTTATCCCTTCATGCTCAGCGCCTCGACGAATATCTTCGGTCTGGTCTTTGCCGAGGGCGGTAACGCATGGTCGAGCATCAAGAAGTTCAATCCCTTCGATATGAAACGCTCCCTCGGTGCGGGTGTGCGCATCATGCTTCCTATGGTGGGCCTGCTCGGTATCGACTGGGCCTACGGTTTCGACCCCGTCTTCGGCAGCCGTACGTACAGCAAGAGCCACTTCCATTTCATCCTGGGACAGGAGTTCTGACAAGCATAAACACGAGTTCTAATATATTATAATAAGGTATAGAATGAAAAAGTTATTTCTCACATTACTGGTGCTCTTTGCAGCACATGCAAGCGCCCAGAAGTTTGCGCTCATCGATATGGAGTACATCTTGAAGAATGTGCCGGCCTATGAGCGCGCCAATGAACAACTCAATCAAGTGAGCAAGAAGTGGCAAGCAGAAGTGGAAGCACTGACCACCGAGGCTCAGACCCTTTACAAGAACTATCAGTCGGAGGCCGTCTTCCTGAGTGACGAGCAGAAGGCAAAGCGCGAGGAGGCAATCGTCTCCAAGGAGAAGGAAGCCGCCGAGCTGAAGAAGAAGTACTTCGGTCCTGAAGGCGAACTGTATAAGAAGCGCGAGAGCCTTATGGCTCCCATTCAGGATGAGATATACAATGCCGTCAAGGACATCTCGGACCAGAAGGGCTACAGCCTGATACTGGATCGTGCCAGCGATGCCGGCATCATATTTGCCAGCCCGAAGATTGACATCTCGAATGAGGTACTCACTAAGCTTGGCTACAACTAACCAAACCGCCGACGAGTTTCGACAGACAATACTAATCATTAAACAAATAACATCGAAATGAAAAAGATTCTTATCGCCATCATGATGATGGTACCCATGGCCCTTAGCGCCCAGAAGTTTGCTCACTTTAACAGTGCAGACATCATCCCTAACATGAAGGAGTACACCAAGGCTCAGGAGGAAATCCAGGCAATGGCAAAGCAATACGAGGCCGACATGAAACTGATGCAGGACGAGTTCCAGAAGAAGTACGAAGAGTACCAGAAGGAACAGGCAAACCTGCTGGACAACGTTCGCCAGCGTCGCGAGGCCGAACTGCAGGACCTTCAGCAGCGCATGCAGCAATCGTATGAGGATAATCAGCGTGCACTCGGTCAGGCACAGCAGGAAAAGATCGGAGCCATCCAGGAGCAAGTACTCGCAGCAGTGAAGAAGGTAGGCGAAGGCGGCGGCTACGTGTACATCGTTGACACCAGCACGGGCGCTATTCCCTTCATCAATACGCAGCTCAGTACGGATGTCACTGACCAGATCAAGAAGGAAGTGGGCATTCAGTAATGTGTAGTCCGACGAACACTGAAGAATAGAATATGATGAAACGACTGGCTTTCTTTATCGTCCTCGTGCTACCGATGGGATTGTTGGCACAGGTGCAGTTCGGCTACCTCAACTATCACACCATCATGTGCGAGATGCCCGAATACACTCAGGCACAGCAGGAACTGGCTACGCTAAAGGGCAAGTATGAAGCTGAATCGACACGTTCGGAGGAGGAGTTTCAGAAAAAGTTCGTAGACTTTCTGCAAGGACAGAAGGACTTCCCTCAGAGCATCATGCAGAAGCGGCAGGGCGAGTTGCAGTCCTTGATGGATAATGGGGTGCAGTTCCGCCTGCAGGCTCAGAAACTGATTGCTCAGGCTGAAAAAGATCTCCTGGGCGAAGTGGAGAAACGGCTGAACCGCGCCATCCTAGAGGTGGGCGTGGAATATGGCTACGCTTTCATACTGAACATTGAGGAGAATGCATGCCCCTACATTAATCCGGTGATGGGCGTCGATGTGTCTGACCTTGTTCGCATCAAACTGGGGCTTATAGCTCCCCCGACGCCAGAGGCACAGCCTGCCGAGGGGCAGCCTGCCGCTCCCGCAGGAGAGGCACAGCCGACGGCTCAGCCAGAAGCACAGCCTGCCACACAGCCGGAAACTCAACCCGAGGCAAAGCCGGCTACGGAGCCTAATGCAGCACCGAACTGACCTTCCCTCGGCACCTGGCCCCATAGGAGTCTTTGATTCCGGTTATGGGGGGCTGACTGTGTGGCGCTGGATGCGTGACCTGATGCCTCAGTATGATTACATCTATCTGGGGGATAATGCGCGGGCACCTTATGGCAATCGTTCCTTCGAACTTGTCTATGAGTTCACGCTCCAGGCTGTGCACCGCCTGTTTCAGATGGGTTGCCATCTGGTCATCTTGGCATGCAATACAGCCTCGGCCAAAGCTCTGCGCACTATTCAGCAATGCGATCTTCCACAGATGGACCCGTCACGCCGTGTGCTGGGAGTCATCCGTCCCACAGCCGAGTGCATCGGGGATGTCACCCAGACACGACATGTGGGCGTGGTAGCCACGGCGGGCACCATCAAGAGTCTCACCTATGAGATGGAGATTGCCAAACTTTTCCCAGACATCGTGGTGACGGGCGAGGCATGCCCCCTCTGGGCACCTATCGTGGAGAATGGAGAGGCGCAGAGTGACGGTGCTGACTATTTTGTGAGGAAGCACATCAACTCCCTGCTTGCCCGCGATCCGCAGATAGACAGTATCATCCTGGGCTGTACCCACTACCCCCTGTTGCTTGACAAGATCCGGCACTATACACCGCAGGAGGTCCGCCTCCTGTCGCAGGGCGAATACGTAGCCCGCAGCCTGGAGAATTACCTGCAGCGCCATCCCGAGATGCTCAGCCGTATCTCATGCCATGCCTCACGCAGGTTTTACACTACCGAGCAGCCAGACTCTTTCAACGAAAACGCCACCATGTTCCTCGGCGAGCCTGTCTCGGCCGAACATATCGTCCTGTAATGAAACATTTCCGCCTCCTCTCTGTGTCCGCCCTCGTTGCGATGATGTGCGCCTGTTCGTCCCGTCAGGCCGAGACGACGCGCGCCGTTCCCTCGATGGGTTTGCCTAGCGAACTCTTGCTAGTGGTTGACGCACAGGTGTGGGCCAGCGATCTTGCCGATTCGCTTACACACCTGCTCAAGGGTGAGGTGCCCGGACTCATGCAGAGCGAACCGTTCTTTCGTCTCACACGTATCCCGACGCAGCACTACACTCGCTCCTTTGTCACGATGCACAGCAAACTCTTTGTGAAGATTGACCCGCAACTGTCGCGTCCCATCGTCGGCGTGTCGCACAATGTCACGGCCGCTCCCCAGATAGAGGTGACAGTGGCCGCCCCCACGCTGGATGCCTTGCGCGCGTGTATATATAATAAAGGTATGGCAGTGCGCCAAGTGCTGGCCGACGCTCAGCTCGACATGCGTGCCGCACGGCTGCGGCGTAAGTTCAGCCAGCGAGTTGATGCTGATCTGCGTAAGGTGATGGGCTACTCCATCTGTGCCCCCGAGGATATCCGTGCCACAAAGCGTGCCGACCATTTTCTCTGGGCTGGCAGTAATCGGAATGAGAAGGACCTCAACCTCGTTGTCTATTCCTATCCCTGGGATGGTACCGATGTATGCACGCCTGAGAACTTCGTGACTAAGCGCGACTCGGTGATGCAGCAGCATATTCCCGGCAGCACGCCAGAGCAGTGGATGCAGACCACACGCATCGATGGGCGTCCCATCATATTCAGCGAGCGGCGCGACATAGACGGACGTCATGTCCAGGAGGTTCGTGGCTTGTGGGAAATGCGCCGCGGTGCACTGGGCGGCCCCTTTGTCTCCATAGTGAGCATTGACAGTGCGGCGGCTCGGGTGGTCGTGGCCGAAGGTTTCGTCTATTCCCCCTCTACGGACAAACGCGACTTGCTGCGTATGATTGAGGCTTCACTGCGCACATTGCAAAAGTGCAGTTGATGGATGAGCCATATCACCGATTCATGTCTCATATTTAACAGAAAAGGTTATGAAATTACACCTCCTACTTCCACTTCTCCTCTTCCCGCTTCTTATGGCAGGGCAGCCCCGCTTCGTTCCCGATGCAGAGATAGTCAAGGTGGGTGAGGTGCAGTTCCAGACGCCGCGACGCATTTCCTTCGGCTTTGCCAATAAGGGCGACGCGCCGCTGCATATACTCTCTGTGAAGCCTTCCTGTGGATGCCTCGATGTCGTTTTTCCTACCGAGCCGATAGCCGCTGGCGGGCGGGGCGAGATACAGGTTACCTACGATGCCCGCATGCTGGGTACGTTCTATAAAGACCTGCTTGTCACCACCGATGCCTCTGCCGAGCCTGTCTGCTTGGCCATGCAGGGCTGTGTAGTCACCGAGGTGCATGATTTCAGCGAGGGATATCCCATCGACCTCGGTAATGTGCGTATGAGCACGAACGACCTGGAGTTTGACGATGTCAACATGGGAGACCACCCCAGCGTGGAACTCCGTCTGGTGAATACCGAGAAGACTCCCTTCCATCCCGAACTGATGCATCTGCCGCCATATATTACGGCTCATTACTTGCCCGAATCCATTCCGGCAGGTCGTTCCGGCATCATACGCCTCGAGCTGTCCAGTGACAAACTGCCCACCCTGGGACTCAACCAGACTCGCGTCTATCTGGCCCGCTACTTGGGAGATAAGGTGGGCGATGCCAACGAGATTCAACTCTCGGCGGTCCTCCTGCCCGACTTCTCGTCGCTCACCCCTGAGCAACGAGAAAATGCTCCCAGCATGCAACTGAGCCCTGCCGAGGCCGATAGCATGTTTGTCGTACTCCGTCCTGGACGTAAACAGATGCAGTACGCCGTGGTTACCATTGCAAATCGTGGACGCAGTCCTCTCGAGGTGCAACAGGTGCAGGTGTTCAATGAGGCACTCAGTGTTTCGCTGGGCAACCGTACCATCAAGCCCGGCAAGCAGACCAAACTGAAAATCATGCTGCATCCCGATAGGTTGCAGCGTGCTAAGAGTCGCCCTCGCGTGCTATTGATAACCAACGACCCATCGCACGCCAAGGCCGTAATCCATGTGGCCCCCTCTCCGGTTCCTGCCCAAGGGAAAGAGTAAGGTGGCAGCCATGACTCTTATTCGGAAACTGATAATAATAAGTAATAAAACATACGCCTCTTGTCGTGAAGCCCTCCCACAGAAGGTTGGAGGATGTCATGGGGGGCATAATTCTTTATCATCGTGGAGCATCCAGAGAATAGTCCCGAGTATGCAGGACTGACAGTGAACAGTGGTGTGGCACCGGTTTCGAACATCAATCCTTACCTGCAGCGCGGTCGTTTTGCCCGCAAGCACCTTACGGCTGCCGACTATGTCGAGGGCATCCTGCGTGGCGACGTCACCATACTGGGTCAGGCCGTGACACTTGTGGAGAGTACTGTTCCTGAGCATCAGCAGATGGCTCAGGAGGTCATCGAGAAATGTCTGCCCCATTCGGGGCGTAGCATCCGAGTGGGCATCAGCGGTGTGCCGGGAGCCGGAAAGAGCACCAGCATTGACGAATTTGGCATCCACCTGCTCAAGGAACATGGAGGCAAGCTGGCCGTCCTGGCCATCGACCCAAGCAGCGAGCGCACCAAAGGCAGCATCCTGGGCGACAAGACACGCATGGAGAAACTCTCCGTTCACCCAGACTCCTTCATCCGCCCCAGCCCCTCGGCCGGCAGCCTGGGAGGCGTGGCACGCAAGACGCGCGAGACCATCGTCCTGTGCGAAGCTGCCGGTTTCGACAAGATTCTCGTGGAAACAGTCGGGGTGGGGCAGAGCGAGACGGCCTGTCATTCGATGGTCGATTTCTTCCTGCTCATCCAGCTGGCTGGCACGGGCGACGAGTTGCAGGGCATCAAACGTGGTATCATGGAGATGGCCGACGGCATCGTCATCAATAAGTGCGACGGAAACAATGTAGACAAGTGTCATCTGGCTGCCACACAGTTCCGCAACGCACTCCACCTCTTCCCCATGCCCGAGAGCGGGTGGCTCCCTCAGGTGCTCACGTACAGCGGTTTCTATGGCTATGGCATCAAGGAGGTCTGGGACATGGTGTATAAGTACATCGATTTCGTAAAGGCAAACGGCTACTTTGACCATCGGCGTAACGAGCAGGCCAAGTACTGGATGTACGAGAGCATCAAGGAACAGCTCCACAACAGCTTCTTCCAGAATCCTACCATCGCAGATATGCTTGTGGCCGAGGAACGTGCAGTGCTGGACGGGCAGAAGACATCATTTATCGCCGCCAAACAGCTCCTCGACGCCTACTTCGCCCTAATTCATTAAGGCTTGTCATTACTTAAGTTTCGGGAGCTCTTAACTCGCCATTATTTCCCATGACGTGTTCCTGTGGACTTTATCACGTGTGATAAACTTTTTTATCACGCGTGATAAACTATTTTATCATGTGTGATAAAGCGCTGCGCGGCACGTTATGTAACTCGACACATAACGCTATTGACCGATTCGGGTTAAATTGAACGAATATAATCCCGGCACTCCTCCATGAGCCAGCGTGGCGTGCTGGTGGCACCGCTGATGCCCACGCTGCGGCAATCATGTAGCCAGGCAAAATCTATTTCGTGTGCCGATTCAATCATGAAGGAACGAGGGTTCACGCGCTGGCATTCTTTGAACAGGACGCGGCCGTTGCTACTCTTCTTGCCGCAGACGAAGAGAATGACGTCATGTCGGGCAGCGAACTCGCGCACGCGGGGAATCTGGTTGGCCACCTGACGGCAAATCGTGTCGAAGTACGTGAAGTGAGCCTCCGGGCTGATGTGCTGCTGGATATATTCGACGATGCGGCGGAATCCGTCCAGTGGCTTGGTGGTCTGCGAGTAGAGATAGATGTCGCGCGAGAAGTCAAGCGTCTGTACCTCCTCGGGCGACTCGATGACGATGGCTGTTCCCTCGGTCTGTCCCACGAGACCCAGCACCTCGGCGTGACCCTTCTCCCCGAAGATGACAATCTGCTGGGAATGCATCTTGTCCGCGTCGTACTGCTGCTTGATACGTTTCTGCAGGTGGAGCACTACGGGACACGTGGCATCGATAATCTGGATGTGGTTCTGTGTGGCAGTCTCGTAGGTGCTGGGCGGTTCGCCGTGGGCACGCAGCAGTACTTTCGTGTCTCGGATATGCCGGAGGTCATCGTGATTGATGGTGTGCAGCCCCATTCGTTGCAGGCGCTCACACTCCTGCCCGTTGTGGACGATGTCGCCCAAGCAGTAGAGCGTGCCTTCGGTGGCGAGCTCTTCCTCGGCCTTCCCGATGGCGCGTGTCACGCCGAAGCAGAAGCCGGAATCCTGGTCAATCTCTATGTTCATTCTTCGCCGGCCACTCGTCTGTATTGTTCCAGCAACCATTGTTTCTGCTCCTCGATGCTGAGGTGGCTGTTGTCGAGCACAATGGCATCTGGTGCCTGTCGCAGAGGGCTGATCTCACGTGTGGAGTCGATGCGGTCTCGCTCCTCGACGTTGTGCAATATCTCGTCGTAGTCGCATTCCTCGCCCTTGGCGCGTAGTTCGTCATAGCGTCGCTGGGCACGGATGGCTGCGCTGGCGGTGACGAAGACCTTCAGTTCTGCGTCGGGGAAGACCACGGTGCCGATATCGCGTCCGTCCATGATGACTCCTTTGGCCTTGCCCATGAGACGCTGCTGGTCCACCATGGCTTCGCGTACGAACGCCAAAGCGGCCACGCGGCTCACATGTTGTGATACCTCGAGGGAGCGTATCTCGCGTTCGACACATTCGTCGCCCAGATAGGTGTCGGGGCGTCCTGTCTCGGTATTGAGGCGGAAACTGATGGCGATGTCGCCCATACGGCGGCGCAGGTTCGCCTCATCGATGCCGGCTTCGGAAACCAACCCGGCGCGCAGGGCGAAGAGCGTTACGGCGCGGTACATAGCGCCCGTGTCGATATAGACATAGCCTATCTCTCGTGCCAGGTCCTTGGCCATGGTGCTCTTTCCGCACGAGGAGTGTCCGTCGATGGCAATTGTGATTCGTTTCATGTCAGTGTGTGTCTTGCTACATTATTTTATCGCGTACGCGAGGGAGAAGGAGAGCGTGGGCGCTCCCATGTGGTATTTGGCATAGGCCAGGCCGGCCTTGATGCGCTTGAGTTGCAGTCCGGCACCGAAGCTGAGGCCGGCGGCATGCGATGAACCGGCAGCCTTCATCTCATTAGCCCGGCGGAAGTTATATCCGGCAGCAATGTAGAAGAGCTGTGAGGGACGCAGGTCCACCCCCAGGCAGAGATGGTTCATCAGGATGCGTCCGGCACTCATCGAGCTGCCGCTGTAGAAGTCGCTTTTCTTCCAGCGGGTGAGGTCAGCCATTGTGAGAGAAACTGCAATGGGCGCATGGGAAAGCCCCTTGGTGAAGCCCACCTCGAGGTCGAAGGGCAGGCGTTCGTGGTGGTCAGCGAAGGCTTTCACCTGTCCGCCCAGGTTGCGTGCCACGGCCGAGAGCGAGAAGTCATGCTCCTCAAGGAAATAGTTCAGCCCCAAGTCCACGGCCAGGGCACACGAGGTGAACTCGCCATAGTGGGAATAGATGAACTTGCCTGTAGCTCCGCCCACCCATCGATCGCTCAGCGCATAGCTGTACATGCCACTGAGGCACATGTCCAGGGCGCGCATGTCGCCGATGACTTCGCCCGTGGCCAGCGTCTCCTTCATGGAGCCGTAGCCGACGAATTGGGCATGTGCTCCCCATGTGCCGCGCTCGCCAGCCACCTGGGCATAGGATGCACTACCTGCTCGGCTTCCCTTCATGTAGGTCATGAAGTTGAGGCCCAGCGTGCGGTCGCTGACGCCGGAGAGCAGGGCTGGATTCTGAGAGATGAGTGAGATGTCGTCCTCGATGAGCGAGATGTTGCGTCCGCCCAGCGCAGTGCTGTGCGACGACACGGGCAGATTGAGGAAATTGAAGACACTCGTCGACTCCTGGCCGAAGACGGTGCTGCATGCTCCCGTGGACAATACGATGAGAAGCAGGACCTGCATGGCTACAGATCCTATTGCGGATGGAGCGTGCTGCGTAGAGCGATGAGGCGTGCTACGTAGAGCGATGGGACGTGCTGCTCCTTCGGATGTAATATGATGCGTTTTCTGGCTCAATATTTCCCTCTTTTTCGGATTTCAGCCTCAAAGGTAGTGCTTTTTATGGCAAAATGTGTGCTTTCGAGTAACAAAAAATGTGGGAAGACGAAAAAAAAGCACTCCAGTCATGCTCCATATAAAAAAAATGTGCTAATTTTGCCCCAAGTAGTAACCCTTTTGAGGAAAAACAAGCAAATTTTAGATATGAAAACTGAAAACATCGTAACCGAGGATTTGCGCAGCCAGAAGTCGACGAATATGCTGATTGGCTACGTGCTGGCATTGGCCGCCATGTTTGCTGCTTTCGAGTACACGCAGCGTGAGGTAAAGGTGGTCGAGACGGACAAGATCTATGACTTCCGTATGGAGGAAGACATGATTCCCATCACGCAACAGCAGGAAGTGGTGGCCCCGCCACCAGCAGCTGCTCCCACCGTAATGGAATTCATCAACGAGGTGGAGGACGATACCGAACTGCCCGAGGAAGAAGTGGAGACCACCGAAGAGGTGAACCAGGCCATCACGACTGTGGTGGGTACGGGAGCTCCGAGTGCTGTGGTCACCGGCCCTGTAGGACCTGTGGTCGAGGCTGACGATGACGACCGCATTTACGATATCGTGGAGGAGAATGCTCAGTTCCCCGGTGGTGACGAGGCTTGCCTCAAGTGGCTGGCCGAGCACATCAAGTACCCTTCCATCTGCCAGGAGCAGGGAGTGCAGGGACGTGTCATCGTGTCCTTCGTGGTGAACAAGGATGGTTCCATCGTCGATGTGAACACACTGCGTTCGCCGGACGCCAACCTGACGAAGGAGGCTGAGCGCGTGGTGAAGATGATGCCCAAGTGGAAGCCCGCACGTCAGGGTAACAAGACCGTACGTTCGCGCTTCAACCTGCCGGTGCTCTTCCGTCTGAACTAAATAGAAAGACGATATCCCAACCAGACATCCCGAGGCTGCTCCCCGCATAGGGTGGGCAGCCTCGCGCTGTCTGGTGCAATGCATGCGAATTCGAGGTGAATGCCACCTCTCATCTACATTAATATATATAGCACACATTGGCTCACTATGTATTCCAGCGACGAACTGCTTCAAAAGGTAAATGCTGCACTTCACACAAATACCTTCCACCGCCAACCCGAGACACTCTACGAACCCATTCGATACGCTCTCTCTATGGGGGGCAAACGGTTGCGCCCGGTACTCCTGCTCATGGCCTACAACCTATATCGTGACGACGTGACTCCAGCCCTGAATACAGCCCTCGGCGTGGAGACGTATCACAATTTCACCCTCCTGCATGACGACCTTATGGACCGTGCCGAGTATCGGCGTGGAAAACCCTGTGTACATCGTGTGTGGAACGACAATGCGGCCATCATGAGCGGCGACACCATGCTGATGTTGGCCGCACGCCATGTGGCTCAGACCGGCATGTTCAATCTCATGGACTACTTCCTCGACATAGCCGTGCAAGTATATGAGGGACAGCAATACGATATGGAGTTCGAAACACGTAACGACGTCGCCGAGGATGAATATATGGAGATGATCCGGATGAAAACCTCGGTGCTTCTGGCTGGTGCACTCAAGTTGGGTGCCATGCAGGCTGATGCTCCGCTGTCTGATCAGGAAGCACTCTATGCCTTCGGAGAGAAACTTGGCCTTGCTTTCCAACTGCAAGATGACTATCTGGATGTCTATGGCGATTTTGCTACGTTCGGCAAGCGTCCGGGTGGCGACATACTCTGCAACAAGAAGACGTTCATGCTCATCAATGCCCTGCGCATGGCCACGCCGGCACAGCATGCCCTGCTACAGCACTGGCTCGATGCCACCGACTATGACCCGGCAGAGAAAGTGAGTGCGGTCACCGGATTGTATGACGAGATTGGCGTGGCTGCAGTGGCTCGCCATAAGATGGATGAATGCTATGCCTTGGCCGAACAGTCTCTGGCTCGGGTGGACGTGGCAGAAGAACGGAAGCAGATACTCCTCCAATACGCCCGTAGCATGATGAACCGCGAGGCATGAACCTCCCCCACGACATTTTCCTTTATCCCCCCATCCATCCGACAATGACCGACACACACAGCCATATCTACGGACCTGAATTCTCCGAAGACATCGACGAAGTCATCGCTCGTGCCCGAAATGCTGGCGTGACACGCATCCTGCTGCCGAATATCAATCGCGACAGCATTCAGCCGATGCTTAATCTCAGTCATGCTCACCCTGGCTTTCTCTATCCCATGATGGGACTCCATCCCGAAGATGTCACAGCGGGATATTCTGCAGTGCTCGACGAAATGGAACGTCTCCTTCTTCAGCCTGGTAACCTCTATGTGGCCATAGGTGAGGTGGGGCTGGATTTTTACTGGGACACCACCTTCCGTGACGAACAGTTGTGCGCCTTCCGTCGTCAGGTGGAGTGGGCTGTGCGCTACCGTCTGCCACTCATGATTCATTGTCGCGCTGCTCATCGCGAGATGGTGAACATTCTGAAAGACTATCGCCACGAATCACTCAAGGGTGTCTTTCACTGCTTTGGCGGAACGCTCGATGAAGCTCAGGAACTGCTTTCTTTTCCCGGTTTTGCCCTCGGCATCGGCGGACTCGTCACCTTCAAGAAGTCTCCGTTACCCGATGTCCTCACCCATGTTCCGCTGAATCGGATTGTCTTGGAGACAGACGCTCCCTATCTTGCCCCTACCCCCCATCGGGGGCGTCGGAACGAGAGTGCTTACGTCGCTCTCACGCGCGATACACTCGCACATATATATAAGGTATCGCCCGAGGCGGTCGATTCCTGCACAGACGACACCGTTCTGCGCATTTTTAATCGACTTAAAGAGTGATTCACGCCATGAATTAGAAAAATCATGCCGAAACACGAAACTTTTTTCGCCGAAATTATGGCGTTCTACAAAAAAAAGGGTATTTTTGTAACCGAAAAGTGTCAGAATACCTCTTTTGGGAGGAAAAAATGACTGGAGAGATGCTCGAGTGGCTGAAGAGGCACGCCTGGAAAGCGTGTAACCGTCAAAAGCGGTTCCGGGGTTCGAATCCCCGTCTCTCCGCAGGAGAAAAGAAGGATTCAAAGCACGATGAGACGAAAGCCTCGAGGGTTCGAATCCCCGTCTCTCCGCAAGGAGAAAAGAAGGATTCAAAGCACGATGAGGCGAAAGCCTCGGGGTTCGGATCCCCGTCTCTCCGCAGGAGAATATGTGTGGAGAACGGCTCCCACAAATTGATGTTACTTTAGAAAATGATAATTAAATAATAAAAAACAATTAACCAATCTAAAAAACTACAAACAATGAAAAAGTTATTTGCAATTGTTGCGATGGTTGCCGCTTGCTCTTTCTGGGCAACAACATCTGCAGTGGCACAGGAAGAAGCCGAGGCTGTTGATGTAACAGCTGTCGAGGAAGCCGACACCACAGCCGTAGACTCTATGGCTGAAGAAGAGACCGCCGAGGCTGCCGCTCCCATCGTGGAAGAGGAGAACGAAGGTGTCTTCAAGACTCTGAAGACAAAGTATATCGAGGGTGGCGCAGGCTTTATGTCCCTCGTTGCCATCGCCCTCGTGCTGGGTCTGGCATTCTGTATCGAGCGCGTTGTGTACCTGAGCCTCGCTCAGATCAACACCCGTAAGTTCACTGCTGAGCTGGCCGACCTGGTAGCTAAAGGCAAGGTGGCAGAAGCAATCGAGAAGGCTAAGGGCACGCGTGGTCCCGTGGCACAGGTGAGCCGCAAGGCACTGGAGTGCCTCGATAGCAACGACCGCAACGACATCGGCACCATCGAGCGTACGATTAATATGGAAGCTGAGGTTCAGGGTACATACCTTGAGGAGAACTGCTCCTGGATTACCCTCTTTATCGCCATGGCTCCGTCTCTGGGATTCTTGGGTACGGTGATCGGTATGGTGATGGCCTTCGACGACATCCAGCGTGCAGGCGATATCAGCCCGACCGTTGTGGCTGGCGGTATGAAGGTTGCCCTTATCACCACTATCTTCGGTATTATCGTTGCCCTGATTCTTCAGGTGTTCTACAACTACATTCTGTCGAAGGTTGAGGCTCTGACCAGTAACATGGAAGAGGCTGCACAGGACCTGCTGGTTATGTGCGTGAAGTCTGACAAGTGCAAGAAGTAAGTTATAACCGATTACAAAAGCGAGAGAATTATGAAAGTTGAGAAAGTTTCCAAGATGGCTCTGTACATCTGTGTCGGAATTATCTTAGTCTGCTTCGCTTTGTTCTTGACGGTCGGCTATGATAATCCCACAGGTAGCTACAATGAGCCCAAACTGACGGATGTCATCATGTGGTTGATGTATGCCTTGGCTGTGGTCACGGCACTGCTCACCATCTGGAGTGTTATCACAGGAATCCAGAACAGCAAAGGCGTGGATTCAGCTGCATCGACGGGTGTGCCTGGCGGCAAGATTGCTGTCTGCACAATAGTCCTTCTCGTTGTGGCATTCGTGATAGGCTATTTCTGCGGTATGGGCGAGACTGACTTTACTGCAGCCGACGGTACGGTGACAACAGCACCCTGGGTTACTGTCGTTGATGCATTCTGTGTGGCCATCGGCATCCTGTTTGTGGCTGCTGTTGCAGCTGTGGGCATCAGCATGACCGGCGTTCTTACGAAGAGTGCCATCAAGAAGTAAGTGAGAGAGACGAAAAAAGACGCAAAGTATTAAACTGTGTAAGATATGGCAAAGAAGAAAAGGAAAGTGCCAGGCTTGAACGGTAGTTCTATGGCAGATATTTCTTTTACGCTGCTGATCTTCTTCCTGATTACGACCTCGATGGACACGGACATGGGTCTGGCTCGTCGTCTGCCCAAACCACCTGAAGAGAATCAGGAGGACCAGATTATGGATATCAAGGCCCGCAATATTCTGTATGTACGCATGAACGCTGCCGGTGAACTCTGGATACAGGACGAAGCCCAAGGCGGTGGCACGGTGGACATCAGTGCACTGAAGACCAAGGTGCTGCGTAATCGAGTGAAGGAATTTGTGAAGAACGAGCAGAACCTGAGCAAGCTTCCCGAGAAACACGTGAAGAATATCGACCTTCTGGGTCAGTGTTTCGTGACGGACAAGCATGTGGTATCCGTGCAGACCGACCGCGGTACGCCCTACGATACCTACTTCCAGGTCCAGAACGAATTGGTGGCCGCCTATAATGAGCTCCGTAACGAGTTGGCCAAGCAGAAGTTCGGTCGTGAGTACCAGTATCTGAAGGATGATGAAAAGGCTGCTATACGCGCCTACTATCCCCAGAACATCTCCGAGGCAGAACCTAAAAAGTATGGAGGAAACTAACTATGGCAGGATTTAAAAGAAAGAAAAGCCGCGAGGTGCCTGAGATGAATACCTCATCTCTGCCCGACCTGATTTTCTCCATTCTGTTCTTCTTCATGATTGTTACCACGATGCGTGAGGTGACACTGAAAGTGAAGTTCACTGTACCGCAGGGTACTGAATTGGAGAAACTGGAAAAGAAGTCTGTGGTATCGTTCATCTACGTGGGTCCTCCTACGGATCAGCTCCGTGCACAGTTCGGTAGCGGCTCGCGTATCCAGCTCAACGACCGCTATGCCGAACCTCGTGAGGTGATGGATTTTGTGGCTGCCGAGCGCCAGGGAATGACCAATCAGGCTGAGCAGGTGATGTCCATCAAGGCTGATCAGCGCACACAGATGGGTATCATTACCGACATCAAGGAAGTGCTGCGTAAGTCATGGGCTCTGCGCATTAACTACTCTGCTACACACCGCAACTAAGGGAGATTTTCCCTGCGTTACATAGAGAAGGGGGGTGGTTCACACACAACGTGAACCGCCCCCTTTCTGTTATACTCTTGGCCTATGTCTCCTTTCAGCCTGAATCGGTCATAGACACCTATGTGCTAAATGGGACTTCTTTCTGTTCTCTGTCTCGTCACTTTTCGGTTACAATGGAACCCCATCCAAGCCCTCAAAGTTGGCAGGACATCTGCTCAAAAATATTCGTTTCAAGTATCGGATGCATATAGTGCCTGTTTTTCAATCAGAAAACGGATTGATATATATGCCGAGATAAAAGATTTTCGGGTTTATCTCTTGTCGCTTTGCTGCAGTCGGCTGTTCCCGTTCGGCCTAATCCGCGAAAAAATTCTTCTTTTTCTTGCTTCTTCTCTCGCTTCTTCGTATCTTTGTGTGCGTAAATCCTATATTATGACTAACTCACATATCGATTCTTTGGACCAGAAGATTCTGTCCATGATTGCAGACAATGCGCGTGTGCCATTCCTTGAAGTGGCCAGAGCATGTAATGTCTCGGGAGCTGCCATTCACCAACGTATCCAGAAACTGACGCAACAGGGGGTGATCAAGGGTTCCCAGTTTATCTTTGACCCCGAGACGCTGGGCTATGAGACATGCGCCTTCGTGGGTCTGTACCTGAAGGATCCCTCCGACTTTGATCGTGTAGTGGAAGCCCTGCGTGCTATCCCTGAGGTGGTGGAATGCCATTATACTACGGGCGGGTATGACATGTTCATCAAGATATATGCCCGTAACAACCATCACATGCTCAGCATCATCCATGACAAGCTGCAACCGCTGGGCCTCCAGCGCTCGGAGACCATCATCTCCTTCCACGAGGCAATCAAGCGTCAATTCCCCGTGCCCAATAATCCTGCCGACGAATGATCAGCATCATTGCCGCAGTGGCTCGCAACGGTGCCATCGGTTACGATAACCGCCTAATCTATTGGCTCCCCGATGATCTCCGTCGTTTCAAGGCCTTGACCACTGGTCACACCATCGTCATGGGGCGTCGCACGTTCGAGTCGCTGCCCAAGGGCGCCTTGCCCAATCGTCGGAACATCGTGCTCTCGCGCAGCGGTTTTTCCCCCGAGGGTGCCGAGGTCTTCCCCTCGCTCGACGAGGCCTTGTGTGCATCGGCTGCTGACGATGAGGTCTTCATCATCGGCGGTGCCAGCCTATATGCCCAGGCTCTCCCTGTGGCCGACCGCCTTTGTCTGACTGAGATTGACGACACTCCGTCCCAGGCCGACGTCTTCTTCCCTCCCTTCTCTGCCGACGAGTGGACTGTAGCCGCCTCGGAAGAGCATCCGGCCGATGAACGTCATGCCTTCCCCTTCCGCTTTGTCGACTACATCCGTAAACACGAACAATCATGAAGCAATATCAGGACCTGCTGCAACGTATCCTCTCAGAGGGGGTGCAGAAGACCGACCGTACCGGTACAGGCACACTCAGTGTCTTCGGTCATCAGATGCGCTTTGACCTTTCTCAGGGCTTCCCACTGCTCACGACGAAGAAGCTCCATCTGAAGTCCATCATCTACGAACTGCTCTGGTTCCTGCAGGGCGACACCAATGTGCGCTATCTTCAGGAGCATGGTGTACGTATCTGGAACGAGTGGGCCGACCCCGTGACTGGCGACCTTGGCCCGGTCTATGGCCACCAATGGCGTTCCTGGCCCGACTATCGTGGCGGAACCATCGACCAGATTTCTCAGGTCGTCAATCTCATCCAGCATCATCCCGATTCGCGTCGCATGATGGTGTCGGCCTGGAATCCTGCCGAGGTGGACCAGATGGCGCTCCCTCCTTGCCACTGTCTCTTCCAGTTCTATGTGGCCGAAGGGCGGCTCTCCCTGCAGCTCTATCAGCGTTCGGCCGATACCTTCCTGGGTGTCCCCTTCAATATCGCATCCTACGCCCTGCTGTGCATGATGATGGCCCAGGTGTGTGGCCTCCAGCCCGGCGAGTTTGTCCACACTACGGGCGATACACATCTCTATCTGAACCATCTCGAGCAGGCTCGGCTGCAGCTCACCCGTGAGCCGCGTCCGTTGCCACGCATGGTCATCAATCCCGATGTGCCAGATATTTTCTCCTTCCATTACGAGGACTTCCAGCTCGAGGGTTACGATCCTTGGCCGCATATCAAGGCCGAAGTGAGCGTGTAGGGGGAGTTCAGAGTCCAGAGTTCATAGTTCAGAGTTCATAGTTTGTGCCGGTGAATTTACCTTCCGACTTCCTCTCGCTTATGTGCCAGCAACTGGGCGAGGCACCGGCCAAGGCATTGTGTGATGCCCTGTGCTCCACAGAGCCTTCTGTGTCTGTTCGGCTCAATCCGTGGAAGGGTGTGGAGGTGCGTGCCGCGCTTTCCGCTGCTTCCTCACCCTCCGCTGTGTCCTCCCTCTCTGCTCCCGTGCCGTGGTGCCCCGATGCTTATTATCTTCCGGAGCGCCCCGCCTTTACCTTCGACCCTCAGCTCCATGCTGGTGCCTATTATGTACAGGAAGCCTCGTCGATGTTCCTCGCTCAGGCGATAATTCGCTATATGTCATCGGCTTCTGTGGTTCTCGACCTCTGTGCTGCTCCTGGTGGTAAGAGCACGCTGCTCCGTACCCTGTTGCCCGACGGCGCGTTGCTCGTCAGCAACGAACCCGTGGCCCGCCGCGCTCAGGTCCTTGCCGAGAATATGACCAAGTGGGGCCATCCCTCTACCCTCGTTACCCAGAACTTTCCTGCCGACTTTTCTCCTCTCCGCCACGTATTTGACGTCATCGTGGCCGACGTACCCTGTTCCGGCGAAGGCATGTTCCGCAAGGATGCCGAGGCAGTGGGCGAGTGGAGCATGCAGAACGTGCTGATGTGCCAGGAGCGCCAGCGCAGCATCCTCGCCGATGTGTGGCCCGCCCTGAAGCCCGGTGGCCTGCTGGTCTATAGTACATGCACCTTCAATCGTTTCGAGGACGAGGATAATGTGGACTGGATCTGCCGCGAACTGGGTGCCGAGGTGCTGGATATTCCATGCAATGAGGCGTGGGGTGTCACCGGCCATTATCACTTTCTGCCTGGCACGACGCGTGGCGAGGGCTTCTTCCTCTCGCTTTTGCGTAAGTCTGACGGCGAGCCGCTTAAGCCTGCCGCTGCGGTGAGAGAACGCCGTCCGAAGCCTGGGCGCGAGCCTGCATTTCCTGCTGCGCTGTGCTCCTGGGTGCGGGGCGAGTTCGATTTCCTGGTCGAGTCCGATACCGCCATTGCCTTTCCTTCGTCTTATGCTTTGCTGCGTCCCTTGCTCCGTCGCCATCTGCATGTGTTGGCCGAGGGTGTCTGCCTGGCCGAACTCAAGGGACGCGACTGGCAGCCGGCCCATTCCTTGGCCATGAGTAGCGCCCTCGTGCGCGGCACCTTCCCCGAGGCCGTACTTACGTACGACGAGGCTCTCGCCTATTTGCGTCGCGAGGCCGTCTCTGTCTCCGCTCCCCGTGGCCATGTGCTTGTCACCTTCCGCGGGCTCCCGTTGGGCTTTGTCAAGAATCTTGGGTCGCGTGCCAACAACCTGTATCCCGCCGAATGGCGCATCCGCTCTGGCTTCACCACCCCCTTTGTGCTTTCCGTCTCCATATAGCATCGCCCCCTCCGATCATCGGGCTGCAGGTTACGAAAATGTAATAATACTGTAATACAGAATCTTTGCGGGTTTGTGAATCGGTGCTTAATTTTGCATGCTGAAAGTCCCTGTGAGCTTTCGGATATGTAAAAATATGCATGAATTATGGAACGAGTACAGTCGGTCAGAATACAGACCTCGATATTAAATGATGCAGAGCGAAAGGCACTGGTGTGGATGGCACGGCGTGCCCCCCGTTGGGTGAGCAGCGATATAATGACATGGTTGGGTGTCTTCGGAGCCTTCCTCTGCGGTGCCGGATTCGTACTTACCCACCGGCATATCCTGTGGCTGTGGCTGGCCATAGGCGGATTGTTCCTAAACTGGCTGGGCGACTCCATGGACGGGACCATTGCGCGAGTGCGCAATCAGCAGCGTCCCCTCTACGGCTACTACCTTGACCACAATGTCGATATGATCTGCGAGTTCTTCATCTTCATTGGCCTTGGTCTTTCGTCAATCGCCCATCTCTCCCTGGCCCTGCTGGCCTATGTGTTGTATCTGACCCTGACGGTGTATGTGAACATCAACGCCCACCTGAAGAACGAGTTCCGCCTCACCTATGGCAAGCTTGGTCCTACGGAGCTCCGGCTGGCCATCGTCATCATTTGTCTGCTCTACATGTACGTCCCCTTCTTCCTCACCTTCCAGGGTCATGCCCAGGTGTGGGTGTGGAGCTTCTCCTACGGACTCTTTGACATCCTGGGCGCGGGCATTTGCCTGACAATGATGGTGATGTATCTGGTGTATTTTGTGAAGGATGCCAAGTGGTTTGCCGAGCGCGACCCGCTGATCAAGCATTCCGATGAATAGTCGTCTTCTCTGTCCTCTCGTCCGGCGCTATCTCAAGTTCCTGGCCTCCACGCTGGCTGGGACGGCTGTGGATATGCTGGTACTCTGGCTGTGTGCCGACGTGTTGCTGCCCGACACTTATGGGATGAAGTACGTCGTTTCTCCGTGCATCTCCTTCGAATGTGCCGTGGTCACCAATTTCACCCTCGCTTTCTTCTACGTCTGGCCCGACCGCGTCTCCTCCCCCTCGCCTCGCAGCTATCTGCGCCATCTCGCGGGTTACAATCTCTCCTGCATCGGTGCCTTCTTGGTGAAGCTGCTCCTGCTCCTCCTCTTCGAGCGCCTGTTCCATTGGCATGTGTTGCTCTGCAATGTGGTGGCCCTCTGCTTCTCCGGGATCATCAACTTCCTGATGAACGAGCGTATCATCTTTGCCCGGTCGGGGCACAGAGTAGGTCGCTCCTGACCGTGCCGCCGGGTCATTTCTTCCGTATCGGATTTGTCGTTTTTTCCCCTAATGTGCTCCTACTGGTTTTCCCACGTGTGGGAAAATGTCACGCAACACGTTGCAACGGGTTTTCCCACACGTGGGAAAATTCGTAGCAGCGTGCTGCGTTTTCGGAAGCTTATCGCGGCAGGCGAGGACGGAGGGCACCATCCTCGTCAATCTCATAATCCCTCGGGTCAAAGGGCTTCTCGGAAGGTTTTGGCTTGGCTACCTTCTCCAGCGCCCTCTCCATCCGCGAGGAGAGCACGGTGCCCAGTGCCACCCGGCCGTCCGGGCTGATGAGGTAGAGCGAGGGAATCCACTTCACGCCGTAGGCTGCGGCGATCTCCGTATCGTGGAACTTGCGCAGCTCGCTGGCCTGGGGGTAGGGGATGGCATACTGTTCCACTGCTTTCTTCCATGCCTCGCGGTCGGTGTCGAACGAGATAGCGGCAAAGGCTATGCCTCGGTCGTGGTATGTCTCGTAGAGACGCTGGATGTTCGGCACGTCCTGGCGACAGTCTGGGCACCATGATGCCCAGAAGTCCAGCACCAGCCACTTTCCGCCGAAGTCGCTCAGTCGCAGGGTGTCGCCCGTGAGTGTGGGCAGGGCAAATTCGGGAGCCGCCGTGCCGGGGCGCAGCATCTCGGTGGCATACTTGAGGTCCAGCGAGTCCTCGTCCAGCGTGTCCAGCTGGAGTGCGGCCAGCGGGTCGGGCTTTTCCTCGGGGGCGGGTGGCGCTTGCTGCGGTTTTTGCATACAGGCTGCCAGGGTCGTCGTGACGACGACGAGCAGCATGGGAATCGTGTGTCTCTTCATCTCTTTCTCTGGTTTCGGGTTGTTTGTCTTATCGTTTGCACAGTCTCTTCAGCTCGCGGAAGATGGTCTGGAATGTCTCGTTGCCGCTTGTCGCGAGCCGTTCGGGGTGGAACTGCACGGCGGCGATGGGCAGGCTGTCACACTCGATGCCCTCGATCACTCCGTCTGTGGCTCGTGCGCTGATGCGCAGCCCCCGTCCCAGCTGCTTCACGGCCTGGTGGTGGGTGCTGTTTACGGCGATGGTGTCCCTGCCCAACAGTCGGTGCAGGCGCGAGCCGGACACCAGGACGTCATTGTGTGTGGTCTTCTCGGCTGAGACCCTCTGCATGTGGGTGAGGCTCGTGTCTGGATATTCGCTGGGCAGGTCCTGATAGAGCGTGCCGCCCAGGAAGACGTTGATCATCTGCATGCCGCGGCAGATGCCCAAGATGGGCTTTTTCATCCGTGTGGCCTCCGTGAGCAGGCGGAACTCAAAGTCGTCGCGCCTCGGGTTCACCGTCCCGAGACGTGGCGATGGCTGTGCTCCGTAGCGTGCCGGCTCCACGTCTTCGCCGCCGGGCAATACCAGGGCGTCCACGTCCTCCAGTATCTTCCGCAGCCGCTGTGGATCGTCGATGTCGGGAATCACTATCGCGGTGTGCCCGGCCATTGTCAGGGCGTTGATGTACACACGCGGTGCCTGTACCGCGCCGCTGTTGCCCACCTCGGCCACACCCACTCGGAGCGATCGGCGTGCACTGCCCGTCAGCGTGAGCGCTGCCAGCAGGCATAGAAAGATAGTTCGTTTCATGTGCGGTCTTGTTTTATGGTTCGGTTAGTTTTTCATTCCGTGTCGCGGGTGGGGGATGGTGCTCTCTCTCAGATGCCGCCTCCCTGTGTGCCTCCCTGTGCCTTTGCAAAGGCAGGCTGCAGCAGGTAGCGGCCCTTGTTCTGTGCCTGCCGTGCCTCGGTGGCCAGCTTGCCGATGGGCGTCTCGGGGCTGCGCCCCACGTCGATGATCAGCCCGCGCTGCATGTCGTCGAATGCCGTGAGCATGGGCACGTCGCCATTGCTGTCGCCGCCCACCAGGACGGGACCTCGGCCTCCGTAGCGCGGAGCGATGCATGCCTTGATGCAGTCCACCTTGCCCGCCAGCATGGGTTGTGGATAGGTGGGGTCGTAGGTGGCCGTGACATGTGCTGCGGGCACGAAGCGCAAGCCATAGACACGCTCTGCGTCAAGCCCCAGTCCGCGCAGGGTGTCGCAGGCCAGTGCTTCCACGATAAGCTCCAGCGAGGCCGAGCAGACATAGGCGTCGATGCCGTGTTCGCTGAGCGCGCGGTACAGGTCTTTCGTCTCCTGCGGAAGGAAGACGCCCTTCTCCACCTTACCTCCCCAGCGTCCGTCGGGCGAGACCCATTCTTCCACTCGCAGTTTCTCCTCGCCCAGCTGGTCGTCCAGTGCCTCGCTTACCACCGCCTTGGCCTCCTGCTCGGTGAATCCGCTGAGCAGTCCCGGCATCCATGCATACCAGACGCTCTCCGGGAACGTGCGGTCCAGCGCGTCGAGGAAGGAGACGAAGCGTGCGCGGAAGTCCAGGTATTCGTCGCTCTGCCACACCTGTTCCAGGCTTTCCCCTGCAGCCAGGCGCGCCTTCATGGACTCGTATTCGCGTTGCAGCATTGTGCCCATCTCGGCTGCCGAGATGCCGATGCCCTCCAGCGGCTTCTTCGCATCATGGATGCCGCAGAGGAAGGCACTGTCCGGTGCCGAAGCAAAGCGCAGATGCTCTATCTGGTACGTCATCAGCGCATTGGAAATGTCGTGGGTGATGGTGGTCTTGTCGAAGTCGAATACGGCGTAGTGTCCCTTGCCGGCATTCTGGCTTATCAGGCTGTCCAGCGCGGCGTGTACCTCTGTGTTCCATTTTCCCTGCCCGAAGGTCGCTTGTAGTGCCTCCGGCTGTCGGCGGGTGCAGGCTGTCGTCGTTGCCGTCAGGATGCAGATGGCGGCCATGTGTCGCAGCCAGCACGATGCAGTGTTTCGTGTGTTGTGAATCTGAGTTCTCATGTCTTCTTTCTCTTGTATGTCGTTCTTTCTTCCGCAAATATACGCAAAAATCCCGACTTACGTGTCAGCCCGATAAAGAAAACGATTTTCTTTAGAGGAAAGTTTTTGTTCCGCCGCCTGTCGCCTTGCTTTTCTGTCAAGCCCTTCCTGCCGTTCTCGCACAAAAAGAATGGGGCGGCAACCTGTGTGGTTGTCGCCCCATTCTGCGATTCCTTTCATGTGGAAGCCTTGGCGGCATCAGCAAATCTCGATGGCTCGTGT